>DAHUXD010000065.1 GCA_027307335.1 Acidobacteriota bacterium
CGCCGGCCGCCCGGACGGCCCGGCCGTGACGCGAGCGACGCCCCGCCCGGACGGCCGCCCGCCCGGGGAGCTCCGGCCCGTCTCGATCGAGACGGACGTCGCCCGCCACGCCGAGGGGTCCGCGATGATCACGCTCGGCCACACGAAGGTCTTCTGCGCCGCCTCGGTCGAGGACCGCGTGCCGCCGTTCCTGAAGGGCAGCGGGAGCGGCTGGATCACGGCGGAGTACGGGATGCTCCCGCGAGCGACCCACACGCGCTCGGCGCGCGAGGCCGCGCAGGGACGCCAGGGCGGGCGCACGCACGAGATCCAGCGCCTCATCGGGCGGTCGCTGCGCTCGGTGGTCGAGCTGCGCGGGCTCGGCGAGCGCACGATCACGCTCGACTGCGACGTCCTGCAGGCGGACGGCGGCACCCGCTGCGCCGCGATCACCGGCGCGTGCGTCGCGCTCGCGATCGCGCTCGCGCGCCTGGTCAAAGAGGGGCGCATTCCCCGCTGGCCGCTCCGCGAAACCGTCGCCGCGGTGTCCGTCGGCGTCTGCGCCGGCCAGGCGGTGCTCGACCTCGCGTACGAGGAGGACTCCGAGGCCGACGTGGACTGCAACGTCGTCGGCACGGCGTCGGGCAACCTCGTCGAGCTCCAGGCGACGGCCGAGCGGCGTCCCTTCTCCGACGCGCAGCTGGCGGAGCTCGTCGCGCTCGCGCGGAAGGGACTCGACCGGCTGCGCGAGGTCCAGGACGAGGCGCTCCGCGCGCATCTCGAGGGCATCCACCTCGGTTAGTCACGGGCCGGGACACCGGCATCTCAACCATACAATCGGGGCCTTCGACGGAGGTCGCCATGGCGCTCGAAGTCGGATTCATCGGGCTCGGCACGATGGGCCAGGGGATGGCGCGCAACCTGGCGAAGGCCGGATTCCGGCTCTCGGTCGCGACGCGGACGCCCGAGAAGGCCCGCGCGCTCGCGGCCGAGGTCGGGGCGACGGCCTTCGCCCACGCCGAGGAGGTCGCCCGCGCCGCCGACGTCGTCGTCTCGTGCCTCCCCGACGCGCCCGAGGTCGAGGAGGTGCATCTCGGTCCTCGCGGGACGGCCGCCGGGGCGCGGAAGGGCGCCGTCGTCATCGACTCCTCGACGATCGCTCCCGACGCCGCCGTCCGGATCGCCCGGGGCCTCTCGGAGACGGGCGTCGCGTTTCTCGACGCGCCGGTCTCGGGCGGCCAGAAGGGCGCGATCGAGGGGACGCTGACCTTCTTCGTCGGCGGCGACGGGGCGGCGCTCGAGCGGGCACGGCCCGTGCTCTCGGCGATGGGGAAGCGGATCACGCACCTAGGCCCCTCGGGCTCCGGCCAGCTCGGCAAGGCCGTCAACCAGATCGTCGTGGCGGGCACGCTGATGGCGGTGTCGGAGGGCATCGCGCTCGCGGAGAAGGCGGGCCTGCCGATGGCGGCGCTGCACGAGGCGCTGATGGGCGGGGCGGCGAGCGGCTGGATGCTCGACATCCTCGGGAAAAAGATGATCGACCGTGACTTCAAGCCCGCGTTCGCGATCAAGCACCAGCAGAAGGACCTCGCGATCGTGCTGAAGACCGCGCGCGAGAAGGGAGTGCCGCTGCCCGGCACCGCGCTCGTGCACCAGCTCCTCTCCGCCCTGGAGGCGCAGGGCCGCGGCGAGGACGGCACGCAGGCGCTGCTGACGCTGTACGAGCGGATGATCGCGCGCTCGTGAGCGCCGCGCTCTCCGGGGTCCGCGCGCTCCTCGTCGACCTCGAAGGCACCGTCTACCAGGATCGGCGGCTGATCCCCGGCGCCGCCGAGGCGCTCGCGGAGGCGGAGGCGCGCGGCATCCCGCACCGGTTCGTCACGAACACGACGAGCCGTCCCCGCGCGGTCATCGCGCGCGAGCTCGCCGAGATGGGTCTTTCCGTCGCTCCGGAGCGCATCTTCAATGCTCCCCGGGCCGCGCACGCGCTCCTCGCCGCGCGGGGGATCTCCCGCGTCGACCTCCTCGGCACGCCGCGGCTCCTCGAGGACCTGCCCGGCATCGCCCAGGACGACGAAGCGCCGCAGGCGGTGGTGCTCGGCGACCTCGGCGACGCATTCACCTACGCGCGCTTGAACCGGGCCTTCCGCCATCTCCTCGCCGGCGCGGAGCTCGTGACGCTCGCGCGCAACCGCTACTGGCGCGCCGCGGACGGGTTCATGCTCGACGTCGGCGGCTTCGCGGCGGCGCTCGAGTACTCGTCCGGCCGCGAGGCGGTGCTCGCCGGCAAGCCGGCGCCCACGTTCTTCCGCGCCGCGCTCGACGCGCTCGGCATCCATCCGCACGAGGCGGCCATCATCGGCGACGATCTCGAGTCGGACGTCGGCGGCGGACAGGCGGCGGGGATGCGCGGCATTCTGGTGCGGACCGGCAAGCACCGCGCGGAAGACGCGGGGCGCTCGAGCGTGCGGCCCGACGCGGTCCTCGGCTCCCTCGCGGAGCTGCCGGCGCTCCTCTGATAGGCTCGAACGCGATGGCCGAGAAGCCTCCCGACGATCACGCCGACCGGGTGCACGCGTCCTTCGACGCGCTCCACCAACAGGTGGAGGGGCGCCTCGATGCCGCGTCGCGCACCGCCATGGAGAAGGTGCGGATCGCCGCCGCGGAAGGCGACCGGGAGTCGATGCGCGCTCACATGGAGACCCTGCGCGAGCGGCACGGCTGGCTCTACAAGGAGTTGGCCGCGCACCCCCAGGTCGCGACGCTCCTGGACGAGCTCGCGCTCTGGGGGTTCTGAAGGGCGAGGAGAGGGCCCGTTCTCCTGCCCCCTCCCGCCGGGAGAGGGAACCATTTCAGACGCGCCCTCCAGGAGTCATCCAAACGCCGTCCACCGGTGTATTGCCCCATGAAGCCGGCACTGGCACTGTGAGCCGGCTCGGGGGGCAGCCATGGTTCCGGTCGATCGACGCAAGTTCTTCAAGATCACGGGGTTGACGCTCGGCGCCGGCGCGCTCTACCGCTTCGCGCCGCCCGCCCTGGGAGAGGGCGGCGGGCTCATGAACGCGCTCGGCCGCCAGAACGGCGAGCGGCCGACACCCTTTTCGTTCGTCCAATTTTCCGACACGCACGTCGGTTTCGACGGGCCGCCCGATCCCCTCGGCACGAAGGCCTTCGAGCGCGCCGTAGAGACGGTCAACGCGCTGCCCGAGCCGCCGGACCTCGTCCTCTTCACGGGCGATCTGACGCACGACAGCGAGAAGCCGGGCGAGCACGCGGCGCGCATGAAGCGCTTCCGGGAGATCGCCGCGGGGCTGCGCGCGACGCGGATCCAATGCGTCCCCGGCGAGCACGACGCCGGGCTCGACGGCGGCGTCCTGTTCCGCGAGAACTTCGGCGAGACGTACTACTCCTTCGACCATCGCGGCGTGCACTTCGTCGCGCTCGACAACGTCTCGCGCGGCAAGCCCGCCGTCGGACCGGAGCAGCTCGCGTGGCTGCAGAAGGACCTCGAGCGCTTCCCGAAGAGCGCGCCGATCGTCGTGTTCACGCACCGGCCGCTCTTCGACCTGAAGCCCGACTGGGAGTGGTTCACCTCGGACGGGGACCGGGTGATGAGCGCGCTCGCGCCCTACGAGAACGTGACCGTCCTGTACGGCCACATCCATCGGGAGCACGTGCACGAGGAGGGACACGCGACGCACTACGCGTCGCGTTCGCTCATCTTCGCGTTTCCGGATCCCGAGACCGGCGCGCCGAAGAAGCCGGTTGCGTTCGATCCCGCGAAGCCGTTCGAGAACCTGGGTCTTCGCCGCGTCCGCGAGCGCCCGCCGGCCCGCCCGGGCGTCGAGCCGATGGAGCTCACGCTGCGCGAATACGCCGGCACCGTCGGCATCCAGCAGCTGCTTCGAAAAGGAGAGGAATCATGAAGACCGCCCTGCGTTTCCTCGCGATCGCGTCCGTCGTGCTCGCCACGGTGGCCTCGGTCGTCAGCGCGCCAGCCCGCGCCGACGAACCGCGCGTGATTCCGGTCGTCGCCAAACGCTTCGAGTTCGAGCCGAAGGAGATTCACGTCAAGAAGGGCGAGAACGTCGTTCTCGAGGTCACGAGCCAGGACGTCACCCACGGCCTCTTCTCGCGGAAGTTCGGCTTCGACGAAGACCTCGCGCCGGGGAAGACGGTGCGCGTTCCGATCCGCGCCGACGAGGCGGGCCCGTATCTGATTCTCTGCGACCACTATTGCGGGTCCGGCCACGGCGGCATGAAGATGACGATCGTCGTCGAGTGAGGCGTCCCATAAGATGACCCACCGGAGGGCGCCGGCCTCGCGCGAGCGGGCCGGCGCCGACATCGTTACGAGCGACGAAGAGCTGCTCCGGGAGATCGCGCGCGGCCGTCATGATGCCGTGGGCGAGCTCTACGCGCGCCATGCCGGGGCGATCTTCGGCATGGCGTCGCAGACGTTCGATCCGGCGACCGCGGAGGAGATCGTCCAGGACGTGTTCCTCGCGGCCTGGCGCGGCGCCGCGTCGTTCGACCCGTCCCGCGGCGGCGCGAAGCCCTGGCTCTTCGCGATCGCGCGCCACCGCATCGCCAACGAGCTCCGGCGCCGGACCCGCCGCCCCGCCGACGCTCCCGGCGCGGACGAGGACGCGGTCGCCGACCTCCCCGATCCCCTGCCCGCGGCGGACGACGCGCTCTGGAAACGGCGGCGCGGGGAGATCCTGCGCGCGGCGCTGGCGCGCCTGCCCGACGGCGAGCGGGCCGCGCTCGGGCTCGCGTACTTCGAGGACCTGCCGCACGGGGCGATCGCGTCGCTCCTCCAGGTCCCGCTCGGCACGGCCAAGTCGCGCATCCGCTCCGGGGTGGCGCGGCTCCGCGTCGCGGTGGGCCCGCTGGTGGCGATGCTCCTCGTCGGCATCATGGTGGCGATCGCCGTCCGGCAGCGGAACGGAGGCCGCGAGCTCGCCCGTGACGAGAGGGCCCTCGAGATGCTGACCTCGAGCGATTCCGTCGCGCTGCGCCTCTCCGCCGGGCCCGGCGTTCCGCCCGAGGCGCACGCGACCTTCCGCTTCCGGCCCGGCTCCCCGACCGCCGTCGTGACCCTGTCGAAGTTCCCCGCGACGGCGCCCGGCGAGACGGACCGGGCCTGGGCCCGCGCCGGCGGCCGCTGGATCCTGCTCGGCGAGGCCGTTCCCGACGCCTCCGGCCACGCGCGCCGGATCGCCGAAAATGCCGCCCTCGGCTCGGCCCCGGAGCGCCTCCTCGTGACGCGCGAAACCGGGCCGGCGGGCGCCGAGCCCGGCGGCCGGACGATGGCCGCCTGGGAGCCGGATCGGAAATAATCCGCTCCGCATGGCGGACACGCCGCAGCGGCGCACGAAGTGGAAGGACCTCCTCCGGGAGACCTTCCGCGACGTCGGCCGCGAGGACATCATCGGCCTCTACCGTCGCGAGTGGCGCGACGCGAAGGAGAAGCTCACCGCCGACGACCGGGAGGCGATCGACCGCACGCGCCGGCGCTGGAAGCGGTGGTTCAAGACCCTCAACAGCGTGCTCTTCGGCCTCGCGGCGCGGCTGGCCCCCGCGCGCCGGGTGATCTTCCTCGTCGTGCTCGCGCTCTTTCTCCTCACGATCTTCTCGCCGAAGTTCGAGCGCCGCGAGAACCGGGAGGAGGACGGCAAGGAACGCACCGTCAGCTACACCGTCGACCTCGACAGCGGGTTCCTCGCGGCGTCCTCCGCGCTGCTCGTCCTGCTCCTCGGCATGGAGCTCGTCGACAAGATCAATTTCCGCGACGAGCTCGAGCTCGCGCGGGAGCTCCAGGCGAGCCTGATCCCGAAGGTCCTCCCGCGCCTCCCGACGCTCGAGCTCGGCGCCCACAACGAGATCGCCAACATGGTCGGCGGCGACATCTACGACTTCGTGCCGCTGCCGGACGGCCGGCTCGCGGTCCTCTTCGGCGACGCATCGGGGCACGGCATGGCCGCGGGGCTCGTCATGGCGGTCGCGCACGCCGCGTTTCGCACCCAGCTCGAGACCGATCCCTCGCCCGCCGCGATGTTCGCGACGCTCAACCGCATCCTTTGCCGCACGGGAAGCAAGCGCGCCTTCTTCGGCTGCGTGTATCTCGTGGTGGCGCCGGACGGCGGCGTGACGAGCGCCGTCGCCGGGCACCCTCCCGCGATCCGGATCGCCGCCGACGGCACGGTGCGCGGACGGATCGGCACCGGCGCGTATCCGCTCGGCATCAAGCCGGACCTCACCTGGCCGGTCGACTCGAGCCGGCTCGACGCGGGCGACGTGCTGCTGATCCACTCCGACGGACTCTCGGAGGCGCGCAACGCCGTGGGCGAGGACTTCGGCGACGCGCGCATCGAGGCGGCCGCGCGCGCGGGCGTGCGGACCGGCGCGCAGGCGCTCGCGGACGCACTGGCGGGAGAGGCCCGCGCCTTCCGCGGCGGCGAGGCGCCCGAGGACGACGTCTCGATCGCGGTCCTGCGGCGCACCGCGTAACACGCGCGTATTCCCGGGCGCCGACGGATCGGGGCGTGGAATCCGTCTCCCCGGATCCTCGTTGTGAGGGGTGCGGCCCTCTGGGCCGCGGTTTTGCAATGGGAACCGGCGGGCGGGTTTCGCGCGTATTTAAGCCCGGAAAGGAAATCCGAATGACCCAGTCTCAGGCTCTCCCGGTCGTTCCGATGAGGAACGCCGTTCTGTTTCCGGGCGTGACGTTCCCGATCTCGGCGGGCCGCGCGGGGACCCTGCGCGCCATCGAGGCGGCGATGAACACGCCCGAGCGCCTCGTCTTCGCGGTCGCCCAGCGGCACGACGGAGAGAACGTCGTCCCGACCGACCTCTACACGATTGGAACGATCGCGACGCTGGGCTCGATCCAGCGCGGCATCGGCGGGATCCGTCTCGTCCTCGAGGGCAAGTCGCGCGGCATCGCGCTGCGCGTCGGCCCGCACGGCGGCTATCTCGAGGCCACCGTCCAGGACGCGGCCGAGATGCTGCCCCTCGATCCTCGCGAACCCGCGTTCGCCGGTCTCCACCGCGAGGCGCGGGAGCGCGCCGCCGAGCTCGGCAAGAAGCTCGGCCTCCCGGAGGAGACCGTCGACCAGATCCTGGCCGAGGTCAACGAGCCCGGCCGCCTCGCCGACCTCGTCGCCGGCTACCTCGACATTCCGGTCGCCGAGAAGCAGATCCTGCTCGAGACCCTCTCGGTCGAGGACCGCCTGCGCCGCGTGCTCCTGCACGTGCAGCGGCAGGTCGAGGTCCTCTCCGCGCAGGAGGACATCCAGTCGAAGGTCAAGGAGGAGATCGGCGGCCGCCAGCGCGAGATGTACCTGCGCGAGCAGCTGAAGGCGATCCAGAAGGAGCTCGGCGAGGGCGAGGGCGAGAGCAACGACGGCCTGAAGGAGCTGCGCGCCAAGCTCGACGCGCTCGACATTCCCGAGGAGGCCCGCAAGGAAGTGGACCGGGAGTGGGCGCGCCTGACGCGCATCGGCCGCGAGTCCATGGAGTCGCAGGTCATCCGCACGTATCTCGAAACCGTGGCCGAGCTGCCGTGGAACGTGCGCACCGAGGAGAAGCTCGACGTCGGCGAGGCGGCTCGCGTGCTCGACGAGGACCACTACGGCCTGAAGGACGTCAAGGACCGGATCCTCGAGTTCCTCGCGGTGCGGCAGCTCGCCCAGCAGCGCGACGTCGCGGCCGAGAAGCCCGCCCCGAGCGAGCCGGAGACCGAGAAGAAGGTCGAGGCCGCCCGCGCCGGCAAGGGACGGATCCTGCTGTTCTCCGGCCCGCCCGGCGTCGGCAAGACGTCGATCGCCAAGTCGATCGCCCGCGCGATGGGGCGCAAGTACGTGCGCATCTCCCTCGGCGGCGCGCGCGACGAGGCGGACATCCGCGGCCACCGGCGGACCTACATCGGCGCGATGCCCGGGCGCATCCTGCAGGGCATGAAGCAGGCGGGCTCGAAGAACCCGGTCTTCCTGCTCGACGAGGTCGACAAGCTCGGCGTCTCCTACCAGGGCGACCCGGCATCGGCCCTCCTCGAGGTGCTCGACCCGGCGCAGAACGACTCGTTCACCGACCACTACCTCGGCGTGCCGTTCGACCTGTCCGAGGTGCTGTTCATCGCGACGGCCAACTTCATCCAGAACATCCCGGCCCCGCTGCTCGACCGCATGGAGAACGTCGACTTCGCCGGCTACACCGAGGAGGAGAAGCTCCAGATCGCGAAGAGCTACCTGGTGCCGCGGCAGATCGAGGAGAACGGCCTCGCCCCCGGGCAGCTGACTCTCGAGGACGCCGCGGTCCGCGAGGTCATCGCGAGCTACACGCGCGAGTCCGGCGTCCGGCAGCTCGAACGCGAGCTCGGCAAGCTGGCGCGCAAGATCGCCCGCCGCGTGGCGGCGAAGGAGATCGAGACACAGACCGTCCGGCCGGAGGACGTCCGGCCGCTCCTCGGCCGCCCGCGCGTCCACCCGGAACGCATGGCGCGCGAGGACCAGATCGGCATCGCGACCGGCATGTACTACACGCCGGCGGGCGGCGACATCATGTTCGTCGAGGCCTCGCTCATGCGCGGCAAGGGCGAGCTCATCCTGACGGGCCAGCTCGGCGACGTCATGAAGGAGTCGGCGCGCGCGGCCTGGACGTTCGCCCGGTCGCACGCCGCGTGGCTCGGCATCGACGAGAAGGACTTCGAGCGCGACATCCACATCCACGTGCCGGCGGGCGCGATCCCGAAGGACGGCCCCTCGGCGGGCATCGCGATGGCGTCGGCGGTCGTCTCGGCGCTCTCGCGGCGTCCCGTCCGCAACGACGTGGCGATGACGGGCGAGATCACGATCTCGGGCCGGGTGCTCCCGATCGGCGGGCTGAAGGAGAAGATCCTCGGCGCGGTCCGGGCGGGCATCAAGCGCATCGTGATCCCGAAGGACAACGAGGCCGACCTCGAGGACCTGCCGGAGGTCGTGCGCGCGATGATCGAGGTGGATCCTGTCTCGACGCTCGCCGAAGCGCTCGCGGTGACGCTCCGCAACACCGCGCTCGAGAACGGGCGGCTCCTCTTCGCGGACACGGTCCAGACCGAGGAAGAGCGCCGGCCGCAGTAACGGATTCGCAGACCATTCGTCCCCGGGCGGCCTCCAAGGCCGCCCGTTTCGTTCTTGCGCTGGCATAAGATCCGGCCTCCATGCGAGGAGGATCCGTGAAGAAGCTCTCGACCGCCGTGCTCGTTTTCATGGCAGCCGCGCTGGCCATCGCCCAGCAGACCCCCTCCTCCAAACCGACGCCGGAGCTCCACGGGATCAATCCGGCCGACATGAACACGTCGGTCGCCGCCTGTCAGGACTTCAACCAGTACGCCAACGGCGGCTGGATGAAGTCGAATCCGATTCCGTCGGATCAGTCCGAGTGGGGCTCTTTCTCCGTCCTCGAGGAGCAGAACCGCGAGAGCCTCCACAAGGTCCTGGAGAAGGTGTCGAAGGCCTCGAACGCAGCCGGCACCGACGACCAGAAGGTCGGCGATTTCTACTCCTCCTGCATGGACGAGGCCGCGATCGAGGCGCAGGGGGCGAAGCCGCTCCAGGGCGAGCTCGACGCGATCGACAAGGTCGCGAGCGCGCCCGATCTCGAGGCGGAGATCGCGCGCCTGCAGCTTTCCGGCGTCAACGCGGTGTTCAACTTCGGCTCGGACCAGGACCGCAAGAACTCGAGCGAGGTGATCGCGGGGGCGTACCAGGGAGGCCTGGGCCTGCCCGACCGCGACTACTACACGAAGACGGACGACGATTCGAAGAAGCTCCGCGACGAGTACCTCGCGCACGTGACGAGAATGCTGGCGCTCCTCGGCGAGGCTCCGAACCAGGCGGCGGAGGACGCGAAGGCGATCCTGGCGCTCGAGACCAAGCTCGCCGAGGCCTCGATGACGCGCGTCGAGCGGCGCAACCCGGACAACACGTATCACCGCAAGTCGCTCGACGAGGTCGCAAAGCTCACGCCCAACTTCTCGTGGAGCGGGTTCCTCAAGGATCTGAACGCCCCGACGGTGGTCGCCGTCAACGTCGCGCAGCCCGGCTACTTCGAAGCGGTCAACCGCGAGCTCACCGGGACGCCGCTGCCCGCCTGGAAGGCGTACCTGCGCTGGCACCTCGTCCACTCGGCCGCGCCGAGCCTCTCGAAGGCGTTCGTCGACGAGAACTTCAACTTCTACGGCAAAACGCTGCAGGGCACGCCCGAGAACGAGGTCCGCTGGAAGCGCTGCGTCTCCGCGACGGACGACGCGCTGGGGTTCGCGCTGGGCAAGGCCTGGGTGCGCGACTACTTTCCCCCGGAGTCCAAGGCCCGCGCGGACGCCATGGTCAAGAACCTGGTAGCGGCGCTGCGCGCGGACCTGACGACGCTCTCCTGGATGGGCGAGGCGACCCGCAAGGAGGCCCTGGAGAAGCTGAACGCGTTCGACCAGAAGATCGGCTATCCCGACAAGTGGCGCGACTATTCGAAGCTCACGATCGACCGCGGCGCGTACGTGCTCAACGTCCAGCGCGCCAACGACTTCGAGTACCGGCGCGATCTCGCGAAGATCGGCAAGCCCGTCGACCGCGCCGAGTGGGGCATGTCGCCGCCGACCGTCAACGCGTACTACAGCGCGCAGAAGAACGAGATCGTCTTCCCGGCGGGCATCCTGCAGCCGCCGTTCTTCGACGCGAAAGCCGACGACGCCGTCAACTACGGCGCGATCGGCGCGGTCATCGGCCACGAGATGACGCACGGCTTCGACGACCAGGGCCGCAAGTTCGACGCGAAAGGCAACCAGCGCGACTGGTGGACGCCGGAGGACCTGAAGAACTACCAGCAGCGCTCGAAGTGCGTCGAGGACCAGTACGCCTCGTACGTCTACGAGGGGCAGCACACGAACGGCAAGCTCGTTCTCGGCGAGGCGACCGCGGACCTCGGCGGACTGGGCATCGCGTACCGCGCGTACCACATCTCGCGCGAGGGCAAACCCGCGGCGGCGAAGATCGACGGCCTGACCGACGACCAGCGCCTGTTCCTCGCCTGGGCGCACGTGTGGGCCGCGAACATCCGCCCCGAGTTCGCGAAGCTGATGCTCAACACGAACCCGCATCCGCTGCCGCAGTTCCGAGCGGACGGGCCGCCGTCGACCCTGCCCGAGTTCGCGAAGGCGTTCGGCTGCAAGCCGGGCGATCCGATGGTGCGAAAGGACCTCTGTCAGATCTGGTAGCGCGGCCTCGTCCGGCGTCGCCGGGACCGCGGTTCTTCTAATCGTCTCACGGGAAGGGACTTCAGCGCGGCCGGTCGCGCCCGATCGCGTGCGATAATCTGCGGTTTTCCGGCCGCGGCCGCACGTCTCAAGAAACAGAGGTCCGCTCATGAAACGCATCGGCATTCTCTTCGGTCAGGAACGCTCCTTCCCCTTGACGCTCGTCGATCGCCTCAACAAGGCCGGCAACGGCGCGGTCCAGGCCGAACCCGCCCGCATCGGCGGCGTGGGGCTCGACACCCCGAAGCGCTACGACCTCCTGCTCGACCGCATCAGCCAGGACATCCCCTTCTACCGGGCGATCCTGAAGAAGGCGGTCCTCGACGGGACGATCGTCGTCAACAACCCGTTCTGGTGGACGGCGGACGACAAGTTCTTCAACAACGTGCTCGCCCGCAAGCTCGGCGTGGCGGTGCCGAAGACGGTCATCCTTCCGTCGAACCAGCACCCGCCCGACACCACGTCGGAGTCGATGACGAACCTCGTCTTCCCGCTCGACTGGGACGAGATCTTCCAGCACATCGGGTTCCCCGCCTTCTTCAAGCCCTACTCGGGCGGAGGCTGGAAGAGCGTGTACCGCGTCACGAACCCGGACGAGTTCTTCGCCGCCTACCGCGAGTCCGGCCAGACGGTCATGACGCTCCAGGAGGAGATCGTCTTCACGGAGTACTTCCGCTGCTACGCGATCGGCCGCAAGTACGTCCACATCATGCGCTACGACCCGAAGCAGCCGCACCACGCCCGCTACGTCAAGGAGGGGCCGCCGGTCGACCCGGCGATGCTCGAGCGCGTCCACGCCGACTCGCTCAAGCTCATGAACGCGCTCGGCTACGACTTCGGCACGCTCGAGTTCGCGGTCCGCGACGGCGTGCCCTACGCGATCGACTTCCTGAACCCGGCGCCCGACGCGGCCGTCGAGTCGGTCGGCGCGGAGAACTTCGAGTGGGTGCTCGACCACGCGACCCGCTGGCTGCTCGAGCGAGCGGCGCAGGATCCCGAGCCGATCTCGGACTACCACTGGGCGACGTTCCTCGCCGGCGGCAACGGCTCGACGGAAAAAAAGACTGCCCCGCGCCCGCGCAAACCCGCCGTGCCCCGCGCCACGCCCTCGCGCCCGCGGAGCGACGCCTGACGGCCACGCGGATGGAAGAACCCGCCTTCACGCTCGGCGTCGAGGAGGAGTTCCAGATCATCGATCCGGAGACGCGGGAGCTGCGCTCCCACGTCCAGGAGATCCTCGAGGAAGGACGGCTCCTCCTGAAGGAGCGGGTCAAGCCCGAGATGCACCAGTCGGTCATCGAGATCGGCACCGGCATCTGCAAGAACATCGGGGAGGTCCGGCAGGACGTCGGCGAGATGCGGACGGAGATCATCCGCCTCTCGAAGAAGAACGGCATGCGAGTCGCGTCCGCGGGAACGCATCCCTTCTCGAACTGGGCGGACCAGAAGATCTTCCCCGACCCGCGCTACGACCAGGTCGTCGAGGAGATGCAGATGCTCGCGCGCGCGAACCTCATCTTCGGCCTGCACGTGCACGTCGGCATCAAGGACCGGACGCTCGCCTTCCAGATCATGAACGAGGCGCTGTATTTCCTCCCGCACCTGCTGGCGCTCTCGACGAACTCGCCCTTCTGGCTCGGCCGCAACTCCGGGCTGAAGAGCTTCCGCACGAAGGTGTTCGACCGCTTCCCGCGCACCGGCATGCCCGAGTACTTCGACACGCCGGCCGAGTTCGACGACTTCGTGCGCATCCTCGTGAAGACCAACTGCGTCGACAACGGCAAGAAGATCTGGTGGGACGTGCGGCCGCACCCGTTCTTCGAGACGATCGAGTTTCGCGTGTGCGACGTGCCGATGCGGCTCGAGGAGACGGTCACCCTCGCGGCGCTCATCCAGGCGATCTGCGTGAAGCTCTACCGCCTGCGGGTGCAGAACCTCGGCTGGCGGCGGTACCGGCGCGCCCTGATCCTCGAGAACAAGTGGCGGGCCGCGCGGTACGGCATCGAGGGGAAGCTCATCGATTTTGGCAAGGAAATTGAAGTGCCGTTCCGGAGTCTCGTGGACGAGATGCTGGAGTTCGTGGACGACGTGGTCGACGAACTGGGTTCGCGCCGGGAGGTCGAGGCGGTACACTGGATCCTCGAGAACGGAACCGGCGCCGACCGCCAGCTTCGGACGTACGAGGCCTCGGGCGGCGACCTCCGAAAAGTCGTCGATTACATCTGCGAGGAAACGCGTTACGGACTGGCGATCGAAACGCCGCTCGAGAAGACTGCATCGTAGTGATCGCGCCCGGACGGGCGTGACGCGAAGGAGCTCACACTGACCCAAGAACTGCGGGAACTCCAGACGACGTATGCCGAGGACCTGATCCCCGGCGCCCGGAACGCCATTCGGACGTGCCTGCGCGTCCAGCCCCACGAGAGGGTGGCGATCGTCACCGACCTCGAGACCGAGGAGATCGGGGCGAGCCTCGCGGACCAGGTGCGCGAGCTCGGAGCGACCATCGAGGTCCACGTCATGGAGGACTACGGGCCGCGCCCGATGCTGACGCTGCCGGACGCGATCGCCGAGGCGCTCGAGCACGCGGACGTCTCGATCTACGCGGGTCAGCCGAAACAGGGTGAGCTCGCCTTCCGCCGCGCGCTGACGGCGATCATCGACCGCCGGCAGATCCGCCACGCGCACATGGTCTCGATTTCGCACCGGATCATGGTCGAGGCGATGCGCGCGAACTTCGACGACGTCGACGCGATCTCCTGCCGCCTGCTCGACCGGGCGCTGAAGGCGAAGAAGATCGTGGCGACCTCGCCGGGGGGCTCGCACCTCGAGGCGACCTTCGATCCTTCGATCAAGTGGCTGAAGACCTCCGGGATCATCTCGACGTCCAAGTGGGGCAACCTGCCGGGCGGCGAGGTCCTGACCTCTCCGGCGCGGGTGGACGGCGTCTACGTCGCGGACGGCGTCGTCGGCGACTACCTCTGCGCGCGCTACGGCGATCTGCGGGACAACCCGCTGTCCGTCACGATCGAGAACAGCCGGATCAAGGACGTGCAGTGCCGGCGCGAGGACCTCGTGCGCGACTTCCTCGCCTACACGGCGACCGACGAGAACTCCAACCGCGTCGGCGAGTTCGCGATGGGAACGAACATCGCGGTTCACGACGTCATCGGCAACATCCTGCAGGACGAGAAGCTGCCGACGCTTCACGTCGCCTTCGGCCACCCGTACGCCGAGCACACCGGCGCGAAGTGGATGAGCACGACCCACATCGACATCGTCGGCCGCGATTTCAACGTCTGGTTCGACGGCGAGCCGATCATGGAGGCGGGGCGCTTCCTGATCTAGCCCTCTGCGGCGGGCGGATACAATCCGTCCGTCCATGACCCTAGCGGCCGGAACCCGACTGGGTCCCTACGAGATCCTCTCGCCCCTGGGCGCCGGCGGAATGGGAGAGGTCTACAAGGCGCGCGACACGAAGCTCGATCGCGACGTCGCCATCAAGGTCCTGCCCGCCTCGCTCGCGCGTGATCCCGCGGCGCTCGCTCGCTTCGAGCGCGAAGCCAAGGCGGTCGCCGCCCTCTCGCATCCGAACATCCTCGCCGTCCACGACTTCGGCACCTCCGGCGAGACGACCTACGCGGTCATGGAGCTGCTCGATGGCGAGTCGCTGCGGCAGCGTCTCGCCGAGGGCGCGCTCCCGACGCGCAAGGCCGCGGAGATCGCGCGGGAGATCGCGCTCGGGCTCGCCGCGGCGCACGACAAGGGCATCGTCCACCGGGATCTGAAGCCCGAGAACCTGTTCCTCACGAAAGAGGGGCGCGTCAAGATCCTCGACTTCGGCCTGGCGCGGCAGCTCGGCCTGCCTCAGACCGGCGACACACACTCGCCGACCGCCGCTCCCGGCACGGAGCCCGGGACCGTGCTCGGCACGGTCGGCTACATGGCGCCCGAGCAGCTGCGCGGACAGCCCTCGGACCACCGCTCCGACATCTTCTCCTTCGGCGCCGTGCTCTACGAGATGCTCGCCGGCCGCCGCGCTTTCCTCGGCGAGACGGCGATCGAGACGATGAACGCGATCCTGAAGGAGGATCCCCCGGAGATCTCCTCGGGCAAGACGATCCCTCCGGGCTTCGAGCGGATCGTCTCCCACTGCCTCGAGAAGAAACCCGACGAGCGCTTCCAGTCGGCCCGGGACCTTGCGTTCGACCTCGGCGCGCAGTCGACCGCGTCCGCAGCGAGCGGGGCCGTCCCCGCGATGGCGGCGCCGTCGCGAACGCGGCGGAGGCTGGTGTTTTCCGTCGTCGGACTCGCCGGGCTCGCCATCGCGTTCTGGGCGGGAACGAGGCTCGGATCCGGATCCGTCGCGCCGCGCATCCGGATGCAGCGACTGACCTTCCGCCGCGGCAACGTCATGTCCGCGCGCTTCGCGCCCGACGGACAGACCGTGGTCTACGGGGCCGCGTGGGAGGGAAAGCCCTCCGAGCTCTTCTCCGTGCGCACCGATTCCGTCGAATCGCGGCCCCTCGGTCTCGAGCACGCGAACGTCCTCTCCGTGTCGCCACGCGGAGAGCTCGCGGTCCTCCTCAACAAGGGCAGTTTCCAGATCCCCAGCTCGCCCGGCACGCTCGCCCGCGTTCCGCTCGGAGGAGGCGCCGCGCGCGAGCTTCAGGAGGGCGTGATCAGCGCCGCGTGGGCGCCCGACGGCGAGAACCTGGCGGTCATCCGACTCGCGCCATCGGGCAAGCTGCTCCTCGAGTATCCGGTCGGCCATGCCATCTCGGAGTCTTTCTACCTGAGCAATCGGATCGTCATCTCTCCGGCCCGCGGCGACCTGGCGTGGGTGGAAGAGGGAGCGATATGGGTCGCGGACCGCTCCGGGCGAAAGCGGAAGCTGGTCGAGGGCCTCCGGGAGGTCCAGGGCATTGCCTGGTCGCGGACGACCGGCGAGATCCTCTACTTCGCCAGCCGCGGACCCGGAGACTCCGCCCTCCGCGCAGCGACGCTCGCGGGGCGCGAACGGATTCTGTGGTCCGGGACCGCGAACCTGGCGCTTCACGACGTCGCCCCCGACGGCCGGCTCCTCGTCGAGCGGGCGTCGAGCCGGACGGGCGTCCTCTTCGCACCGGCCTTCGGCGCCCCGGAGCGCGAGCTCGGCTGGCTCGACGGCACCTCGCTCGCGGATCTGTCCCGCGACGGCTCGCGAATTCTCTTCACCGAGACCGGCGAGAGTGTCGGCGCAACGAGGGGCGTCTACCTGCGGGGAACCGACGGGTCGCCGGCGGTGCGCCTGGGAGACGGGAACCCGACGAGCCTTTCTCCGGATGGACGGTGGGCGATGGCGCTCACCACGGTCCCGAAACCCGAGATCGTCCTCCTGCCCACGGGCCCGGGTTCGCCTCGGAAGGTTCCCGTCGAAGGCGTGACGCCCCTGTGGGCGAGGTTCCTCGGGGATGGCCGCCGGATCCTCATCTATCACTCGGCGCCGGGGGAACCGCCGCGGGGATCCGTGGTCGGGATCGAGGGAGGACGTCCGACGGCGATCCCGATCACGGGCATCAACGCCGACGTCGGCACCGCGTATTCGCCAGACGGCGCGCGAATGGCCTACGGTACGTCCAATCGGCGGATCCTCGTCGCTCCGCTCGCCGGGGGTGATCCGACGCCCGTTCCGGGCGCGCCCCTCGGCCCGTGCGAAAGCATCTATGCCTGGACCGGCAACGGCCGGTCCCTGATCGTCGCAAACTACTGCGAGGTCCCCGCGACCGTCTTCCGGGTGGACCTGCTGAGCGGCGAACGAACGCTCTTGAAGGAGCTCGTGCCCGGCGACCGCGCCGGGGTCATCTCCATCAACAACCCCTGCTTCCAGGCGGACGGAGACGGCTACGCCTACAGTTACGTCCGGGTGGTTTCCTCCGACCTCTACCTGATCGACGGACTGAAGTAGCGAGACGCCGATGATTCCCGAGCTCCGCCGCGCCTACAACGAGTCGTTCACGCCCGAGAAGTACGAGGCCTATTCGCGGCGCCTCGCCGAGCGCGCCGGCACGGAGATCGCGTTCCGTCTCGCGGAGACGCCCGTCTTCCTGCCGAAGGAGCTGCGCGACGAGATGGTCTCGGCGTCGCTCGACATCTTCCGCCAGCTGTCGACCCCGGCCGCGCTCGAGCGCTCGCTCGCCGCGGTCCCGCCGGCGCTCGACGTGCCGGGCTGCACCGAGTGGCCGACCTTTGCCGTCGTCGACTTCGCGGTCGCGCGCGGCGAGGGCGACCGCCTCGTCCCCAAGCTGATCGAGCTGCAGGCGTTTCCGACGCTCTATGCGTTCCAGGTCGCGCAGTGCGAGGAGGTGTCGCAGCTGTGCCCGAACCCGTCCGGGCTGCGCTGGTTTCTGTCGGGCCTCGGCGACGCCTCGTACAGGAAGGTCGTCGGCGACGCGATCCTCGGCGGCCACCCGCCCGAGAACGTCGTTCTGCTCGACCTCGACCCGCCGCATCAGAAGACCGCCGTGGACTTCGCGTTCACCGAGCAGTTCTGGGGCGTGCGAGCGGTCGACCCGGGCGTGATCGAGCGCCGGGGCCGCGAGCTCTGGTACACCCGCGACGGGAAACCGACGCGCATCCTGCGGATCTACAACCGCCTGATCTTCGACGAGCTCCCGGCGGCCGGCGAGGGAGCCCTGCCGCTCGGCCTCCGCGAGCCGCTCGACGTGTCGTGGGCCGGCCATCCGAACTGGTACTTCCGCTGGAGCAAGCACGCGCTGCCCGATCTGAAGCACCCGTGCGTCCCCGAGGCGGTCCTGCTCTCGGATCTCGAGACGCCGCCGAAGGACCTCTCGGAGTGGGTGCTGAAGCCCCTGTTCTCGTTCGCGGGCTCGGGCGTGAAAATCGACGTGACGGCGCGCGACCTCGCGTCCGTGCCGCGCGAGCAGCGCGCGCAGACGCTGCTGATGCGGAAGGTGGACTACGCGCCCGCGCTCGAGACGACCGACGGGCACTTCTCCAAGGTCGAGGTGCGCGTCATGTTCGTCTGGCGCGGCGCGAAGCCGTTTCCGGTGATCACGCTCGCGCGCCTGTCGCAGGGAAAGATGATGGGCGTCGACTTCAACAAGAACAGGACCTGGGTCGGGTCGGCCTGCTGCCTCTGGCCGGCCTGAGGGCTCCGCGGGTTTGACGGGCGGCCCCCGCCCTGTGAGCCGCCTCTCAGGCTGGGATTTCCCGCAGGTGACCTCCGGGCACCTGTTTTGCAATACTGCACCCTTCGCTTGAACACGACGACAGACGACACGCGGCGAGGCCGCGTCGGGGTGGGACCGAGGAGCTCCGATCCGGGGCGGGAGGGTCTTGTGCGATCTGAAAACAGGTTGGATTCGAAATGCGGGGGCCGTGCGCGTTCCATTCGAGGAGCTCTCCCCCTGGGCGTCTTCGGCCTCGCGATGCTCGTCCGACCCGCCGTCGGACAAGTCATCACCGAATTCCCGATTCCGACAATCGACAGCCAGCCCCAGGGCATCGTGGGCGGCCCCGACGGCAATCTCTGGATCTGCGAGGTCAACGGCAACAAGATCGCCCGGCTGACGCCCGCCGGCGTCTTCACGGAGTTTCCGATCCCCACTCCGGCATCCGGAACGGAAACGATCTGCGTCGGCCCGGACGGCAATCTCTGGTTCGCCGAGGAGGATGTCGCCAAGATCGGAAGGATCACGCCGAGCGGCACGATCACCGAATTTCCGAATCTGACCGCGGGCTCCGCTCCCGACGGGATCGTGACCGGTCCCGACGGGAACATCTGGTTCTCGGAGACGGGGACCGGCAAAGTCGGGAAGATCACGGTCGACGGCGTCGTCACGGAATACACGGTGCTCACCGACAGCAGCAATCCCGGAGGCGCGACCGGCGGTGCGGACGGGAACGTCTGGTTCGTCGAATACAACGCGGGCAACGTCGGACGGGTGACGAAGACGGGCGTCGTGGCGGAATTTCCGATCCCAACGTCCAACTCCCATCCGTACTACATCACCTCCGGCCACGACGGCAATCTCTGGTTCTCGGAAGGCGGCGCCCCGAAGATCGGCCAGATCACGCCCGGCGGCCAGATCACGGAGTTCTCGAACGGATTGACCGGGTCGGGCGACTTCCTCACCCCCGCCGCGGACGGCAACGTCTGGTTCACCGAGTACTTCAACGGAGCGGTCGGCCGTATCACCCCGAACGGCACGGTCACCGAGTTCTCGCTCGGGGGCAGCTACGTGCCCTTCGGCATCACCAGCGGATCCGACGGCGCCGTCTGGTTCGTCGAGCTGGGAAGCAACAAGGCCGCACGGATCACGACCGGCCCCGCCATCCCCGCGGGTCTCGACGTGGACGCGCGGAGCGTCGCGGGCTCGTCGTCGAACGCCAACGGCATCCTGGAGACGGGCGAGACGGTCCAGGTCGCCCCGCACTGGACGAACACGCTCGTGACCGGCCAGTCACTCACCGGCGCCGCTTCGAACCTGGCCGGACCGGCCGGCCCGACCTACACGATCGACGACGCCTCCGCCGACTACGGCACGGTCCCCGGCGAAAGTACGGCAGACTGCAACGGAGCGACGGGAGACTGCTATCTCATGACCGTGTCGGGCTCCCGGCCCGCGCCCCACTGGGACGCGACGTTCACGGAGGCCCTGACCCCCGGCAGCGTCGCGAGGACCTGGACCCTCCACGTCGGCGAGAGCTTCCCGGACGTCCCCGTCTCTCATCAGTTCTACGCGCCGATCGAGAACCTCTTCCACAACGGGATCACGGGCGGCTGCGCCGGCGGCGGCTATTGTCCCGACAGCTCGGTGACCCGCGCCCAGATGGCCGTCTTCCTCATGAAGTCGAAGCGCGGAGCGCAGAACCAGCCGCCCGCGTCGACGGGGACGGTGTTCGCCGACGTCCCGGCCAACAACCCCTTCTCGCCGTGGATCGAGCAGCTCGCCGGCTTCCGGATCACGGGAGGCTGCGGCGGCGGCGACTACTGCCCGAACAGCCCCGTCACCCGCGCCCAGATGGCGGTCTTCCTCCTGAAAGCCGAGCACGGTTCCGCGTACACGCCGCCGGCGTGCAGCGGCATCTTCGGCGACGTCGCGTGCCCGAGTCAGTTCGCCGACTGGATCGAGCAGCTCGCCGCCGAGGGGATCACGGGAGGCTGCGGGGGCGGGAACTACTGTCCGAACAACCCGGTCACGAGGGGACAGATGGCGGTGTTCCTGGTGAAGACCTTCGGGCTCGAGATCTACGGCGCGAAGCTGCCGCCCACGCCCTGACTCAAGGCACGTAGCTCCGGATCTGCACCTTCCACCAGGGCCAGTCGTGGCCGTAGGGAGCGTCCCAGACGCTCCCGCGGTTGCGGATGCCCTTCTCGTTCAGGATCCGGAGCATGTTCGTCGTGCCCGACAGGATGTTGTCGGTCGCCCCCGTGACGATGCAGAGATCCATCGTGTTGAGGCGCGCGACCCAGTCGGCGTTCATGTTGGGCACGTTCGCCGTCGGACAGTGGAAGTAGCAGAGCTCGTCCCAGTAGCCGTCCAGGAATCCGTGGATGTCGTACTTGCCGGAGAACGCCACGACCTTGTCGACGACGTCGGGATGGCGGAAGCCGAAGTTGCCGGCGTGGTACGCGCCGAAGGACGCGCCGAGCGTCGTCACGCGCGCGGCCGTCCTCCCCTTGCTCCGCACGAACGGGACGACCTCGCTGTAGATGTAGCGGTCGTACTGATCGTGCCGGCGGATGCGGTCGGCCGGGTGCTTCTCCTTGGCGTAGAAGCTCTCCTCGTCGACGCTGTCGACGCAGGCGATCTGGATCGCGCCGCCCTCGATCAGGTCGGCGACGGCCCCGATCAGGCCGAAGTCCTCGTTCTGGTAGAAGCGGCCGACCGAGGTCGGGAACCAGATCATGGGCCGGCCCGCGTGGCCGAACCAGAGCATCTCCATCTTCCGGCCCAGAGTGGGCGAATCCCAGGCGACGTATTCGCGGTGCATGCGCTCCTCGAAAAAGGCGGGCGGATGATCGCACGTTTTTCGCCGGGGAACGCGATGCGCCGCGCGGTTCCGTTCCGGAGGCTCCGCGCGGCGCGAACGAATCAGTTGGAGGGCGGGGTGTAGGCGAGCCACATCGCCGACGTCCCCGTCTGGATCTCGGCCTTGAAGCTCCCGCTGCCGATGCCGAAGATCCGGCAGGGAATCTGGTCGTCGGCGGTGCGGGTCATGTACGTGCACTGGATGTTGCTGTTCGGCTGAATCGAAGGATCGCTGACGGTCACGGTGCACTTCGCCCATGTCGGCGAATCGGGCTCACCGGGAACCGCCGAGCACGCCAGCGTGCCCACGCTGATCGGGCACGTGCAGGTGCCGGGAGCGCCCTGCGGCCCGGGTGGACCCTGCAATCCCGGAGGCCCCTGGAGGCCGATCGGCCCGGGAGCGCCCTGCGGTCCCGGGGGACCCTGAGGTCCCGTCGCGCCGGGAGGTCCGGCGGCACCGGGAGCGCCGGCCGGGCCCGGAGCACCGGACTCGCCTTCCGGTCCCGGCGGTCCGGCCTGCCCGCGCGAGCCGGCCGGTCCCGGAACGCCCTGCGCGCCTTGCGCGCCCTGCGGACCCGCTGGCCCCGCCGGACCCTGCGGACCCGTCAACCCGCTCGGGCCCTGGAGACCCTGCGGACCGGCCGGGCCCTGAGGACCCACGCCGCTGCCGCCGGTCGGATCCGGAACGTAGTAGCCGAGAACGTCGACGATGAGATCCGCCGCCGCGTCCGGCCCTCCCGTGGAACCCGGCAGGAGCGCGAGCCGGAACGTGGTCCCGTCGTTACCTCCGGTCTTCACGATGCCCTGCTGGGATTCGGAGAAGTCGATGCCGTTCCAACCGAACCATTGCGCGATCGCGCCGTGCATCTCGAGGTACTCGGTCTCCCCGACCAGCACGATGCCGGGTGCGGGCGTGCCGCCGCCGTCTCCCGAGCGGTTGAACCAGGTGACGCGCAGGACCACCGCCATCATGGAGCCGTAGAAGTCCTCGTAGGCGGGATTCGACGCGCGCCGGTTCGCGATCGCGCAGGGATTCGACGCCGGCAGGGTGCGGAACGAGTAGAACCGCGATTCCCCCGGCTGAAACGTCGGCGCTCCGAACGGAGACTCGAACGCGGACGCCGCCCGGGTGTCGACGAGCCGGCACGGGATGATCTCCTGATAAGCGGGACGATCGCCCGCCGGCGCGAACTCGAGCATGGTCTTGACCCAGAAGCCTTCGGCCTGGAGCGGCGTCGTCGACCGGTCCGTGGTCTTGGGACGGCTGTCGGCCGCGCCGAGGACGGTGGTCGCGAGCGCGGCGACCGCCGCCAAGAGGAACGCTTTCCTGCTGTTCATAACCGCCTCCTGATTCCCCTCTCACGCTAGCGCTCCGGCGCCTGGCCGACGAGATTCGCGTGCACCCTTTCCTGTCCTTTCGGACAGTCGGCGCCCGTGGTGCATCTGCATCAGAGGCCTCCGGGTCCGCGCTCGCCGGGCAACGGACGCCCGAGAAAAAGTGGCAGCGGCGCGGTGTCGCGCACGAACAGTTTTCGTCAGCCGCATTCCGCCCGACGCGGCAACTCGTTGAGAACACGCAACCCGCATCGATGGCCCGCGCGTTGCTCTCTCCGTCGCTCGAGTTGGAGGTGCGCGCCGACCCACGACTGTGTCGGAGAAACAGCGCCGCCCTCCTGAAATTCGAGGAGAACAATGAGCTTGAGACTCCGGTCGTCCCTCGCCCTCCTGCTGTCGCTGCCGTGCACACTGCTCGGCCTGGGCGACGAGGAGGCGCCTCTGTTCAACTGGACCGCGCCTCCGCTGTACTGGCAAGCCGCGTCCGCGAACGCCGGCGCGCGCGCCGCGACGAAGTCGGCGGAGATCGGCACCGCCGTCAACGCCACGCCGGTTCCCTTCGTGGCGCTCTCGCCGTGCCGTCTGGTCGACACCCGAGTCCAGAGCGGTTTCCCGGCTCCGTATGGGCCGCCGTCGCTGACCCCCGGCACCCAGCGCGACTTTCCGGTCGCGGGTCAGTGCGGCGTTCCCCAGGGCGCGACCGCGGTCTCCTTCAACTTCACCGTCGTGCGCACTCTGGGCACGGGCTGGCTCGCCACCTTCCCGCAGGGCGAGAGCTGGGGCGGCACCTCGACGCTCAACTACGTGGCCGGCCAGATCGTCGCGAACAACGCGGCGATCGCGCTCGGCACGAGCGGCGGGCTGACCGTCTTCGTCTCCGGCGCGCAGGCCGACCTGATCGTCGACATCAACGGGTATTACGGCGGCAGCCTCGTCTCGACGGTGAACGGACTCGCGGGCGACGTCGTGCTGGAGGCGGGCGACAACGTCACCATCACGCCCACGGGCAACACGCTGACCGTCGCGGCGACGGGAGTTCAGGGGCCTCCCGGCCCGCAAGGCCCGGCGGGTCCCGCTGGTCCTCAGGGGCCTCAAGGTCAGCAGGGCAATGTGGGCCCGCAGGGTCCCATCGGCCCCATCGGTCCGCAGGGCGCTCAAGGTCCGCAGGGTCCCATCGGTCCGATCGGTCCGCAGGGCGTCCAGGGCAACGACGGCGTTCAGGGCCCGCAGGGCGCGTCGATGAGCTTCATCGGCGCGTGGAGCGGCGGCACCACCTACGCGTCGCTGCAGACCGTCTCGTTCAACGGCTCGAGCTACGTCTCGCTCGTCGACAACAACATTGGCAATCAACCCGACACGAATCCCGCGCAGTGGGCCCTCGTCGCGCAGAAGGGCGACAAGGGAGACACCGGCGACACGGGCGCTCAGGGTGCGCCGGGTCCGCAAGGCAGCGTCGGAGCGCAAGGTCCGGCTGGTGCGCAAGGTCCCGCCGGTCCGCAGGGCAACGTCGGTCCGCAGGGACCGATCGGTCCGACGGGTGCTCAGGGTCTGCAGGGTCCCATCGGCCCGATCGGTCCGGTTGGTCCGCAAGGCGTTCAGGGCAACGACGGTGCCCAGGGCCCGCAAGGCGCGTCGATGAGCTTCATCGGCGCGTGGAGCGGCGGCACGACCTACGCGTCGCTGCAGACCGTCTCGTACAACGGCTCGAGCTACGTCTCGCTCGTCGACAACAACATTGGCAATCAACCCGACACGAATCCCGCGCAGTGGGCCCTCGTCGCGCAGAAGGGCGACAAGGGAGACACCGGCGACACGGGCGCTCAGGGTACGCCGGGGCCGCAAGGCAACGTCGGAGCGCAAGGTCCCGCCGGTCCGCAGGGCAACGTCGGTCCGCAGGGACCGATCGGTCTGACCGGCGCTCAAGGTCTGCAGGGTCCCATCGGCCCGATCGGTCCGATTGGTCCGCAGGGCGTTCCGGGCGCCGACGGCTCTCAGGGTCCGCAGGGCGCGTCCATGAGCTTCATCGGCGCGTGGAGCGGCGGCGCGACCTACGCGTCGCTGCAAACCGTTTCGTACAACGGCTCGAGTTACGTCTCGCTCATCGACAACAACACGGGGAATCAACCCGACACGAATCCAGCGCAGTGGGCGCTCGTCGCGCAGAAGGGCGACAAGGGAGACAAAGGCGACACGGGCGACACGGGCGCTCAGGGTGTACAGGGACCCCAGGGCAACGTGGGCCCGCAGGGGCCGGCCGGTCCGCAGGGTCCGCAAGGCAACGTCGGTCCGCAGGGACCGATTGGTCTGACGGGCGCTCAGGGTCCGCAGGGTCCCATCGGACCGATCGGTCCGATTGGTCCGCAGGGTGTTCAGGGCAACGACGGCGCGCAGGGGCCCCAGGGCGCGTCCATGAGCTTCATCGGCGCGTGGAGCGGCGGCACGACGTACGCGTCGCTGCAGACCGTCTCGTTCAACGGCTCGAGCTACGTCTCGCTCGTCGACAACAACACCGGCAATCAACCCGACACGAATCCGGCGCAGTGGGCGCTGGTCGCGCAAAAGGGGGACAAGGGAGACAAGGGCGACACCGGCGACACGGGCGCACAGGGTCCGCAGGGCAACGTCGGGCCGCAGGGCCCGGTCGGCGCGACCGGTTCACAGGGTCCTAAGGGTGACACCGGCGCGACGGGAGCCACCGGCCCTCAGGGCCCGCAAGGTCCTCAGGGCAACGCTGGAGCGCAGGGACCGATCGGTCCGGTCGGTCCGATTGGTCCGCAAGGCAACGACGGAGTGCAGGGTCCGCAAGGTCCGCAGGGCGCCTCGATGAACTACGTCGGTGCGTGGAGCGGCGGCACCGCTTACGCGGCGCTTCAAACGGTTTCCTTCAACGGCTCGAGCTACGTCTCCCTCGTGGACAGCAACACCGGCAATCAGCCCGACACGAGCCCGGCGGACTGGGGACTCCTCGCGCTCAAGGGAGACACGGGTGCCACGGGTCCGCAGGGCGCCACGGGCGCAATCGGTCCGCAGGGCCCGCAGGGCAACACGGGTGCCACCGGCGCCACCGGTCCGCAGGGTCCCATCGGCGCCACCGGTGCCATCGGGCCGCAAGGACCGAAGGGTGACACCGGCGCGACGGGCGCCACCGGTCCTCAGGGACCGACCGGCGCCACGGGTGCGCAGGGCCCGAAGGGTGACACCGGCGCGACGGGCGCGATTGGTCCTCAGGGTCCGACCGGCGCCACCGGCGCGCAGGGACCGACCGGTCCGATCGGACCGCAGGGTCTGCAAGGAGCGACCGGTCCTCAGGGACCCCCGGGGCCGACGGGAGGAACGCCGTTGATCGGCGGCACGAGCGGAACGTCAAGCATGGTCAGCGGTCGCTACATGGGAATGTTCGCCGGCAACCAGAGCAACACCGAATCGAGAGTGCAGAACATCATGCCCGCGGCCGGTACGGTCAGCAGCTTCTACGTCTTCGTCGAGACGGCTCCTGGAACGGGTGAGTCGTGGACCCTCACGCTGCGCAAGAACGGCGTCGACACGGCGGTGACTTGCACGGTTTCGGGCACGGCACAGGTCTGCTCGGACACGACGCATTCCGTCGCGTATGTCGCCGGCGATCTCATCTCCGTCCGCGAAGCCTCGACGGCAGGTCCCAATGGCTCGGCCGGTCAGTGGACGGCCACGTTCCATCCCTAATCCGATGAAAAACGCCCGGGCCCGCGAGGGTCCCGGCTCGTTGGGTCGCAATGTCAGGCTCGAGGGAAACAAGCCTTACGTCTCCACCAATCCTCAGTCGAACGGGATTGACGGGAAGGTCATCGTCGGAGAATTGGTGTGGGAGAAGGTGAAGTGACGCCCGCTTCACTCGCTGCTGACGCGCCGCCGTGAGGGGTCAGGCCATTCAGGCGGCCATGCGGCGATTTTTTCGGACCGTGCTCAACGCTCCGTCCGGGCCGCGCGCGGAAACGCACACGGCGAAATTCTCCGCGGTCCTCACTCGGGAGCCCGAAGGCTGGCAGATCGCTTCCTTCCACAAACACGTTGACCCCACCTGCCGGCGAAGCGGCTTCCTGAAACGCACGTGCAGCGGACGAGCCCTGGAGTAGGCCGCCTAAACCGAACCTAAAACCGAAGCGCGAGATGATCGCGTTCGATCCGGCGGAGCGATGCGGCAACGAGGGCGCCCACGCCTGGCATTCGGCTCGATTCCTCCGTCCGCTTCCCGCGGACCTCCGGTCTTACTGCGCACGACGCGAACGCTTCCATTGCCACAGAGGCGACATGGGAAGAAGAGCGCGGCCGAACGCCGCGCCCCGGGAGGACGTCATGAGGCATTACCTGCTCACCAACCTCGCACTCGCCGGCCTCGCCCTGGCGGCCCGCGGACAGAGCGTCACGGAGTACGCGATTCCGCCGGCGGCACCCGGCATCGGCGCGGTCGACATCGCCGCCGGACCGGACGGCGCGCTCTGGTTCACCGAGTCGGTCGCGAGCAAGATCGGCCGCGTCACCGCGACCGGAGACTTCGCCGAGTTCTCGCTGTCTTCGGCGCGCTACCCCACCTCCATCGCCGCGGGCCCCGACGGCGCGCTTTGGTTCACCGAAGGGAATGGAAACCGGATCGGGCGGATGACCACGGGCGGCGCCGTGACCGAATACACCTTCACGGCGGGCGACCAGAACGCCGGCGGCATTACGGCGGGACCCGACGGGGCGCTCTGGTTCACGGCGAACGTGGACGGCAAGATCGGCCGGATCACGACGTCGGGCGCCATCACGACGTTTGACGTGCCGACCCCGAACAGCAACAGCCGAACGCTGACGATCGGGCCCGACGGCGCACTCTGGTTCACCGAGTGGAACGCCGGCCAGATCGGGCGCGTCACGACGGACGGAGCGTTCAGCGAGTTTCCGATCACGACTCCCGGCTCCCAGCCCTACGGCATCGTGACCGGGCCGGACGGTGCACTCTGGTTCACCGAGTCGGGTGCGCGGCGCATCGGGAGGATGACGACGTCCGGCGCGGTGTCGGAATTCGGCGTCCCGGGCGCCAACGTCGTGCCGTGGGCGATCGTGTCCGGACCCGATGGGGCGCTCTGGTTCACCGACGCCGACGGAAAGATCAGCCGGGTCTCCACCTCCGGCAGCTTCACCCAACTGACGCCTCCCACGAGCAACAGCGGGCCGAGCGGCCTGACGGTCGGTCCGGGAGGACTCTGGTTCGTGGAGGCGAACGCGAACAAGATCGGGATGGTCACGCTCGGCGCGGCCGCCAACGCCTGCGTCGCTTCGTCCACGACTCTCTGCATCGACGACCACCCGGGCGACAAGCGCTTCAAGGTCGAGGTGGACTATCAGACGACGGAGGGAGGCGGATCCTCCGGAAATGGAACGGCGATTCCGCTGTCCGGGCTCGGGGTCACGCAGGGCGGGCTGTTCTGGTTCTTCTCCGCGAACAACCCCGAGCTCCTCGTGAAGGTCCTGAACGGATGCGGGGCCAACGGCCATCACTGGGTTTTTGCGTCGGCCGGGACGAACATCGGACTGACGATCCACGTGACCGACGAGACGACCGGAACGAAAAACGACTATCCGAACCCCGACCTCCACGCGATGGAGCCGATTCAGTCCACTTCCGCTTTCCCGTGTCCCTGAAGGAGGTGAGCGACCGAAGATCACATCTGAGTTAAGGGCGCATCGAGTTCTCCCCTAATCGTGGGGATCAGGCGGCGCATGGGCGCCAACAAGGCGAAGCGACAGGCCGCCGGTCAGAGCTCTGCCAGCGCGATGGATCGAGAGGCCCTGACGAAGCTGAGGACGGCCCAGCTTCCGCCCATCTCCAGGGAGACCGCGAGCGCCGAGTTCTATCTGCTGGTCGGTCCGGGAGGCAAGGTCGTGGATGCGCGCTTCGTCTCGGGTGATGACGCCCTGAAGAAGGCCGCCGCGGACCTGAAGAAGGCGTCGCTCGGAACCACCTTCCCGGATGACGGCACGACTCGCCTCCTTCGCCGGGGTGTTCTCGGCTGCTCCGACGTCAGCGGCTGCAGCATGGTGCTTTACACGCCGGAGTTGGTGCGGTTGGAGTGAGACCGAAAGGTTCGCCCGGCGACCCAGCGCCTGGATCGACACGCGGGGACTCACCCATCGCCCTCGCCTCTTCGTATCGCTCTGACGTGCAGGATTTTGGGGTCGAGAATTGAAAAGGCTAGTTGATCGAGGTGTCCTGTTCCGGTCCCCGCTCCGTTAGAAGAAATTGAACCGTTGCCGGCCCGTCATCCGGTACCTCGATGCTCACTGCGGATACCTGGGCGCCCAATAGATAGGACTTCTCCGACGATGGTTGGAGAGGGTTGCCATCGGCAACAACCTGAACGGGCGCTCCATGAACTCGGAGTTCGAGCGTCGCGCCCGACGGCGTCAACGGCAACGAGCAGCCGATCTCGGCGTTCCGAGCTGCTGCGAGGTCCGGCGTTAGTCCGATCAACGCGCCTCGGCGAACCTCGCAACGAATCGCGCACCCCTGGCCAGCGTCGAGGCGAAATGATCGGACACCAATGAGCTCTCGTGCGTCCAGCCGTGAAACGAGCGCTGACAGAGGTGGGACGAAAATCAGCAGTCCAGCCGAAACGGCGCCTCCAGCGAAGAGGAGTCGGACACGCTTCGTGCGTGGCACCTGAGAGAGTTCGCCAGCGGCGAGAGGAATCGCGAGCAGCTCCAGCGCGATAGTGGGCAGCACGAGCCTGCCGAGCGGCGAGACGACAATATGGATCGCGAACTTCAATGCGACGGCGCTCGCCAACAGAAGAATGTCGGAGCGACGCCTGCGAATGCCGATGATGAGGGTCGCCGCAAACGCACCTTGGATGAGAGCGAGCACGACGACCGACAGCGGGCGTGCGTAATGGAGGAAGGCGTCGGCCCTGGCGCGAATCTCCGTCGGGAGAGACTGCGGCACGCCCATGCTCCAGTGCAGCGCGTCCGAATCGGCATCGAGAGCGAGGCGCGGAAGCCATGCGATGATCCGAAGGGCGTGGAAGGCCGGCCGGCGCTCCACCTCTTCCACGGTGAGCCGCAGCAGCTGCCCTGGCGAGCCGAAGAGACCCTGCTTTGTCGATGGGTCCCGGGCCGCCGCGTAAGACCGGGCGTCGATCCAGCCCTCGGTGCCGGCACCCGGCATGAAGCTGCCGAACAGCCCGAGCGCCCCATGCTCGGTCGCGAGGGTGAAGCGACCGGTCGCTTGCCAGCGTTGGAAACACAGAAGAGCGGTGAACGTTACCAGAGCCGCCGCCATCGTCGCGATGTCTCGCGCTCGCCTTCGGGACGCGCTGTTCGATATCCCGGCGGCAATCGCCAGCGGCAGGAGCGCGACGAGCATTTCCTGCCGGATCGCGATACACACCACGAAGAGAAGGGCCGAGATCAGCGGCCTGTCGCGCCCGAAGGGACTCCTGAGTCGCCGGACCGCGAGACAAGCGAGCGAGACCATCGGCAGCAGCACCCAGTTGTCCTGAACCACGACGCCGGAAAAGACGATCTGTCCCGGCCAGAGCGCCAGAAGCAGGCCGGCGAGTAGGCGCCACCGGAAGGCCACGACACCGCGCCAGATTAGGAACGGAACGAGACCGAGGAGTCCAGTGAGAAGTGCCGTCGCGAACCGTGCTGAGGTGACGACCGGAAGGTGCATCTTGAGGATCAAGGCGAGAATCATTGGAAGCCCGGGGTTGAACTGACCCCAGTACCATCCCGGAGCGGCCACCCCGTTCGAACGGATCAGCTCGCCGAAGTGAATCAGCTGGAGAGAGTCCCAGAACGGGAGTGTTGGGAACACCCCCAGGAAGAGGAGTCGTGACCCGACGCCCAGAAAGATCAGCAGGACGGCGCCGGCAACCTCTCGTCGCACGGTGCGTGGGAGTGAAATGCTCGAAGCTTCTCGCCTTTGCAAGCTGCTGCGGCGATGGTACAGCGCGCTTTCAGCTCAGGGATGCCCCTGGCAGTGCAGATCGCAGTCGAGTGCACCGTGAGTGCACCGACGGACGGACTCCGAGCCGTCGTCCAAGCTAAGTGGTTGAAAACATGGTTGGGGCGGCCGGGATGGAACCGGCGACATCAGCTCCTAAGGCCGACTGAGGAAACGCAGACCATATTGGACTGGCTCTAACCAGCATTCGCGTGCGACGACTTGACCTGTAGGAACCGAGCCTCTCGCCCGGCGATAGTGTCAAACGCGTTCTCTATGGCGCCAAGGTCCAGCACGGGAGATGGTTGCGCGAGGTTAAAGAACGTCCTACCGCCGGCCGGCCGATCCGGGCGAGCGTGCTGCCCTCAACTCAGGTGTCGAGAAAACCCGCGAGCGCCGGCCGGCCCTCGAGCGTCGTCCGATACCCGTACGCGACGAGCGCGATGACGACCGCGACGGCCAGGATCCCCGAGGACGCGTACCAGGCGGAAACGTGTCGTGTGATGGGAAACAGAGAAAGGATCTGTACCGTGAAGAACCCCACTCCGTAGGCCAGCAAACCGAAACGGACGAGAAGGAAAACGATGCTTCCACCGATGACGAACCAGAATACCGCCTCCTTCAGGGGCTCCTCGGAACCGCCGAAGCCGCTGAAGGAGAACAGGACCATGAAGGCGAACGCGGCCAGCCAGTCCTTCCGCAGGAGGGTGCGAAGAAGGAACAACAGGAAAAAGATCGCCATCGCGATGAAGAGAGAGTACGCGAATGCCCCGATGATATCGGCGGCGCCGAACCGAATACCCCGGAGCGCGTCGAGCTGCACGTAGGGTCGAACCGGAATGCCGACGCGATTCGAAACGAAGCCCTGCGCGCGACGAAGCAGCGTCCAGAAAGTCCCCCACAAGACGCCGACCAGGACATCGCGGCCGACGACGCCGTCTCGGAACTGTCCCGTGAGCACTCGCGTCCAGGACACGAGCGCACCGGGCCAGCGGCGACGCACGAAGGGCTCGACAGCGAGGTAGAGAATGCCGGCGAAGGCCGCGGCGAAGAGCGCGAAACCCGCCATATCCACGAAGAGCCGGAACTCGTCGGAGTAGGCCACGTGGGTTCCCTCGAGGACCCACGACAGCAGGAAGGCGGCGAAAACGAAGAGGGCGAATCGGAACGCTCCTCGCCGGTCACCGCGGCCCAGACGCAGGTTGCGGCGAGCGACCAGAACGCTTCCGACCAGCACAGTCACGAAGAGGCTGAGAAGGACGAAGTTGCTGATGCCAAGGCCCCGGTCTGCGCCGGCCTGGCGCGCGGGCGTGGTCCATGGCCATACGATGCGGAACATGACGGGCGTGCCCCGATAAGCGGCGGCCTCGACGCGGATCGGAATTTTCGGAAGCTCCGGGAAGGCTCCGGTCCAGGCGGCCCGGGTGTCCGCGAAGGTCTCCGGTAGCCATGCGGGCCTGGCCGGCTTGAGATCGGTCGCGCCGAAGCCCGCCGCGGAAATGAGGGGTCCCCAATCCGGCGCCGGGTCAGGCCCTTCCGGCACGGTCTGCGGTGGCACGCCCTCGAACTCGAGCAGCCGTCCCTTCATGTCCAGGACGACGAGAACCATGCCCGCGACGTCGAGCGGCGGGACGTTTCGCGAAATTCGGTCGTCGAGAAATGGGTCGCCGGGAGACAGCTCGCGCGGGCTGGTGCGGTACCAGAACTCGATCGCCGGCGGGCGTCCCGCCTCGAGATCCTTCCAGCGCGTCCTCGAGCGGTCGTTCTTCCTCACGTGGTCGAAGTACTCCGTGTTCTGAACGAGGCCCCAGGCTCGGTCGAGCGGCCTCGCTGCATACCCCTGCCGGGCGGCGATCTCCTGCGCCTGGAAGGAGAGCGCCTCCGGGGACAGCTCGAGAGGCGTTCGTCCGACAAGACCAAACTGATCGGCGACCAGGATTACGAGAGCGAGACCGATGAAGGCGGCCGTCAGGCAGGCGAGCGCGACTCGCGGTGCCAGGCCGGTCGATCCTCCGGCGGCCGCGACCATCTCGGGCGAAGGCGTTTCGCCGGCCGCGAGCGCCGCGGCGAGCGGGTCGCCCCCGGGGAGTGACGCGGAGACCTGCAACGCCGAACCCGGACGTCGGGCCGGATCCCTCTCCAGGCAACGCAGAATCGCGTGATCGATCTTGGGATCGAGATCCCGGGCGATCTGCGACGGCGGGGTCGCGCCCGCCTCCTTCTGACGCCGCATTTCCGCGAGCGTCGCCGCTTCGAAACCCTTCTTGCCCGTAAAGAGCTCGTAGAGCACCAGGCCCAGGGAGTACACGTCGCTCCGAACGGTCGCGGCCTTGCCGTCGAGCTGCTCCGGCGCCATGTAGGCGGGCGTGCCCGCGATCTCGCCCTCGCGGGCTCCTTCCTCGCCGAGGACCGCCAGGCCGAAATCAGTGATGCGTAGGCGTCCGCGGCCGTCGATCATCACGTTGGCCGGCTTCAGATCGCGATGAAGGACCTTCTTGTCGTGGGCGGCCGCTATTCCAGCGCACAGCTCCCGTGAGAGCTCCAACGCCTTGTCGTGAGGAAGTCGCCCAATCCGGCGTAATAGTGAGGCCAGATCCTCGCCGTCGATGAACTCCATCGAAAGGAAGAGCAGTCCCTCGATTTCGCCAACGTCGTGGACGCGGCACACGTTTGGATGGGAAACCTGACGGGAAAGCCGAACTTCCGCCAGGAAACGTTCCCGTCGTCCGGGGTCGGCGGCGTGCGTGCGCGGCAGGAACTTCAGCGCCACAGGCTGGCCGAGCGTGAGATCGTCGGCCCTATACACCTCGCCCATGCCGCCCCGGCCGAGGAGGCCGATGATTCGGTAGCGCTCGACGAGCACGGTCCCCGGCGCAAACGCTCCGTCGTCGATCGAATCGCCGGAGGCCAGCCGGCCGACGGGCACCGAGGACGGACTACGCCGCAGCGCAGCCTGGGCGACTGAGGGGGAAGCCAGGCCCGTCGGCGCCTGAGACACGGAGGAGACCTGCTGGCCGCACGCCGAACAGTAGAAGGCGTCGTCCGGGACGCTCGCGGAGCAGAAAGCGCAGATCATCGCCGTGGGGCCGCAATCTTACGCTCAAGGATTTCGTCGGGCTTGGGACGGGTCCCGGCCGCGAGCGTCACGAGGCCGGTGGCCGGATCGCGCTTCACGACCACGACGTCGCAGGAAGGCACCTGTCTAGCGAGCATCAGTGGTGGAAGGCGTCTGGACGATATCGGTCAGTCTGCCGGTGTCGGGAGGCTCCAGAATCAAGTGCACCGTGAGTGCACCGACCGATGAGAGGTGACCGAGGCATTTCGCTAAGTCGCTGAGATGGTCGGGGCGGCCGGGATCGAACCGGCGACCATCTGCTCCCAAACCTAAAACGGCGGCTCTTTCTGGGTACCAGCGTCGATGACTCGGGATCATTCTAGAGCATGGAAAACCAGCGACTAGCGTGTGCATGCAGCGGAACGTCTTGCTCCGCGACAGCTGCGGGAGGAAGCGCTTCAGCCACCGCCCGGTACTCCTTGGGCGTCCTCGCTTGTCGCCTTCGGCTTAGCATGCGGGGGCAGCGGACTCGCTCTTCGCCTTCGGCTTATCTGACCCGCTATGCGTTGGGTGGATCACAGCATGGACACGGGCGATAGCTTCAGCGCCGCGTATTCTGGGCTTGAAGTCGCAATGAAAGCCCTCGCCGAGGCAGACGGAGACGTCTATCTCCCGAACCCTGAGCCGCATGGTCCAGTCAACTACGTCCTTGTCTGCATGGAGCCCTCTCTCGGGGCGCATTCAGCGGAGTACGCTCGCGCGCAGATCGCGAGTGGCTGTAGGAACTTCCTAAATTCGCCTGAGGACTTCATTCTTCACCTAGCTGCCCAACGGTATCTCTGCCGGCCGGGCCAGCGTTACCATGTCACGGACATCTCCAAGGGCGCGATGCTCGTAAGCGTCGCACGGAAGGCGAGGGCGGAGCGATACGCAAGGTGGCATAGCCTACTTCTGGAGGAACTCGCTCTCGTCGCCTTGCCCACTGCCAAGATCGTCGCCGTGGGGTCTGAAGCCTTCAGGCATCTCACGCGTCACGGATGTGAATGGCCGGTTACGCAGGTGCTTCACTACTCTGGCCAGGCAGCGCGTGCCCGCAGAGCCGCTGTGTCCGGGCTTGAGCTTCAATTCGACGAATTCGCAGCGTCCATAACGCACGATGACCTACTTGCGTCGGCTTTCGACGTCCTACAGGCCGCTCGCATCCCCGCCGCAATCTGCAACGCCACGTTGACCCGCTTGAGCCGCAGCTCCCTCACGGCGTCCCGTTTGCAGCTCCTATTCAGCTATAAAGTGGCTTTCGAATCGTTGTGCTCCTGAGCCAGGGAACACTCGGCCGGGTGGGAGCCGCCCAACATGCGCGTGCAGCAGACTCGCTCATCGCCTTCGGCTCTTTGCGAGCCGCTGACGCGTCACCCGTTCGGCGCCTGGAGTCAGCTGCCCTCACCGCGGTTTACGTTCCCCGCAGGTCTGGGACTTTTCATGGGACCTCAGCCCTAAGCCGCTATTCCTTGGCGGCGTCGGCGCGAAATACTTCCGAACAAGGCCACGACCGCCGACCCGAGTGCCGCGGCCAGAACGCTGGCTGAAAGAATCTCAACTATCCAGTGCCTACGTGGGAGGAAGGCATCTGGAAGAGCGAAGACGTCTAGGGTCCAGTTGCGGTCGCCAGGGAGAGGGACGATGAACGACTGCTCGAACCCCTCGCGAGCCGGGCCGGCGTTCGCGCCGCCCCGTTCCGCCAGCGGCGGCGCCTTCGGCTCGCTCGGGTCGCGCAGCCGAAGCCCGATACCGGAGGCGTCGACCTGCGACGCCGCCTTGTCGACGAGCGGCGCCACCCGGAGGATCGCCACCACGAAACCGAGCAGCGCCTTCGGCCGCGCCTCCTCGGACCCCGGATCGCCGCCGCGAAAGACCGGGGCGTAGGCCGAGACGACCGGCGGCCCCTTGCGGCCCGTGCTCTCGACCAGCTCGAAAGGCGGCGAGAAGGTGATCACGCCCTTGTCCCGGGCCTTGGAAGCGGTCGCCCATCGCGGTGGGCTTGAGGCGATGTCGAACCCGAGAGCGCGCGCGCTTGGAGGTTCCATGTAGAGGATCGGAACATAGAGGTCGCGATGCCCGACGGCGGTGGCCTTGCCGTCCACGACCTCCCAGAAGCCGAGATCCATCACGTGGTCAGCCTTCGCCTCCGCCTCGCTCTTCGCTCGGTCGCTCCCGCGCACGAGCGGCAGCCATTCGAAGGCGTAGACCTCGGGGTTGCGCGTGAGCATCGGAACCGCGAGCAGGCGAAACTGGACTCGCGTCATTACGTGATCCGACGCATCCATGAAGCTCTGCAGGGTGTAGAGGTTCTCGAGCGCTAGCGTCAGCCGTTCCGAGACCTGAGCCTGGAGGCGTTGCGCCTTCTGCGAGAAGGCGAGTTGCGCAGCGGCCTCGGCGCTCTTGTCGAAATAGATTCCCCAGCCGAACAGAAGAGCGGCAGCGAGCCCAGCCGCGGCAACCCACCTCTGGCGCCGGTTTCGATTCGCAAGGGTCGTCATTGCCCTCGCGAAATCCTCCTCAACTGCCGAGAGCCCACCCTCGTAGGTTTGCCGCCATGCCTGGTACTCGAGATACGAAGCTCCCGTCCAAAGAACGTCGTCGGATTGCCCTCGCTTCAGCCACAAGTGCGCCGCTTGTCGAAGCTCGTCTCGAAGTTGCGCCCCGACTGCACTCTGCGTCTGCCACCGAACAAGCCGCGGCCATGCCGTCAAGAGCGACTCGTGCAGGATCTCCACGTGTCGCCCGCCGGACGCGCCACCGCCTTCATCGGCCTCGTAGGATGTCAAGAGCCTCGCGTCTACGAGTTGCCTTACCACGGTCTCAGCGGCAACACGGTCTGGAAAAGCCGACAGCAACTCGTCGGTGGTCAGCACGGCACGCGTGCCCTGTGCCGTGGTTAGGTTTCGAAAGATCGAGCGCACAGTCCCTTCATGCTCGAGACCTATACGATCGAGAGTGGCCTCCGCGTGCAGGGCGAGGGCCCCTTCTACGCCGCCAACCTTGAGGTACGTCTCTCGGGTGAGGACTTTCCGCTCCTGGTCTCGGCGATTCCATAGTTTAGAAACAGCGAATGCCAACAGCGGTAGAGCTCCGCGCCCTCCCTCGACGGCACTAAGAATGTCCTCCACGAGTGCATCGTCCTCGAAGCTATAGCCGAGCTTGCGAGCCGGTTCGACCACGGCGCGTCTGAGGTCCTCCCGCGTCAGCGTACCCAGGGGTGTCAGTTCGCTGAAGACTTCCGCTAGAGCCGGATGCTCGTGACATCGCATCAAGAAGTCATCGCGCAGGGACAGAAGGAGGTGAACGTCGGCCTCTTTCGCTAGTCGCCCAAGGAGCGCGGCGAATCGAGCCTGGGTCTCCGTTGAGTTCAGCGTGAAGAGCTCCTCGAATTGATCCAGAACGATGAGCGCTTGCTCGTGGTGCTTGCGCCAACGGGCGAGCAACTCGAATGCGGTCGCAGGATCGTCAAAACCCGCAAGCTTCCGCAATGCCTCGGAGTCTCCGGCAAGTTCGGGGCCCAGAATCTGGCCGAGAGCCCTCAGCGGCGCTGGCCCTGGCGTACTGACGAGCGTTGCCCACCCCTTAGGTCTGGACGCCACAACGCCCGCACGGACGAATGAGGTCTTGCCGGCCCCCGAAGCCCCAATCACGGCCAGCAGTCGGCGACGTCGGATCTTGTCCCAAAGCATTGCGACTTCGTGCTCGCGGCCGAAGAAATTTCCCGCGTTCTCTTCGGTGAAGGAAGAGAGGCCGGGGTACGGATTCTTTTCTTCCACTTCTCGGAGCGTGGCAGTCTCGCCTCGCCCCTGAAGCACCGCTTCGAGTTCCATTGCCAGGTCATGGGCTGACTGAAAGCGCTTCTCAGGCTCCTTTTCTAGACAGCGGTCAAGAATGGTCTCCGTCCTGGGAGAGGCAGGGAGCTTCTCGGGTGCATCCTGCAGGATCGCCGTCAGAGTCGCGGGGATTGTCTCCCGTCGGAACGGATGTTTCGCTGCCATGAGCTCGTAGAGCACCACTCCAAGCGAGAAGATGTCCGAACGGTGGTCCACGTCCTCCGCACGTAGCTGCTCAGGGGACATGTAGGCCAGCGTGCCGAGCAATACCCCGGGCTGCGTGAGATTCGTTGCCGTCGAAGCTTTGCTCTCGACCTCGGTGCCCGTCCCGAGCTTCGCGAGACCAAAGTCGAGAATCTTTATTCGACCTTCGGCCGTGAGGAAGAGATTCTCTGGCTTTAGGTCCCGATGAACGATGCTCTTGCGATGAGCAGCGGCCAGGCCCTGGGCCACCTGTAGGCCCCACCCCAACACCTGTTGAGTCGAGGGAACTCTGCGCACTATGACATCCCGTAACGTCTCGCCCTCGAGAAGCTCCATAACGACATAAGGCATTCCCTCGTAGCTTCCAACGTCGTAAATCGACATGATGTGAGGATGATTCAGGGCGCCGGCAGCTCTGGCCTCTTTCTCGAACCTGCTCAGGCGAGCAGGGTCCCGAGAGACAGCATCTGGCAAGACTTTGATGGCAACATCGCGCCCCAATCGGGGATCGCGCGCCCGGTAGACCTCCCCCATCCCGCCCTTGCCAACTGGCGACAGAATCTCGTAGGGACCTAGACGAGTCCCAGCTGGGAGTGTCATCGGACGACTGCTGTGTTTAGTTTATGCCGCTGGCGCTCGAAAGGCCCGGACGTGGCCGGGCGCTAATGGCCATTACTGAACGCAAGAGTCCTCGTGCCACGCGCCGGACGCTCCAGACCTCGGAAGCCTGACGTGGCCCCCGGATCAAGGTGCCAGCGCTATGCGGTCAGTGTCGCTGCCGCACAGTTTCGGCGGCCGTCGGTCGATGTTGGCGGTTTCGAACAGCGAATCCACACCAAGTGCACCGGCCTGGCGACTCGGGACGCTTCCGCGACTAACCAGCTCAGTCGATGGCGCCTTGGGGTTCGACTAGCCGGGTGACCATTGGTCTTGGTGACAGCTGGGCCGGCACGGGTCCAAACTCCGCTCGCGGCCGCTTCTGCATCTACTTCGCCATCTTCGTCGCCGCCGCGATCGCCACGCGAACCCCGGGATCGAGCGCCAGCGCCGCCCCGAACACCTCTTGAACCCGAGCCCAACGCTCCGGCGTCACTGTGTCGACCCCAGTACCTGCCGCTGCAGCCCTTTTCGTTCTCTCGATGACGGGAGGCCGCCGACCTGATTACGCACCGGCAATCAGCTTCTTAAACCTAGGATTCTCGCGAAGTGGTTCGAAGTTGGGGTCGATCTTTAGCCACTCGGGCGTCAGGAAATAAGGGATCTTCAACAGCGGCTCGAGCTGATCGAGGGCCTTCTCCTGCTCTCCGGTAAGTATGTAAATGTGTACTAAAGCGCCCTGCATAACTGCACCTCCCCACGCGTCCCTAGATAAGGGCAGGACCGTGACGGCGCGCGTACCCTCCTGAATGGCACCCTCCTTATTGCCCAAATATGCTAGGGCGAGACCGAGGCGCGCGTGGCCAGTACCGTCTATGCTCTTTGGCGCAGCGCGAAGCTCTTCCACGAGCGCCTTCCTCGCCTGGTCGGCATAGAAGAGACAATTCGCCCTGTCCCCCTTCAGCGCCGAAGCCTGAGCAAGGCCAAGACCCCAAGCGCCTCTGTTGTCGTCGAAGGCGCTCGGGGGCAGGCGAAGAAGCAATTCGCGTTGGTCGTCGTCAAGGAGCCAGATCAGCTCACACTCCTGGGCCATATGGTTCACGAGGGCCGGCTCAAGCTCTCTCGGCACGGTCTTGAGCACAGCTCTGGCTCCGTTGATATCACCCTGCATCACGAAGGACAGCGCCTTGAGCTCAAGCAGGTAGAGGCTGGCGGGTGCAAGAATGAGCCCGCGATCGAAGGCCTCCCTCGCCTCGCGGTATCTTTTCAGGCTAAGAAGTGTCGAACCGACAGCCTGGGGGTTCGTCGGATCATGTGGATCGAGGCGTTCTGCTTCCTTGAAGTGCCCTACCGCTTCCTCCGGCCGGCCAAGGCATATCTCGGTCATGGCCATTCCAGAAACAAGGTCAGGGTTGTTGGGTGCAAGACGGAGGCCGCGACCGTATTCTGCCCGAGCGCGGCTGAAGTCGAGGGTCACGAAATGCTGGTAGAGACCAAGAGCTAGGTACCCTTCGGGCCGGTCGCCTGCTAGCGCCACTGCCTTTTCAGCGGCTAGCCGAGCGTGCTCGGCGGTTTCCGCCTTGTGTGTGACACTGAACATTACGGTATACGCCCTGGAAATCAACCCCCATGCGTCAACAAAGCTGGGGTCCAGGGCGACGGCCTGTTCGTAATAGCCGAGTGCAATTCGGACGTTGGACAAGGGATTGTTGGTCCAACCGTCCCAAGCCCCCTGACCCTTGAGAAATACGTCATAGGCCGCGAGGCTCAGCGTGGGCCTCTCAGTTAGCCGCCGTTGCTGACCAGCTCCGAGCGCAACGCCTAGTTCCTGCGCCACCTTCGTTGCGACGTCCGAGTGCACCCGAAACACGTCCGTCTTCGACACGTCGAACGGCTGCTGCCACTTCGACGTCGGAGCACCAGAAGTGGATACCTCGATGAGCTCGGGTTCCACCTCCACGCGGTCCGCCCCTCCGGACCCCTTCTGCCAGCGAACCGTCGCCGTCAGGAGATAGCCGACGTCGAGCTCGCGCGCAATCTGCTGCGGCGTCTTGGTCGTCTTCTTGTACGGTGTCGAGCTGCCGCGGGCGATCACCTGGACGCCCGACAAGAGGGTCAGTTTGCCACGGATTGCATCTGAGATTCCGTCGGCAAAGCCGTCGTCCTCCGGCGCTCCGAGGTTCTCGAACGGAAGAACGGCGATGCGCTTGGGGCCCGGCTTCTCGACTCGGGTCGGGCGTCTGGTTACGCCGATGCCAGCTGCGATTGCCACAGCAATCAGCGTCGCGGCCGCGATGAGGGCTCCGCGGGCGATTCGCCCCGGCCGCTCGAGCGACGAGACCTCGGACAGCGCCTGGAAGACCTCCCGCACCGATCCGTAACGCTGCTCGCGGTCCTTGTCCAGGCATCGCGCAACGATTTGATTCAGGGCCGCCGACCTGCGGCCCTTAGTCTCAACGGGCCCTGCCGGCTTCTCCAAGAGGATCGCCGCCATGGTGTCCGCCGGCGTCTCCTTCCGGAACGCCCGTCGGCCCGACAACATCTCGTACAGGATCGCTCCGAAGGAGAAGATGTCCGAGCGCCGATCTACCTCCTGCCCGTTGACCTGCTCGGGCGACATGTACCCTAGCGTCCCCATCACGGTACCGGGTTGAGTACGGCCTTCGGCCCTTGGCGGGCTTGCTGTCGCCTCGTGTTCATCCTCTCGACCGCGGCGCTTGGCGAGCCCGAAGTCGAGGATCTTGAGATGCTCGTCCCTGGAGATGAAGATGTTCTCCGGTTTTAGGTCCCGGTGAACGATCCCCTGCTCGTGCGCAGCCGCAAGTCCCTTGGCGAGTTGCACGGCGAAGTCGATCGACTGAGCCTCAGGAAGAGGACCCTCATCGAGCATCGCTCGGAGTGTCCTGCCGTCTAGGAGCTCCATGACCGCAAAGGACACGCCGCCCTCGGTGCCGAAGTCGTGGATTGCAAGAATGTTTGGGTGGGACAGTGCCGCGACGGCTTTCGCTTCGCGTTCAAAGCGCGCCAGGGCACTCGCGCTTGCACTCAAGTGTGCCGGGAGTACTTTGATCGCCACATCCCGGTCGAGCCGCGAGTCCAAGGCGCGGTAGACCTGCCCCATGCCTCCCGCCCCGATGGCAGCGATCACCTCATACGGCCCGAGCCGGGCGCCACTCTCGATCGGCGTACCCGATTCAAGGGGCCAGGTTGGCGATTGCGATGGCGTGATCGCTGGAGAAGCCAGGAAGTTCGGCGTTGCCGCGTCGTGGGCCGCGAGAAGAGAGTTGACCTCCGTTGCCAGCTCCTTATCGCCACCGCAGGCACCCCCTACGAAGGCTGAGCGCTCATCGGCGCCGCGCAAGAGGGCTTCTCCAAAAATCTCCTGTGCTCGTTGCCAACGCTCCGGCGTCATCGGACCGGTCCAACGAGCTCGCGATGCAACCACGCTCTTGCCACAGCCCACTTCCGCTGAACAGTCGCCGTGGAGCTTTCGAGTGCCGTCGCCACTTCCTCATTGGTCAGGCCGGCAAAGAACCTGAGCTCGACGATACGAGCCTGTTCCAGATCGAGGGCTGCAAGTTTGACGAGTGCGTCGTTAACAGCGATCACGTCGACTTCGCGAGGCATGGTCATTGCGATGGTCTCGATGTTCGAGATCGCTGCCGGCTCGCCACGTTTCTTGGCCGCGCGCCGGCGAGCGTGATCTGCAAGGACCTGGCGCATCGCCCGGCCAGCGACGAGGAAAAAATGGGCCCGATTCGCCCAAGGTGTATCGCGAGCTCCCTGGAGCTTGAGGTAAGCCTCGTTGACGATTGCAGACGGCTGAAGCGTGTGGTTCGCGCGTTCTCGCCTCATGTGTCGCTCGGCTAGCCGGTGGAGCGTGCTGTACACCAATGGGACGAGCTTCTCCGCGGCAGAGGAGTCACCCGCTTGCCACGCACGCAGGAGCGCAGTGACTTCCCCTTGTGTCGGAGGTGAGCTAGCCCTCGTGTCCTTCGACATGATCGGGATCTGAGCCGAAGTTTATGCTTCGGATGTTGGTTTGGTTTCGCTACTCTAAACACTGGCTAAACCTCAGTGAACCGCTCGCAAAAAGGGGCCCGCCCGGCGAACGGAGAAAGGCAAGAGCCTCAGCCGGACGAGCCGGACGGAGAGTCGAGTCGCAGCGGCTCTCCGCTTGGAACGGGTTTAGGACCTACTTTCGACGACCAGCGGGCGGCGGCGGCGGAAGCGGAGTGGGAACGCGGCAGGGGTGATGATTGACGCTGCCCCTGACGTGACTACAGTTAGGGCTCGGCGGCAGCGTGCTGGCCGAAAGCTCCGCAACGATGACCAGAAGAGGAACCGCCGCGAGGAGCGTTCCGATCAACTTCTTCATGGTTCGTCCTCCTTTGCCCTAGAAAGCGCAAAAGAGGACCGGCGTGCATCAAGGGCACTCGAATCGACAAGGGAGATCGAAGGTGATCGGCCTCAGTGCACCAGGAGTGCGCTGGCTCGAGGGAGGAAGCGGATCAGAGTTCGAAGGTGCCTAGAGACCAGGCGCTGCGGGTTCTCGTTGAGGCGTGACTACCGGTCTCATTAACCGATTCGACGGGCTCGAATCTGACGCTGGCTTAGGCCAACCCTCGCCGACCTAACCTACTTAGCCGTTTCGCTCTCGCCCTGATTTGACCTAAGTGGTGTTGCTCACTCCCGTGCCGAATGCCGATCTGGCGGGCGGCCTCAGATAAGCAAAGCCCGTTCGCCATTAGCGCGAGGAGCCGACGTTCTCGCAGAGGCGAGCGTGCGGCCAACCGCTCCAGGAAGAGTCTCGCGTCCATCCCGCTCTGGAAAGCTGACGCTTCGCGATCGCGGCTGCGAATCGACACCTCCGTGAGTCGGGCTTCGCGCCACCGATGACGGAGGTATCGTCGCAGGAAGTTCTGAAGGACGGCCGCTAACCAGGGAGCAACAAGGGCCGTCTCGAGATTTCCACTAGACACGAGCCAGGTGAGGACGTCTTGGGCTAGATCCTCCGCTTCGGAGGCTGTTAGACCTGCGATCACGGCTGCTGCCGTCAGGCGCCCAAGGATGGTCAGTAGCGCATCATCAGCTGGGATTCGTCGGTCAAAATGGCTGACTTCCGAACTCATCATGCCTCCGCTAACCTAAGGATTGTCGCGAGAGGTGCCTGGGAAGGTGTCTGCGGCAATTCCTAGCTAGCGAATCTTTTTCCCATCTTTTCGCTCTCGTCAAGCGACTTCTATCTAGACAGCGCTAACTTGCTAAGGCCCGAGTGAGCACACGCCAGCCGACCGGCGAAAAACGAGCACGCCTGCCGAAGGTAGCGATTGCCTTGGCGAGGGCCATCCTCTACAAGATCACACTCTCGCCGCTCGACGAACGAGCGGCGCGGGATGTGAAGACCTCGAGATCCGTAGCCCGGCGACCGGTTCGACGACCCAGGCCAATTCGTTCTGTCTCTTGTTGATCCACCGGAGGGGTTGAAGATGAAAAAGACCTTCACTCGCCACTCGTCATCGACCGAAAAGCAGCACTTGCCCCTTCTGGTCGTTCGGTTGGCAGCCCTAGTCGTCTTCGCGTGCTCCTCGCATCCCCTCTTCTCCCAAACGCTCCAATCCGTTTCCCTGAGTCCAGCCGCGCTTCCTATTGGCAATCAATCGACGGGAACGGTGACGTTGTCTTCGGCGGCACCCGCAGGCGGCGCGACCGTGACCCTCTCGACCTCCGATTCGAAAGCAACGCACTTGCCCGCCAACGTGGTCGTGCCCGCGCAGGGGATCACAGCGACATTCGTCATCACGACCAGCTCGTTGCCGCCCGGCACTTCGACCGAAACCGTAACCATCAGCGCGATTTACGCTGGCGTCACCAAGACCGCAACGTTAACGCTATTCGTCGGCCTCTCGTTCTCGCCAGGGTCCGTGGCTTACGGCCAACCGACGACGGGAACAGTCACTCTTGCCTCACCGGTCCCAACCGGCCAAACGGTCTCGGTATCCTTAAGCAGTTCAAACCAGGCAGTCTTTCCCGTTCCGTCATCCCTAGTTCTCACGGCCGGTCAATCGAGCAAGACGTTCGTAGTTACACCGACCATAGTTACTGCCAATACGTCCATCACCGTAACGGCGACATACACGGGCTTCACGGCAACGGCTGCCGTTACTGTCTGGCCTACCAGCCTGGCATCCGTCACACTTTCAGCTGCCAGCGTGATCGGTGGAACGCCAGTCTCCCTAAAGATTCTCCTAACCAATCCCGCGCCTCCTGCCGGCCAACTCGTCTTGATCACAGGCCTTTCAAGGGGGTGTCCGTCGAGCCTCACGATTCCCGCGGGCTCAGATATTGGAACGTTAACTTGTAGTACTGCCCCCGTGTCGACGGACACGATTCTCAACATCAGCATAAGCGCGAACGGTGGCCAACTTCTCGCTCTCGTTACAACTGCTGGCCCGTCGATACTCTCGCTTACGACGGCACAGCCCGAAGCTCTGAGCGGTCAGTCCTTAAGTGCCACGATAACGCTAAACGCCCCTGCGCCGGAGGGTGGCGCCACAGTTAACCTCAGTTCACTAAATTCGTCCATCGCGCACTTCAGGTCTGCAACCGCCTTCATTCCGGCGGGCCTGACGACTGGGGTTGCACAAGTTGATACCGGCCCGACTACTGGAGCCGCTACGCTGACCGCGGGGTATGGAAGGTATGCGGACCTCAACGTTACCGTCACGGCAGTCATTGTCCCTCTATCAATCCGAACTTCACTTTCTCCGATAACGCACGGCTCTATCGGTTACTACACGATCACCCTTGATGCGGTAGATTGCAACGGCGGCGCCGTGAGCCTGACCAGTAGTCACCCCGAAATCTTTCCTGTTCCGTCAAGCGTTCCGTGGCCGTGTTCGGACCATTTCGACATCACACTCCCCACGATCACGCCTGCTCCTGGTTCGACGGTTGTGACTCTTTCCGCGACTCGGAACGGCTCGACGGCCTCCCAGAACGTCATCGTCGCTGGGGCGCCGATTGCGTCAGCGATTTCCGCCGGCGTCCAGACCGCCCCGCCCGGAACACTTCACGCTACTCTTGCTCTGATCGGTACGTCGTATCCTAGCGGGACGCAAATCCCCGTTTGGAGCTCCAACCCGGCGCTCGCTAGCGTCCCAGCATCAATAACAACCAACGGCTCCGCGACGTATGACGTGCTGGTTACGCTTTCTACTCCAACCGTGCCTAGTCTCATCACGCTGTCGGCCGCCTATGGCGGTATGACAGTCCGATCTGACCTTATCGTAACGCCTACTGTGTCGCTCAACGGCCTAGCCCTGGAGACCACTGAGTTAACAGGCGCTGCCTTTTCTATAACCGGTGATGTCTCACTAAATGGCCCCGCACCTAGCGGGGGCATCATCGTCACGTTAGCCAACTCCCAGGCAGCAATAATCACAATGCCGACGTCGATAACGGTCGCGCAGGGCCTTCAGATCGCTAGCTTCACCATCACTACCCAGGCGGTGTCCACGGATACCTCCGCCACCATCACGGCCATTGCCGCCGGGATCAGCCTCAGCGCTCCTCTCACGGTCCTTGCTCCCACTGTTAGTGCCGTGACTCTAGCTCCCGACGTCGTAACGGCCGGCGGCTCGGTTGTCGCAACCGCTGTTCTCTCGGGCCCCGCTCCCACAGCCGGCCTGAGTATTCCGATCTCGGCTTCCTCGACGGAGGTCCAGGGCACGACGTTCCCTACGCTCACCAACAGCAGCCTACCGATCGCTGCCGGGAGTTCTAGTGGGTCGTTCACGGTCCAGACCATACCGCAGACCATTCAGGGCTGCTGGAACTTCGTTGACGTATCCGCGTGTCGCCTGCTCGCGTGCGGGACTGGAAGACTATGGGTGTACAGCAGCGCGCTTCTAGGTCTGTCCCTCAGCCCTGCCACCGTGCAGGGCGGTCAACCATCCACCGCGATCATCACGCTGAACGGAACTCCAGATGTGCCGGCGACAGTTCAGCTAACGAGCACGCCGGCCGGGATCGTGACAATGCCGACGAGTGTCGTCATAGCGGGAGTGACCGGGCAAGTGGCCATCAACACGAGCGTTGTGTCGGCAGACACGGCAGTGACGATAACAGCAACCTACGGGGCATCAAGTGGTGGCGGTTCCGTCCAGCTTCAGCAGGTCCTCACCGTTACAAAGCTTGCGACACTCCAGTCGCTGACACTTACCCCAGCCATGATAATAGGTGGAAACACCGCCACGGGAACAGTCTTGCTAGACGGCCCTGCACCATCCGGCGGGGCGATCGTGTCCCTGACCAAGACCGGCTCTTCGGCCGTCGCTATACCGAGTTCGGTCACTGTTGCAGCCTCGCAACAGTCCAAATCGTTCAACGTCACCACGACAGCGGTAAGTTCAGCCGCTACCGCTAATATCACTGCGGCGTACGGAGGTATCAGCAGGCCGACCACAATCACGGTCCTTCCTACCTCCGCGGCGACCCTAGCGGCAGTATCCGTGAATCCGTCCACGGTTCCGGGGGGAACGAATTCCACCGGAACAGTCACCCTCACTGGCCCGGCCCCTAGTGGCGGCGCGACAGTCTCACTATCAAGTTCGAACCCCAGTGTCGCGTCCGTTCCGGCTACCGCAACGATTTCTACTGGCCTCTCGGGCCCATTTCCCGTGACCACTTACTCGGTCTCAGCTCAGACCGCGGTTACCATTACCGCAGTCTACGGGTCGACGACCGCCAGGACGACAACGATCACCGTTACACCTCCTTCTGCGGCGGCGGTCACGTCGGTCACCTTGAGCCCGCAATCTGTTGCGGGCGGCGAAACGTCGACGGGGACGGTTAGCCTTTCGGCGGCGGCTCCCTCCGGAGGCTTGGTGGTGGCCCTCTCAAGCTCCAACTCGGCTGTCGCGATTCCAGACAACACAACTGTCACAGTGCCGCAGGGTTACACGGCTGCAACATTTTCGATCTCGACATTTGCGGCGACGAGCAGCTCGGTCGTCACTATCACTGCCGTGGGAGGAGGCAGCAGCCGGAGCGCGTCGCTCACCGTTAACGCCGCGACATTTAGCGGCGTTGCCTTTGCCGTACCGAGTACGGTCGGCGGGAGCTACGTAGCGCTTACTGCCTCCCTCAGCGGGATAACGCCCTCGGGCGTCACAATCGCGCTATCGTCAAGCAACTCAGCCCTACCGGTGCCGGCATCGATCAGCGTCGGCGGCGGTAGATCGAAGAGCACTGCCGTGATCGCTACGACCCAGGTCGCGACCGACACGGTGATCACTGTGACCGCGACACTAGGCGCAATCGTTCGGACTGCCCAAATTGCGCTGACGGTGGCGCCCGAGCTTCTGAGCGCCGGCACGACCACTCCCGCCCTGCCCGCCGGGCAAGTTGGTGAAGGCTTTGTCACACTCAACGGTCCAGCTCCGTCCGCGGGTATGGTCGTAGCCCTCACGAGCAGCGATCCAACCGCGGTTATCGTGCCAGCGAACGTGACAATTCCCCAAGATTCGGACTCGATCGGCTTTGACATTACGATTCCGGCTCAGCCCCTGGATAAGACTGTGACCATTACGGCAACGGCTGCCGGGAAGACCGCGACCTTTCAGCAGGACGCTCTAAACGTGGGCATCAGCAGCGTTACCGCTACGCCGGCCTCCATACCTGCAGGTACTTCGTCGACCGGCCAAGTGACGCTGTCCTCCAGCGCACGACTGCCCGTAGAGGTGTTTCTTACGAGCGCTAATCCCGACCTAGTTCAGGTTCCAGGGAGCGTCGTGATCGCCAATAGTGCCACCGGTACATTTCCCATCACGACCTCGGGGGTAGGAAGCAACACTAGCGTCAGCATTTCCGCGACGTTCCAGGACCCGAGCGAGCTACCGGTTCTAGCTAAATCTGAAGCACTCGCGACCGGAACAGTCACGGTTACGACCTCATCGCCACCCCAGCTGGCGAGCTTGCAGTTCCCGGCGGGAGTCGGTGTCTCCGCCACACAGTACACCGTAACCGGTTACGTCAAGCTCACAAGCCAAGTGACGACACCGGTCACGGTCGCCATAACGTCCCTAGACCCACTAATAGCCACCGCGCCGCCGACGGTCACTATAACCTCAGGTTATGTCGGCACGTTCCCTGTAACGATGACGCCGATGGTCGGCGGTACCGCGCGCTTCACGGCGACCTACGGCACCGTGTCATTGACACGATCTGTCGGTGTGGCTCCGCCGTCAACGTTCTCGTATTACGTGACACCTACAGGTTACCCTGGCAACCTGCAGGCGATGGGCTGTGACACTGCGACCCGGATGTTAGCCAATGGCCTCACGGAAGGCGCGGTGATCTTGGACTTCGGCGCGGCGACGCGCATTCTTCCAGACATTGGTGGCACTCGCGTCTACGGTGCGACCCTTCACAGTAGCTCGGCAAATTGGAAGTCGACGTATACCCTCGCTCAGGATGTCTACACTCAGTACTATCTTGGCTTCATAGCTTGTGAGTCGCCCAGCGATGTCGGTGTGACGCTCATACTCGCCACCAACACGACCGGAAAGCACGAGAACTACACCGAGCATGCCGCCGCGTGGTCGGGCTTTGTCGACGCCTTGAACGACGGCTACGGCTCGGGGCTCGTCGTCGGCGGCAATGACATGGAGCCGGATGTAACGAAAGGCTGGGCGACTCCGTCACTCGCCCGCCAGTGGATCGACAGCTGGATCGCACAGCCATTTATCGGTATTTGGAATCCAAACGAGTGCGTTTATACGGGCGCCGCGGTAGCCGACTCTGCCTCGCCGTGGAAGAAAGACGATTACTACTATTGTGCGCAGGGCGGCCTCAACGTGTTCGGCAGCCAATTCCCGATGGGAGCGCCGATGCCGCAAATTTACAACACGCGAGGAAAACAAGCTTCCATTTGGCACGACATCTCGGCGTACGCAGCCACTGCCTACAACGATCCGATTCTGTTCGGGGGCGCCTTAACACAGCAACAGGCGTGTATTGACTTGAATGATCCATGTACTGGTAGGAACAATCCTCCCTCTCAGGGCTGGTATCAGTTATTTAGCGACATCGCCGCTGACCCAGCAACGGCTGCTGGGACGGAGTTTATGAACTGGTCCACCGACATAGCATGGTTTCCGAACGCCGGCACGATAGCCAAGGAGGGCGAACTTCGAGAGGTACCGTCACTAGAGGACGCAACGTCAGAACTGCGCGCGAAGTACGAGGCCGGGCGCGCGCGGCTGGCTGAACACCTTGCGCGCGTAGTCCCACAGGGCAAGCCCGCTGACCCGGCTGGTTCTGATGGCGAGGAGAGCGGAATCATGTCCAACCAGGACATCTACGGACCGATCGCTCGCAAGATTAACCTTCAGAACTGGTACCAGGGGAGGGTTGACGGTGCCATCGTGGCTGCATATGCCGGGTCGGAAAGGCACCTTCGGACTAGCCCGTTGCTCTTGGTGCAAGCTCTTTCGCCGGACGGTATGGGCGGAGGGCCGCTTCAGGCATACAGGCCTCCCAATGCCACGGGTATGCTTCGCATTGTCAGCAGCGCTGGCGACCTCCTAGTGCTCGCCACCGATGACGGTAGTCAGTATGCGTTCGACCTGCGGAGTCGCCAATGGCAATAGCCGGCGAGACGTTCGTGGGCACCGGTTATAATATTGCCTCACCGAAGATTGCCTACTGCCCCGGATGGACACGCGCATGGGCGTAATAGCGCACAAAACAGCTGTTCGAGTTGTCGCCGGTCTGGTGGTCGGCCTCGCGACAACCAGGTGTCTTGCGGTAGCACCGACTCCGCCGAGTCCAAGGGAGACCACCTACCGGAGCGATGCGGTCGGCGTCACGCTGCGAGTCCCGGCCAACATGGCCGCGCTTAGCGGTGAGCAGGCGCGCATCGGTTTTGCCTGGCCGCTACCTGACATGAGACTAGATCTCCATGAACCCGACCTTCGAAAGGTCGGGATTACCAGGGCGTCTGTGGTGGTCTACGCATCGATCGACGGTTATTGCCCGCCGCCGCAGCCGGATGAAGGAGGGGTTCCGGTGACCTTGGGAGGCCGTGCCGCATATCACGTCACATGGACAGACGCGGCAGGAGCCTTTGGGATCCAGGGCGATGGGTTCAGCACGCTCTATCGAGGCAAGTGCTTCTTCATAGCGGCCGTGATCGAGACGCTACGAGTGGACTACGACAGTCTACAAGAGCAGCGGCATGCGGATGCACGGTACAAGGAGATTGCCGAGTATCTACAGCGGGTTCTTCGGACGGTCAGGTTCCTTGATAGGCCGGATAGCAATTAGGAATTGCGTACCTCCCAGCCGGACCCTCGGTAAGTCCATCTCCGGCGGTCGCGCACAGCCAAGGCGGCCGCGCTAACCTTCTTCCTCCAGGCCTGGCGGGGTCTGGCCGGTTTACAGCCTGATTCCGCCTGCACACCTGACGCGAAGCACTCGGGAAGGCGCTAGGTCTAGGGTCACCCCGTTCCTATCCAAAGGGTCTAAGCCACAATCGAGCGAATAGGAGCCGAAGACGACTGCACCGTGAGTGCACCGACGGACGAAAGCCAACCGAGCGGTTTAGCTAACTCATTGAAAGGATTGGTCGGGGCGGCCGGGATCGAACCGGCGACCATCTGCTCCCAAAGCAGATACGCTACCGCTGCGCTACGCCCCGGGTCTTCCAATTATCCCACCGCTGCGCGCGTCAGCCCGCGAGCCCCGTCTCACGTTCGGCGTAGTCCCACAGCCTCGCCGCCGTCGCGTCGTCCTGCGCCGCCTTCGACGGCGACGTCTCGCGGAAGCGCTTGAAGTAGCGGCCGGTCACGCCGTCGAGCGCGGGGTCCGACGCGAGACGCACGACGGGGTCCGCCCCTCGCGCGGCGTTGTGGATCCGGCCGCCGATGATCCAGAGCACGGCGAGGATCATCATCCTCAGCGGGATCAGCGGCACCTCGCGCCAGATGCGCGTCGCGATCGCGCCCGGATGGAGCGCGGCGACCGAGAGCCACGGCTCGCGCCGCGCGAGCTCGCGCGTGAACAGGATCTGCGCGAGCTTCGAGTTCGCGTACGCCTGGTAGCCGCCGTAGCCGTGCTCGAGCTCGAGGTCGTTCCAGTCGATCCGTCCGGTCGGATGCGCATCCGACGAGACGTTGACGACGCGGGGACGCGAGCCGCGGCGCAGCGCCGGCAACAGCAGCCGTGTGAGCAGGTACCCGCCGAGGAAGGTCGTCTGCCAGGTGCGCTCGTGGCCGTCCGCCGTGAGCTCCCGCTGCCGGACCGCGACGCCGGCGTTGTTCACCAGCACGTCGAGCGACGCATGGGTCTCGGCGAAGCGCGACGCCGCGCGGCGGACGGACTCGAAGGACGCGAGATCGATCGGCAGCACCTCGGCCGAGCCGCCGGAGCCGCGGATCTCCCGGGCGACCTCCTCGCCGCGATCCGGATCGCGGACGCCGAGGACGACGTGCGCTCCGAGGCGCGCGAGCTGCCGCGCCGCCTCGCGGCCGATGCCGCTCGTCGCGCCCGTGACGAGAACGGTGCGCCGCCCGTCTGCCATCCGGGCTCGATCCTACAGAAAGACGAACGGACACGCGTGCGGCTCGTCGAGGTGCGCGCGACGCCTTAGCGTTTCCTCAAAGGCCGAGCAATTAGCGTTCTCTAAACCGGGATGAATCGCCCCGCGCTTGCGGCTTTCCCCTGATGAGCGCGCGAGAAAGGAGGGCGCGCCTCGGATCCTCCAATTTCCGGTGACCGGCGTGGCGTTCGCCGCGCGACGCCGGCAAGAAAGGATGAGACATGTTCAAGACTGCAGGCCGGGCAACGCTTGCCGTCCTTGCCATCGTCGTCGCGGCGGGCTGTCACAACGACAGCAACACCGTCACGGGTCCCCTGCCGGCGCCCTCGACGACGCCGGCTCCCGGGGTTCCCACCGCCACTCCGGTTCCGGGAGCACCGACCCCCACGATGACGCCGATCCCTGTGGGGCAGATGGCGACCGTGCAGGTCGGTCCGGGGGGCTCGATGTCGTTCGTCGATCAGAAGAGCGGCTCGAGCACCACGACGATTCACGTCGGGGACACGGTTCAGTGGGTCTGGGTCAGCGGCTTCCACTCGACGACCTCGGGCACCTGCGCGGGGGCGTGCACGCCGAACGGGCAGTGGGACTCCGGCGCCGGCTCGGGAATGACGTTCACGCACACGTTCACTCAGGCGGGCTCGTTCCCGTATTTTTGTCTGGTGCACCAGTCCGCGATGCAGGGCATGGTGGTCGTTCAGTAGCGGCCTCGAAGCGGTCGAGGGGCCGCCCTGGCGTGGGTGGCCCCTCTTTCCGCGCCCTCCTCCCCTTCCCCCGGGCTCCGGGCTGCCATACGCTGTAACGATGTTCGGCGGCAGGCCGTTTGCAGTTGAAGGAGCGCCTGGCGAAGCCGTCTCGAGGCGACGCCCGCGGGTTCCGAGTCCCTTTCGAGGAGGCAGCGCCGAGTGATGTCGAACCGTCCCGACACCGGGCCCGCACCGCCCGAGCCCCCGGTCCCCGAGTCGGAGCCCGTCGCCGAGCCGTCGCCCGCGAGGCCGCGGCGGCGGGGCCTCTGGATCGGGCTCGGCCTCGTCGCTCTGATCGTCGCGGCGATCGTGATCTCGCGCTCCGGCAATTCGGCGAGCAAGGCGCAGGCCGCGGCCCGCGCCCGCGCACAGGCGCCGATCCCCGTCGTGGTCGCCCCGGCGCAAACCGCGGATTTCCCCGTCTACCTGACCGGGCTCGGCACGGTGACGCCGCTCGCGACCGTGACCGTGCGCTCGCGCGTCGACGGACAGCTCCTGCGCGTCGACTTCCGCGAGGGCCAGCTGGTCAAGGAGGGCGACGTCCTCGCCGAGATTGACCCGCGCCCGTTCCAGGTGCAGCTGACCCAGGCCGAAGGGCAGCTCGCCAAGGACGAGGCGGCTCTCGCCAACACGAAGCTCGACCTCAACCGCTTCAAGGACCTCGTCGCGCAGGGCCTCATCCCGCAGCAGCAGTACGACGCGCAGGTGTCGACGGTCGCGCAGGCCGAGGCGTCGATCAAGACGGACCAGGGCTCGATCGATGCCGCGAAGCTGAACCTGACCTACGCGCGCATCACCGCGCCGATCACGGGCCGCGCCGGCCTGCGGCAGGTCGATCCCGGCAACATGGTGCACGCGACCGACCAGGGCGGCATCGTCGTGCTCACGGAGCTCGATCCGATCGCGGTTCTCTTCACGTTGCCGGAGGACAGCCTCCAGGCGGTCCTGCGCAAGCTGCGCACCGGCGCGACGCTGCCCGTCGAGGCATGGGACCGCGACCTGAAGAACCGGCTCGAGACCGGCAAGCTCCTCACGGTCGACAATCAGATCGATCCGACGACGGGAACCGTGCGTCTCAAGGCGCAGTTCGACAACCACGACGGCGGGCTGTTTCCGCAGCAGTTCGTCAACGTGCGCCTCCTCATCGAGACGCTGACCCAGGTCGTCGTCGTGCCGTCAGCGGCAATCCAGCGCACCACGCGGGGCCCGTCGGTCTTCGTCGTCGGCGCCGACGACCAGGTCGCGATGCGGCTCGTCGAGGTGTCCCAGCAGAGCGACACCCGGGCCGTCGTCGCGAAGGGCGTGTCGGCGGGAGAGCTGGTCGTCGTGGACGGCGTCGACAAGCTCCAGGAGGGATCGAAAGTGGTGGCGCGCAAGGCCGGAAGCGCCCCCGCGTCGCCGAGGCCCTCGTGAGCCCGTCTCGTCCCTTCATTCTCCGGCCGGTCTCCACGGCGCTGATCATGGTCGGCCTGACGCTGGCCGGAGTCGTCGCCTACAAGCAGCTTCCGGTTTCGGCGCTGCCGCAGGTCGACTACCCGACGATCCAGGTCATGACGTTCTATCCGGGCGCCGGCCCGGACGTCATGGCCTCGTCCGTGACGGCGCCGCTCGAGCGGCAGTTCGGCCAGGTGCCGGGCCTGAACCAGATGACCTCGACGAGCTCCGACGGCGCATCGGTCATCACGCTCCAGTTCGACCTCGACCTGAACATCGACGTCGCCGAGCAGCAGGTGCAGGCTTCGATCAACGCCGCGGGCACGTACCTCCCGAGGGACCTGCCGAATCCGCCGATCTACAGCAAGGTCAATCCCGCCGACGCGCCGATCCTGACGCTCGCGCTGACCTCGGACGCCATGCCGCTCTCGAAGGTTCACGACCTCGCCGACACGCGCCTGGCGCAGAAGATCTCGCAGCTGCCGGGCGTCGGCCTGGTGCAGCTGACGGGCGGCCAGAAGCCGGCCGTGCGCGTGCAGGTCAACCCGACCGCGCTCTCGGCCTACGGGCTGACGCTCGAGGACGTGCGCACGGCGATCGCCGCGTCCAACGTCAACCAGGCGAAGGGCAGCTTCGACGGGCCCGCCCAGGCGTACACGATCGGGGCCAACGACCAGCTCCTCTCGAGCGCGGATTACAGGCCGCTCGTCATCGCCTACCGCAACGGCGCGCCGGTGCGGCTCGAGGACGTCGCCGACGTCACGGACTCGACCGAGAACGCCAAGCAGGCGGCCTGGACCAACGACGTCCCGGCGGTCATCGTCAACATCCAGCGGCAGCCCGGCGCCAACATCATCCAGGTCGCCGACCGCATCAAGAAGCTGCTGCCCACGCTGCAAGCGTCGCTGCCCTCGTCGGTGAAGGTGACGATCCTGACCGACCGCACGACCACGATCCGCGCCTCCGTGCACGACGTGCAGTTCGAGCTGATGCTGACCATCGCGCTGGTCGTCATGGTCATCTTCCTCTTCCTGCGCAGCCTCTCCGCCACGATCATCCCGTCGGTCGCGGTGCCGCTCTCCCTCGTCGGCACGTTCTCCGCGATGTACCTGCTCGGGTACAGCCTGAACAACCTGACGCTGATGGCGCTGACGATCGCGACCGGCTTCGTCGTGGACGACGCGATCGTCATGATCGAGAACATCTCCCGGTTCATCGAGGAGGGCGAGAAGCCGCTCGCGGCGGCGCTCAGGGGCTCGGACCAGATCGGCTTCACGATCCTGTCCTTGACCCTGTCGCTGATCGCGGTCCTGATCCCGCTCCTCTTCATGGGAGACGTCGTCGGGCGGCTCTTCCGCGAGTTCGCGGTCACCCTCTCGATCACGATCCTCGTCTCGGGATTCGTGTCGCTGACGCTGACGCCCATGATGTGCGCGCGGATCCTCAAGCACCGGAAGCTCTCGGAGCAGAGCCGCTTCGCGCAGATCTCCGAGCGACTCTTCGACAAGGTCATCGACTTCTACCGGCGGACGCTCGAGGTCGTCCTCGAGCACCAGCCCGCAACGCTCGCCGTCGCGATCGCCACGCTCGCCGTCACGATCCTCCTGTACGTGCTCATCCCGAAGGGCTTCTTCCCGGTCCAGGACACGGGCATCATCCAGGGCATCTCGGAGGCGCCGCAGTCGGTCTCCTTCCCGACGATGGCCGACCGGCAGCGGGCGCTCGCCCGGGTCATCCTCAAGGATCCCGCCGTGGAGAGCCTGTCCTCGTTCATCGGCGTCGACGGCACGAACGCGACGCTGAACAGCGGGCGCATCCAGATCAACTTGAAGCCGCTCGACGAGCGGAAGATCTCGGCGAGCGACATCATCCGCCGTCTCCAGCCGGAGCTCGCCAGGGTCGAAGGCATCACCCTGTTCATGCAGCCCGTGCAGGAGCTGACGGTGGAGGACCGCGTCAGCCGCACGCAGTACCAGTACAGCCTCGAGGATCCCGATCCGCAGGAGCTCGCGCTGTGGGCGCCGAGGCTCGTCGAGGCGCTGCAGAAGCGGCCCGAGCTCGCCGACGTCGCGACCGACCAGCAGAACCGGGGACTCAAGGCGACGCTGGTGTTCGACCGCTCGACGATGTCGCGCCTCGGCATCACCCCGCAGGCCGTCGACGACGCGCTCTACGACGCCTTCGGGCAGCGGCAGGTCTCGACGATGTTCACCCAGCTGAACCAGTACCGAGTCGTGCTGGAGGTCGACCCCAGCTTCCAGAAGAGCCCGACCGATCTCGAGCACATCTACGTGCGCGGCGCCAACGCCGCGAGCGGGACCAGCGGCGCCAGCGGCGTGATCCCGCTCTCGGCCTTCACGACGGTCTCGGAGTCGCGCACGGCGCTCGCGATCAACCACCAGGGGCAGTTCCCCGTCGTGACGGTGTCGTTCAATCTCTCGCCGGGCTACTCGCTGGGCCAGGCCGTCCGCGCGATCGAGGACGCGGGGAAGCAGATCGGCCTGCCGGCGAGCATCCAGGCGGGCTTCCAGGGAACCGCGCGGGCGTTCGGGGCCTCGCTCGTCAAGGCGCCGCTCCTGATCCTCGCCGCGCTCGTCGCCGTCTACATCCTCCTCGGCGTCCTCTACGAGAGCTACATCCACCCGATCACGATTCTCTCGACGCTGCCGTCGGCGGGCGTGGGCGCGCTCCTGTCGCTGATGCTCTTCCGCATGGACTTCAACGTCATCGCGCTGATCGGAATCATCCTGCTCATCGGCATCGTCAAGAAGAACGCGATCATGATGATCGATTTTGCGCTCGACGCTGAGCGCAAAGAAGGCAGGCCTGCGCTTGACGCGATTTACCAGGCATGCCTCCTGCGCTTCCGACCGATCATCATGACGACAATGGCGGCGCTCCTCGGTGCCCTGCCTCTCGCTCTCGGGACGGGCATGGGGGCGGAGCTGCGCCGCCCGCTCGGCATCGCGGTAGTCGGAGGCCTCCTCGCCTCGCAGGTGCTGACGCTCTACGCGACTCCGGTGATCTATCTGTGGTTCGATCGCCTTTCTCACTCTTTCGGACGACCTG
>DAHUXD010000005.1 GCA_027307335.1 Acidobacteriota bacterium
CGCGCGGGCGGCGGCGCCGGAATGGCAGGCGGCGGCGCGCGACGAGAGGGCGCGTCCGCTGCGCGCGCTCGCGGACCGGCTCGAACGCGAGGCGGCGAGCCTCGCCGTCCTGGTCGCGGAGGACGTCGGCAAGCCCGTGCGCCTCGCCGCGCTCGAGGTCGCGCGCGCGGCCGCCCTCGTCCGGCGCGCCGCGTGCCTCGATGCCGGTGCTCCGACGCGATTCGGGTCCGGAGCGGCCGCGCGTCGCGTCCCGCTCGGCACGGTCGCGATCGTCACCCCCTGGAACAACCCGCTCGCGATTCCCTGGGGAAAGGTCGCGGCGGCGCTCGCGCTCGGCAACACCGTCGTCTGGAAGCCGGCGCCCGCCGCGTCCCGCGTGGCGCTCCGCTCGCTCGAGCTCGCCCGGGATGCCGGGCTGCCCGACGGAGCGGTGTCGCTGGTCCTCGGCGACCGGCGTGCGGCGGAGGCGGTGATGGCGGAGCCGCGCGTCGGCGGGATCTCGGTCTCCGGGTCGTCGGCGGCCGGGTGGAGCGCGCAGGAGATCGCGGCACGCCGCCGCGTGCCGCTGCAGGCGGAGCTCGGCGGCAACAACGCCGCGATCGTGTGGGACGGCGCCGACGTCGCGAACGCGGCCGCGCTCGTTGCCCGCGGCGCGTTCGAGTTCGCGGGGCAGCGCTGCACGGCGAACCGGCGCGCGGTCGTGCGGGACTCCCTGTTCGAGGGGTTCGTCGAGGCGATCGCGGCCGCGGCGGCGGCGCTCCGCTGGGCGGATCCCCTCGATGCGGAGACCGACGTCGGGCCCCTCGTCTCGGCGGCGGCTCGCGACGCCGTGCGCGAGGCGATCGCGGACGCCTCCCCGTCGGCCGAGGCGATCCTCGTTCCGCATGCGGGCGACGGCCGTGCGCGCGGGCTCGAGGACTGCGGCGCCTACCTCGCGCCGGCGATCGTCGTCGCGCCGCCGGCGTCGTCGCCGATCGTGCAGGAGGAGACGTTCGGTCCGGTCCTCGTCGTGCAGCGCGCCGCGCGCTTCGAGGAGGCGCTCGATCTCGCCAACGGCGTGCGCCAGGGGCTCGTCGCGGCGCTCTTCGCGGGCGAGGGCCCGTGGCGCGAGCGATTCCGCGAGCGGATCGGGGCCGGCATTCTCAAGGGCGGCAGCTCGACCGCCGACGCCGACGCGGAGGCGCCCTTCGGCGGCTGGAAGGCGTCGGGCGTCGGGCCGCCGGAGCGCGGCTCGGGGGACCTCGAGTTCTACACGCGCGCGCAGGCGCTCCATGGCGAAATCTGAGACCGCCGGTCCCGGCGCCATTTCGTTCGAGCGCGACGAGATCGAGCGATCGGTCGGAGACCGCTTCGAGAAGGTGGCTCGCGCGTTCCCGGACCGGCCGGCCGTCCGAACGGCGGAGGGCGAGACGACCTACGCCGAGCTCGCGGCCGCCGCGTCGTCGATCGCGCACGCCCTGGGGGGGCGGCTGCCGCCCGGTCCGCGGCCGGTCGCGCTCGCGATGGCCCCCGGCGCGCCGCTCTTCGCGGCGATGCTCGGCACGCTCGGCGCGCGACGCTTCTACGCGCCGCTCGACCCGGGACTCCCGCCGGCGCGGCTCCGTGCGATCTGGAGCGGCCTCTCCGCGGCCGCGCTGATCGCCGACGAGCCGCGGCGCGATCTCGCCGCCGGGCTCGCCGGCGCCGCCGTCCCGGTCTGGACCGTCGACGAGCTCGCGAGTCCGCGCCGCGCGGACGGGCCCGCCGCATCGGCGTCGCCCGACGATCTCGCCTACGTGCTCTTCACGTCCGGAACGACCGGAGCGCCCAAGGGCGTGATGCAGAGCCACCGCAACGTCCTCCATAACGTTCGGAAAATCGGCGCGGCGCTCGCGATCGTTCCCGAAGACCGGCTGGCGCTCCTCGCCTCCGTCGGCGTCGGGGCCTCCGTCACGGACGTCTTCGGCGCGCTCCTCCACGGCGCCGCGATCTGCCCGCACGACCTGTCGGGAGACGGGCTGCGCCACCTGCCCGAGTTCCTCCGCCGCGAGCGGATCACCGTCCTCCACACGGTGCCGAGCGTGTTCCGGACGATGGCGCGGGCGCTCGACGGCCGCGAGGACCTGTCGAGTCTCCGCGCGGTCCGTCTCGGCGGCGAGGCCGTCCACGCGGCGGACTTCGAGCTGTTCCGCCACCGGTTTCCGAGGGACTGCGTCCTGCACGTGGGGTACGGCGCCACCGAGATGAACGTGATCCGCCACTGGGCCGGCGGCGTCGGCGCGGCGTGGCCGGGCGGGACGCCCCTCGGCTACGCGGTCGACGAGACCGAGGTCGTCCTCCTCGACGAGGAGGGTCGCGAGACGCGCGGCGTCGGCGAGATCGCGATCCGCGCGCGCACCCTCGCGGTCGGTTACTGGAACGATCCGCCGGCGACGGCGGCGGCCTTCCGGCCCGTGCCGGGCCGCCCCGGCTTCCGTCAGTACCGCACCGGGGACCTCGGCGAGCTCCTGCCCGACGGGCTCCTGCTCTACCGCGGCCGGAGCGACGGACGCTGGAAGGTCCGCGGCCACCGCGTCGAGGCCGCCGACGTCGAGGGCGCGCTGCGGTCGCTGCCGGGCGTCCGTGAGGCCGTGGTGCGCGGCCGCGAGTCGGTGGGGCGAACGTCGCTCTGCGCCTGGATCGTTTCGGAGGGCCGGCGACCGGACGCGCCCGAGATGCTCCGGCGCGCGCTCGCGGAACGCGTCGCGCCGTCCATGATCCCCGCGCGGTTCGTGTTCCTCGACGCGCTGCCCCGCTCCGCGGCCGGAAAAGTGGACGAGGCGGCGCTCCCCGATCCCGGACGGGATCGTCCGGCGCTGGCGGCGCCGTACGCGGAGCCCGAGGACGGCGCGGAGAGGAAGGTGGCGGCGGCCTTCGCCTCCGTTCTCGGGCTCGACCGGGTCGGCCGGGACGACGACTTCTTCGAGCTCGGCGGCGACTCGCTCGCGGCCGTCGCGGCGCTCGCGGAGCTGTCGTCGGATCTCGACGCGGAGCTCGGGGCCGCGGACCTCCTGGGGTGGCCGACGCCCTCGGCGCTGGCCCGGCGTGCGCGCGAGAGGAGCGGCCGAACCGGAGAGGGGCTCGTGCGGCTCGGCGCCGGAGGCGGCCGGCTCGTCTTCGTCGTCCCCGGCGGAGCGGGCGACGGCCCCGACCTCTTCGCGTCGCGCCGGATCGCCCGCGCGGCGGGCGGCGGGCTCTCGTTCGTGGCCTTCCGTTCGACCAGTCTCCCGACCGGCGCGCCGCCGTCGGAGGCGTTTCTCGCGCGGCTGAAGGCGGCGCAGCCGCGCGGTCCCTACGCGCTCGTCGGCGACTGCGTCGGCGGGCCGGTCGCCTTCGCGATCGCGCGGCGCCTGCGCGAGGCGGGCGAGACGGTCGACCTGCTCGCGCTCGTGGATGCTCCCTTCCCGTCGGCCGCCCGCCGGCGGAGCGCGTGGCTCCGCGCGCGCTTCCCGGGCGCGGCGCGCGCGTGGGAGCGCCTCGTCTACTTCCGCGCGCGGCTCCGCCACCATGCCGCCGCGCTCCGCTCGGCGCGGGGCGGACGGCTCGCCTACGCGCGGCGCTTCGGCCGGGTGGCCGCGGGAGGGCTCGCGGGGACGCCCGATCCGCCGGGCGCGCGCGCCCGCG
>DAHUXD010000029.1 GCA_027307335.1 Acidobacteriota bacterium
GCGCGGGCGGCGCGGCCGGAGCGCGCCGCGGGGCGGCGCCCTGGAGGCGGGACTCCTCGCGCTTCTCCGGCGCGGCGGCCGGCGGCCCCGGCGTCCCGTCGACCAGGCGCGCGGTCATCGCCGCGGGCTTGCCCGGTGCGAGCGGCTCGCGCCGCAGAAGAAGCGGCGCAGCGAGAAGGACGACGAGGAGGGCCGCGACGAAGACGCCGGCCCAGCGGATGTCGATGCCGAACGTGACGCCGAAGGGGCGGCGCGAGGGCGCCTGCGCGCGGATCTTCCGCAGGATGCGGGCCGAGAGGTCCGGGGCCGCCGGCGCCGTAGGCTCGGCGCGGAACAAGGCGAGGGCCGCCGCGAACGCCTCGGCCGCGCGGCGGCACTCGCCGCACTCCGCGCGATGGGCGGCGAAGGCCGCGTCCTCGGCGGCATCGAGCTCGCCGTCGTAGAGGCGCGAGAGGAACTCGGTCGATCGGGCGGGGTGAGCGTCGGTCATGGCAGCCTTCCCGAGAGAAGCGGCAGCAGGATCTCTCTCAACAGGCCGCGGCCGCGCGCGATGCGGGACTTCACGGTCCCGACCGGCAGCACGAGCGACGCGGCGATCTCCTCGTAGCTCCATTCTTCGATGTCGCGGAGGACGACCGGCATGCGGAAGTCCGGCGGGAGCAGCTTCAGCGCCTCCGCGACCACGCGTTGCGATTCGCCGGTCCGCGCCTTCTCCTCCGGGCCCGCGGCGGGCTCCGCCGGCTCGCGGAGCGGGTCGGCGTCGACGCTGCCCGCGAACACGCGGCGGAAGCGGCTGCGGGAGCGGTAGCGGTTCTTGACCGCGTTGTCCGCGATCGCGGCGAGCCACGCACGCGGCGGCGCGTCGCCGCGGAACCGCGCGAGCCCCCGGTAGGCGTTGACGAACACCTCCTGAGTCATGTCGTCCGCGTCGTCTTCGCCGACGGCGCGGACCATCCAGCGGTGCACCGTGGCGGTGTGGCGGCGCACGAAGTCCTCGAAGGCGTCCTCCTCGCCCCGGCGCGCGAGGGCGAGGAGATCGTCGTCGTTCAGGTCCGGTCGGGCCACGCTCGGCTCGCGCCGCGCGAGCGGCGCGTTCGGGATTGTACGGCGGGCCGGCCCCGAGTCAGCGCGCGGCGCCGGGGTCGGGCGCATACGCGTGCTCGAACCCGCGAGCGCGCTCGCGGGCGGCGAGACCGTCGTCGCAGCGCGGGAGGACCCCGAGGCGGACGAGCTCCGCCCGATACTCGTACCGGATCGCGACGCGCGCGGCCGGAGCCGGGTCCTCCTCGAAGGCGACCCAGGAAACGGGGAAGGCGGTGCGATCGCCGATCCCGGTGGCGGCGTACTCGTCGGCGGCGCGCACCTTCGCCTCCGCCTCGCGGGCGGGAGCGTTCGGCGCGCTGCGGCCCGCGGCGCCGCGCTCGTCCTTCGGCGCCGCGGCGATCGGATGGACCTTCTCGCGGAAGAAGACCGCTTCGATCGTCCCGACGTTCGCCGTGTCGCCGAGCCACTTCGCGTAGGAACGCGAGGTCTCGGTGAAGAAGAACCGGCGCGCCGTCTCTCCCGAGACTTGCCAGCCCGGGATCTCGACCGTCTGTCCGGGAGCGAGCACCCACTTCGTGGCGCTCCCCTCCGTCGTGCGCTTCGCGTCGACGACGTTCCGCCCGTCGACCGAGAGCGCAACGGCGACCCGCCCGGACGTCGGGTTCGACAGGCGGATCGTGAATTCCCGGCCCTTCAGCGCCTCGACATAGACGCGGCCGCGGCTCGCATACTCGGGCAGGGGAGTCCCGTCGACCAGGACCGACATCGAGAACTCGGGAGCTCCGTGGGCCCGGAGCGAGGATCCGGACGCGAGCATGCCCATGCCGAGGAACGCCGCCGACCACGACCTTTTCATGTGTCCTCCGGCAGTAGGGACACCGGTCCGGGCCGGAGGTTCCCGGAGTTCGGGCGGCATCAGGCCGTCAGCTCCAGTGCGGTTACGCGGGCAGGCCCTTCTTCAGCACCTCCTCCATGCGGACGCAGAAGGTGTCGATCTCGTCCGGCGTGTTGTAGACGCTCGGCGTGATGCGCAGGCCATTGAACTCGGGGTGCACGATCGGCGTCGTCATGATGCGGTGCTTGTCCCAGAGATACGCCTGGAGTTTCTCGGTGTCGACGCCCTCCACGTGGATCAGGGCGATCGCGCAGGAGTCGGTGTCGTTCAGCGGCGTCAGGATCTTCACCCGGGGCGACGCCGCCTGGAGGCGCAGTGCCCAGCGATCGCGCAGCCACCGCAGCCGCGCCGCCTTGCGCTCCGCCCCGATGCCCCGGGAAAACGCGATCGCGGCGGCGATGGCGTTGTGGTTGGCGGCCGGGTGGGTGCCGATCTCCTCGTACTTGCGGATGTCCTCGTCCATCTTCGGCGGCGCGGCCATCAGCGGCCAGATGGACTTCTGCTTGTTCTTCCGGACGTAGAGGAAGCCGGTGCCGATCGGCGCGAACAGCCACTTGTGCAGGCTCGTCGCGTAGTAGTCGCATTCGAGGTCGTCGCGCTTGAAGGGGAACTGCGCGAACGCGTGCGCGCCGTCCACGAACGTCTCGATGCCGTGTTCGCGCCCGAGGCGGACGACGTCGCGCACGGGCAGGATCTGCCCGGTCAGGTTGGTGATGTGCGTGATCTCGAAGACGCGCGTCCGCGGCGTGATCGCGGCCCGGAAGCGCGCGACGACGTCGGCGGCGGACGGCGGGGGCACGGGGAAGCTGATCGGCTTCGTCACGATGCCGTGGCGCCGCGCGCGCTGCTCCCACGACGTGATCATGCGGGGATAGTTCTGCGTCGTGTAGATGACCTCGTCGCCCGGCTTCAGGTCGATGCCGAACGTCAGCGTCTCGAGCGATTCGGACGCGTTGCGGGTGATCGCCATCTCCTCGGGATCGCAGCCGAACTCGGCCGCGAGCTCGCGGCGGCAGGACTCGATGCGCGGCTCGAGCACCGTCCACATCTGGTAGACCGGGATCTCGTTCGAGAACCGCAGGTCGCGGATCATCTGGTCGAGCACGGGCGCGGGCGCGGGGCTGCAGCCCCCGTTGTTCAGGTTGATCAGCGTGCGGTCGACCTGGAAGGCATTGGCGATCTCGGACCAGTACGTTTCGTCGCCGGCGAGGTCCGCGGGGCGCCGGGATGCCGCAATCTTGCCCGCCTGGATCACCCGTGCCATCGCGTCCGCCGAAAAGGCGGCCAGCGCCGCGGCTCCGGTCAACCCCTGGAAGAGGCTCCTCCGGTCGAGCGTCATCGTCCCTCCGCGAATCTTCTCGGCGCCCGGCTCTCGGTGCCCTCGGCTCGCGCGCCGCCGCGGCGTTCCGTCGCCGCGTGAAACTTGCGGGGGATCCTATCCCGTTCACGGGGTTTCGACGTCTCCCGTGATGAGACGGGCGCCGCGCTGGTACGTGAAGTAGGCCCAGGCCCACTCCATCATCACGATGATGCGGTTGCGGAAGCCGATCAGGAAGAAGATGTGGACGAAGCACCAGAGCAGCCACGCGACGAGTCCCGAGAAGCGCAGGCCGGCGATCTCGGCCACGGCCTCCGAGCGGCCGATGACGGCCATCGTGCCCTTGTCGACGTAGTGGAAGCGGTGACGGGGTCTTCCCGCGAGCGTCGCTCGGATGTTGCCGGCCACGGCGCGGCCCTGCTGCAGGGCGACGGGGGAGAGGCCCGGGAGGGGTCGGCCCGTCTGGTGCGTGTACACCGAGAGGTCGCCGATGACGAAGACCTCGGGATGTCCGGCGACCGAGAGGTCGGGCTCGACCGGAACGCGTCCCGCGCGGTCGAGCGGAACGCCGAGGGACCGCGCGAGAGGCGAGGCGGCCACGCCGGCCGCCCATACGACCGTGCGCGCGGCGAGGCGTTCGCCGCCGATCGAGACGCCCCGCGCGTCGACGTCCGTGACCGGCGTCCCGACGCGCACCTCGACGCCGAGGCGGACGAGCGTCGCCGCGGCGGTCTCGGAGGTCGCGGGGAGCATCGCGGGCAGCAGCCGCGGTCCGGCCTCGACGAGGACGATGCGGGCCTCGCGCGGATCGATCGACCGGAAGTCGCTGACGATCACGTGGCGCGAGATCTCCGCGATGGCGCCGGCGAGCTCGACGCCGGTCGGGCCGCCGCCGACGATCACGAACGTGAGGAGGTCGCGGCGGACCGCAGGATCGGTTTCGCGCTCGGCCTGCTCGAAGGCGAGGAGGATCCGGCGGCGGATATGGATCGCGTCCTCCAGGGTCTTCAAGCCCGGCGCGTCCTTCTCCCAGGCGTCGTGGCCGAAGTAGGCGTGTCCCGCGCCGCCCGCGACGACCAGGAAATCGTAGGGCAGTGAACCGTCCGCGAGCCGGACTTCGCGGCGCGCGACGTCAATGGCGACCACCTCGGCGAGGAGCACGCGCGCGTTGGCCTGATGCCGGAGGATCGAGCGGATCGGATACGCGATGTCGCCGGGGGAGAGCGCGGCCGTGGCCACCTGGTAGAGCAGCGGCTGGAAGAGATGGTGGTTGCGGCGGTCGACGACGGTCAGCTGGACCGGAACATGGGCGAGCGCGCGCGCCGCCGCGAGGCCGCCGAATCCGGCGCCGACGACGATGACCCGGGGTCGCCCGGCCGGGGAATTCATGGCCCTTTTCACTCTATCTCTCGAAATCCCAGCAAGATCGGGGCCTGTCCCCGGGGACGGTTGACGTCACCGCCCGGACTTGTGGTGAAATGGTAGCGATTCGTTTTCGGCTCGGTTCTCGAGCCCGTTTCGAAAAAGGAGTTGAGAAGCTCATGACTACCTCCAACGCTCCCGCCCGAGTTCCCGAGCGCCAGCCCGAGCCGAACACGACGTCGCGCCCGGCGACCGCCAGCGGCGCGAAGAAGCCGAACCGCTTCGTCATCAAGATCGCGGGTACGATTCCCGTCTAACTTTTGAGCCCTCGGCACTTCGCGATGTGACGCTGGCGGTTGGAACCGTCGCGGCGGTGGTGTAACCTTTAGGACCACCGTGGAAAAGAGCTCTCCCCGTCGGCCCGACGAAGTCGAGTCGGTATTTGCGCTGACTCTGGAGGTCATCCATTCAGCGCTGGTGGGCTACTACCAGCTCACCGAAGACGAGGCGCGCGGCGCCGAGGAAGACCTCTACGTCTGGTTTCAGAGGTTGTCGCGCCGGGGCGGCGCGGGACACATGCCGGCAAAGCTCCTTCGCATCTCGCTTCTGTCCGCGGCCTGCCAGTACGGCCGATCGTTCCAGCTCTGGAAGCTCGGCGGCGAGAAATCTCCGGACGCGCACTTGAACGAGCTGCTCGCCCGCGAACCCGACGAGGTCGCCGGAGACCTCGATCGTCGGTTCAAGGAGGACCGGTCATGACCGGCCGGGTTCTTCCGTTTCGAGGACGGCCCCTGTCCTCCGAGGCGGGACTCCGGGCCGCCGAGCGCGTCTTGTCGACGCCGCTCGATGAACGGACCGCGAAGGCGAAAGCGCTTCACCTCGAGGATCCGGAGACGCTCCTGGCTCTCTGCGGAGTGCTTCGGGAGCGCATCAGCGCTTCGCCGGCCTCGGTGAAGGAGGAGGCCCAGTTCCTCTATCGCTTCATCGAGAGCCCGAGGCGAGAGATCGGCCTCTTCGACGAGCGCGATTACTTCCTGGGCGAGACGGCTCTGCTCGCGGGGACGGCGTGCCGATGCCTTTCTCAGCGCGAGGACGCCTGGATCTGGTTCGACCGCGCCGAGGCCGGATTCCGGCACACGATGAACGCTCCCGCCGAGTTGTCGCGCCTTTCCTATCAGAAGCTCGCCGAGCGGCTCGAGGAGCGGCAGGTCGATCTCGTCCTCGAGCTTCTGCCGTCCCTCTTCGAGAGCTTCCAGAAGCTCGGGATGCCCGAGGACGCGCTGAAGTGCCGGTTCCTCGAGGGCCTCGCTCACTTCGAGAAGGACGACCCCCTGGGCGCCATTCGCGTCTTCAATGCGGTCTGTCAGCAGGCCGACGAGCTCGGCAGCCAGACGCTTCTCGCCGATTCGTACGTCAATCTGATTCACGCCCACGGGCTGCTCGGAGAGGCGGAGGCGGCCATCGAGGCATCGCGGCGCGCGATCCCGATCCTCCGGGCGGTCGACAACCGGATCTCGCTCGCCAAGGTTCACTGGGGCCTGGCGACGCTCCTCCGCGAAGAGGGGCAGCTCCGCGAGGCCATCGACTCCTATCGCAAGGCCCAGGAAGACTTCGAGGCCATCGGCATGCGCGCCGACATCGCCGCCCTGAACCTCGTCGTCGCCGACCTGCTCCTCGAGGAGGGGCGGAGCGTCGAGGCGCTGCGCGAGATCTCCGAGGCGCTGCCGGTCATCGCCGAGCTGAAGATGGCGCCGGAGGGAATGGCCGCGCTCTCGCTCGTGCGCGAGTCCGTCCGCCGCCAGGAAGTGAACCGCCAGGCCCTCCGCGAGCTCCACGGATACTTCCAGGAGCTGCAGAACTAGCGCGGCGGAATCCCGGCTCGCGAAGCGGCGGGATCAGCCCTCGCGCGAGTGCCGCATGATCGTTTTCCGCTTCGCGCTCTTCCTCGCCGCCTTCTTCTTCGCCGCGGTTTTCTTCGAGGCCCCTCGCGTCTTCGGCATGGCTCCATCGTAAGCTGCCCGGGTGCCGCGCGTCCTCCTGCTCCTGCCGACGACGAGCTATCGGATTCCCGATTTCCTGGCCGCCGCGGAGAAGCTCGGCGTCGAGGTCACCGTCGCGTCGGAGGAGCCGAGCACGATGGAGCGCCTCAATCCGGCGGGGCTGCTGACCCTCGACTTCGGCGATCTCGAAGGGTCGGCCGATCGCGCCGCCGGGTTCGCCGGGAGGCATCCGGTCGCGGCGGTCGTCGGCGTCGACGAGCGGACGGCCGTCGCCGCCGCGGCGATCTCGGGGCGCCTCGGGCTGCCGCACAACCCGGTCGAGGCCGCGCGGGCCGCCGGGAACAAGGCGCGGATGCGGGAGCTGCTGGCGCGGGCCGGCGCGCCGCAGCCCGGGTTCCGCCTCCACGCGATCGACGAGGATCCGGCGACGGCCGCCGGGGCGACCGCGTTCCCGTGCGTCCTGAAGCCGACGTTTCTCGCCGCGAGCCGCGGGGTGATCCGGGCCAATGACCCCGCGGAATTCGTCGCCGCCTGGCGCCGCATCGCGCGTCTCCTCGACGAAGCGGAGGTCGCCGCGCGCGGGGGAGCCGCGGCGCGGGAGATCCTGGTGGAGCGCTTCGTCCCGGGCATGGAGGTGGCGCTCGAGGGCCTCCTCGATGCCGGCCGGCTGCGGGTGCTCGCGCTCTTCGACAAGCCCGACCCGCTCTCCGGCCCGTACTTCGAGGAGACGATCTACGTCACGCCCTCGCGCCTGCCGGAAGACGTGCAGGCCCGCGTCGCCGAGGTGGCGGAGGCGGGGGCCCGCGCGCTCGGGCTCGTGCACGGACCGGTGCACGCCGAGATGCGCCTCAACGACGACGGCGTCTTCCTCATCGAGATCGCCGCCCGCTCGATCGGCGGGCTCTGCGCCCGGACGCTGCGCTTCGGGACGGACCTGTCGCTCGAAGAGCTGATCCTTCGGCACGCGCTCGGCCAGGTCACCATCGCGCAGAGGGAGCGGCTCGCGGCAGGGGTGATGATGATCCCGATTCCGAAGGCGGGCGTCCTCGAGGAGGTGCGGGGCCTCGACGCGGCGCGCGCGATCCCCGACGTCGCCGACGTGACGATCTCGGCCGCGTGCGGTCGGCCGATCGTGCCCCTGCCCGAGGGCGACCGCTATCTCGGCTTCGTCTTCTCGCGCGCGGAGACGCCCGCTCGCGCGGAGGCGGCGCTGCGCGAGGCGCACGCGAGGCTGGAGTTCGTGATCCGCTGACGACCGCGGTCAGCTCGAGGCGCGCCTATTTGGACGGCGCGTAGAACGGATTGCGCCCGGCGGCGTGATCCGTCGTGTCGAGGATCTCGCCCACCACCGGCGCGAGGTCCCGGATCGCCTTTTCGATGCCCTGCTTGAGGGTCACGTCCGCCGCGCCGCAGCCCTGGCAGCCCCCGCCGAGACGCAGATAGACGTTGTTCTTCCGGACGTCGATCAGCTCCACGTAGCCGCCGTGCGCGGCCACCGCGGGGTTGATCTGGCGCTCGAGCAGGTCGCGGATGGCCCACTTGAGGTCGCCCTCCGCCGGCAGGTTCCGGAAGTAGTCCTCCGAGACGATCGGTCCGCCGGATCGGATGTGCTTGCGGATGACGTTCCCGATCCCGAGGGCGGGCCAGTCGACCGGGTGGGCCGCGGAGACGGTGACCATGTTGTCGGCGATCAGCACCGATTCGACGCCGGGGATCGCCAGAAGCTCGGCCGCCAGCAGCGAATGGGCCCCGGAGGCGGCGTCGCCGAAGTGGGCCGACTCCCCCGGAAACAGGGGCCGGTCGACCGTGAACGCGCATCGGTCTCCGGTTCGCGACGGCTCGCCCGTGATACGAATCTCGGCATCCATCCCGGGCAGTATAGCCCGCGTGTTTCCTTCGGGGCCCCGTGCGGGCTTCGCCCACCCGGAGCTCCGACGCGGCGTTCTCTCGCCGCGAGTTTGACGGGCCCGCCGCACTCGGAGATAATGCGCCGTTTTTGGAGAATCCGCCGCGATGTCGCCGAAAATCCGCCGTCAGGACCTGAAGCGCAACGAGCTCGCCGAGACCGTCGGCAAGACGGTCGACTACGTCACCGGCCACCGCCGGGGCGTCACCGAGATCGTCGCGGTCGTGGCGGGGCTCGCGGCCATCGTCGCGGGATTCTTCATGTACCGCGCGTGGCTCGAGCGCTCCGCGGGACGCACGCTGTCGGAGGCCCTGGCGATCATGGACACGCCCCTCGCCGCCGAGCAGCCCGGCGGCGCCACGAAGACGTTCGCCTCGGCGGCGGAACGCCGGTCCCAGGCCGAGAAGCTGCTCCGGCAGGCCGCCTCGCACGGCTCCACGGCATCGGGCCGCGCCGCGCAGGTCATCCTCGCGGCGAGCGGAACGGAGAAGGCGGCCGAGTCCGTGGACGTCTTCGAGAAGGCCGCGCGGCAGTCCCGGTCGGAGACGGCGGCCGCCGCCGAGATCGACGCGGCCCGCCAGCTCGCCGCCGACGGCAAGGCGAACGACGCGATCGAGCGGCTGAAGCGCGCGATCGAGTCGCCGACCTCGGCGGCGCCGAAGGACGCCCTCCTCTTCGCGCTCGCGGGGATCTACGAGCAGACGGGCGCCGCGGCCGATGCGCGCGCCACCTATCAGCGCCTCATCACGGACTACCCGAACTCGCCGTACCGCGCCGACGCCCGGCAGAAGGTCCCGCTGTCGTAGCGCTCCTCCACGGGGCGCTCCTCGCGTCCGCGGTCCTCTGCGCCATCGGTTTCGTCCTCTTCGTCGTCAACGCGGCGACGATGTGGCGTCTCGATCCCGCCCGGCCGCGGCCCCCTCGCCTTCCGTTCGTCTCGGCCGTCGTTCCGGCGCGCAACGAGGAGCGGGGCATCGAGGAGGCCGTGCGTTCGCATCTCGCCCAGGACTATCCGGACCTCGAGGTCATCGTGGTGGACGACCGCTCGACCGACGCGACCGGCGCCATCCTCGCGCGGCTCGCGGCCGAGCACCCGCGCCTCCGCGTGGTGTCCGGCGTCGAGCCGCCGGCGGGCTGGCTCGGCAAGCCGCACGCGCTGTTCCAGGGAACGCGGGCGGCCCGCGGCGAGCTGCTGCTCCTGGCCGACGCCGACGTCCGCTACGCGCCGGACGCCGTCGGGCAGGCGGTGGCCCTCCTCGAGTCGGAGCGGCTCGACCTGATCGCGCTCTTCCCGCGCCTGGAGATGAGGGGCTTCTGGGAGAACGTGCTGATGGCGTACCTCCCGGTGTCATACTTCCTCGGCCCGGCGTTCCTGCTCAACTCCGACCGGCAGCGCCGTTTCGCCGCGGGCGCCGGCGCGGGCATGCTCGTCCGCGCCGCCTCGTATCGCGCCGCGGGCGGGCACGAGGCGCTGCGCGCCTCCGTCATCGACGACCTCCACCTCGCGACCCGGGTGCGCCGCGCGGGCGGCCGCTGCCGCATGGTGCGGGCCGACCGCGCGATGCGCCTGCGCATGTACCGCGGCTTCCGCGAGATCGTGGACGGCTTCACGAAGAACGTCGCGTACGTGTTCGAGGGCGGGTGGGGCGCGCTGCTCGCCGCGACGACGGCGTACTCGTTCCTCGCGTGGTCGCTGCCCGCGGCCGTGCTCATCGCGAGCGTCCTGGGAGCGGCGGTGCCGCGGACGGACCTCGTGCTCGCCGGCGTGGCGGTCGGTTCGATGCTGGCGGCCCGCGCCGGCATCGCGCTCTTCCTCGATTACCCCCTCTGGCCCGCCGTGACACATCCGTGCATGGCCGCCGTGTGGATCGGCATCATGGCCCGCTCCTTCGCGTGGCGCTTTCTCCGCCGCGAGATGCGCTGGCGCGGCCGGACCTACCCCGCGGCCACCGCTCGCTTCTGAGAGAATCGCGGCGTGCTGTATCGCTTCGAAAACGTCCGCAAGGCGTACGGACCCAAGGAGGTCCTCCGCGACGCGACCTGGCAGCACAACCCGGGGGAGAAGGTCGGCCTCATCGGCCGCAACGGCGCGGGCAAGACGACGCTGCTGCGCATCGCGCTCGGCCGCGAGGAGCCCGACGGCGGCCGGTTCCTCAAGGCGAATGCCGTGCGGATCGCGACCGTGGACCAGGCGCTCCCGGGCGACCTCTCGGAGAAGCTCCACGACTACGCGGCGGGCGCCTTCGCAGAGCTCCACGCCATGGAGTCGGAGATGCGCCGGCTCGAGCACCGGATGGCGGAGGGCGACGACTCCGTGCACGACCGCTACGACGCGCTGTCGCACCGCTTCGAGAACGAGGGTGGATATGACATGGTCGCGGAGGTCGAGAAGGCGCTCTCCGGGCTCGGCTTCGAGCGCCCCGACTTCGACCGGCCCCTCTCGGAGCTCTCCGGCGGCCAGAAGAACCGGGCGATGCTCGCGCGGGCGATCCTCTCTTCGCCCGACGTCCTGCTCCTCGACGAGCCGACGAACCACCTCGATTTCCAGGCCGTCGAGTTCCTGGAGGAGTACCTGGCGCGGTCGCGCAAGGCGTATCTCGTCGTCACGCACGACCGGCGCTTCCTCGACCGCGTCGCCGAGGAGATCGTCGACCTCGAGAACGGCCGCCTGACCGCGTACAGCGGCGGCTACACCGCGTACCGGCGGCAGAAGGCCGAGCGCGTGCTGTCGGCGACGCGCGCCTTCGAGAAGCAGCAGGAGTTCATCGAGAAGGAGCGGGAGTACATCCGGCGGAACATCGCGGGCGTCAACTCCCGGCAGGCCAAGGGCCGGCGGACGAAGCTCGCGCGCGTCGAGCGCCTCGAGAGGCCCCAGGAGGACGGGACGAGCGTCGACTTCCGCTTCGACGCGGCGCGCATCGGCGGCCGGGTCTTCCTCCGGGCGAAGGACCTCGACGCCGGCTACGAGCCGGGCGCGCCGATCGTGCGCCGGGCTTCCTTCGAGCTGCTGCGAGGCGAGCGACTCGCGATCCTGGGCGAGAACGGCACCGGCAAGACGACGCTCTTGAAGTCCCTCGCGGGCCGCCTCGCGCCTCTCGCGGGAAGCGCCGTGACCGGGCACGACGTGTCGATCGGGTATTACGACCAGGAGCTGCGCGACCTCGATCCGAAGCGCCGGGCGATCGACGCCGTCTGGGACGAGCACCCGAACGAAACGGAGGAGGCCGTGCGGTCCTACCTCGCGCGCTTCGCGTTCCGCGGCGACGACGTGTTCTCTCCGATCGAGGGGCTCTCGGGCGGCGAGAAGGGGAGGCTCACGCTCGCGGTCGTCATGAAGCAGCGCCACAACCTGCTCCTTCTCGACGAGCCGACCAACCACCTCGACCTCGACGCTCGCGAGGCGCTCGAGGAGTCGCTGGAGGATTTCCCCGGCTCGATCGTCTTCGTGTCGCACGACCGGGCGTTCATCGACCGCCTCGCCACCCGGGTTCTCGACCTGCGCCAGGGGCGCGCCGTGCTCATGGACGGCAATTACACCGAGACCGCCGACGCGCGTGCGGACCGGCGGCGCAAGCCGGAGCCGGCCGGCGCGCCGGGACCGACCCGGTCCGAGGAAACGACGCCGGCCGCGCGACCGGAAGCCGCGGAAGCGGCGGCACCGAAGCCGCGCCCCCGGCGACCCGAGTCGCCCGACGACAAGGAGCTCGCGAAGCGCCGGCGCCGCATCAAGGCCCTCGAGGAGAAGATCGCCGCGCTCGAGGGCGAGGTCGAGACGCTCGAGTCGCGGCTGTGGGAGGAGGCGCTCACCCTCGGTCCGGTCGCCTCGCACGAGCTCTCGAAGCGGAAGGCCGCGCGGAAGGAGGAGCTCGACGCGCTGGTCGAGGAGTGGGCGCGGCTCTCCGAAGAGGCCGAGCGCGCGGCCCCGCGGTCCTCGTGAGCACGACCGCCCCGTCCGCCGCGATCCTCGCGATCGGCAGCGAGATGCTGGGGCCGCTCCGGCAGGACACGAACTCGCTCTGGCTGACGGGCCGCCTCGAGGAGATCGGCATTCCGGTCGTGCGCAAGGCGGTCGTCGGCGACGATCCGGCGTCGATCGCCGACGAGCTCGCGCACGCCGGCCGCTTCGCGAGATACGTCTTCACGACGGGCGGACTCGGCCCGACGGCCGACGACGTGACGGTCGCCGCGGTCGCCGCGTGGCTCGGCGCGACCCTCTCGAGGAACGAGGCGTTCCTCGAGAAGATGCGCGCGCGTTTCGCGCGGCGAGGCTTCGAGATGCCGGCCTGCAACGCGAAGCAGGCGGACTTCATCGTCGGCGCGCGCGTGCTCGAGAACCCGCGCGGCACGGCGCCGGGTTTCTGGGCGGAGCGCGGCGGCGTCGAGGTCGTGGTGCTGCCGGGTGTCCCCTCGGAGATGCGCGAGATCATGGAGGAGAGCGTGCTGCCGGTCCTCCGCGAACGCGGCGGCGGCGTGGTGTGGCGACGCCGCGTGCTGCGCATCGCGGGGATGGGGGAGTCGGCGGTCGAGGAGCTCGTCGCGCCGGTCTACGCGCGCTGGAAGGACGACCCGGTGACGATCCTCGCCTCGCCGGGCGAGGTGCAGCTCCACCTCGCGGTCCGGGGCGCGCCAGACAGCGCCGATGCCCGCCTCGCGTCGATGGAGGCGGACTTCCGGAGCGTGCTCGGGCCGCGCGTCTTCGGCGAGGATGCCGAGGACCTGCCGCGCGTCGTGGGCCGGCGCCTTCGCGAGCGGGGATGGACGGTGGCGCTCGCGGAGTCGTGCACCGGCGGCTCGATCGCGGCGATGCTCACGGACGTGCCCGGCTCGAGCGACTACTTCCTCGGCGCGGTCGTCTCCTACGCGAACGCGGCGAAGGAGGGGTTTCTCGGCGTCGAGCCCGAGACGATCCGCCGCTTCGGCGCCGTCTCGCCCGAGACCGCGCTCGCCATGGCGCAGGGCGCGCGGGACCGCTTCGGCGCCGACGTGGCGGCGTCGGTCACGGGCATCGCCGGACCCGACGGGGGAACGCCGGAGAAGCCGGTCGGGACGGTGCACTTCGGTCTCGCGACGAAGGACGGAGCGGCCCTGACGAAGCGCCGTCTCTTCGGCGGCGACCGTGCCGTCGTCCGCCGGGCGGCCTCGGTCCAGGCGCTCGAGCTCCTGCGCCGCTTCCTCTCGGGCGAGGAGTCGTGAGGGCCTTCCTCGCCGTGCCCGGCGACCCGGAGTGGATCGCGAGCGCGCGGGAGTTCGAAGAGCGGTGGCGCCCGAAGCTGCCGCCGGCGTCGTGGACGAAACCCGAGAGCCGGCACCTGACGCTGCGCTTCCTCGGCGAGATCGAGGAAGCCGCCGCGTCGCGGTTCGCGGAGGCGATCGGCGCCGCTCTTCCGATCCCGGAGGTCGGGCTGCCCCCGGGAGGACCCGTCGTGTTTCCGCCGCACGGCCGCCCGCGGGTGATCGGCGTCGCCTTCGCACCGGGCCCCGGCGCCGAGGCGCTGGCCGGGGCGGCGCGGACGGCCGAGCGCGCGGCTCGGCGAATCGGCGCCGAGCCGGAGGACCGCCCCTACCGTCCGCACGTGACCCTCGCGCGGCTGCGCGAGCCCTGGAACCGCGGTTCGGTCGACGCCTTCCGCGAGGCAGCCGGCGCATGGCCATTTCCGGACTGGCGCGTCCGCTCGATCGTGCTGTACGCGAGCCGGCTCGATCCGTCCGGGGCCGTGCACACGCCCCTGAAGGAGTGGCCCGCCGAAGCGGCACTGCGGGGGAGGACCGCGTGAACGCCACGGCGGCCCTGCTCGTCGGCGTCGCGTACCTCCTCGGATCGATCTCGTTCGCCGTGCTCCTCGTCCGCTCCACGACGGGCAGGGACATCCGGACCGAGGGCTCCGGGAACGCCGGGGCGACGAACGTGCTGCGTGCCCACGGAAAGGCGCTGGGCCTCGCCGTCGCCGCGCTCGACGTCGCCAAGGGCGCCGCCGCCGTCGGCGTGGTGCGCCTCGCCACCGCGGATCCGCGCTACGCCGCCGCGGCGGGTTTCGCGGCCGTACTTGGTCACGTCTTCCCGGTCTTCTACGGCTTCCGGGGCGGCAAGGGCGTCGCCACGGCCGTCGGGGCGTTCCTCGTGCTCGCGCCGCTGGCCACGCTCGTCTGCGTGGGAGTCTTCGTCGCCGTCGTCGCCGCGATCCGCTACGTATCGGTCGGCTCGATGGTCGCGATCGTGCTGCTGCCGCCGGTCGCGGGAGGCCTCTTCCACGCGAGCGCGCCGATCGTGGCCGCGGCGGCGGCGACCGCGGTGCTCGTGGTGCTCAAGCATCGGGAGAACCTGAGGCGGCTCGCCGCGGGGACCGAGCGCCGGCTGGGGCAGAAGTGAAGGAGCGCGTCGCCGTCCTCGGCGCCGGGTCGTGGGGCACCGCGCTCGCGATCGAGCTCGGCCGCTCGGGGCACGACGTGCTCCTCTGGGGCCGCGACCCGGCGGTGGCGGAGCGCATCGCGGCGGACGGACGCCACCCGCGGCGGCTCACCGAGTTCCGGATCCCCCCGGAGACGCGCGCCACGTCGGACCTCGGCGAGGCGTTTGGCTTCGCCGCCACGATCCTGGTCGCGGTTCCGTGCGCGTCGTTGCGGCCGCTGCTCGATCTCGCCCCCGCGCGGCCGGGCCGCGGCCTGCGCGTCGTCTCGACGGCCAAGGGCATCGAGCCGGACACGCTCCGCCGCATGTCCGAGATCCTCGCGGAGCGATACCCGCAGGCGGCCGTCGCCGCGCTCTCGGGACCCACCTTCGCCGAGGGCGTGGCGAGGGGAGACCCGACGGCGGCGGTGATCGCGTCGCGCGACGCCGCGGCCGTGGAGGCGCTGCAGGCGAGCCTCTCGAGCCCAACCTTCCGTCTCTACCGGTCGGACGACCTCACGGGCGTCGAGCTCGCCGGCGCGCTCAAGAACGTCGTCGCGATCGCGGCCGGGATCGTCTCGGGTCTCGGCTTCGGGCACAACACGCTCGCGGCGCTCGTGACCCGCGGCCTCGCCGAGATCGGCCGCATCGTCCGCTCGCAGGGGGGACAGGACCGGACCGTGCAGGGGCTCGCGGGCGTCGGCGACCTCATGCTGACCTGCACGGGCAAACAATCGCGCAACCGCTTCGTGGGCGAGGAGGTCGGACGGGGGCGGCGCCTGTCGGAGGTGCTGGTCGACATGCCCGAGGTGGCCGAGGGCGCGCGGACCTGCCTCGCCGTGCCGCGGCTCGCGGGCGCCGCCGGCGTCGAGGCGCCGATCGCCGACGCCGTCGTGCAGGTCCTCTACGAGGGCGTGCCGGCGCGCGACGCGGTCGAGCGGCTCATGACGCGGGCGCTCCGGCCGGAGTAGCCCCGGTCCTCGGAGGCCGGTCCTTCCGGGGCGCGAGCACGCGGATCGGGAGCACGACAGCCTGCAGCCCGGCGAACTGGAGCCGGCGCTGGATCGCGAACGCCGTCTCGTTGTGCAGCAGGCGATAGTAGAAGCGGTCGTTCTCGAAGACGAGCTGGCCCAGGAAGAAGATCGATCTCGGAAAGTCGCGACGAATCGCCTCACAGAGCTCGACGACGGACTCGACGGCCTCGGTGCCGATCTCGAACCGGTATTCGGCCTTGAAGCCGAGCTTGTGCGCGAGGTGGACGTACTTTTCGAGGTCTTCGATCGTGTGGCGCTTCAACCCCTCGACCTCGGCCTTCCCCTTGAAGATCGCCGAGTCGATCACGCCCACCGACGCAAAGACGTAGCTCTTGTACTGGTGCGGGAAGAGCGTCTGCACCGAGAGTACCGTGTGGACCCCTAGGCCGGAGTAGTTGGCGACCAGCATCACGGCGACGGCCTCGTCGGGGCGGATCGGGCTGCGGTCGAACTCGTGCTTGCGCATGGGGATCCCGAGGAGCTGCTCGTCCAGGCGGCGCAGCTGGTCCCCGACGCCGTTGTAGTGGCTCTTGATCGCGAAGGCGACGGCCACGAACGTCGACGTCACGACGACGGTCAGCCATCCGCCCTCGGTGAACTTCTCGAAGATGCTGATCAGAAGGATGGAGAGGCACATGGTCAGGCCGGTCCCGTGGATTGCCAGATTCCGGCGCCAGTGCACGTGCCCGCTGTCGAGCTTTCCCTCCTGGATCCAGTGCCGGGACATTCCGAGTTCCGTCAGGGTGAAGGTGAGGAAGACGTTGATCGAGTACATCAGGACGAGGAGGCTGCTGTTGCCGTGGGAGTACATGAGCACCGCGATCGCACCCGAACCCATCAGGAAGATGCCGTTGTTGGTCACGAGGCGGTCCGAGAGTTGCGCGAACCGATGGGGCATCCAGGAATCCACAGCCATGTTCGACAGGATGCGCGGCCCGTCGATGAACCCGGTCTGCGCCGCGACGAACAACAGCGCTCCTTCCGAGATGAGCGTGACGACGACGAGCGTGGGGCCGATCCTGAAGGGACCGAGTTGCCAGGGGCCGAAGAGCGTTTCCGCGAGGACGGCGTTGAGCGTCTTGCCGGGCACCGGAACGGCGTGGATCAGCATGTAACAGAAGAGGATGCCGCCGGCCGTGAAGGCGAGCGAGAGCGCCATGTAGAGCATCGTTTTCTTGGCGTTATGGACCCGCGGCTCCCGCAGGATCTGGACGCCGTTCGACACGGCCTCGATGCCCGTGTAGGTGCCGCCGCCGAGCGAGTAAGCGCGCAGGAGGATGAAGATCGTCGGCAGCCAGCCGATCGTGGCCGTGGACTTGTGGGCCTCTGACGACGCGTTGCGCAGGACGTCGGGCAGGAGGTGCAAATGGGAGAACAACCCGAAGCTGATGAGGACGAAGTGCGTCAGGACGAAGGTGAGGAAGATGGGGAGAAGAAACGTCACGGATTCGCGCACGCCACGGAGGTTCAGCACGATGAGGAAGATCAGGACGAGCACTTCGGTCCCGAGCTTGAAGTGGCCCCATCGCGCCGGGAGGAAACTGAAGATCGCGTCGCAGCCGGTCGCCACCGACACGGTGATCGTCAGGACGTAGTCGACGATCAGGGCGCAGCCGGAGACCACGCCGAAGCGAGGCCCGAGGAGTTTCGTCGCGACGAGATATCCGCCGCCGCCCCCGGGAAAGTGCTCGATGAGGAGGCTGTAGGCGAACGAGATGACGAAGACCGTCACCGCGGTCATCAGCGTCAGGAAGACGGCGAGGTAGGCGTGCGACCCGAGCGCCCGGAAGGCCTCCTCGGGGCCGTACGACGACGAGGAGAGGCCGTCCGCGCCGAGGCCGACCCAGGCGAGGAACGCGACCAGCGAGATGGAATGGAAGACCCGGGGATCGAGCGGGTCGCGGGCCTTCCCGACGAGGATCGTCTTGATCGTGTTGGGCAAAGTCTTGGTCCCTGTCTCGGGCGGCCGCGGATTATCGGTGTCGCCTTCGCTCAAGTCAAACCTCGCAGCCGTATGGTACGGTGAACGGTCCCATGGCGACGGACCGGCCGCCCGAGGTCGTTCGCGAAAGGGCCGACCTGCTCCCCCTAGGGCTTGCGTCCTGCGCCCTCATCCTCGACCGCGAGCTGACGCGCGACGAAATCGCGCGGTTCTACCTGGTCGAGGCCACGGATCGCCCGTACCCGATGGACTTCGACGTGGCCGGGCGGGTCATCGCGTGGGAATGCCGGCGCGACGAGGCCGAACGGTGGCGCCTCGCCCTCGAGATTTTCCTGGTCAAATCGTTCCGCGGCGAGACGCGGGAGGCGGCGGCGCGCCGCGGGGGTCGGCCGGCGGAGCCGACCCCGAGTCATTAGCCGTGTTATTTTTTCCGATCCTCGACGGCCCCATCGTCTAGAGGTCAGGACACGGCTCTTTCAAGGCCGCGACACGGGTTCGAGTCCCGTTGGGGCCGCCATCCGTTTTACACGAACCCGCGAACGGGGCCGCCGGAACGGGCGGGCGCATCCCCTCGCGGGCGACGACGATTCCGGCAGGGAAGACGATCCGGGCGAACCGCTGTTTCTGCTCGAGGTCGAACCCGAGCCACGCCCGGCGAAGGTCCGCGAGGAGCCCCTCGGCGAAGGCGAGATCGGCGGAGATCGTCCGCTCGTCGACCTCGGCCTCGAGGAGCCCGGCGACTCCGAAGTCGGTCTCCGATTCGATCCGCCGAAGCTGCTCGCGATAGGTCTCCGCCGAGATTTCGTCGTCGACGAACTTCTGATCGAGCCGCTTCTTCCGAGCCCGGATCGCTTCGACCTGTTTCGACCGGGCCTCGCGACGAAGCTCGGCGTCCGCGTGTTCCCTGCGCCATGCATCGAGGGCGATCTCGCGGAACAGACGGAGGACGGGCGCGGGCATCGAGAACCCGGCGAGGGCCTCCTCGAAGTCGCCCTCGAGCTTCTCCTTCCGCGTGTTGACGCATCCCGAGGCGGCGAGGCATCGGTAATACCCGTAGGGTCTGCCCGTCTTCGACTTCGCCCACGCCCCGGAGAGCCCCTTCCCGTGCGTCTCGCACGAGGCGAAGCCGCGAAGCGGGAAGTCGGGATTCTGGCGGAGCCGTTCCGCGAACCTGCCCGCCGTCGCCTTCCCGTCGAGAGCGTGTTGCGCTCGGTAGAACAGTTCCCGATCGACGATCGGCGCGAAGTTCCCGTCCGTCTCGATTCCCCACTTCTTCGAGCGCACGATCCCGGCGTAGATCGGATTTCGGAGTATCGCGTAGAGGGTCTGCCGGGCGACGAGGTTCCCGTGACGGCCCCGAAGACCGAGATCCCCGAGCCGGGCCCGAAGCTCCGGCCCGGTGTAGTCGCCGCTCGCCGCAAGCTCGAAGGCGCGGCGAACGAGCGGGGCCCGGTCGGCATCGTGCGCCATTCCTTCCGCGTATCCGAGCGGAGGCTGCCACGCCCACCGGCCCGCCGAGACGGCCGCCCGCATCCCGGCCGTCGTCCGCTCCGACTTCGCCCGATTGTCGAACGCGGCGAACGAGGCGAGTATGTCCTCCATGAGCCGCCCGGCCGCGTTCTCGCCGATCGGTTCCGTCGCGGAGCGGAGGATCGTGCCGTGCCGCTTTAGGGCGGCGGCCGTGATCGCGTGATCGTAGGAGTCGCGGGCGAACCTCGAGAGGGAGTAGACGATGAAGTCGTCGACCTGCTTCTCCCGGCAGAACGTGATCCCGCGCTGAAACTGCGTCCGGTCGGCCGTCTTCGCGGATTCACCCCCGTCGACGAAGACGGCGACGACCTCGGAGCCGATCCGCTCGGCGTACTCTCGGCAGGTCTTCTCCTGCGTCCCGAGGCTGAAGTTCTCGACCTGCCTAGCGTCACTCACGCGGCAGTAGATCGCGGCGGTCCTCATCCGTCCCTCCGGGTCCGCTTCGGGAGCGTGATCGCGGCCAAAGCGTACAACGTCCCCCGCATTTCGAGAAGCTCATCGTCGGTCACGTTCGCGTAGTCCGGGCCGAGGATCTCGCGACACCGATCGAGGGGGATCGGCGGAGGCGAAGATCCCGAGCGGTCGAAGCTCCGGGAATCGGCGGCGACGTTCGAGGTCTTCATCCGAACGCGATCCCCTCAAGAACGTCCCGCTCGAGCCGGTCGGACGCCCACGACGCACGGTGTACGAAGTTGGAGAGGAGCGCGAGGTCCCGCAGGATGAGGATCGGCGAGACGTCCGGGGAGGCGGCCGCGACCCGAACCTCTCCGAGGAGCTTCCGGGCGTCTTCGAGGTGCCCGGCGATCGAGGCGAGCTTCGTCTCGAGGTCGCGACGGTCGTCGTCGTGCATCTTCACGGCCGGGCCTCGGGAACCGGGCTCGGAACGGTCTCCGGGGGACACGGTTTCGAGTCATAGAGAAGACTCCTGCCCCTTAGACGAATCCCCCTCACCCTCACCCTCACCCTAAACGGGTACAGGTACAGGCGGTTTTCAATACAGGCGCGGGTTTTAGAGGTCATTTTCGACCCCCTCGCGGAGCCTAATTTCGGCGATTTTGGAGTAGGGTTTTTCAAGTCCTTGTTTCTCACGATTTTGGGCGACGACCGCGACCCGTCCCTCGAGCGATCCGGCCCCCTGAATGATGCGGACGACGTCCGGGACGAGGAGCGGCTCGCCGGGCCTGATCTGCCGTCTCAGGAGCCCCTCCATTTCGACGACGAGCCGTCCTCCCGGGGCCGGGTCGGGATACGGGCACACGCTCCCGTCGCCCCTCCTGTTCGGGCACCACGGGTGCGCGTAGACGTAGAACGTCGCGAGAACGACTCCGCCGAACGCGGGGAGCGCGAAGCGGAGGATCGCCCGGGTGTCCCGAAAATGATGCTCGGCGTCCTGCGCGGAGAGATAGACGATCGGCGTCCACTCCTCGAACGGCCGCCCGTCGGGCGCGAGAACAAGCTGCTTGTAGTTCTCGAACCGGAGGAGCCCCGGATGCGCGGGCATAGGCGGGATCGGCCGCTTCGCCCGCTTCGCCCGGATGCGGAGCTTCTCCTTCGACGCCTCGGAACGCCTCGCGACGCGGACGAGCCTCACGTTCTACGCTCCTTCTCCGGTAGAACGGCGGGGTCGTTCGTCTTCCTGATCTGCTCGGCGATCTTGCCGAGGGTGAAGGCGACGGCCTGAAGGCGAGCCTCCGCTTCGGCGAGTAGGGACAGAAGCTCACGCCGTCGGAGAGCCTCGGCGTCGACGGCGGAGACCTCGGGCTCGCCGATCACGGCGCGGCGTCCTTCGACTCGATCGCCTTCCGGTACTCCTCCTCCGCCGCGAGAATCCGCTCGAGGAGCCGGTCATACTCGACCCCCTCGACGACGTCGCCCGCGACGACCATCGCGGCGAGCCGATGCACGGCCGACAGGGCCGCGAACTTCTGCCGGAGCTTCTCGATCACGGCCGCGACCCGGGCGGGGCCGTCAGGCTCCGGCGGAGGCGGCGGCGGGAACGGCAGGACGCGATCGGTCACGAGCCGTCTCCGAGGAAGAAGACGTTCCCGACGATCAACGGGGCCCCTCTCGGAATCGCGCCGAGGAATCCCTCCGCGCCCTGTTCCGACTTGAACGAGAGGAACAGATTCCGAGGAGGTCCGTCGTCGTCGATCGTGATCTCGCCGTCGTGACGGGCCGCGAGCTTCGAGATCGCCGGGAGGAGAGGTCGTTTCCCTCGAGGGAAGAAGACTTGCACGATCACGGTGCCCGTAGACGGACCTGCTATGCTCGAGGAGACCTCCTCCCTTCTGATCGCCGCGCCGTTGATCCGGCCCGGCGATCTTTCATTTTCAGGTCGCATCGGCGTCCGCCACGGCCACGGCCTCGCGGTATCCGAGCTTCTCGCCCTTCGCCTCGGCGGCCTTCTGCGCCTCGATCGCCCGGGCGTGACGGAACACGCTCGAGGGCTCGAGCCCGGCGTCGACCGGGAGACCGATCCGCTTCGCGAGAAGCTCGGCGGCCCCGCGATCACCGTGAGATTTCCGCCACGAGGCGATCAGGTCGCGCTCGACCTTCGGGTCGCCGCTCACGACGCGACCTCGATCGACGGCGTCGGCGCGAAGTCGGGATCGCCGGGCGTCGCGATCTTCGGCGTGTTCTCACGGGCGAGCCGTTCCGAACGAGTGCGCCAGTCTTCGATATCGTCGTTCCGTCCCGCACCGATCGCGAATCCGGGAGCCGCCTTCGGGGCGGGCCGCTTCTCGATCATGGCGACGACCGCTTCGAGATCCGCGATCGGGTGCCCGAGGTCCTCGATCGCCTTCGCGACGTCGGCGGCCGTGCGGGCCTGCGCCCGTTCGGTCTCGACGACCATTCCTCGGGCGTTCTCGAGGGTCGCCTTCGCGGCCTCGACCTGCTTCTCGAGGTCGGCGACCTTCTGCTCGGCCTTCGATCGGATCTCCTGCGTCGTCTTCACGACGTCGGCAGCGATCGTGTTCCGCTTCAGGAGTTCGCGGAACTTGTTCGCCTCCTGAATCGTCGGCCCGTTGTCGGCGGCGGTCGCGACGCGGAAGTGCGGGGCCTGCCCGGCGATCTTGTTCGCAAGCTCGGGCATTTCGGCCCCGCCGGGAAGATGCACCTTCGCGCCGAAGGGGACCTCGGTCCCGGGGTTCATCTGCGCGGCCGCGACCTCGGCATCGAGACAGAGCGCGGTCGGGCGGAGGATGCGGGCGAACAGGACCGAGACGTCGAGCGTGCGGATCAGGTCGAGACCTTCGGCCGGGACGACGTTCGGGTTCGCGGCGATCGCGGCCCGCCGCTTCTGCTCGGCCTTCGTCTCGAGGTGCGCCTCGATCTGTTCGTCGGTGACGGTGACGGCCGGAGCCGTCGGGTTCTTGGGAGCCATGATTCTTGACCTCCTAAAAATGGTTACGGTTACGGAGTCGGCGTCCGCGTCGGCGTCGGGTAGAAGCCGCCCTCGGGAGTCGGAGGGATCGGCGGGTTGTGAAAGGCCGGGGTCATAGTCGCGGTCGGCGGAACGGGCGTCGGCGTCGAGGTCCTCGTGCCCGTGATCGTCGGACTCGGCGTGATCGTCGGCGTCTTCGAGGGCGTCGGCGTCTGCGTTTTCGTCGCGGTATGCGCCGGGGTATTCGTTCTCGTGTTGTAGACGAGCGCGGTCGGCGTCCTCGAATTGAACGCCGGGGTCGTCGTCGGCGTACTCGTCGGTGTGTTCGTCGCCGTATGCGTAGGCGTAAAGGTCTGCGCGATCGGCGTGCCGGGCGTCGTCGTGATCGTGATCGAGCCGGGCGTGTTCGTCGGCGTCGGCGTTTTCGACGCGGTGGGGGTGTTCGTCGGAGTCGCCGTGTTCGTCGGGCCCGGGAACTTCGGGGTCTGCGTCGCGGTCGGAGCCTGCGCGATCGCGACACCTCCGAGCAGGACTACGAGCAGGGGCAGGAGAATGAGCTTCTTCATCGGGTATTCCTTTCAGTCGGAGGCGAGTTCCCGGAGACGGAGAATCCGTCCCGGTGAGGATCAGAGATTTTCGTCGGAGTGGCGCACGGGAAGCGGGCCGCGAGCGCGGGACCGATCACGGCCGCCGCGTTCTCGCCCGAGGTCTCGCGCATCGCCTCGGCCGCGATCTTCATCGCTTCGTCGTCGGGGACGTCGCCGCAGATAGTTCCGTTCGCCATCCCGGCGTCGATCACGCCCGCGACGTAAGCTCGGCACGGGTCCGCGCCCAAATCGCATCCGGTGAGTTCACGAGGGGCGGACGACGACGACACCGACGCGCACGAGATCGAAATCAGGACCCCGACCACGAGCGCGGTCGAACGAACACCGGCACGAGCCGAGAAGTCGCCTCCTCGGGACGAACGGGAATCACGCGGCCGGGCCGGGGCCCCGAACTTCATCATCGGGAAGCCGCGCTCTTACGATCGGCGATCACCTCGAAGGCGCGATCGAGCCGGGCCATCTGTTCGGGCGAGGGCGTCCGCTCGCCGCGCTCGAACCGCGAGACGTCGGGTTGCGGAATGCCCGAGGCGGCCGAGACCTCGGCCTGCGACGCGGCGACCGTGAGGCGGCGGATCGTGAGTCCGGTCAGGGGCGAGATATGTCTTCCGGCCATGAAATTTCCTCCGAGTTCGTTTAACCTGATTCGAGGTTATCAGGCAGCGCAAGGGCCTAAACCGTTCCCCGTCAGCCACTTCCGAACGGAATAAGGCACGAGACGATAGAGACACTAAAATTCGATCCTGACCGAATGGGCCGATCGCCTTATTTCATTCGGCGAGATCAATGAAAATAGACGAATCCGTTCGGCAGGAGCCCCGCGACCGCCTCACGTTCCCCGGGTTCGGGGCCCCGAGGAACCCGAGGGAGACCTCTGCGCGGGGGCCTACGCGGGGCGAAGGCGGGCGATCGGGCAGGACAGGGCCCGAAGGGCTGGCCCGAGGGGATCGGGCTCCTGCGAGCGTCCTACGACGGCCGAGGGAGTCGGCGCGGACGAAGCGGCGGGAACATCGCGGCGTGAACGTGCGGCGAGGTACACCGCTCGCCCGGCCCGGTGTAGATGCGGACGCCGGTCAGTCGCTCCGGCCAATGCGGGAAGCCAGACTCCGAGCAGAAGACGGCCCCGGCCCGGAGGCGTTCCTCGTGCGTCAGGGTGCCCGAGCTTGATCGGTCAGGGCGTGGGCGCATCCTGTAATTCTACTCCTTCGAGAGTGCGATGACGGAGTCCAGCGACGGTCACGCCGACTTTGCGCTCCTTTGATCGTTTAGTGAGGGATACCGACACAGAATAGCTTACGGCAACCACTTTGCGGCGCTGAATCCTGTTCGTTTAGCTTCACATCGAAGTACTCGCAAACGTCTTTCGTGCAGCCCAATTGCATCTTCGGTCTCACATCGAAGTACTCGCAAACGTCTTTCGTGCAACCCAATTGCATCTTCGGTCTCACATCGAAGTACTCGCAAACGTCAGTCGTGCAGCCCAATTGCATACTCGGTCTCACGTCGAAATACTCGCAGACGTCAGTCGTGCAGCCCAATTGCATACTCGGTTTCACGTCGAAATACTCGCAGACGTCTCTCGTGCAACCCAATTGCATCTTCGGTTTCACATCGAAGTACTCGCAAACGTCAGTCGTGCAGCCCAATTGCATACTCGGCCTGTGTTCTGCGGGTAGTTCTGCGGGTATGGCCGTGCGAACGGGCGAGGGTCGCGTCTCTTGAACCGGAGTTATTCCACCCGTCGCCGATTGCGCCGAAACGTAGCGTGGCATCAGCGACGCAAAGAGGACAGTCGCAATCGCGCCGACGCGCCGGGAGATCCCTATGGGCCGCCCTGACATCTGCTGAGAATGATAGCCCCACCGCACACGGCGAGATGTTGCAGCGGGAGTCAACGCAGGCGATGTACGCTCCGCTCCTGCGAACAGGAGGTGAGTTAGTGGCTCGAAAGTCGAAGTTCCCGAAGCTGTCCCCGTCGCAGGCTCACGCCGCGCTCCGGTGGCTCCACGCGCTCGGGAAGGTCACGGCGAACGACATAAAGAACGCGATCGGGCACCGCGAGAAGCTCGTCGCCGAGATAAAGGCCCGCCTCGAACAGTTAGGCGGCGAGGGGCTCCGGTTCCTGCGCGGCCCTGAAGCGTTGAAACGGCCGCCCCGACGTAAGGCGAAGCGCGTCTCGGCCGCCGCTCGCGTCGCGTGGAAGACGCAAGGTCAATACCTCGGGGCGGTTCGGCCACTCTCGAAAGCTGATCGGCTAAAGGTGAAAGCGATCCGAGAGAAGTCGGGCGTCCGAGCGGCGATCGCGGCGGCGAAGAAGATCGCGAAGGCGTGACACAAGAGCGGCCCCGCTTCCGTTGGAAATGCTCGCGGTGCGGACGCACCGCAGACGAGCCGATCAGATACGGATGGGGTCCGGCCTACGCCGCCTGCTCGTGCGGACACTCCGTCGAGATGATCGTGCGGCGAGATCTGGCCGGGCAGGTAGTCGGGATCGACGCGGCCGACCCCACACGCGAACGATGAGCGACGAGGGACCGGAGAAGCCTGAACAGAAGCCGGAGCCCGGCGAGCCGAAGACGCGACTCTCGGACGGAATCGTCTTCGAGTTGGACGACTTCGATCGACACCTCGTCGACGAGCTACTTCCGAAGTCGGCCGAGCCGGGTCGATGGGCAGCGATGAACGCTGTCCGCCACGCGAACCGGGCGTGGAAGATCCGCGAAGTCGATCCGGCTATGGCGGCGTTTCGCGCGATCACGGGAGAGGAGGAGGCGGCGTCCGCGTTGTTCCGCGCCTTCCGGCGCGTGGGCTATCCGAACGCAGAGAAGCTCAACCCGAGAAGCCACGTTCATAAGAACGCGGTGACGCCCTTCCTCGATGCGGTCTTCTCCCTTCTTGCGCTACCGTTCAACGCCGTGTTTCCGCGCGGGTTCGCTCTCTCGGTGACGGCCGAAGGGAGGATCGTCATAAAGCTGATCGTCGAGAACGGCACCTACGAGCCAACGCCGCCGCTCCATATGTTCCTGACAGAGGGGAAATTTCTGCCCGATCGGACGATCGACCGGGAGACCGAAAGGCCCGTCGACTTCGGCAACAAGATCGCTGAGCAGGCGGCGACGAACGGGGCGGTGACCGTGAAGGCGTATCTGAAGGAGCGGGCCAACTTGCGAAATCTCATTCTGTACGCCGGAGAGAACGGGCACCCTGAGGTACGGACCCCGATCGACCCCTTCCTACGGCTCGCGTGCCGGAACACCTTCACGATCTTGAAGGTCTACCTCCTGATCGACCAATACGAGGTGCAGACCTTCGCCCGGCAATGCCTCCTCGCATTCCTGAAGACCGTCGCCGACCCCACGATCGAAGTCGTCTTCGAGTAAGAGCCGAACCGATGCCCCTTATCCGTGAAGACGACGGCACCTACCGGCTCGAGTTATCCAGCCCGGAGGAGGCTCGGTTTCCCGCAACCTACACGGAAGCTTTCGTCCGCTATCTGACTGCTCTCGATCACGCCTTCAGGAAGGCGAGAGAACGATCCGAATTCGATTTCATCCTCGCCCTACTTCGCGTCCGAGGAATCGAAGACGCGGGATGGGACCCCTACGAGACGTCGCTCCTCGCAATGGAGTCGATTGTGAAGCTCTCGTCGACGGTTAAGACCTTCTACGATCAGCGACACCTCCACCTATGGACCTACGGGCACCTCGTCGAGGCTTCCGAGCCCTACGAGATCGTCCGCAACGTCGTCGGAATCGCGAACGGCGAGGACAATATGCCTTTCCGGTTCCCGCCGAAGAAGGGGAAGAAGTACAACGTTCCGCAGACGCCGGGCGAGAAAATTGAACAGATCGAGGCGTACACCGCCTCGGTCGGGATGCCCGAAGTCGCCGTACCGTTTCGCGAGAGGTGGGACCGGGAGCTTCGGAACGCGATCTTCCACGCGGATTACGCCCTTCACGGCAACGAGATCAGGATTCGCGGGACCGGCCCCGGACGCTCGTATTCCGGCGAGGAATTCATGCTGCTACTAAACCGAGCGAAGGCGTGCCACGATGCGATCGCTCACCTACAGCGTGCGGCGTGCGCCACCTACGACGCGCCGAAGCTCGTTCCGGTCCCGGCGTATTTCAGTCACGACCGCTCGGCGTTCGGTCAGGTGATCGTCCGCGAAGGTGACGGGCTCGTCGGTGTTCGATCTGCGTGGACCGTCCCACCTCGGCCCGGCGAAGGGGAGCGAATCCGTTGGCACTTCGGCCGCTTCTATCCGGGCGAGGCGAAGCTACTCGAAGCCGCCCGTGACGGCGCGGGGATCGTTCTTCCCCGGCCAAAATGGAAACGCGCCGAACGCCCGGCCGGATGGTGCCCCGAATAGCAGCTACGCGAGCTTCTTCGCAATCTGTTCTTCGAGGATCTCCTTAACGGTAAGCGGAATGATGATCCGCTTCGACTTGCGGAAGAAACCGTCGACCTCACGAAGGGCGTCCGACGAGAAGTCGAACGCGACGAAAAACCCCTTCTGACGGTCTGACCGGATCATCGCCGCCTCGAAGCTGTCGATGTCGGGGCGGCCCGCCTTGTCCTTCTGCTTAACCTGCACCGGATACCAGTCGTCCATGAAGTCGAGCCCGACGTTCTCGCCGCTCTGAACGTCCTTCGCGCCCTTCGGCGCGGCCGAGACCGGAAAAATCCTGCCGTCGATGCCCATATCCCCGACCTGCGCCTTGTTCGGGATTCCGCCGAGGGCGATCACCGCCCAGTTCTCGAACTCGAACGGCGGGATCTTGCGAAGCTGCGCCTCACTCCACGGCAGATCACGCACGACGAAGCCGCGTCCCGCCTTCCATAACTTCTCGTCTTCGCGGAGCGTCGTGTTGTCGCGCAACCGCTTCGCCATGACCCGGCAAGCGGTCGGCGAGATGTCGATCCCGATCCATTGCCGCTTCAGCTTCTCGGCCGCTAGGAGCGCCGTCCCGCACCCGCAGAAGGCATCTAGAACGATGTCGTTCGGATTGCTACTCGTCGCAATAATCCTGTCCAGTAGAGCTAGCGGCTTCTGTGTCGGATAGCCGAGGCGCTCGGCATCGTTAGCTCGAATCTGGTCAATGTCGGTCCATACGTTCCCGAGAACCGGCCCGCTCTGCTCATCGAGATAACGCTTGAACATGATCCGGCCGTCCTTCTCCTTGGGGAAGAGAAGAAGGCCCTTGCGGTCCAGTTCCGCCATAGTCTCGGGGCTGTTGCGCCATCCGCGTTCGGGCGGCTGATAGCCCTTGTAGACGTACCAGCCGTTAGGCTTGCCGGTCGCCTTGTTGATCGCCGCCATCCCGCCGCCGGCCGGGGCCGACATATCGCCGGTATTGAATCGTCTCGCACCCGCAGGAACAGACTGATTGGCGAGTTCCTCCTTCGTCATTCGTCGGGTCGTGCCGTCAGAAAGTTCCAGCCAGACGTACCAGTTACGGAGGGTCTCGGCCGGGTAGGTCGTATGTTGCGGCGTGAACGTGTACCCTTTGCCACCGGCATACAGGAAGATCGAGTCGCTCACGACAGGGAACTGCTTCGTCGCGTCGTTATGCGAGTCGGCCCGCTTCCAAACAATCTCGTTAAGGAAGTTCTGCTCACCGAGGATCTGATCGAGCATCACCTTGACGTAGTGGCTCGCGTGCCAGTCGCAATGGTAGTAGAACGAGCCCGTCTTCTTTAGGACGCGGGCGAGTTCGACGCACCGGGGCCGCATGAACTCGATGTACGCCTTTGTCGACTCGTGTCGGTCCTCGAACGCTCGCGTCTCTTTCGACTCGCCCCAGAACACTTCGTAATTACGGTTCGAGTTGAAGGGCGGGTCGATGTAGATGAGATCGACGCAGCGGTCGGGAAGCTTCTGAAGCTGATCGAGACAGTCGCCGCAATATATGACGCGGGTGTCGAGTAGAGCCGACGATCGACGCGCCACGAAGAAGATCGTAACACCGACTCGCCCCGGAACCGTGTGCAGATGTACCCTCGGACGACACCATGAACGACGAGAAGCACATCGCGGAGCGGTTCTTCGAGCGGCTTCTTCGGCTTCGCGGATACGACGACTTCGAGCACGAAGAGGGACGGCCCGGCGCACGGAAGAAGCCGGACTACCGAGTGACGTTCGACGGCGTCGACGCCTACTTCGAGGTGAAGTGCTTCGACGAGGGCGAGCCGCCCCGAGCCGGAGCGTTCACGTTCGACCCGATTAAGCCGGTGCGGGCGAAGATCGACGAGGCTCGCCCGCAGTTCAGGGAGTTCACGGACTCACCTTGCGTGCTCGTACTTCTCAATCCCTCGGGGAAGCTCGTGTTCATTCACGAGCACGACCAGATTTACGGCGCGATGTTCGGTGATCCGGCGTGGCAGATACCGTTCGATCCTGCGACCGGGCGGTTCGGCGAACTGAGCGGGACTGTCTTCACGAAGGGCGGGAAGATGGCCTATTCCCGCGATTCGGGGCCGAAGGACGTACGGAACACGACCTTCTCCGCGATCCTGTCCCTCTACATCCGGCGTGACCCCGGCGAGCCCCCGCCCGAGCCCGAGACCGTCGAGAAGATCGGGGCGTTCGTCTTTCACAACCCGTTCGCCCGCGTACCTCTGCCCGACTCGTTCTTCCGTGGGCCGTGGGATCGGGTCTTCGGGCGTCTTCCGAACGACCCGACGCAGATCGGACCGCTCTACGTCGGCGAGAACGTGCCCTTCGAGAGCGCCGGTCAGTCGACCCGGTAGACCTCGAGGCCGAGAACGGTTTCGACCCGGCCCGTCGGCAGCCGTCGAGTCCAATCCTCCGGCCGCTCCGGTCGCCTCGGCCTCCGCTTGCGCTCGGGCTCTCGGGGTTCGATCCTCGCAAGCTCGGCCTCCTCGCGACGGATCGCAAGCTCCTCGGGGTTCTCAGAAGTCATTGAACCCTCGCCTCACTCCGCCCCGGGCGAACGGGTTCCCGTCGCTCGAGGGGTTCCCGGCCTCGACGCGATCGTCGCGCTCGGCCGTCGTTCGACGGGCTCCGCCGTCGTGCTCGTCGACCGGCACGACCCCGCCCTTCCCGTCGGGTCGGAAGGCGCGATCGGCCGCCCGCGTGAACGTCCTCGAGCCCTCGAGGTTCCCGGTCCCGAAGACGAGCCCGAGGTCGGCGGCCCTGTTCGCCGTGATCCCGCCGCGCCCCTCGTCCCGGATGATCTGCGCGGCCATGAGGGCCGCGAAGCGGCGAGCGTCGACGGAGTGATCGTCCTGCGTCGAGAATCGGCGATCGCCACGAGAGGAGATCCCGATCTGCGCGTGATTCGTGAGAAGCTGCGCGGCCCCGAGGGCTCCGTTCCCGTTCCCGCCATCGTTCGCGATTCGAAGTTCGCCTCGACTGACCTTGCGCTCGAGGATGCGGGTCGAAAATTCCTTGTTCGAGCATCGGTGAGGTTTCGGCCGCCCGGCCGCGTCGAGGTTCGACGGGTTCGGCACCGTCTCTCCGGTGTCGAGCTCGATCTCGTCGACGCGAACCGAGAAGTCGAACGCCGAGATCCGTTCGTCGAGGTGCGAGTCCGCCCGGCACCTCGAACAGGTCTCGAACCCCCGGCCCCGGAGCCTCCCGACGAAGGCGACACCGGCCCCGCCGTTGTCGACGCCGAGCCGGAGCCTGTGATTCGTCGAGCAGTCGATCGCGGCGAACACCTCGGCCATGAGTTCGTGACCGGCACCGACGAGGTGAAGCCGGAAGACGTCCGCCCATACCTTCGCGGAGACGCTCGGACGCTGAATGAGAAGCTCGGTCGGGTCGACCGTGCCGATATCCGCGCCCCCGAACAGATGCGGATCGTCGCCGCCGTTGAAATCGTAAATCGGCGGAAAGTAGGAGGCGATCGTCTCCCCGAGGTCGCGGTCGGAGGGATACGAGACGTCCTCGTCCGCGACGACGACGTCACCGCCTCCGGGCGCGAGGGCTCCGACCTTCACCTTCGCCCGGCGATTCTTCTCGTCGACGAACACCGTCACGAGCCGGTAGAAGGAGAGATCCGAGCGAAGGCACGGCCGGAGCTTCTCGTAAGGAAAAATCGAGCGGACGGGCGAGCCCCACATTCCCTCGACGTTCGTCTGCCATCCGACCGAGTCGCGGCCGTGGTATTGCTGCTCGTACTCGCGGGCGCGAGCCTCGGTCCAGAACGGCGCGGGCAGGTCCGACTTGCGAATGTTGAGCTTGTAGAACTTCTTCGGCTCGTCGGCACCGGCCGGGGCCTCGGTGATCGAGGTCTCGCCGGAGCGTCGATTCGGGTCGAGGGCCGTCGCCCTCGAGCAGAGCGCATAGAAAAATCCGCCGTAATCGCCGTCGGGCGTCGACGCGATCAGGAACCGCGCCCCGGGCATCGCCGCCCGCCAGAACGAATTCCAGATCATCGGGTTCTTCCACTTCGCGACCTCGTCGGCGAAGATCACCGGGCCCGGGAACGATCCGCCACCGCCGCCGAAGTGCCCGCCGAGAAACTGATCGCCCGAGACTCCGCCGAGCCGCCATTGAATCGAGCCGCCCGAGGCAAAGACCATTTCCCGGTACGGTGAGAGCTTCGGTTTACCGACGAGCCCGCCGCCGACCGTCGGGTTCCCCGTGACCTGATATTTCAGGGCCGCGAAGATGCCCTCGGCCGTCGAGTCTTTATTCACCGCGATCAGGACCTTCGCGCCCGCCACGTGAACGGCCCACGCGGACAAAACGGTCACGAGGAGTGTCTTGCCGACCTCGGAGCCGCATTCGAGGATGAGGTTCCGGCCGAGGGCCGATCGGATCATCCGAACCTGCGCCGGGTACAGGACGAGGGGAGTCCCTCGCGCACGAACGACCGAGCCGTCGGCCGCGACGACGTTGTCCTGCGTCGTGAAGTTCAGGAACGCGAACGTCACCGGGTCCTCGGACGCCGCGATCTCCTCGAGAACGTCGACCGGAAGTGGGACGAGCTTCCCGCCTTTCTTCCAGCATCGACGGCCGGAGCGGAGAGCCTCGACCGTGACGTTCGGATGCCGCTTTAGGAAATACTCGAGCAGGTCGTTCGGGAGGCGAGTCGCGAGGGCCTGCGCGGGTTTCTTCTTACTCATCGTCGCCTTCTTTCTCGGGTTCGGGGACGTCTTCGACGACCTCCGAGTCGATCGCGCCGTCGGTGATCGCCGCGTTCTCCGCCGCCGACTCTCTCCATTCCCGTTGTCTCTCGAGGTGCGCCGTGATCGCGTCGTCCCGCTTCGAGACGTTCCGCGCCTTCGGGCTCGTGAGGAGAGCCTCGGAGTCGAGCCCGAAGGTCGACGCGGCCTTCAGGGCGAAGTCGGCGGCCGGGTGAATCTTGCGCCTCGAGCCGATCACGACGCCGTCGCCCGTCGTCGCTTCCTCGAGCAGAACGAGCCCGTCCTTCTCGACGGCCTCGACCGCCGCGTCGTAGAGCATCGACCCCCGGGCGTGCCGCCGGAGGGAGAGCTTCGAGAGGGGACCGAAATCTCCCGTGCCCGCCGCGTCGTAAGCCTCAATAATTTTCGGCGCGTCGTCGCGGCCGTACTCCCTCACGAGAGCCCGCTCCCGGCCCGTTCGATGCCGACCGGCCGCGAGGGCCTTCGTCTGCTTCTTCGTCCGCTTCCGGGCTCCGCCCTTCGGTTCGCCCCCGAGCTTGTACCCGGGCGGGACGATCAGAAGACCGTCGGGGCCCGGACGCGCCTTCCGCTCGGATCGCTTCACGACTTCACGCGCCCGGAGCCGTGGCAAGTCGGGCAGGTCCTCGTCGTCGGTTTCCTGCGCGGCGGGCCCCACCGAGCCCGGGCGGCCTTCTTCGCGAGCTTCTGCCGCTCGAGGTCCGAGAGCTTCGCGAGGCGGGCCGCCATGCTGACAGGGCCGCCGATCTTCCCGGCCCGGCGGGCGTTCTCGTCGCCGATGTAGAAGCTCATCGCATCTTCGGAGAGTAAATGCCGCGTCAAGGCGTCGTCCGGGCATTCGTGCGGCGTGCGGATGCGCGAACGTGGTTCGAGGTTGTCGAGGATTGTTTCGGGCGTCCTGCGTATCTGCCGACCGGGGCCTAAGTTGTGTTTTTCGAGTCACTTCAGAATGACGTCCGCTGCTGAAAGCAAACGACTTGCGTCGTCCATTTCGCTGCATTCTTCAGAAGAATGGGTTCTGTTATGGGAACGAGACTCTCGAGGCTGACGCGAAGGCGAAGACCTCGAGGTCCTCGAGGATCACGCCCCACGCGACGAGGCGAGCGCGTTCATGTTGTGCGCGTGCCTGTCCTGCTCGTTCGCGCTCTGCTCGAACGAAGGAACGAGAGCTTCGCGTTCCTGCTACGTCGTCGAGGGGCGGCCGCGCGATCTGCGCGACCTGTTCCCCTGCGCTCGAGGGCGTGACTTGCTCGAGGTGTCGTCCTCGCCCTGTTCGCCCTGCTCGAGGTGACGTCCTCGTCCTCGAGCTTCTGCTCGTCCTACGTCAAGCGACGAAGAATCCCTGAGAGCGTAGAAGGAGACCACGAACGCGAGCCCGTCTTCGTCGTGATCCCGCGCTCGCGGAGGCGCGAAGCGATCTCGGCCAGCGATAGACCTTCGTCGCTGAGACGCCTTATCAGACCGAGGGTCTTCTGCTCGGGCACGTTCTCGACGAGCCCGGCATCCCCCTCGAGGTCGAAGCCGTACGGGATGCGGCCGGAGATCCTGCGCCCCTTCGAGCGTAGATGCGCGAGCCCCATGCGGGTCCGTTCACTCGCGATATCGGCCTCGAGGGCCGCGATCGCCGCGAGGACCGTGTAGAAACAGCGGCCCATCGCGGTCCCGGTGTCGATCGACTCCGACAGGCTCACGAGGGCGACCCCGCCTTCCTCGAGCCGCTTCGCGATCGCGAGGGCGTCCGCCGTACTACGGGCGAGCCTCGAGAGGCTGTAAACGATGAGGGACGATCCCGGGCGACCCTCGACGGCCGCGAGGGCCTTCGCGAGCCCCGGGCGGTTCTTCGTCTTCGTCCCGGAGACGCCCGCGTCCTCGTGAATCACGGTCGCCCCGCGCTCGAGGAGGAGCTTCTTCTGCGCCTCGAGGGAGACGCCCTCGGCGACCTGCCCGGCCGTCGAGACTCGCGCATAGCCGACCCGGACCGGAGATCCCTTCCTCGTCTTCATGCGGCCATTTTATCATACGTGACCGTGCGGTCACGTATATCGGCCCCGAGAGGTTGCCGGTTACAGGGCCTCGCCCCGGGCGATCGCCCACTTCGGCCAGCGGGCACGAATCACGGCCCGGACCTCCTCCGCCGTGATCCTCCTGCCCGGGCCGCCGCTCCTTCGGGCCGCTTCCCGGAGGTTCGCCGCGATCGCCTCGGCCGTATGGCGGGGGCGGAGGCGGAGCCCGGCGACGAGCCGGGCATTCCGGCCGCCTCCCGCGACCATCAGGCGGGCTCGAGCCTGAATCCGGGCGACGAGGAGCGGGTCGTCGAGGTTCGTCTTCATTCCAGAGTTCCGTAATATCCAAACCGCTTCAGAAATACCGAGGCGGCAAGCGGGCAGCACCGAGAAGAAATAGACCCTCGAAGAATCAGTCTTTACCGATCCCGGAGCCGTAGACCCGGCCCGAGCCCTTCCGACTACGCCCGCCGGGACGGACCGCGTCCTCCGAGAGCCCGAGCCCGCGAGCTTCGGGCAGGGTCGCAAGCGACTCGAATCGGCGACGGTGTTCTCCGGCCGCTTTCACGTACCGGCGAACGGTCTGAAGGTCCCGGTGCCGGAGAAGAATCGCGACGTCCTCGATCCGCATTCCGCCCTCGACGGCGTGAGTCGCCCGCGAGCTTCGGAGGGCGTGTGGGGTCAAGCGGCGGCCGACCCGGTGAAGACCGGCGATCCGAACGCATCGGTCGAAGACGGCCGCGCACGCCCGCGACGAGAGCCCGAACAGGGAATCGCCGCGACGACCGACCGACGACCGGGTCGCCTTCCACGCGAGCAGGGCCCGGGACGCAACGGGGCCGAGGTACAGGGGACGACTCGGCCGCCTCGAGGTCTTCGACGAGCGGATCACGATCGCGAGGTTCCCGTCGCGGCCGTCGGGGGCGAGAACGTCGGAGACCCGGAGCCCGGCCGCCTCGGAGACCCGAAGGGCCGCCGCATACGAGACCATTAGAAGGGCGAGGTCCCGCTCGGCGATCCCGGCCGCTCGTTCCGCTCGCCGTGCGAAGAACTTGTCGGGCTCCCGCTTCCCCTGCGTCACCTTCTGCCCGGCGGCGGCCGCGTAGAGCTTCGAGAGTTCCTTCGGCGACAGGACGACGACCTCGGGGTCGTCTCGATCCCCCCGGGGGAGCTTCACGGCGCGAGCGTGCGATTTCGGAAGGAGGTCCCGATCGACGGCCCACTCCTCGAAGCTCTTGATCGCCGCGAGCCGGGTCGAGATCGTAGAGGGCGCGAGCCCGGCGATCTGCATCCGGCGAACGAAGTCGTCGAACGTCGCGAGCTTGACGTCGGCCGCGTAGTCCGTCACGCCCGCATCGCGCACGAAGGCGAGGACGTCCCGCCGATACGCTCGAGCCGTCGCGACCGACTTCCATCCCGGGCCGGTCGACCACGCGGCCCATTGTTCGACGAGAGTCTCGGAGGCCGTCACGACGGCGGCCCTACAAGAAAGGAAATCTCCTCGGTGCGATCGAGGCGCATCGCGAAGGAGGTCGCGGAGTCGATCGAGGGGAAGACGAAGGGGCGGACGATCTCGTCGTCCGATCTGATCGAGGGTTCCTCGGCACCTCCGAGACTCCCGGCGAGGTCCCTGATCTCGTCGAGGACCCGGCGAGGGGCGTCGAGGGCCGTGTAGACGGTCACGATCCGGGGCCTCGGCGGCGAACGGCGGGCGCGGTTCTCCGAGCGGGCGCGGCCGTACTGTTTCTCGAGGCGGCGGGCGTTCCTCACGAAGTCCTCCGAACCTGCCGGAGGGCCGCGAGGGCCGCCACGGCGATTAGAATGGCGAGTTCGTGCCCGCGCCCGTTGGGGCCGCCACTCGAGCCTTCCCTTATGACGCCGCTCATATTGGGCCTATCGTGGTTTGAAGTAGCGTGTCCCCGGAGGATCCCGCGATGAGCACGAACCGGCGACTCTGGGAGTGTGTCCTCGCGATGCTCGTCATCGGAACGGGCGTCGCCGGCGCGCAGACGAAAACGAAGAAGACGGCCGCCAAACCTGCTTCGGCGGTGGTGGTGCCCGCCGAGAGCCGCGCCTGCGTCACGTGCCACGAGCAGAAGACGCCGGGCATCGTCGCGCAGTGGCACGGGAGCGCGCACGCGAAGCAGGGCGTCGCGTGTCTCGAGTGTCACGGCGCCGCCGCGAGCGATCCGGGAGCCTTCACGCACGAGGGCGCGACGATCATCACGGTCGTGACGCCGAACCAGTGCGCCGCGTGCCACGGGGACATCGTGGCCGAGAACTCGCGCAGCCACCACGCGGCGGCGGCCTCGTTCATCGGCTCGCTCGACAACGTTCTCGGCGAGGTCGTCGAGGGGCGGCTCGCCGCCGTCAACGGATGCTGGCAGTGCCACGGCTCGACCGTCGCAATTCTGAAGAACCCGGACGGCTCGATCCGGACGAAGCCCGACGGCGCGCCGATGCTCGACCCGACGACATGGCCGAACACCGGGATCGGCCGCGTCAACCTCGACGGGTCGCTCGGCTCGTGCACCGCCTGCCACAGCCGCCACTCCTTCTCCAAGGCGATGGCGCGGCAGCCCGAGGTGTGCGGCAAGTGCCACATGGGGCCCGACCATCCCCAGGCGGAGATCTACGCCGAGAGCAAGCACGGCATCGCCTACCGGACCCAGATGTCCGAGATGCACCTGGATTCCGACCGGTGGATCGTCGGCGTGGACTACACGGCCGCGCCGACGTGCTCGACCTGCCACATGTCCGCGACGAAGGACCAGCGCGTGACGCACGACGTGGGCGCGCGCATCTCGTGGACGCTGCGTCCCGTCGTCTCGAAGAAGCTCGAGAAGTGGGAGGCCAAGCGCGAGGCCATGAAGGGTGTCTGCGACTCGTGCCACACTCCGGACTTCATCGACGCCTTCTACAAGACCTACGACGCGACGGTCGACCTGTGGAACACCAAGTTCGCGGTACCGGCGACCTCGGTGATGACGGCGCTGCGAGAGGCGGGAAAGATCTCGCCCACGCCGTTCGACGACGAGATCGAGTGGACGTACTACCGGCTCTGGCATCACGAGGGACGTCGGGCGCGGATGGGCGCCTCGATGCAGGGCCCCGACTACACGCAGTGGCACGGCTTCTTCGAGGCGGCCGAGAACTTCTACATGAAGTTCCTGCCCCAGGCCAGGGAGGCGGCGAAGGGCGACCCGAAGGTGCTGGCCGCGATCGAAGCGGTCGAGAACGACCGGCCGAACCTGTGGAAGAAGGGCCTGTCGCCCGAGGAGCGGCAGAAGATCGACGAGTTCTACAAGGAGCGCTACGGGGAGCACTGAGGCGACGTCCGCGGAGCGCGGGGCCTGACTGGAGGCCTCGACCGGTTACACTTCCGCGATGTCTCTCGTTCAGGCGGTGATTCTCGGGGCCCTGCAGGGCCTCACGGAATTCCTGCCGGTCTCGTCGACCGCGCACCTCTACCTCGCGCAGGCGCTCATGGGCATCCGCAACGACGAGATCGCGCTCTCCTTCGACATCGTGCTGCACCTCGGGACCGTGGCGGCGCTGCTCGTCGCGCTGCGCCCCGAGCTCCTCCGGATGTCCGAGGAGGCCTGGCTCCGGGCGCGCCGCGAGCCCGTCCGCGACCCCGCCGCGCGCGCGATGCTGCTGCCCCTCGTGGTCGGGACGATTCCGGGGGTGCTGGCCGGTCTCTTTCTCCTGAAGCGCATCGAGCGCGTCCGCTCCGTGGGCCTGATCGGCGCCTCCATGCTCGTGGCGTGCGCCTACTTCTTCTTCGCGGAGCGCGCGCCCGCACGGCGGAGCGCGGCGCCGCGCGAGCTGGCCGACCTCGACTCGCGCGACGGATTCTGGATCGGCGTGGCGCAGGCCGCCGCCGGACTGATGGCGGGGTTTTCGCGCTCCGGCTTCACGATCGCAACGGGCAAGCTTCGCGGCTTCCGGCGCGACGACGCGGCTCGCTTCTCGTTCCTTCTCGCGCTGCCCATCATCCTCGGCGCCGGTGCGAAGGCCCTGCTCGACCTGCGCAAGGCGCCGGGGCCGTCGGTCGGCGTCGTGGCCCTCGCGGCCGGCTTCGTCGCGGCGGCCGCCGTCGGGTTTGCGGCGATCGAGGGGCTGCTGCGCTTCCTCCGCACGCACTCGCTGCGCCCGTTCGGCATCTACCTGGGGGCCCTCGGTCTGCTGCTGCTCGCCGCGTCGGCGTTCCCCGGCATGGCGCCGTTTCCGGCGCGCTGAATTCCGGAAATGCGATACTGAGTCATGCAGAGATCGAATCCATCGACGATCGCGGCGACAGCCCTGTCGGTTCTCCTGGCTGGAATCGGCTGCGCGCAGAGCCAGGCGTACCAGAAGACGCTCGACGACGCCAACACGAAGGGCAAATACAAGGTTCGTCTGACGACCAACGGGGAGACCATCGCCGGGACCTGTAAGTTCATGGGCAACATCGAACCGGGCCAGGACCCGGTCGGTGGGATCCCGAAGGACCAGTACGCGGATTACTTCCGGGTGCACGCCGTCCTCATGGGAGCCGACACGGTGGTCGTCAAGGCCGAGGGGAAAGTCGGCGAGGCCTACGTCTGCGGGCCGGCCCCGCTGAATCCCGACGGCACGGTCCGCACGTCGTTCGACACGCCGCCGCAGCACCCCTGACGGCGGCGCGGCCGGCCGCGGAAAAAAGGGCCCGGCCCCCGGGGGAGCCGGGCCAACGGAGGATCCGGAGCGCGGGCTAGAAGCGGAAGGAGACCTCTCCCCAGACGCGTCGGGGGAACGCCACGTAGTCTTGGGCGTCGCCGATCTCGCTCTCGCCGACGTAGTGCCGGCTGTCGCCGAGGTTGCGGCCGATGATCGAGAACTTCGCCGGCCCCCACGTGTACGACAGGCCGGCGTCGACCTCGAAGAACGAGGGCGTGTACGCGATGTTGATCTTGTCGAACGGCCGGTGGTTCTGGTGCCGGACCGCGAACCAGCCGCCGATCCCGGAGGGCGGCCCGTAGGAGAGCCCGAAATTGTAGAGGTCCCGCGGCGTCAGCTCGAGGCGCTGGCCCGAGGCGTCCTGCAGTCCGGCGTCGGGGTCGATGAACGTGAAGACCTTGTAGAGCGCGTTGTGGTGCGCATAGCCGTAGATGAAGGCGAAGTATGGAATCTGCTTCGGCCGGTACGCGGTCGAGATCTCCATGCCCTCGAAGAGCTCCTTGCCCGCGTTGACGAGCTCGGGCTGGCCGTTGGGGCCCTGGATCGAGACGACGAGGTTGTTGAAGATCATGTGGAAGAAGGACACGTCGACAGAAACCTGATTGTCGAGCCAGTTGCTCTTGAACCCGAACTCCTCGCTCGTCGTCCGCTCGGGCGAAAGGATCTCCGCCGACAGCACGTGCAGGTCCGGCGCCGCCGGCTTGAAGTTCGTCTTGCCCGCGAAATAGACGTTCAGGTCGTTCACGATTCCCGCTCCGCCCGTGACGACGCGCCCCAGGATCGACCCGCCGCCCGACCACTGGTCGGCGTGCTTCGTGGCCTGCGAGGCGCCCTCGTCGGTCGAGAAGACCGTCTGCGTGTCGGACGTGATGTCGTACCGGGCGCCGCCGGAGATCGTGAGGTACGGCACCGGCGTCCACTGGTCGTTGGCGTAGATCCCGATGAAGGTGCGGTCGTCCTTGAGCGTCTGGAAACCCGTGCGCGGGATGTCGGTGAGGTTCGGGACGACGACCGGGTCGATCTGGAAGTCGAAGTCGAACGTCGAACCGCTCGACTCGATGCGGCCCGTCGTGATCGCGGCGCCGCCGACGAGGCGATGGGTGCCGGCGGCCTGGAACGTCGTGATCACGTGCAGGTCGTCGTAGAGGTCCTTCTCGAGGGGTTTCAGGTCGTAGCCGTTCGAGTTGGCGATGTTCGGGTTCTCCGCGTCGATCTCGCCGACGAAGCTCTGCGCGAGCGTCGCCTGGTCCCGCGTCAGTCCGAGGACGTTCTGGAGCGACGTCGTCTTCGAGAGGGCCAGGGTGCCGCCGAGGGTCAGCGCGTACACGCGGTGGTCGACGCGCGCGCCGAGGAACTCGTAGTTGTTGTCGGGCTTGAATCCGGGGATCACTTCGCCGGTCGGCGGGTCGACCGGCAGGGGCGAGCCGAATCCCTGCTGGTTGAGGAACATCTGGTAGTTGACGAACATCGACGAGCCGTCGGCGAAGGGCACGTCGAGGCGAAAGCCGCCTCGCGTGTCCTTGTAGTCCGTGTTCGGCTGCCACCCGTCCGTGAGCTTGTCGAAGTCGCCGAACACCTTGAAGGTCGCGTTCCCGATGGGAATCGCGCTCTGCACGACGGCCCGGCCCTCGTTGAACGAGCCTCCCGCGAGCGAGACGTACGTGCCCGCCTGCCCGTGCTTGGTGAAAACCTGGACCATGCCGGCGAACGCCGAGGCGCCGTAGAGCGTCCCCTGGGGACCCTTGACGATCTCGATGTGGTCGACGTCGTTGATGTCGATCTGGGCGAGCTGGGGCAGGAATGGCCCGCCGACGGGGACGCCGTCCACCATGAAGAGCAGCGCGTCGAACTCCTTCAGGCCCCAGATGCCGACGTTCGGCTGCCGGGCGCCGTTGTCGCTGCCCATGCCGGTGTCGATGCCGACGACGTCCTGGATGGCGTCGGCGAGGTTCGTGACGCCCCGCTCGCGCAGTTGCTCGCCGGTGACGACCGACGCCTCGCCCGGGATCTCGAGCTCGCTCTCGGGAACGCGGCTGGCGGATACGACGATCGCCTCGTTGACGGGCGCCGGCGTCGGCTGAGGCGTGGGAGACGGCGTCGGCGCCTGCGCGGACGCTGAGGAAACGAAAGCGAAGAGGAGGACGGCCGGCGCGAGCGCCCGAACGAGCCGCCGTCCGCCCCGCGAGGGAACGGAATGCATGGATACCCTTCCTTTCTGTCTGAAGCGTGGAGGTTCCGCGGAGACAGGAAGGAGGTCTAGAGCCGAAGCGGACGCGGAGCGCGGGGCGGCGGTGCGGGGCTGGCGGCGGGAGCGACCGGAGGAAGCGGCGCGACGAGGCGGCCCTGTCCGCCGCCCGGAGTCGTGTCCGCCACGGGAGACGTTTCGGGCTCGCTCTTCTCCCGGACTCCGGACGCGATCTCGGTCTTCTCCTCGGGGGCGAGTCCGCCGTCGCCGGAGCGGGCGGGAGCGCCCTCGAGAGCGTCGCGCGTTCGCCACTCGCCGGCGACGGCGTACAGCCGCTCGAGCGTTTCGAACTTCGAGGCGTCGATGGCGAACGGCTCGCTCACGGCGGCGATCTCCTCGCTCTCGGCCGCACCGTCATCACCGGCGCGAAGGGCGAGGCGCGCGTGCTCCGTCGGCAATGCGGGCACCCTCCAGCGCACGCCGCCGTCGGCGGCCTCGAGCCGCGCGACGACCCGGATCGGAAACGTCGCGCCGTCGTCGAGCGAGAGGACCAGCTCCATCTCGTCGCGATCGCCCATCCCCGAGGCGTCGAGCGTCCAGGAGAGGGGAACGATCTCGCCGGCGCGCACCCGGTCGCCCGCGGGGGACGCGGCGAAGGAACCCGCCTCGGCGAACGCCGGGACGGACGTCACCGCGGCCGCGAGCAGAGCGGCCGCCCCCCAAAACCGTTTCCGGGAGAGCATCTGGCCGCGCATCTTACCGCGGGCCGGAATCAGGGGACCGGCCGGTACGCGACCCCCAGCCGGTCGAACAGGAACGCGTCCACGTCGGCGGCCTCGCCCACCTTCTCGCCGAGCGAGCTGCCGATCCCGTGGCCCGAGCTCGCGCTCGTCCGCAGGAGGATGGGGGGAGCCCCGGCCGCGGCGGCCTGGAGGCGGGCCGTCATTTTGCGCGATTGCGACGGATCGACCCGCGGATCGTTGGCGCCCGTCAGCATCAGCACCGGCGGATACCGGGTGCCGTCGACCACGTGGTGATACGGCGAATAGGCATACAGCGCCCGAAACTGCTCCGGGTCCTTCACGGATCCGAACTCGGTCACGTTGAATTCGCCGTTCGACGTCCGCTCGTAACGGAGCATGTCGTAGATGCCGACGTGCGAGACGACCGCGGCGAAGAGCTCGGGATGCTGCGTGAACGCCGCGCCCATCAGGAGGCCGCCGTTCGAGCCCCCCTCGATCGCGAGGCGGGACGGCTTCGTGTACTTCGCCTCGATGAGCCGCCGCGCGCACGCGATGAAGTCGTCGAACACGTTCTGCTTGGTGATCCGGCGGCCGCTCCGGTGCCAGCCCTCCCCCCACTCGCCCCCGCCGCGCAGTCCGGCGGCCGCCCAGACGCCGCCCTGCTCGAGCCAGACCTTCCGCATCGGGTCGAAGGTCGGCTGCTGGCTGATCGCGTAGCCGCCGTATCCGTAGAGGAGCGTCGGGTTGTCGCTGTCCAGCCGGAGCGATTTCCGGTGGACGATCCGCAGCGGCACGCGCGTGCCATCCTTCGAGACCGCCGCCTCCGCCGTCACCGCGCAGTCCGAGAAGTCGACCGGCGAGGCGGTCGCGAGCGCGGTCTTCGCGACCTTCCCGTCCGCCCCCACGCGGTACCACGCGGGAGGGACGAGGTCGCTCTGGTTTTCGAAGAGGAGCGCGTCGCCCGGCAACGCGAGGAGGCCGGTCACCGCGGAGATCGGGAGGAGGGGCACGGCGCCGAGCGCCTTGCCGCCGTGGTCGTAGACGCGGAGCGTGGAGGGGCCGCCGGCGAGGGCCGCGACGTAGAGGCGGCCCTCCGTGATCCGGAAGTCGTCGATCGCCGCGTCGCCCTCCGGCACCGCCTCGACCGCCCTCGCGAGGACGGTCTCGCCGGGCGGGAGGCTCAGGATCCGCCCGCGGGGGGCGCCGCGGTGCGAGATCAGGTAGAGCGAGCCGTCGGGACCGAAGCGGCCGTGCGCGGCGTCGTCCTCGAGGGTCGCGATGCGCGTCCAGGAACCGTCCGGCTTTCGCAGGTACTGCTCCGCCTCCCCACCGTCGCCGTTCTTGACGGTCGCGAGCACGAAGCGCCCGTCGTCCGAGGAAGCGAGCGAGGTCTCCGCGATCTTCGGGAACTCCTTGCCGATCGCGTACGCGTCGGTGTCCGTCGGCGTGTCGAGCCGGTGGAAGTACACTTGCTGGTAGAAGTCCAGGTCGCGCCCCGATCGCTCGGGGGGCCGCGGATAGCGCGTGTAGAAGAAGCCCGAGGCGTCCGCGTTCCAGGCGAGCCCGCCTCCCGCGGTGCCGCCGTTGACGCGCGGGACCAGGTCGGGGAGCCGGCGCGCCGTCGCGACCTCCCAGACCGAAACGGAGCCGGCCTCGCTGCCGCCCTCCGAAAGGGAGACCGCGACGAAGCGGCCGTCGAGCGAGGGCACGAAGAAGTCGATCTCGGTCCCGCCCTTCGGGTCGAGGACGTTCGGGTCGACGAGAACGCGCGCGGACGCCGGGTCGTCGGGAGAGCGCAGGGCGACCAGGAACGGCTGCTGCTTCGGCGGCGCGTTCTCGAGCGCGAAGATCGTGTCGCCGCGGCGCACCAGGCCCGACCAGGACGTCGCCCGGAAGTTCGCGATCGACGCCAGGCGCTGCTGGATCTGCGCGTAGTGAGGCATCGCGTCGAGCACGGCGCGCGCATGCTCGTTCTGGGCGCGGCTCCACGCCTGGACCGCCGGCACGCTCCAATCCTCGAGCCAGCGGTAGTCGTCGCGGACCGACGTCCCGAAATACGTGTCCGTGACCGGGTTCTTGGGAGTCGGCGGCGCCGTCGAGCCCGTCGAAGGCAGGAGAAGGACCGCCGTCAGGAGCGCGTGGAATCGCATGGATGTTCCTCCGAAAAGCGCGGGCTGTGGCGCGATTCTACTGTCCTCCCACCGTTCATGTTGGGTTCATCTCGTCCGGCGTAGCTTCGCGATCGTAGTCCCGCGATGCAAGAGCGCATTCGCGGAAAAGGAGAGAAGATGAAGAAGTTCCTGGTTCTCGCCCTTGCCCTCGCGTTCCCGGTCGTCGCGATCGCCCAGCAGTCCGCCGCGCCGGCTCCGACCGCCAAGCCGGCCGCCGAGGCGCCGAAGTCGTCGGAGACCATGAAGGACTCCTCCAGCACGACGAAGAAGACGGATGCCTCCGGCACGACCACCACGAAGTCGACGAAGAAGTCCCACAAGAAGAGCACCAAGAAGTCGACGGCGCAGCCGACCCCGGCCGCTCCCAAGCAGTAAGGTTTCTCGAGATTCCGGCGACGAGCCGGAGGACAGGGCGCGGCGCGCCGGGCAACCGGCGCGCCGTTTGTTTTTCTCCCTCTCCCTCCGGGAGAGGGACGGGGTGAGGGGGGAGCTTGAGCCGACCTCTCTCAGTCCCTCTCCTCCTCGAGAGGGACGGGGTGAGGGGCGTGCTCACGCCACCGCCCTCCCGGCCCTCTGCTACGCTTCACGCGTGACGAACCCGCGCCTGCCGCGCGATCCCCACTCCCATGCCCGCCCGGACGAGGTCCGGATGCGCCGCCTGGAGCTCGACCTCGACGTCGACTTTTCCGAGCGCCGCCTCTCGGGATCGGCGACGCTCGAGCTCGAGCGCGTGGATCCCACGTCGACTCGTGTCCACCTCGACACGCGCCGGCTCTCGATCGAGCGAGCCGAGAGCGGCGACGGTTCCCGGTGGTCCCCCGCGGCGCACGAGCTCGGCCCCGCCGACCCGATTCTCGGAGCCGGTCTCTCGGTCGTGCTCCCGGCGGGGCACGATCGGGTCAGGATCTTCTACGCAACGAGCCCGAGCGCGTCGGGTCTGCAGTGGCTGGAGCCGGCGCAGACGGCTGGAAGGCGGCACCCGTTCCTCTTTTCGCAGTCCCAGGCGATCCACGCACGGAGCTGGGCCCCCGTTCAGGACACGCCGGCCGTCCGGATCACCTACGAGGCGGTCGTGCGGACGCCTCCCGAACTCGTCGCGCTCATGGGCGCCGCGGGCAACACGACGGGGGAGCGCGGCGGGACCTACCGGTTCTCGATGCCCCAGCGGATCCCCGCCTACCTGATGGCGATCGCGGCGGGCGACATCTCGTTTGCCCCGCTCGGGCCCCGGAGCGGCGTGTACGCGGAGCCCTCCGTCGTGGCGCGCGCCGCCAACGAGTTCTCCGACACCGAGCGGATGATGGCCGCCGCCGAGCGGCTCTACGGGCCGTACCGCTGGGACCGCTACGACATCCTGGTGCTGCCCCCGAGCTTTCCGTTCGGCGGCATGGAGAACCCGCGCCTGACGTTCGCGACGCCCACGGTGCTCGCCGGCGACAAGAGCCTCGTCGCGCTGATCGCCCACGAGCTGGCGCACTCCTGGTCCGGCAACCTCGTCACGAACGCGACCTGGGGCGACTTCTGGCTGAACGAGGGGTTCACGACGTACATCGAGCGGCGAATCGTCGAGGAGGTCTACGGCGCCGACGCGGCCGCCATGGAGGCGGTGCTCGGGAGGCAGGACCTCGAGGACGAACTCGCTCGTCTCGACGACCGGGACGAGATCCTCCACATCGACCTCGCGGGGCGAGACCCGGACGAGGGCGCGACGCGGCTGCCCTACGAGAAGGGGGCGCTCCTGCTGCGGTCGATCGAGGAGCTCTACGGCCGGGGCCGCTTCGACGAGTTCCTGCGGGCCTATTTCGACCACTTCGCCTTCCAGAGCATCACCACGGCCGACTTCGTCGCGTACCTGCGCGCGCACCTCGTCGGGTCCGCGTCCGGTGCGGTCGCATCCCTTCCGCTCGAGGAGTGGATCGAACGGCCGGGGCTGCCGGCGGTCGCCCCCCGTCCCGTCTCCGAGGCCCTCGGCCGCGTGGCCCGGGCGGCCGAGGCGTGGAGCTCGGGCCGCGTCGAGGAGGCGCGGCGGGCGTTTCCGGCCTGGACGACCCAGGAGCGGCTGCAGTTCCTGCGGCGGCTCCCGACGCCGCTGCCTCCGGCGCGGCTGGCGGAGCTCGACGCGGCGTTCGCCCTCTCGAGCTCGGGCAACAGCGAGATCGCGTTTCAGTTCCTCCTGATGGCCCTCCGCGCGGGGTACGGGGGGGCGGACGCGCGCCTCGAGGAGTTCCTCGTCTCGATCGGCCGCCGCAAGTTCATCAAGCCGCTCTACGAGGAGCTCGTGCGCACCGATGCCGGCCGGGCCCGGGCGCGGGCGATCTATGCGCGCGCCCGCCCCGGCTACCATCCCATCGCCGTGGACACCGTGGACCGGATCGTGGGAGCGCCCGCGTGAGCACCGTCGAACGTCACCTCGAGAGCGCCTGCCCGCTCGACTGCCCGGACGCCTGCAGCCTCGACGTGACGGTCGCGGACGGTCGCGTCATCGCCGTCGGCGGCTCGGAGCGCAATCCGGTCACGGGCGGCTTCATCTGCGCCAAGGTCCGCCGATACCCGGAGCACATGTACGGCCCGTCGCGCCTCCTCCACCCGGGCGTGCGCACCGGGCGCAAGGGCGCGGGCGAATTCCATCCGGTCTCGTGGGACGAGGCCCTGGACCTCGTCGCGCGCCGCCTCCTCGAGGTCCGCGACGGGCGCGGGGGAGAGGGCATCCTCCCCGTTTCCTACGGCGGCTCGAACGGGTACCTCTCGCAGGACACGACCGATGCGCGTCTCTTCCACCGGCTCGGCGCGTCGCGCCTCCTGCGCACCGTTTGCGCGGCGCCGTCCGGCCGGGCCGCCATGGGTCTCTACGGAAAGATGCCCGGCATCGCCTACCCGGACTACGCCCACGCGAAGCTCGTCGTCGTGTGGGGGATGAACCCGTCGGTCTCGGGCATCCACCTCGTCCCGTACATTCTCGAGGCGCAGCGGCGGGGCGCGAAGCTCGTCGTCGTCGACCCGCGCCGCACGCGGCTCGCCGAGCGCGCCGACCTCCACCTCGCGCCGCGTCCCGGCACCGACCTGCCGATCGCTCTCTCCCTGATTCGCTGGCTCTTCGCCGAGGGCCGCGCCGACCGGCGGTTCCTCGCCGAGCACGCGCACGGCGCGGACGAGCTCGCCCGGCGGGCCGAGCCGTGGACCTTCGCGCGCGCCGCCGGGGAGTCGGGCGTCGCGGCCGGGGACCTGGAGCGGTTCGCCCGGCTCTACGCGGACTCGAGCCCGGCGGCCCTGCGGTGCGGCTGGGGCCCCGAGCGCAATCGCAACGGCGGCTCGGCGATCGCGGCGATCCTGGCGCTCCCGGCGGTCGCCGGGAAGTTCGGCGTCCGCGGGGGCGGCTACACCCTCTCGAATTCCGGCGCCTGGAAGGAGATCGACGGCCTCGCGGCGGCCCGCGCACCCGAGCCGGCGACGCGGGCGGTCAACATGAACCACCTCGGCGCCGCGCTGGCCGAACGGGGCGGGGCGAGCGTCGATCTTCTCTTCGTCTACAACGCCAACCCGCTGATGACCCTCCCGGATCAGGAGCGCGTGCGCGCGGGGCTCGAGCGCGAGGACCTGTTCACGGTCGTTTTCGACCCGGTCCTCACGGACACGGCCCGATATGCCGACGTCGTCCTCCCGGCCGCGACCTTCCTCGAGCGGACGGAGCTGTCGCGCGGATACGGCGCCTTCGTGCTCCAGCGGGCCGAGGCCGTCGTGCCGGCGCACGGCGAGGCCCGGCCGAACCACGAGGTGTTCGCCGAGCTCTGCCGCCGCACCGGAGTGGCGGCGCCCGGGGACCCCGAGACGGCGGCGGAGATCGAGAGCGCGCTCCTCGAATCGAGCCCCAGAGGGGGCCGGCTCGCCGCCGACCTCTCCCGGGACCGCATCGCCTATCTCCCGGAGGGCCCGGCGCCGGTCCCGTTCGTCGACGCGTTCCCGAGGACCCCCGACGGGCGCATCCATCTCGTGCCCGACGCGCTCGACGCCGAGACGTCGCACGGCCTCTACCACTATCAGCCGGAGCCCTCCGGATCGGGGTTTCCTCTCGCCCTGATCTCGCCGGGGAGCGACCGGACGATCTCGTCGACGCTGGGCGAGCTGCATCGCGCGGACGTGCCGATCGCGCTGCATCCCGTCGACGCCGGACCGCGCGGGCTCTCCGACGGCGACCGCGTGCGCGTCTTCAACGGGATCGGCGCGGTTCGATGCCGGGTCCGCATCGACGCCGCGCTCCGTCCGGGCGTCGCGTTCCTCCCGAAGGGGCTCTGGAGCCACCATACGGAGAGCGGGACGACGGCGAACGCCCTCGCGCCCGACTCCCTGACCGACCTCGCGGGGGGCGCCTGTTTCAACGACGCCCGCGTCGAGGTCGAGCGGCTCGGCCGCGCCTGAGGACTTCGAAGACCGCGTGACGCACACGCACACGCATGCGCCCGCGAGCGGGCCCGCGACGCGGCGCTCGGCGAACAAACGGCGCCTCCGGGCCGCGCTCCTCCTCACGGTCGGCGTCCTCGTGCTGGAGGTCGCCGGCGGACTGGTCACGCGCAGCCTCGCCCTGCTCGCCGACGCCGCCCACATGTTCGCGGACGTGGCGGCCCTGACGCTCGCGTGGGCCGGCACGGCGCTCGGCGAACGGGCGCCGACGCGGCGGCACACCTTCGGGCTCGCGCGCGCGGAGGTCCTCGCGGCCTTCGTCAACGCCGAGATGCTGATGGTCGCATCGCTCGCGATCCTGTGGGAGGCCTGGCAGCGGTGGCGCGCCCCGGCGCCGATCCACACCGGCCTGATGCTCGGCGTCGCCGCGATCGGACTCGTCGCGAACATCGTCGCCGCGGGCATTCTGCACGAGGGCCGAACCAGCAGCCTGGGGATCCGCGCCGCCTATCTCGAGGTGGTCTCGGACGCGCTGGCGTCCGTCTCGGTCCTCCTCGCCGCCGCGGCCATGGCGAAGACGGGCTGGTACCACCTGGACACGCTCCTCTCGGCGGTCATCGCGATCGTGATCCTGCCTCGGGGGGTCGGCCTCCTGCGCGAGGCGGCGCACATCCTCCTCGAAGGCGCTCCCGCCGACATCGACATTCCGCGCGTACGGAGCGCGATCCTGGGCATCGCCGGCGTCGAGGCGATCCACGACGTGCACGTCTGGACGCTGACCTCGGGGCTGCACTCCGCGAGCGTCCACATCCGCGCGCTCCCCGGGAGCCCCCGCGACCAGGTGCTCGCGGGCGTGCAGCGCGTGCTGCGCGAGGAGGGCGGCGTCGACCACGCCACGATCCAGATCGAGCAGGGCGACGAGACGATCTGCCACATCGAGCCGGAACACGCCTGAGGCCGCCTTCGAGGAGGAGACGTGCCCCGTAGCCCTCAGATCGAGCACCATTTCACGGCGAGCGAGACGGTCCGGGACGCGGTCATCGGGATGTCCGACGGACTGACCGTCCCGTTCGCCCTCGCCGCCCTCGCGGTGGCATAGCGGGATCGCGTGGCGCGCCGGCGCTTCTGGACGCCCGTGCTCGCCCCGCGAGCGGGACGCCGCCTGCCGCCCGAGCTCGCGCCGGGAAAGGTCGATCGCCGCGCCGCCGCGCTTCCGGACGGTCTGGAGGACCCCGGTTTCGTCGAGATCCTTTCGCGCATCGAGCAGAGCCCCCTGCACGCCGGCAACCGCGCCCGGGTCTACTTCCGGGGCGCGGACGCCTTCGCCGCGATGCTCGAGGATCTCCGGGGCGCCGCGTCCGAGATCCTGCTCGAGACCTACATCCTGCGCGACGACGGGACCGGCCGCCGCTTCCAGGAGGCGCTGGTCGCCGCGGCGCGCCGCGGCGTGCGGGCGCGCGTCCTCGCCGACGCGTTCGGCTCGATGCACCTGGGCGCGAAGTTCTGGGGCGGTTTCGGCGAGGCGGGGATCGAGGCGCGGCTCTTCCATCGCCTCGGCGTCCCGGTCCGGCGGTTCTTCTTCCGGGACCACCGGAAGATCCTGGTGATCGACCGCCGCGTCGCCTACACGGGCGGCATGAACATCGGCGACGAGTACGGCTCGGCGCTGATCCCGAAGGATCGCGTCTTCCGCGACACGCATGCGCGGGTCGAGGGCCCGGCCGCGGCGGAGATGGCGGCCGTGTTCCGCGAGGGCTGGCGCGGCGCGAAGGGAAGCGACTTCTCCCTCGAGCCCGTCGTCTGCGCCGAGACGGCGGGCGCCCGGGTGATGGTGCTCGACTCGCGGCCGGGACGCGGCGCCCACGAGCTCTCGGCGGCTCTCGCCGCGATCGTCGGGGGTTCCCGGCGGCGGCTGTGGATGACGGAGGCCTACTTCGCGCCGCGGCGCCGCGTGGGCGGAATCCTCGGGCGGGCGGTCGCGCGGGGCGTGGACGTCCGGCTTCTCCTTCCGGGGCGCACCGACGTGCGGACCGTCCGGCACGCGGGGCACGGCTTCTTCCCCGAGCTCCTCCGGCGGGGAATCCGGATCTTCGAGTATCAGGCGGCCGTACTGCACGCGAAGACGGTCGTCGCCGACGGGCGCGTGTCGGTCGTCGGCTCGAGCAACATCGACTTCCGTTCGTTCGAGCGCAACGCGGAGTGCAACTTCGCGATCTTCGACGCGCCGGTCGCCGAGGAGATGGAGCGCCAGTTCCTCGCCGATCTCGACCGTTCGGTGGAGATCCTGCCGCGCGAGTGGCGGCGGCGCTCGTGGCTGCATCGCGCCGCGGATTCCCTCGCCCGAAGACTCGCTCCGGTGCTCTGAGCCAACGGCGGCCGCCCGCCGAAGGAGCGCACGAACGCGCGCCGCCCGGCGCCGGTCTGGCGTACGATCTCCGGCGTCCGGAGGGAGAAGGGGGAGCGTCATGCGATTCCTGGCGGGAGTCCTGGTCGGCGTCGCAGTGCTGGGGGCGGCGGCGTTCTTCCTGCTCGCGAGCGGCCTCTTCGAGGTCGCCGCGGCCGTTCCTCCCGGCTCCCTCGAGACGCATCTCGCCCGCTTCGCGCTCGACCGCTCGATATCGCGGCGGGCGCCGAACACGACGAACCCGGTCGGCAAGGACGCGGACGCCCTCCGCGAGGGCCGCGAGCACTACAAGGACATGTGCGTCGCCTGCCACGGCGCGCCCGGAGTCGATCCGTCGGAGGTCGGGGAAGGCTTGAACCCTCCCGCGCCCGACCTGACGCTCGAGCGCGTGCAGCGGCGCTCGGACGGCGAGCTCTTCTGGATCGTGCAGAACGGGATCCGCATGAGCGGCATGCCCGCTTTCGGGCCGACGCACAAGGAGCGGCAGATCTGGGAGATCGTCGCGTTCCTCCGCCACCTGCCGTCGATCACGCCGGAGGAGGAGAAGGCGCTCGGCGCGGGCAAGAAGGACGGCGACTAGCCGGCGGTCAGTCCTTCCAGAAGTCCTCGGCGGACCCCACGAGCTCCGCGAGGGCGCGCAGAAACGTCGGCCGGTCGTTGAGGCCGGGCGTCCGCCGGAAGTGGGCGATGCCCGCCTCGCGCGCCTGCCCGGCGAACAGCTGGTCGATCTCCTGCAGCGTCTCGACGTGGTCCGTCACGAAGGCGATCGGGACCACGAGCACCTGCGGCACGCCCCTCCGGCCGAGCTCCGCGAGCACGTCCGACGTCGGAGGGCCGAGCCACTCGACCGGGCCGAGCTTCGACTGATACGCGAGCGTCGACGGCCCCCTCCAGCCGAGGCGGCCGAGGATCGCCCGCACGCTCGCCTCGACCTCGGTCGGATACGGGTCGCCCTCGCGCGTGACGAGCTTCTTCGGAATCGAGTGCGCGGAGAAGACGAGCTCGACCGCCTCGGGCCTCGGGTCCGGGAACCTGGCGAGCTCCTCGCGGATGCCCTCGGCGTGCGCGTCGACGAAGAGCGGATGGGTCGGGAAGGAACCGAGCTCGTGCAGGCGCCCGCCGGGCGCGAAGCGGCTCACGGCCGCCCGGCTCCGCTCGAGCGCGCCCTTCGTGGTGGTGAGCGAGTACTGGGGGTAGAGGGGCAACGCGAGGAACCGGTCGGTGCCCGAGGCCGCGAGGTCCCGGACGACGTCCTCGACGAACGGTGCGGAGCAGGTCATCGCGGTGCGCACCTCGACGGCTTTGCCGTCCCGGCGCAGGAGCGCCTCGGTCCCCGCGGCCTGCTGCTCGGTCAGCCGCCGGATCGGGGAGCCGCCGCCGATCGATGCGTAGAGGGCGCGCGAGGCCTTCTTGCGGCCGAGGGCGATCGCCGCGGCGATGGCGTGGCGCAGGAGGGCCGGCCGCACGCGGATGACGTCGGGGTCGGAGAAGAGCCGGTACAGAAACCCCGGCACGTCGTCGAGGGTCTCGGGGCCCCCGAGCTGGAGGAAGAGGACCGCGCGCCTGGCCACGCGCTAGAGGGTACGCGAGAAGACCGGTTTGTCCGCCGTCGCGTCGAGGTACGCGTCGAAGGGCATCGCGAGGTTGCGCAGAAAGACGCGGCCGAGCGCCGTGGCGCGGACCTCGGTCCGCGAGAGCTCGACGAGGCCGTCGGCCACCATGGGCGCGAGCCGCTCGAGGGCCGGGGAGAACGTCGCGTCGAAGTCGATGCCGAAGCGCTCCTCGATCTCCTTCTTGACCACCACGCCGTGACACAGCAGGTTCTCGATCACCGTGCGGCGGAGCTCGTCGTCCTCCGTCAGCCGGGCGCCGCGGAACGTCGCGCCGCCCGAGTCCCTGACCGAGGCCGAGTACGCGGGCAGCTCGCGCCGGTTCTGGACGTAGTGGGGGCCGACCGAGCCGATCGCGCTCATGCCGAAGCCGATCAGGTCCGTGCCGGCCTTCGTCGTGTAGCCCTGGAAGTTGCGGTGCAGGGTGCGATCCGCGCGCGCCCGCGCGAGCTCGTCGTCGGGGCGCGCGAAGTGGTCCATGCCGATGTACTCGTATCCGGCGTCGGAGAAGCGCTCGAGCGCCGTGCGGAAGATGCCGAACTTCGTCGGCTCGTCCGGGAGGTGCGGCTCGAGGACGTGCTGGTGCTTCTTCATCCACGGAACGTTCGCGTACGAGTAGACGGCGAGCCGGTCCGGAGCGATCTCGAGCACGCGGTCGATCGTCGCGGAGAAGCTGTCGGGCGTCTGGTAGGGGAGTCCGAAGATCAGGTCCATGTTGATGCTCGTGAAACCGAGGCCGCGGGCCTCCTCGACGAGGCGCCGCGTCGCGGCGTAGGGCTGGATGCGGTTGATGGCCTTCTGGACCTTCGGATCGAAGTCCTGGACGCCCATCGACAGCCGGTTGAAGCCGAGTCGCGCGAAGGCCTCGAGGTGTTCGCGGGTCGTCACGCGCGGGTCGACCTCGACGCCGATCTCCGCGTCCGGCGCGAGGCGGAACCGCTCCCGGATCCGGCCGCCGAGCGCCTCGAGCAGGTCCGGCGGGAAATAGGTCGGCGTGCCGCCGCCCCAGTGGAGCTGGATGACCGGACGCTCCTCGCCCACCCGCTCCGCGACCCAGTCGATCTCGCGCGCGAGCACGTCGAAGTACGGGTGCTCGAGACCGTGCTTGCTCCCCGTGATCACGACCGTGCAGCCGCAGAAGTAGCAGAGCCGCTCGCAGAACGGCAGGTGGAAGTAGAGCGAGAGCGGCGCGGGCGTCGCCGCCGCCGCGCTCGCCGCGAGGATGTCGCCGTAGGCCGCGGGGCCGTAGGTTTCCTTCCACACGGGCGCGGTCGGGTAGGACGTGTAGCGCGGGCCCTGGACGTTGTACCGGCGCAGGAGATCGAGGGAGACGTCGGCGGGGCGCATCAGACCACCATCTCCTTCGCGACGGCCCCGCGCGACAGCGGTTGGCGCGCCGTTTCGAAGAAGGCCTCGACGCAGTCGAGCCGCGCGCTGGGCAGGATTCCGTGCCCGAGGTTGGCGATGTGGCCCGCTCCTCCGGTCTCGCGGATCATCGCGCGGGTGCGCCGACGGACGTCGTCCGGCGCGCCGCCGAGGGAGGCCGGGTCGAGGTTGCCCTGCAGCGCCGCGCCCGGGACCCGGCGCCGCGCCTCGGAGAGCGAGAGCCGCCAGTCGACCGACAGGACGTCGACGCCGGTCGCCGCCATGAGCTCGATGAGGTGGGCGGAGCCGTTGATGTAGAGGATCACGGGCGCGCCGTTCCTGCGGATGCCGGCGACCGCGCGGCTCGCGGCCGGGAGCGCCCACTCGCGGTAGTCCTGGGTCGAGAGCTCGCCCGCCCAGGTGTCGAAGAGCTGGACGGCGCGCGCGCCGGAGGCGATCTGGTAGGAGAGGACGTCCGCGGCGACGTCGGCGAGCAGGTCGAGGAGGCGCCGCAGCGTCTCCGGCTCTCGCGCCATCATCTCCTTGATCACCGAGAAGCTCCGCGAGCCGCCGCCCTCCACCAGGTACGACGCCAGCGTCCACGGCGCGCCGCAGAATCCGAGGACCGCGGCGCGGTCGCCCACCTCTCGCGCGAGGCGACCGAGGATCTCGCCGGTGAAGCGCACGCGCTCCGAGGGGTCGAAGCGGGAGAGCCGGGCGACGTCGGCGGAGGTGCGGACCGGCTCCGGCAGGTCGGGACCGCCGTCGCCGAACTCGACGCGGGCGCCCATCGCCTCGATCGGTACCAGGATGTCGGAGAAGAAGATCACGCCGTCCGGAGAGAAGCGGCGGAAGGGCTGGAGCGAGACCTCGGCCGCGAGGTCGACGGAGCGGCACAGCTCGAGGAACGTGACCTTCTCGCGCACCGCGCGGTACTCGGGCAGGTAGCGCCCGGCCTGCCGCATCATCCAGACCGGCGGCCGGTCGACCGGCCTGCCGGCGCAGGCGTCGAGGAACCGCCCGGCGGAGGAGACGCCCGGGTCCATCATGCGAGCAGCTGCCGCAGCACGAACGGGAGGATCCCGCCGTGCCGGTAGTAGTCGACCTCGATCGGCGTGTCGATGCGGACGCGCAGCGGCACCCGCGTCTCCGTGCCGTCCGCGCGCCGGATCGCGAGCGGCGTTTCCTGCCTCGGCGACAGACCGCGGGCGATTCCCTCGAGGGCGAAGGACTCCGTGCCGTCGAGCCCGAGGCTCGCCGCGCTCACGCCGTCCGGGAACTGCAGCGGCAGGACCCCCATCCCGACCAGGTTCGAGCGGTGGATGCGCTCGAAGCTCTGCGCGACGACCGCGCGCACGCCGAGGAGACGGGTCCCCTTGGCCGCCCAGTCGCGGGAGCTGCCGGTGCCGTACTCCTGGCCGGCGAAGATCATCAGCGGCACGCCGTCCTTCTGGTATTTCAGCGACGCGTCGTAGATCGGCATCAGCTCGCCCGCGGGCTGGTGCTTCGTGACGCCGCCCTCGACGCCCGGCACCATCAGGTTCCGGATGCGGACGTTCGCGAAGGTGCCGCGGGTCATGATGCGGTCGTTGCCGCGGCGCGAACCGTAGCTGTTGAAATCGGGGGGCTTCACGCCGACCGACTGCAGATAGACGCCGGCCGGCGACGTCGCCTTGATCGCGCCGGCGGGACTGATGTGGTCGGTCGTGACCGAGTCGCCGAAGACCGCGAGCGCCCGCGCGCCCGAAATGTCGGTCAGTCCGGGCGGCGTGAGCGAGAACTCCTCGAAGAAGGGCGGCTCCTGGATGTAGGTGGAGGCGCCGTCCCACGCGTACACGGTGCCGGTCGGCGCGGGGATGCCGATCCACAGCGGGTTCGCCGCCGCGAGATCGGCATAGAGGCGCCGGTAGGTCGCCGCGTCGATCGACGCGAGGAGGGTCTGCTGCACCTCGCCCGTCGACGGCCACACGTCGCGCAGGAAGACCGGCTTGCCGTCCCGGCCGACGCCCAGCGGCTCCGTCGCCATGTCGATGTCGGCCCGGCCGGCGAGGGCGAAGGCGACCACGAGGGGCGGGCTCATCAGGAAGTTCGCCTTGATGTTCTGGTGGATGCGCGCCTCGAAGTTGCGGTTGCCCGAGAGGACGGCCGCGGTCACGAGGTCGTTCTGTGTCACGGCCTGCTCGATGCCGGCGTCGAGCGGCCCCGAGTTCCCGATGCAGGTCGTGCAGCCGTAGCCGACGAGGTTGAAGCCGAGGCGATCCAGGTAGGGCTGCAGGCCGGTGCGGTCGAGGTACTCGGTGACGACGCGCGAGCCGGGCGCGAGCGACGCCTTGACGCGCGGCGAGACGAAGAGGCCGCGCTCGACGGCCTTCTTGGCGAGGAGGCCGGCGGCCAGCATCACGCTCGGGTTGGACGTGTTCGTGCACGAGGTGATTGCCGCGATGAGGACGTCGCCGTGACCGACGTCCACGGTCCCGGACGGCGGCTCCGCCGGCGGATCGAGCGTCGGCGTCGGACGGTTGTTCGCCATCTCCGCCTCGGACTGCACGCTCGTGTTCCGCGCGCGGGCCTCCCGGACGCTCGGCGGCCTCTGGCTGCCTCCTCCCGGCGCGGGCCGGCCCATCACCGCCGGGAAGCGGCGGCCGAGCGACGCGGCGTCCTTGCCGTAACCGTTCTCGGCCGGCGGCTTCGACAGAAGCTCGCGGAAGCGCCCCTTCATCTCCGGCAGGCGGATCCGGTCCTGGGGCCGGCGCGGGCCCGAGACGCTCGGCTCGACCGTCGAAAGGTCGAGCGCGAGGGTCTCGGAGTAGTCGACGTCGCCCTCGCGCGGGATCCCGAAGAGGTCCTGCGCGGTGTAGTAGTTGCGGAAGTTGTCCACGTGCTCGCGCGTGCGGCCGGTCGCGAGCATGTACCGGCACGTCTCCTCGTCGACGGGAAAGAACCCCATCGTCGCGCCGTACTCCGGCGCCATGTTCGCCACGGTCGCGCGGTCGGTCACCGGCAGCGAGGCGGCCCCGTCGCCGAAGAACTCGACGAACTTGCCGACGACCCGGGCCTTCCGCAGCATCTCGGTGATCGTCAGCACGAGATCGGTGGCGGTGACTCCCTCGGACAGCCGCCCCTTCAGGTGCACGCCGACGACGTCGGGGGTCAGGAAGTAGACCGGCTGCCCGAGCATCCCCGCCTCGGCCTCGATGCCGCCGACGCCCCAGCCCACGACGCCGAGCCCGTTGATCATCGTCGTGTGGGAGTCCGTGCCGACGAGGGAGTCGGGATACGTGACCCCGTCCTTCGTCAGGATGCCCTGAGCGAGGTACTCGAGGTTGACCTGGTGGACGATCCCGATGCCGGGCGGAACGACCTCGAAGCCCCGGAAGGCCTGCATGCCCCACTTGAGGAACTCGTAGCGGGGGCGGTTGCGCTCGAACTCGATGCGCATGTTCCCCTCGAACGCGTCGGGCCGCGACCACTCGTCGACCTGAACGGAATGATCGACCACGAGCGCGACGGGCACGAGCGGCTCGATGACCCTCGGGTCGCGGCCGAGGCGGGAGACCGCCGAGCGCATGGCCGCGAGGTCGACGAGGAGCGGCACGCCGGTGAAGTCCTGGAGCACGATGCGGGCGACCACGAACGGCACCTCGGCGGTGCGCTCCGCCCGCGGCTTCCAGGAGGCCAGGGCCCGGACGTCCTCCTCCTTGACGCGCCTGCCGTCGCAGTTGCGCACGAGCGACTCGAGGACGATCCGGACGGAGACGGGGAGCCGGCCCAGCGGGCCGAACCCCTCCCGCTCGAGGCGGGGGAGGGAGTACAGCTTCCCCGAGCCCCCGCTGCCCAGCGGGAAGCTCGCGCACACTCGATCGAGATCCATCATTCGTATCATATGGCTCCTGCTAACATCCCCGCAGTGATGAGTTTTCATCTCCTCGGGTGGCTCGCGGTGCTCTGCTACGCGGGCGCGGAGGCGGCGGCGATCGTCTCGCTCGTCGCGCCGAAGACCCGGCTCGCGTGGATCACGCCGGCTCTGATCGGCGCCGGACTCGCTCTCCACTTCCGCGACCTCCTGCTCCGCGCGCGGGCGCTCGGTTCCGTGCCGTACCGCACGCTCGGAGGCTCCGTTTCCCTCTTCGGCTGGATGCTCGGCATCGCCTTCCTCGTCCTCCTTCTCCGCCACCGGGAGCACGCGATCGGGCCCTTCCTGATTCCGTTCATCATCGTCACATCCGTGGGCGGACTTCTTCTGCCCGATGCGGGCTCGCCGCCCGCCGAGGGGACGCACGGGGCGCTCTTCGCGCTGCACGTGACGCTCGGCATCCTCGCCTACGCCGCGTTCACGTTTTCCTTCGTACTCTCGATCCTCTACCTGATCCAGGACCGGCAGCTCCGGCGTCGCCAGACGGGACTTCTCTTTTCGCGCCTGCCGGCTCTCGAAGTGATCAGCCGGATGAACCGCACGAGCGTGACCGTCGGCCTATCGACCCTCACGATGTCTCTCGTGATCGGCCTCGCCCGGGCGTCCGTCATCTGGAAGACACTCGCGGACCCGAAGATCACGTTCGCGATCGTCACCGCGATGGTCTACGGGCTCCTGCTCTGGAAGCAGCGGCGCGGATGGCAGGGGCCGAAGGTCGCGATGCTGTCGATCCTCGGCTTCGGCCTTGTCATGTTCTCGTACACGATCGTGAACGTCTACCTGAGCCGGGCCCACCGGTTTCGATGAACGGCGTGGGCGAGGCAAAGCTCCTCCTGCTCGGCTGGAACTTCCGCACGGCGGGGATGTCCGTGCGGGAGCGCGTGGCGTTCTCCTCCGAGGAGATTCCGGAGGTCCTCCGGCGCATGCAGGGCGAGGGCCTCGTCACGGAGGGCGTGATCGTCGCGACCTGCAATCGCAGCGAGATCTACGGCGTCGCGGACCGTGACGGCGCCAACGAGTACCTGACACGCCGGATCTCGGAGTGGCGCGGGCTCGAGATGGCGGAGGCCGAGGCCGGGAGCTTCTACCGCGAGGGCGCGGAGGCGGCGCGGCATCTCTTCCGGGTGGCGGCGGGGCTCGACTCCCTGGCGCTCGGCGAGAGCGAGGTGCTCGGGCAGGTCCGGACCGCGCTGCGCCTCGCCAGGGAGGCCGGGGCGACCCGGTCGGTCCTGCACCGGATGTTCGAGAGCGCCGTCGCGGCCGGCAAGCGCGTCCGGACCGAGACCGAGATCGCGCGACATCCGCTGTCGGTCCCGTCGATCGGGTTCGAGCTCGCCACCAAGGTGTTCGGCGACATGGCGGAGCGCACGATCCTCGTCCTCGGCGCCGGAGAGACCGGCACGCTCTTCGCCGAACAGGCGTCGGGCGCGGGCGTCAAGGACATCCGCATCTCGAACCGGAGCCGCGCGCGCGGCGACGAGCTCGCGGCGCGGGTCCGCGGGCGTGCCGTGCCCTGGGAGGATCTCTCCCGGGCGTTGCCCGAGGCGGACGTCGTCGTCGGCACGACCGCGAGCCCGGAGCCCGTCGTCACGAAGGCCGGCGTCGAGATGGCGATGCACGAGCGTCGGGGCCGCCCGATGTTCTTCCTCGACCTCGCGATGCCGCGGGACTTCGAGGACGGGATCTCCCAGCTCTACAACGTCTACGCCTACGGGCTCGACGATCTTCGGGAGGTCGCGGAGGAGAACCGGCGCCGCCGCAGCCGCGAGGTGCCGAAGGCGGAGGCCATCCTGGAGGAGGACCTCGCGAAGTTTCTCGCGTGGTTCGGCAACCTCGCCGTCATCCCGACGCTGACCGGCCTGCAGGCGCGGCTCGCGTCGCTGCGCGACGCGGAGCTCGCCCGCGTTCCCGAGGGGGAGCGAGAGCGTTTTCGCGCGTTCGCCGATTCGATCGCGGCGAAGCTCCTGCACGAGCCGATGCGGCGCATGAAGGCCGAGACGGACGCCTCCCGCAAGCTCGACCGCGTCGAGGCCGTCCGCCACCTCTTCGACCTCGACGCATGAGGCTGAGGCTCGGCGCCCGCGGCAGCGCGCTCTCGCTCGCTCAGGCGACGCTCGTCCAGCGAGCGCTCGGGGGCGAGGAGAAGATCGAGTTCGTCACCGTCCGCACGACCGGCGATCGCCTCTCGGCCGAGGGGGCGCCGATCGGCTGGAAGGGGGACTTCACCAAGGAGCTCGACGAGGCGCTCCTCGACGGTCGGGTCGACTTCGCCGTGCACAGCCTGAAGGACGTGCCGTCGGTGCTGCCCGAGGGCCTCGTGCTCGCCGTCGTGCCGGAGCGCGAGGACCCGCGGGACGTGCTCGTCTCGCACCCGCGACGCCCCCTCGCCGAGCTCCCCGCGGGGGCGCGGATCGGCACCTCCAGCCCGCGGCGCCAGGCGCAGGTGCGCGCCGCCCGCCCGGACCTCCAGGTGCTCGAAGCCCGCGGCAACGTCGACACGCGCATCCGCCGGATGCGGGAGGGCCGCTTCGATGCCATCGTCCTCGCGCGCGCCGGCCTCGCGCGGCTCGGCCGTCTCGAAGAGATCGTCGAGATCTTCGACGAGGCCGTGCTCCTGCCCGCGGTCACCCAGGGAGCCCTGGGGATCGTGACGCGGGAGAACGACGCCCGCACGGGCGCCGTCGTGCGTTCGCTCGATCACGGTCCCTCGCACGCCGAGGCGCTCGCCGAGCGAGGATTCCTCGCGACGCTGCAGGCGGGGTGCCGCGCGCCGGTCGCGGGCCGGGCGCGGGTCCGAGGCGAAGCGCTCTCGCTCGACGGCGCCGTCTTTTCCCCGGACGGCGCGCGGATCCTGCGCGGCGCCCGTGGCGGCGCCGCTTCCGACGCCGAGGGCGTGGGGCGCGCGCTCGCCGCGGATCTTCTCGAGCGTGGCGCCGCCGCGCTCATCGCCGCTTCCGCGGACTGATGCCGCATCGGGTCCTCGTCGTGCGCTCGGGGACGCGCTCCATCCTCGAGGACGGAGCTCCTTCCGGAATCGAAGTCGTCGAGCGCGTCAGCCACGCGATCGAGTCCGTCAACGCGGGGCCGATGCCCCTCGAGCCCCCCGATCTGGCCGTCTTCACCAGCCGCATCGCGGTCGCGCAGGCCCTCGGGCAGGACGCGCCGGAGGAGCTCCGCGAGCGCCTCGCCCGCGCCCGCCTGGCCGCGGTCGGGCGCGCGACGGCCGAGGCCCTGCGGGCGGCCGGACGCGAACCCGAGGTC
>DAHUXD010000038.1 GCA_027307335.1 Acidobacteriota bacterium
CCCCGCGCCGAGGCGCCGGCCGACGAGGAGAAGCGCCGCGTGGGCCTCGCGCCGCCGTCCCGGCAGAAGGCGGCCGCGCCGGGAATGGCGGCCGAGCCGTCGGGCGGCGAATCCGCCAACGAGATGACCGCCGACCTCGCCGAGGCGCCGCCCCGGATGTTCGTGCTCGCGGCCGACGGCGAGGGCACGCCCCCGCCGGTCGTGAGCCGCCTCGACGCGCCCCGCCTCTCGGCGCTTCGCGGGCGGGAGTTCGTCCTGCTCGTGGAGACGGGGGGCCGGGTCCGCAGCGTCGCGCTGCCCGGGAGCTCGGGCCCCGCGGGCGTCGAGGCCGAGGTGCTCCGGGAGATCGTCTTCGCGCCCGGGGACCGGCCCCGCCGCCTCAGCGTGCGGATCGAGTAGGCGCTGCGCCGCCGGGGCCGGTCTCGGCGATCCGCAGCACGGCGGCGCCGCGGACCTCGCCGCGCTTCACGCGCCCGAGCGCCTCGTTCGCCTCCTCGAGCCGGAACGCCTCCGCGTGGACGCGGATCGGGATCGACGCGGCGAGCGCGAGGAACTCCTCGGCGTCCCGGCGGGTGAAGTTCATGACGCTCCGAAGGACGCGCTCGCCGTACAGCGTCTCGTAGGGGAACGACGGGATCGGGCTCATGTGGATGGCATTGACGGCGACCGTGCCGCCCCGCGCGAGCCGCGACAGCGCCAGCGCAACGAGATCCCCCGCAGGCGCGAACGTGACCGCCGCGTCGAGGAGGACACCCGGGTCCTCGTCCGCGGCGCCCGCCCAGACCGCGCCCATCTCGCGCGCGAGCCGTCGGTGGTGCTCCTCGCGCGTGAACGCGTACACGGCGCACTTCCAATGGAGGGCGACCTGGATCGCGAGGTGCGCGGACGCGCCGAACCCGAAGAGGCCGAGCCGGCCGCCGGGCGGGATTCCGGAGAGGCGCAGCGAGCGATAGCCGATCACGCCCGCGCAGAGGAGCGGCGCCGCCTCGACCGGGGAGACTCCGGCGGGGAGCCGGTAGACCCAGCGCGCGTCCGCGGTCATCGTCTCGGCGTAGCCGCCGTCGCGATCGCGCCCCGTGAACGTGGCATCCGGACAGAGGTTCTCTCGGCCCGAGCGGCAGAACGGGCAGACGCCGCAGGTCGAGGCCATCCAGCCGACGCCCACGGCGTCGCCGATCGTGAGGTCGCGGACGCCGGCGCCGAGCGCCGCGACGCGGCCGGCCGCCTGGTGTCCGGGCACGACGGGCAGGCGCGCGCTCACCTCCCCCTCCGCGATGTGGAGGTCGGTGCGGCAGACGCCGCACGCCGCGACCGCGATCGCGACCTCCCCGGGACCCGGCTCGGGCGCCGGCAGGCCGGCGGGAGCGAGCGGCCGGTCCTCGATCGGCGCCGGGCGCGAGAGCCGCATCGATCGCACCGAAAAACTATACTCGGGCGATGAAGCGCCGGTCCGCGGAAAAGATCGACGCGCTCTTCGCCGAATACGGGGCGGCGCACCGCGCGCCGGGCAACGTCGCCTGCCACTCGATCGGCATCACGCTCATCGTGTTCGGCATCCTCTCCCTCGCGCACGCGCTGCCCGTGGCGAACGGCTGGACGGCGAGCGAGGCCGTCGTCGCGGTTTCCGGCCTCGCCTACCTCGCGCTCGACGTCCCGCTCGGCATCGCGATGCTCGCGACGGCCGCTCTCGTGGATCTCGCCGTCCGGGCGTTGGACGACCCCCGGATCGGGGCGGGCGCGTTCGTGGTCGGTTGGATCTTCCAGGCCATCGGCCACGCGGTGTACGAGAAAAACTCCCCGGCCTTCTTCCGCAACCTCGTGCACCTCCTGGTGGGGCCGGCCTACCTCGTCAACAAGGTGCTGCGGATCCGGTCCGCCGCCGCCGCATCCGGCTAGCTCTTTCGGCCCCGCATCGCTCGGTCGAGCTCCCGCCCCGCGCGCGCCACGATCTCCGGCACGGCGTCCACGTCTTCGGCCGAGGTGCGGAAGTTCACGATGCAGGAGCGCAGCAGGAAGCGGTCGCGCACGACGGCATTCGACAGGAACACCTCGCCGCCGCTCTGCAGGCGCTCGAGGACCGCGGCGTTCAGCCGGTCGAGGTAGCCTTCGTCCCGTCCGGCGGGAGCCGCCATGTCGGCCGGCACGAAGCGGAAGGTCGCGATCGAGAGCCCGAGCGTGACGGGCTCGAGCTCCGGGTGGAGCGCCGCCGCGTCGAAGAGACGACGGGCGAGCGCCATGTCCTCCGCGATCATCGCGCGGTAACCCTCCCGGCCGGCGAGGCGCAGGCCGAGCCAGACCTTCAGCGCGCGGAAGCCGCGCGAGTTCTGCGGCCCCCAGGAGTGGTAGTCGATGCGGTCGTCGTCCGGCTCGGCCGGATAGTAGGGAGGGCGGTACTCGAACGTCGCCGGAAGGATCTTCCGGTCGCGCACGAGGACGCAGCCCGCCTCGAGCGGCGCGTACAGCCACTTGTGCGGGTCGACCGCGATCGAGTCGGCGAGCGCCACGCCGCGCAGGTCCTCCGGCGCCCCCGGCACGCCCGCGGCGAAGCCGCCGTAGGCGCCGTCGACGTGGAACCACAGGCCTTCGCGCTGCGCGATCTCGGCCACGCGCGGCAGCGGGTCCACGGCGCCCGTCGACACCGTGCCCGCGCTCGCGACGACGAGGAAGGGCAGCCGCCCCGCCGCGCGGTCCTCCCGGACCAGTCGCTCGAGGTGCGCCGGGTCCATGCGGAGCTCCGCGTCGGCGGCGACCCGGCGGATCGCATCGGTGCCGAGGCCGAACAGGTCGGCGGCCTTGTGAATCCACGTGTGGGTCTCCCCCGTGGTGTAGAGCCGGAGCGCGGGCGCCCCGGGAGGCGCGACGCCCGCGGTGCGGGAGTCCCAGGGAACCTTCGCGCGCCGCGCGGCGAGGAAGCCGACGAAGTTGGCCATGTTGCCGCCGCTCGTGAGGATGCCGCCCCCGCCCTCGGGGAAGCCGAGCAGCTCGCCGATCCAGCGCACGGTCTGCGCCTCGATCTCCGTGGCCATCGGAGCGAGGTGCCAGGCGCCCAGGTTCTGATTGACGGCGCCCGCGAGCAGGTCCGCCAGCGCGCCGATCGGCGCGCCCGCGCCGACGACGTATCCGAGGAAGCGCGGGTGGCCGGGGAAGACCGCGTTCTCGAAGACGAGCCGCGCCGCCTCGTCGAGGAGGGCGCCGGGCGTCGCGCCCCGCTCCGGGAGCCCTCCGCTCCCGAGCCGCGCGCGCACCGCCGCCGCATCCTGTCCGCTCGCGACCGGCAGATCCCGCAGCGATCCGAGAAACTCCGCGATCCGGTCGACGAGGGCGTGGCCGAGCGAGCGGAACTCCTCCGGCCGCATCTCGAGCGGCGCACGCCGGCTGCCCGAATCTCCGCCGCTTCCCTTCACGTCTCGTCGGCTCAGCAGAAGGTGGTCAGCACCGCGTCGGGATGATCCAGGCGGTATCCCTCGCCCGCGGGATCGGGGTCGACGTCGAGCACCGCGCCCTCGAGCGTGCGGAACGAGAGATCGTCCATGACGACCGGAATGCCGGACGCCTCGAAGCGATGGCCCTCGTCGGGGGCGTTCTCCTCGACCGAGACGCGGAAACCCGTGCCGCCGCAGCCGAGGAGATGCCGCACCGAGAGCACGGCCCGCGAGAAGTCGGAGTCGGCGCGGAGCCGCGCGGCGGCTTGCGGCGTGATGGTCAGGGGACCCGCGGGCACGGCCATAAGATGCCATTCTATGGAGAAGCCCGGCCGACGCGCCGCCCGGCGGCTGGCGACGGTGGTCTCGATCGCCGCCTCCGACTCGGGCGGCGGCGCGGGAATCCAGGCCGACCTCCTCACGTTCGCGGCCCACGGCGTCCACGGCGCGACCGTCCTGACCGCCGGCACGGCGCAGGACTCCCGCCGCATCCGCGCGATCGAGTCTTTCCCGCCCCGCTTCGTGCGGGCCCAGATGGACGCGGTCTTCGAGGACCTCCGGCCGCGGGCCGTCAAGATCGGGGCGCTCGTCGACGCGGGGATCGTGCGAGCGGTCGCCGCGGGGCTCGCCCGCCACCATGCCCGGCACGTCGTGCTCGACCCGGTGACGGCGGCGAAGGACGGCGCGCGGCTGCTCTCCCGGGAGGCGGCCCTCGCCGTGCGGCGCGACCTCCTCCCCCTCTGCGAGCTCGTGACGCCCAATCTTCCGGAGGCAGAGAGCCTCGCGGGCGTGCGGATCCGCTCCGACGGCGACCGCCGGCTCGCGGCCGGGATCCTCGCGGACCTGGGGGCCGGCGCGGTGCTGCTGAAGGGCGGACACGCCCGCGGGAGGAGCGTGCGCGATCTCTTCTTCGACGGGCGCTTCTTCGTCGAGTTCGTCGCGCCTCGCCTGCCGGGCCCCTCCGTCCACGGGACGGGCTGCACTCTGTCCGCCGCGATCGCCGCGAACCTCGCCCTCGGCCGGAGTCTCGAGGACGCGGTCGAGCGCGCGATCCGCTTCCTGCGCGACGCGATCCGCCGGCCGCTGCGGCCGGGATCCGGCCACCCGGTGCCCGACCGGCTGGCCCGGCGGCCCCCTCAGAAGCGGTAGGCGATCCCGAAGAGGGCGCGGCTCTCTTCGTCGGCCCGCGTCTCCCCCGTGATGTGCTCGAGCGTGAGGAGGAGCGAGAACCAGCGGCTGAGGTTCGCGACGCCCGACAGCGCGTAGCGCCGGAACGACGGCTGCGTCGTGACGATCACGCCGCCCGTGTTGGTGAACTGCAGGAACGCCACGGACGTCGAGTATTCCGCGGTCAGGTACACCTGCGGGCCGATCGAGCGGCCGAGCGAGAAGTACACGGCGTTGTCGTCGCCCTGGCCGGTCGTGCGGTGGTACCGGTTCTCCGACACCGAGAGATCGAGGCCGGTGTGGAAGAGGTCGGAGGCGAAGAGTCCCGCCGTGATCCGGCCGAGCGGCGGGTCCGTCTTGTTGCGCTTCTCCGAGGCGTAGCCCGCGTAGAAGCGCACGGTGGGCGCGAGCGTGAAGGTGACGCGGCCGCCCGCCGACTCGAACAGGAAGCCCTCGGCCAGCTGCGGATCGATGGGGCGGCCGTGGAGGATGTCGTCGGACAGCGTCCGGGCGTCGATCGAGAGGCCGTAGTGGTAGAGGCCCTGGATCTCGATCACCCGCGACGCCTGCCAGCGGGCATTGACCATGAAGTAGTTGAGACCGGACGAGCCCTGCCCGGCCGGCGGGGCGATGTCGTACTCGCCCGCCTGGTAGATCGAGAAGTTGCGCCCGATCGGGATGAAGTTGTTCAGCACGACGACCGAGCGCTCGAGGAGGCTCCCGTTGCGCACCTGCACGTAGCCGAGGACCGACTCCCGCGCGTCCTCGCCGTCGAGCGCGACGAACCCGCCGTACTTCTTGACCTGGCTGTAATAGCCGATCTGCTGGACCTTCGGCTCCACGCCGCCGAAGAGACCGAGCCGGAACCGCCCGATCGAGGAGGGATCCTTCTGCCTCAGGTCGAGGTACCCGCCGCCCACCGCACCGAGAGAGCCGATCTCGTTGATCCACATCTGGCCGATCCGGACGCCCAGGACTCCCCCGTTCGTCCGTCCGCCCACGTACGCGTCGTACAGGGACTCCAGGTTGTCGCGCTGGACGCCGGGATACTGCGACCCGCGGAAGTCGACCCCGTACTCGAACCCTCCGTTCGCGTTCGATGCGGAATGGAGCGTCAGCGCGGCCGACCATTGGCCCAGCGTGGAATGGCTGCCGTCGGTGTTGGTCATCTGGGTCACGTTGCCGAAGAGCGCCACGCGCCCCCACGGCACGTCCTGCGCCCGCGCGGCGCCGCCCCCCGCGGCCGCCAGGAGGACGGCGGCGAACAGACGGTTTGTCCGGCGGGTCACCTCTTCGGCCTCACCGGCCGCATCCGCGATGGAACGTTCCCCGCCTGGCCGTTCGGATGACACGAATAACACGCCGGCGAGCTGTAGACGTAGCCGGACACGCCCTGGTGATTGGAATTGGTCTGCGCCTGGGGATGGCAGCCGCCCGTGAGGCAGCTGAACTGCGCGAAGTTCGTGGGCACCGTGTGGCACTGGTTGCACAGCAGACCCGTGTGCGCGCCGCTCGTGATCGGAAACCAGGTGTGGTTGAAGGTGCCCTGGGTCCAGCTCGTGTCCGTCGCCTTGTGGCACGTGTCGCAGGTGGTCGGGAAGCCCGCGGCGACGTGGTTCGGGTTGGTCGCCGAGTTGTACTGGGCGATGTGGCAGCCGGCGCAGGTGTTCGGCGTGCCCGGGTATTGGTTGTTGATGTGGCAGGCCACGCAGGTTTGCGTCGCGTGGACGCCGACGAGCTGGTAGTACTGCGAGTGGTTGAAGGTCCCCTGGTTCCAGCTCGTGTCGGTGGCCTTGTGACACGTGTCGCACGTCGTCGGGAATCCCGCGGCCGCGTGATTCGGGTCGGTGGTCGAGTTGTACTGGGCGATGTGGCAGCCGGAGCAGAGCGTCGACGTGCCCGCGAAACGGTTATTGGGATGGCACGCCGCGCACGGCTGGGTCGCGTGGACGCCGACGAGCGCATAGAACTGGGAGTGGTTGAAGCTCCCCTGGGTCCAGCTCGTGTCCGTCGCCTTGTGGCACGTGTCGCACGTCGTCGGGAACCCCGCGGAGACGTGGTTGGGGTTGGTCGTGGCGTTGTACCGCGCGATGTGACAGCCCGAGCAGAGCGTCGGGGTGCCCTGATACACGTTGTTGACGTGGCAGGCGCCGCAGGGCTGCGTCGCGTGCACGCCGACGAGCGGGTAGAAGGTGGTGTGGTTGAAGACGCCCTGCTGCCACGTCGTGTCGGTCGCCTTGTGGCAGTTGTCGCACGTGGTCGGGAACCCGGCCGCGGAGTGCTTCGGGGTCGTCGTCGCGTTGTACTTGTCGATGTGACAGCCGGAGCAGAGCGTCGGTGTGCCCTGGTACACGTTGTTGACGTGGCAGGCGCCGCAGGGCTGCGTCGCGTGGACTCCGACGAGGGCGTAGAAGCTCGCGTGGCTGAAGACGCCCTGCTGCCACGTCGCGTCGGTCGCCTTGTGGCAGGTGTCGCACGTCGTCGGGAATCCCGCGCTCGAGTGCGGGGGCGTCGTCGTCGCGTTGTACTTGTCGATGTGGCAGCCGGAGCAGAGCGTCGGCGTCCCCGGGAAGCGGTTGTTGGCGTGGCACGCCGAGCAGGGCTGCGCCGAGTGGACGCCCACCAGCTGGAAGAACGTCGCGTGATTGAAGCTGCCCTGCAGCCAGTCCGCGTCCGTGGCCTTGTGGCACGTGTCGCACGTCGTCGGGAAACCGGCGGCCGAGTGCTTGGGCGTCGTCGTCGCGTTGTACTTGTCGATGTGGCACCCGGAGCAGAGCGTCGGCGTCCCCGGATACCGGTTGTTGGCATGGCAGGCGGCGCAGGGCTGGGTCGCGTGGACGCCGACGAGCGGGTAGAGCGTCGCGTGGTTGAACGTCGACTGCGTCCAGGTCGTGTCGGTCGGATGGTGGCAGGTGTCGCAGGTGGTCGGGAAGCCCGCGGCGACGTGGTTCGGGTTGCGTGTCCCGTCGTAGTTCGACTTGTGACACGAGTAGCAGTCGGTCGGCGTGCCGGCGAACCGGTTGTTGGTGTGGCAGGCCTGGCACGGCTGCGTCGCGTGCGCGCCCACGAGGGGGAAGAGCGTCGCGTGGTCGAAATGGGCCTGGCTCCACGAGGAGTCCGTGACCCGGTGACAGTTCTCGCACGTCGTCGGGAACCCCGCCGCCGCGTGGTTGGGGTTGCGCGTCGCGTCGTAGTCGGCCTGATGACAGGACGCACACACGGGCGAGAGCCCCGTGAAGACATTGTTCTTGTGGCAGGTCTGGCACTGGAGCGTGGCGTGCGCGCCGCCCAGCACGAACCCCGTCGCCTGGCCGTGGTTCCAGATGACGGCCGTCCACGACGTCGGTCGGTGGCAGTCCCCGCACTCGTTGCCGAGGCGCGTCTCGTACTTGTCGTCCTTGTGCCGGATCCAGTGGCAGTCGAAACAGCGGTTGGGCGTCCCCTTCGTGACGCCCTTCAGGTGGCAGGCGCCGCAGGGCGTCGTCAGGTGCCGCCCCTCGAGCGGGAAGATCGTGTCCTTGTGGAAGGCGCGGGACGCGTTCTTCCAGACCTTCACGTTGTGGCAGGACTCGCATTTCGTCCCGAGGGTGCCGTTGTGGAAGTCCTTGTGGCAGGCCGCGCACTGGGTCGCCGTGCCCTTGAAGACGACGGCCGTCCCGGGCCCCGCCGGGAAGGCCTGCGTCTTCTCCTTGTGGCAGTCCGCGCACGGCACCGTCCCGTGCTTGGAGGAGAAGAAGTCGACGAGATTCTTGTCCTGGTGCTTGTACCCCGGGAGCTTCCAGGTCTCCGCGCCGTGACAGGTCTGGCACTGCGTCCCGAGCTGGCCGAGGTGCGGGTCCTTGTGGCAGGTGGCGCAGGCGGTCGAAACGCCCTTGAAGAGGCGCGTCGGTGGCGCGCCCGGCGCCGCGGGCGCCTCGGGCGGCTTGTGGCACTTCTCGCAGGGCGCCGTGGCGTGTTTGCCGGCGAAGAAGGCGGCGAGGCTCTTGTCCTGGTGCTTGTAGGCCGGGATCTTCCAGTCTTGATTCGAATGGCAGGTCTGACAGGCCGTGCCGAGCTGCCCCGCGTGCGCGTCCTTGTGGCACGTCGCGCACTCCGTGGACACGCCCTTGAAGAGACGAACCGCCGTCTTGCCCGGCGCCGCCGGCGCGGTCTTGTGACACGTCTCGCAGGCCGCGGTCGCGTGCCGGCCCGTGAAGAAATCCGGGAACCTCGGATGCTGGAAGGAGGCCACCTTGAAGGACGTCGTGTTGTGGCAGGTCTCGCACTTCACCCCGAGTTCTCCCCGGTGTGGATCCGAGTGACAGCTCGCGCACTCCTTCTTCGCGCCGAGGAAGTCGACCGACATCTTCGACACCGGCGTGCCCGGCGCGACGGCTGCTCCCTTGTGACAGGCCGCGCAGGCGACCTGAGCGTGTTTTCCGTCCAGCGCGTAGCCCGTCTTCGCGGCGTGGTCGAAGGGCGTGGCCTTCTTGAACCCCGACTCGTTGTGACACGCCGCGCAGTCCACCCCCTTGAAGACGCCCTTGTGCGGGTCCTGATGGCAATCCGCACACTTGCCGAACCTCAGGTGGACCTCGGTCGCCGGCTTGACGTGGCAGGTGGCGCACGGAACCGCGGCGTGCTTGCCGACGAGCGGGAACGCGGTCCTGTCGTGCTCGATCTTCCGCGTGGTCTTGAAGCTGTCGGTCGTGTGGCAGGACTGGCAGACCCCGAGCGGCTTGACGTGCGGATCCTTGTGGCAGTCGTTGCAGGCGTCGAACTTCGCCACCTTGTAGTCCGGGGTCTTGTGGCACGCCGCGCACTTGACCGTGGCGTGCGCCCCGGTCAGCGGATACGCGGTGCGGGAGTGGTCGAAGCTCCGGGTCGTGTCCTTGAACGCGACGAGGGTCGTGTGGCAGTGCGCGCAGTCGTTGCCCAGGCGGCCCTTGTGGACGTCGTTGTGGCACGCGGCGCAAGCCGGCTTCGCGGCGAGGAAGGACCGCGTCTTGTGGCAGCTCTCGCACTTCGCGGCGAGGGGCGCATGCAGGCCATCGAGCGGGAAGCCGGTCTCCCTGGCGTGATCGAACTTCTTCGGGTCGAACGGACGCAGCTCGGCGTCCACCCCCGCGTGCTCGACGTGGCAGGCCACGCAGTCGTCCTTGACGTCGCGATGAACGCCCTTCTTCTCGGCGATCCGCTCCGCGACCGGCCTGTGGCAGGCGAGGCATTTCTCGGCCGTCACCTTGCGGCCGGGCTCGTGGCACTTCTGGCAGTTGTCGAGGCCCTCGAGCTTCGCGTGCGCCTTCGACAGCTTCCCGGGCGAGATCAGCGTGCCGAGGTCCTGGCCGTCGCCGCGGCGCGCCGGCGCGAGCACGGGGCCCAGTGCGAGGAGGAGCGGGGCCCACGCCAGGAGGCGCAGGGCGCCGCGAAGCCCAAACCGTCCCCTCATCGTCGTCCTCCCGGCGAGTAGCCGAAGTACACCGCCACGACGACGTGGAGCGCGGCGATCGCCAGCATCACGTAGACGAGCGGCTTGTGCAGCACGTGCCAGAGCTCGAAGAGCTTCTTGGTGCGCCCGAGGAACGCGATCCGACGCATCAGGGCCGCCCGCTCCGCGGCGAGCGCCACCGTCTGGTGCGCGAGGGCGGGGGCGACCCCGGCGTGCCGGAGGCGCCGGCCAAGCCGGCGGAAGCGCCACGAGGCCCGGAGCTCCCCGAAGAAGAGGCTGCCGAGGAACGCGCCGAGGCCGCGGTTGCCGAGGGGGGCGTCGAGCGCCTCGACGGCGGCGACCGACGCCGCCGGGAGGCCCTCGGCCGCGAGCTGCGCGCGGATCTCGGCGGCGCGCGCCTCGAGGTCGCCGACCGAGAGCTCGGCGCCCCGCATCGTCTTCGGGATCCGGACGTACAGGTACCGGCCCACGAAGCCCGAGAGCACGACGACGACCATCGACCAGTACGCGACCGAGATGATCCCGTTGAACTTGAACGAGGTGTGCAGGGTGATGAGCGCCGGACCGACGATGCCGCAGAAGATGTGGACCTCGAGCCAGATCTTCAGGGTCCCGATCCGCGCGAGTGCCTTCACCTTCTTGCGCAGCACGTAGATCAGCGTCACGAACATCAGGGCGAGGCCGGCGATCCCGAAGAAGATCCCGTACGGGCCCGCCGGGCGGAGCCACCTGTGCGGCGGCGCATAGCCCCGCACGGCGAGGGGAACCGCGTAGTAGGCGCTCCCGCCCGCCCGGAACCAGACGAAGGCGTAGACGGCGGCGACGACCGCGAACGCCAGGACGAGCACGTGCGAGAGCGCGCGCATCGGGAACCATTCGGTCCGCCGGGGCGGCGCCGCGTCCCGCACGCGGTGGGTGGCCAGTCGCTCAGATGTCGAGGACACAGTCCCCCTTGGCCCAGGCCACGCAGGCGTACACGTAGCCCTGCTCTCGGTCGTCGGTCGTCAGGGCCTCGGCCTCGCACTCGACTTCGCCGGAAATCACGCGTGTGCGGCACGTGCCGCAGACGCCCCCGCGGCAGGAGCTCGGGATCTCGATCGAGGCGGCCTCGGCCGCCTCGAGCAGCGTCTGCCCCTTCGCCACCGTCACGACCCTGCCGCTGACGGCGAGTTTCAGCCGCGGTACGCCGGTTCGCGCGCCTCCGGCCGCCACCGGGACGCCGGGTTCCGGCGACTCCGGCGGGGGCGACGCGTCCGCGCGGGACGCGGCGACCGCGGCGGCAAACGCCTCGCTGCGCACCTGTGCCCCCGGCACGCCCATCGCCTTCAGGATCGCCTTCGTCCCGTCGATCATGGGACCCGGTCCGCAAACATAGAAGAGGCTCTGGAGCGGCTCGAGCACGACCTGGCGGATGAGCTTCTCGTCGATGCGGCCCGCGTAGAACTGGGGGCTGCCCGTGGCCCGGGTCAGCGCGACGACGATGCGAACCTGGGGATGGCGACGCGCGATCAACGCCAGCTCGTGCCGGAAGGCGATGTCCGCCTCGGTCTTCGCGGAGAAAAGAAAGACGATGGGGCGCGCCGGGTCGCACCCGATCGCGTGGCGCAGCATCGAGATCATCGGTGTGCAGCCGACGCCGCCCGAGATCAGGACGAGAGGCCGTTCGTCGGCCCCGGGGTAGACGAAGGCGCCGGCGGGACCGCGCACCGCCAGCGTCGATCCGGGCCGGAGCGTCGCGTGCAGCATCTGCGATACGACACCCTGGCGGCGCACCGAGATCTCGAGATAGCCGCGAGCGGAGGGAGCGGAGCTGATCGAGTAGCAGCGCGTAATCGCCTTGCCGTCGAGCTGCACCCTCACGGTCAGGAACTGTCCCGGCCGGAACTCGAAGCCTTCCGGGCGGGCGATTCGAAACGTGCGGATCTCGTGCGTCTCGTCGAAGACGGCGAGCACCGCAGCGGTCGCGAAGGCCGGCGCCGGCCGTGGTGCGGGCGCGGCGCTCGCGACGGGCCGTCGCGCCGCGGCGCCGGCC
>DAHUXD010000047.1 GCA_027307335.1 Acidobacteriota bacterium
CGCCGCGACCGCCGCCGCCCGGCGTCCCCCGCCCGGCCGGCGCAGCCGCCGCTCCGCCTCGATGTGCGCGACTCCCGTGCGGACCGACGCGAGCACGTCGGCGACCTCGCCGGCGGAAACGGTCTCGTCGGCCCTTTCAGCCCGCCGCGCGAAGACGAGCGAGGCGTCGCGCGCGGCCGCGGCGTCGCGGCACGCCGCGCAGGCGGCGACGTGGTCGCGGAGGATCCGCCGCTGCGGCGCGGGCAGGGCGTCCGAAAGGTAGTCGTCGAACCCGGAGCGCACGATCCCGCAGATCGCGCTCATGCGAGCGTCCTGCCGCGGAGGAACTCCGGGTACAGGCGGGCGATCTCCTTGCGGAGGATGCGCCGCGCGTTGAAGAGGTGGTTGCGCACCGTGGACTCGCCGCAGCCGAGGATCTCGGCGATGTCGCGCGTGTCGCAGTCCTCCATCTCGCGGAGGACGAACGCCGCCTTCTGCTTCTCGGAGAGGCGTCCCGACACCGCCTCGAAGAGACGGGCCAGGTCCCGGTCTTCCGCCGTGCGGGTCGCGCCGCCGGCCGTGGACTCCTCGCGCTCGCGCACGAGGTGGAGTGTTGCGCCGTGCGCGCGCTCGCGGCTGCGGGAGCTGCGCAGGAAGTCGATCGAGAGGTTCGTCGCGATGCGGTACAGCCAGGTGTTCAGCGAGAAGCGCTCGTCGTAGCGGTGGATCTCCTTCCACACTCGGAGGAAGACCATCTGCGCGACGTCGCGCGCATCTTCGGCGTTGCCCACGATGCGGCGCGCGAGCGACACCACCACGGGCGTCTTGCGCGAGACGAGGACCTCGAAGGAGACCATGTCGCCGCCGCGGGCCCGCAGCGCGAGCTCGCGATCGGGGAGCTCCCCGGCGGACTGCCGCTCCCGGTTCTGGCTATAGACGAGTTCCATGAAGTCCGACAGGTCTCCTCCTAGCGGGTTATACGGATCAGCCCCGCCGGCCGTTGGGGCCCTTTTCGAAGCCCTAAGCCATTGAATCTTAAATCTTTGGTGCCTCGCGGGCAAGCAAAGCGGGGATAATCGGGCTGCTTTGCTCCTCTACCGGGCCGCCGCGGCCGCCGCCCTCGCCGCCTACGCTCCGTACGCCGCCTTCCGGTCCGTCTCGGGAGGCCGGCGCCTGGGCGACGTGCGCGGCCGTCTGGGCTGGAAGCCGTGGCCCGACCTCGGCGGCGGGACCTGGATTCACGGCGTCTCGGTCGGCGAGATCGGCGTCGCCCGGACGCTCCTCGGCGCGTTCGAGCGGGTCCGGCCGGGTTCCCGCTTCGGCGTCTCCGCGACCACCGAGGCCGGCCGCGCCCTCGCCGAACGCATCCTCGCCGGCCGGGCGGACGTGTTCCCGTTCCCGTTCGACCTCGCCGGGGCGGTCGAGCGGGCGCTGCGCGAGACGCGGGCGGGGCTCATCGTCCTCGTCGAGACGGAGATCTGGCCGCTGTTCCTCGAACGGGCCGAGCGTCGGGGCGTGCCGGTCGTCCTCGCCAACGGTCGCCTGTCCGAGCGCTCGTTCCGCCGCTACCGTCTGGCCGGACCCTTCGTGCGGCGGACGCTCTCGCGGCTCGCGCTCCTCGCGATGCAGTCCCGGGATGACGCCGACCGGGCGCTCGCGCTCGGCGCGCCGCCCGAGCGCGTGATCGTGACGGGCAATCTGAAGTTCGACCCGCCCGAGGCCGGTCCGTTTCCCGACGCGGCGCGGCTGCGGGAGGCCGCGGCGGGGCGCCCGGTCCTCGCCGCCGGCTCGACCGCGGAGGGCGAGGACGAGGTCGTGCTCGCGGCGTGGCTCACGCTGCCGCAGCGGCCGCTCCTCCTCCTCGCGCCGCGCCGACCCGAGCGCTTCGACCCGGTCGCGCGGCTGTGCGAGTCCCGCGGGCTGACGGTGCTCCGCCGGTCTCAACCCGCCCCCCTCGCCGCGATTCCCGACGTCTACCTCCTCGACTCGATCGGCGAGCTCGCCCCGGCGTACCGGGAGGCGTCCCTCGCCTTCATCGGCGGAAGCCTCGTGCCGCACGGAGGACAGAACCCCATCGAGGCGTGGGCCGCGGGCGTGGCGGCGTTCGCGGGGCCGCACATGGAGAACTTCCGCGACGTCGCGGCGGCCGGCGAGGCGCGCGGCGTCCTCGACCGCGTCTCAGACGGCGCCGCTCTCGCGCGGCGCATCGCCGCGGCCCTCGCGGACCTCGAGACGACGCGGCGGCTCGGCCGCGAGGCGGCGCACCTCGTCGGCGAGAATCGCGGCGCCGCCGACCGGACCGCGGCCGCGGTCGCGCGCCTGCTCCCCGAGCCCGCGCGCGGAGCGGCGTCGTGATCGGCGCGCTCTACGGCCGCGCCACGAGCCTGCGGGCGCGCTGGTACGCCACCGGCCGGCTGGCGGCGGAGACGCTGCCGCGGCCCACCATCTCCGTCGGCAACATCACGTTCGGCGGCACGGGCAAGACGCCCTTCGTCGAGTTCCTCGCGCGGCGGCTGCGCTTCGAGGGCTGGCGCCCCGCGATCCTGTCGCGCGGATACGGCCGCCGGTCGCGCGGCGTGGTCGTGGTCGGCGAGGGCGCCGGCCCCCTGGTATCGGCCGAGGAGGGCGGCGACGAGCCGGTCGCGCTCGCCCGCGCGGCCGCCCCGGGAGTCTGCGTGGTGGTCGGCGAACGGCGCGGCGCGGCCGCGGCGCGCGCCCTCGCGCTCGGCGCCGATCTCTTCCTGCTCGACGATGGATTCCAGCACCTCGCGGTCCGCCGCGAGGTCGACCTGCTGCTCCTCGACGCGCGCGACCCCTTCGGGGGCGGACGGCTGCCGCCGCGCGGCCGCCTCCGCGAGCCGCTCGACGCGATCGCCCGAGCGGACGCCATCGTCTTCACCCGCACGGACCGCGGCCTGCCGCGCCTCGACGCGCTCGAAACGGTCGCGCGCCTCGCGCCCGGCAAGCCCGTCTTCCGCGCGCGCCTGCGCGCCGCCGCCCTTCACGACGAGTCGGACGCGCCGATCGCCGCCGGCGCGATCGCCGAGCGGCGCCTGCTCGCGGTCTGCGGCATCGCGAACCCGTCCTCGTTCGCCGCCAGCCTCTCCGAGCTCGGACTCGCCGCCGAGGAGCGCCTCGAGTTCCGCGACCACCAGCGCTACGGGCCGCGCGAGCTCGCCCGCATCCGCGACGCCGCGGCCCGGACGGGCGCGAGCCTGGTGGTGACCACGGAGAAGGACGCGGTCAAGCTCGCCGGCCGCGCCGGCCTGCCGCTCGTCGCCGTCCGGCTCTCGGTCGGGATCGAGGAGCCGGGGTTCTTTCCGTTTCTCGCCGCGCGGCTCCCGCGCCCGTCGCTGCCGTGACGGCGGACTCGGCGCCCGGCGCGCCGCCGCGGCGGCCGCGTTCGGCGGTCCGCGATGCGCTCGAGCTCGCGGCCTTCCGCGGACTGACCGGCGGACTCTCCCTCCTGCCCCGGCGCGCCGCCGCGGGTCTCGGTGGGGCGCTCCTGCGCGCGTACGCGCGGCTCGCTCCCTCGCGCCGCCGCATCCTCGAAAAGAACCTCCGGGCCGCGTTCCCGGGGACGTCCGACGCCGAGCTCGCCCGGCTCGCGTCGGAATCCGCGGGATGGCTCGGCATCGCGATCGTCGAGTTCCTCCAGGTGTCGGGGATGTCCGAGGCGGAGATCCGGGACCGCGTGCGGGTCGTGGGCGAGGAGAACCTCGCGGCGGCTCGCGCCCGGGGCCGCGGCGCGTTTCTCCTCTCCGCGCACTTCGGCAGCTGGGAGCTCGGCGCGATCCGCGCCGGCCTCATCGACGGACCGATCGCCCCCGTCGTGCGCCCGCTCGACAATCCTCACCTCGAGCGGGAGCTCGCGCGCCGCCGGACCCGGTTCGGCAACGTGCTGATCGCGAAGCGACGGGCCGCGCGCGACGTGCTGCGGACGCTCCGGGGCGGCGGCACGGTCGCGATCCTCATCGACCAGAACGTCGTGCGCGAGGAGGCCGTCTTCGTGCCCTTCTTCGGGAGGCTCGCCGCGACGACGCCGGCGCTCGCCGTCCTCCAGCTCGCCACGGACGCCCCCGTCGTGCCCGCCTTCGTGTGGCCCGAGGGGGACGGCCGCTACCGGCTGGAGCTCGGCCCTCCGATCTTCGCGGACGAGTTCCGCGCGGCGGGCGCCGATCGCGACGAGTCGGTGCGCCGGGCGACCGCGCGGTACACGGCGGTGACCGAGGCGGCGGTCCGCGGCGCGCCCGGCGTTTGGCTGTGGATGCACGACCGCTGGAAGACGCGCCCAGACGGCGAGGCGCCCGCGTGAGGCGCCTCGTGATCGCCCCCAACTGGATCGGCGACGCGGTCATGTCGCTCCCCTTCCTGCGCGCGCTCGCCCGCTCGGATCCGGGAGGAACGATCGCGGTGCTCGCGCGGCGCGGACCGGCGGCGATCTACCGCGCCGAGGGCAGCGCGGACGAGCTCCTGCCGCGGTCGGCGTTTCTCGCGGAGGCCCTCGCGGCGCGACGCGGCCGCTTCGACGAGGCGTGGTTGCTCCCGAACTCGTACCGCGCGGCGCTCCTCGCGCGCGCCTCCGGCGCGCCTCGCCGCATCGGCTACGCGACGGAGAGGCGCGGATGGCTCCTCACGATCGCGCCGCCGCCGCCGCCCGGGACCGACCACCAGCTGCGCGACTACGACGCGCTCCTCGCCGCCCGCGGCATCGCCCCGGACCCCGAGCCGCCGCGGCTGCCCGTGCCCGCCGCGGCACTCGCCCGCGCCCACGAGGCGCTCGAGAAGGCGCGGGTCCGCGCCGGCTTCGCGGCCCTCTGCCCGGGGAGCGCCTTCGCGCAGAGCAAGCGCTGGCCGCCCGAGCGCTTCGCCGCGCTCGCGGACGCGCTCGCGGAGCGCGGCCTCCCGCCCGCGGTGCTCGTCGGACCCGGCGAGGCGGAGCTCGGCGCGCGCGTCGCGACGGGCGCGAGGTCGCGGCCCCCGGTGCTCGGGGCCGACGTCGATCCGGTCGAGCTCGCGGCGATGCTCTCGCTCTCGCGCGTCGCGATCACGAACGACTCGGGTCCGATGCACCTCGCGGGCGCGGTCGGCACGCCGGTCGTCGCGCTCTTCGGCCCCACCGACCCCGGCCGCACCGGACCGTCCGGGTCGCCGTCGCGCGTCCTCGACCGCTACGTCTTCTGCTCGCCCTGCTTCAAGACGGAGTGCCCGTACGGGCACGAGTGCCTGCGGGAGATTTCGGTGGACGACGTGGTGCGGGCCGTGGAGGAGCTGGTCGGCTCCGTGGCTCCCTCTCCCTCCGGGAGAGGGTCGGGGTGAGGGGCGCTATTTCAGCTCGGTATTCCAGTACGCCACATCCAGAAAGTGCCGCCACGCCGGATGGAGCCGGCTCGAGGCGAACTGTCCGACGGGATGCCAGCGCGGCTTGCGCGGCACCGCGACGAGCCGCATCGACGCCTCCTGCGGCGTGCGGTTGCCCTTCTTGACGTTGCAGGCGAGGCAGGCGCACACGACGTTCTCCCACGAGGAGCTCCCGCCGCGCGACAGGGGGATGACGTGGTCGAGCGAGAGCTCCGCCGACGGGAACCGATGGCCGCAGTACTGGCAGCGGTTGCCGTCGCGCAGGTAGATGTTGTGGCGCGAGAACTTCACCTCCTGCCGCGGCAGGCGGTCGAAGTCCTTCAGCGCGACGACGCGCGGCACGCGGATCGCCATCGAGGGCGTCAGCACCACCTCGTCCTGGGGCTGCGGCGGGATGTCGCACCAGTTCTCGAACTCGTAGGTCGTGTAGTCGGGAAGGACCGCCTTGACGTGGCCCTTGTAGAAGAGGGAGAAGGCCTTCCGGACGGAGGTGACCTGGACGGCCTGGAAGACCCGATTCAGTACCAGAACCTGTGAGTCGAGCATCGGGGCGCTCATTATAATCCGCGCCCGTGGCGTTGCCGGTTTCGAAGGGGCGGCTGCTCGCGCTCGTCGACCGCTTCGCGGGCTGCCGTCTCGCCGTCGCGGGCGACTTCGTCCTCGACCGCTTCATCTACGGCCACCCGAAGCGCGTCAGCCGCGAGGCGCCCGTCCTGATCCTCCAGTACTGGAAGGAGGAGAACCTGCCGGGCGGCGCCGGCAACACCGCGGCCAACGTGCGCGCGCTCGGCGGCGTTCCGGTGCCGGTCGGAGCGACCGGCGCGGACGAGGCGGGGCGGGCGCTGCGCGACGCGCTCTCCCGCGCCGGCATCGCGACCGAGGGGCTCGTCGAGGTGGCCGGCTACCGCACGCCGATGAAGACCCGGCTCCTCGGCGGCGCGCCGCACGGCATCAAGCAGCAGATCGCCCGGTACGACGTCGACGACGCGCTGCCGCCGGGCGCCGCCGATACTCCGGAGGCCGCCGCCCGCCTCCGCGCCGCCGCGGCCGGAGCGCAGGGCGCGATCCTGTCCGACTACGGCTACGGCGCGGTGTCGCCCGCCGCGGTGCCGGTGCTGCGCGCGGCGCTGCCGCCCGGCGCGCGCGTGTGCGTCGACTCGCGGCACCGCCTCGCGGACTACGCCGGCGTCGACGCCGCGACGCCGAACGAGGAGGAGCTCGAGGAGTCCTCCGGCGCGCCGCTCGACGACTCGGACGAGCGCCTCGACGCGGCGGGCTCGGCCCTCCGCCGCCGGATGCGCTGCGCGACGCTCCTCGTCACGCGCGGCTCGCGCGGCATGGCGCTCTTCGAGGAGGACGGCGGGCCGCGGCGCATCCCCGTGCACGGCACCGACCAGGTCGCCGACGTCACCGGCGCGGGCGACACGGTTCTCGCGACGTTCTCCCTCGCGCTCGCGTCCGGCGCCTCGCCGCTCGAGGCGGCGCTGCTCGCCAATTTCGCGGGCGGCGTCGTCGTGATGAAGATGGGGACGGCCGTCGTCCATCCCGAGGAGCTGAAGGCCGCCGTGGAATCGGATCGCGCGCTCCTTTCGTGAGCGCGGACAAGATCCTCTCGCGGGCACGGCTCCTCGAAGCGGCCGCGCGCCAGCGGGAGTCGGGCCGGACCGTCGTCTTCGCCAACGGCGCCTTCGACCTGTTGCACGTCGGCCACGTGCGCTACCTCGAGGCGGCGCGGCGCGAGGGCGGCTGGCTCGCCGTGGGCGTCAACTCGGACGGCTCGGTCGCGCGGGCGAAGGGACCGGGCCGCCCGGTCGTGCCGGAGCGCGAGCGCGCGGAGATCGTGGCGGCGCTGGCGGCGGTCGACGCGGTCGTCGTCTTCGAGGAGGACTCGCCGGCGGCGCTGATCGCGGCGCTCCGGCCGGACGTGCATGCGAAGGGCACCGACTACGCGGCGGACTCCGTGCCCGAGCGCGACGTGGTCGCCGCCTGCGGCGGCCGGACCGTCATCGTCGGAGACCCGAAGGACCATTCGACGACGGACGTGATCGAGAAGCTCCGCGGGAAGTGATGCGGCTCCTCATCGTCCGTCTCTCGTCGATGGGCGACGTCGTCCACGCGCTGCCGCTCGCGCGCAACGCGGCGCTCGCCGGGGCGGAGGTCGGCTGGGTGGTCGAGCCGGCGTTCGCGGGACTGCTCGAGGGCGACGCCGACGTCGCGCGCGTCTTCCTCGCGGACACTCGAGGCTGGCGGCGCCGTCCGCTCGCCGCGGCGACGCGCCGGGAGATCGGCCGCCTCGTCTCCGGCATGCGCGCCTTCGCGCCCGACCTCGCGCTCGACCCGCAGGGCCTGTTCAAGTCCGCCATCGTCGCCAGGCTTGCGGGAGCGCCGGTCGTCGGCTTCGCCTTGAGCGCGCGGCGCGAGCCGCTGTCGGCGACGCTCGCCCACGTTCACGTGCAGCCCGGCGCCGGCGCGCGCCACGTCGTCGACCGCAATCTCGCGCTGCTCCAAGCGGCCGGAATACCGATCCGCGAGCGCGCCCCGGACGCGCGTCACCTGCTCGCGCCGCCGCGCCCGGACGCCGACGCGTTTCTCGCGGGGCTCCCGCCGTCGTATGCGGTCCTCCATCCCGGCGCCGCGCGCGCCGAGAAGACGTGGGGCGAGGAACGATTCGCGCGGCTCGCGCAATCGCTCGCCGCCCGGGGCATCGCCGCCGTCGTCTCGTGGGGACCGGGGGACGCAACGCGCGCAGCCCGCCTCGCCGCGCTCGCCCCCGAGGCTCGCCGCGCGCCGCTCCTCGATTTCGCCGGGCTCGCCCGCCTGTGCGCCCGCGCACGCGTCTTCGTCGGCGGCGACACCGGACCGCTGCACCTCGCCGACGCGGTGGGCGCGCCGACCGTCGCCCTGTTCGGACCGACGGATCCGGAGTCGAACGGACCGTACCGCGACCGCCGCGGCGTCCTCTCCGGGATGCGCGAGACGTCGGACGAGACGGTGCTCCGGCGGGCGCTCGAGCTGTCCGGACAGCCAGGGATTTCGTGACGTGTCTTCCAGCGGAAAGGCCCTCGGTGCCCTCGGCCCTTCCCGCCTCTTCCGCGGCGTTCTCTCGCCGCGCGCCTTTGACTCTCGGGGCGTAAACCCCTACCATTCAAGGACTCCATGGCCGTCAAACTCGGAGATCTTCTCCTCAAACAGAAGCTGATCACGCCCGATCAGCTCGAAAAGGCCCTGAAGCTCCAGCGGGAGGAGGGCGGCAAGATCGGCGAGGCCCTCGTCCGCGTCGGCGCGGTCTCCGAGGGCGACATCACCGAGACGCTGTCGCAGCAGTTCGGCGTGCCGTCGATCGACCTCGCCCACTTCGAGATCGACCCGGCCATCATCAAGGTCGTGCCCGGAGAGGTCGCCCGCAAGTACGGCGTCCTGCCGGTGAACAAGACCGGCGCGACGCTGACGATCGCCATGGGCGACCCCACCAACGTCTTCGCGATGGACGACATCAAGTTCATGACCGGCTACAACGTCGAGCCGGTCGTGGCGTCGGAGATCGCGCTGCGCAAGGCGATCGACAAGCACTACGGCACGCCGCGGTCGGTCGTGCTCAAGGAGCGGGCGAAACCGGGTTCGGTCTCGAGCTCCCTGTCGTCCAACGAGAGCCTCGACGACGTCATGGCGTCCTCCGCGCTGACGATGGACGACATGGCGTCGGTCGGTCTCGGCGAGCTCAACATGGACGAGATCACCGGGATCGACGCCGGCGCGGACGTGGACGTCGTCAAGGGCGAAGAGGGCCAGGAGATCGACCTCACGGATCTGACGAAGTCGAGCGAGTCCGCGCCCATCATCAAGGTGTCGAACCTCATCCTGATCGAGGCGCTGAAGGCGGGCGCGTCGGACATCCACATCGAGCCCTACGAGAAGGAGTTCCGGGTCCGCTTCCGCGTGGACGGGATCCTCCACAACATCATGGCGCTCCCGATGCGCACCCGGGACCCGCTCATCTCCCGCATGAAGATCATGGCGAAGCTCGACATCTCGGAGAAGCGCCTCCCGCAGGACGGCCGGATCAAGATCCGCCTGCGCGTCGAGGAGCGCTCGCGCGACCTCGACCTGCGCGTCTCGAGCGTCCCGACGCACTTCGGCGAGAAGGTCGTCATGCGGCTGCTCGACAAGTCGAAGCTGCAGCTCGACATGACGCAGCTCGGCTTCGATCAGGAGCCGCTGCGCCGCTTCAAGGATGCGATCGACCGGCCCTACGGCATCGTCCTCGTGACCGGTCCGACGGGCTCGGGCAAGACCAACACGCTCTACTCCGCGATCGCGGCCTTGAACGACCCGACCGTCAACATCATGACGGCCGAGGACCCCATCGAGTTCAACCTCGCGGGCATCAACCAGGTCCAGATGAAGGAGCAGATCGGCCTGACGTTCGCGTCGGCGCTGCGCTCCTTCCTGCGGCAGGATCCGGACATCATCCTCGTCGGCGAGATCCGCGACTTCGAGACGGCCGAGATCGCCGTCAAGGCCGCGCTGACCGGCCACCTGGTCCTCTCGACGCTGCACACGAACGACGCCCCGTCGACCATCAACCGCCTCATGAACATGGGGATCGAGCCCTTCCTGGTGGCGACCTCGGTCAACTGCATCTGCGCCCAGCGGCTCGTGCGCCGCATCTGCACCCAGTGCACCGAGGAAGTCGAGACGCCGCCGCAGATGCTCATGCAGGTCGGCTTCGCCCCCGACGAGGTCAAGTCGCTCAAGATCAAGCGCGGGCGAGGCTGCGAGCGGTGCAACAACACCGGCTACAAGGGCCGGCTCGGCCTCTTCGAGGTGCTCGCGTTCACGGACGAGATCCGGGACATGATCCTGTCGGGCGCCTCCTCGATCGAGCTGAAGCGCAAGGCGATCGAGGAGGGCATGGTCAGCCTGCGGATGGCGGGTCTTCAGAAGATCAAGGACGGGTCCACGACCCTCGACGAAGTGCTTCGGGAGACTGTCCTTTAGGCCAGCCCCTGGCCGCTCGCCGTCTTTCTTTCCCCTCGGCGTCGGCGTAAACTACTGCCACACAACAATCGGGGGACCACTGTATGGCGACTGACGCCACGTTGCATGGCCTGCTCAAGCAGATGGTCGAAATGGGGGGTTCCGACCTCCATTTGACCACCCAGTCTCCGCCCATGGTCCGCCTCGACGGAAAGCTCATCCCGCTGCCGTATCCGCCGCTGACGGTCCCCGAAACGAAGCAACTCGCCTATTCGGTGCTCACCGACGCGCAGAAGCACCGCTTCGAGGAAAATCTCGAGCTCGACCTCTCCTTCGGCGTGAAGGGGATGGCGCGCTTCCGCGCCAACAACTTCCTGCAGCGCGGCGCCGTCGCCGGCGTCTACCGGCAGATCCCGTACGAGATCCTGGGCTTCAAGGAGCTGGGCCTGCCGCCGGTGGTCGAGCTCCTCTGCGACAAGCCCCGCGGCCTGATTCTCGTCACCGGTCCGACGGGTTCCGGAAAGACGACGACCCAGGCGGCGATGATCGACAAGATCAACCGCGAGAAGCAGCTCCACATCGTCACGATCGAGGACCCGATCGAGTTCCTCCATCAGCACAAGAAGTGCCTCGTCAACCAGCGCGAGCTCCATGCCGACACGCACTCGTTCTCGAACGCGCTGCGCGCGGTCCTCCGCGAGGACCCCGACGTCGTGCTCATCGGCGAGATGCGCGACCTCGAGACGATCGAGGCCGCGCTGCGCATCGCCGAGACGGGCCACCTGACGCTCGCGACCCTGCACACGAACTCGGCGACGACGTCGATCAACCGCATCATCGACGTCTTCCCGGCCCACCAGCAGAGCCAGATCCGCACGCAGCTCTCGTTCGTGCTCGAAGGCATCATGTGCCAGACGCTCATCGAACGCGCGAGCGGCAAGGGCCGGGTCATGGCGCTCGAGGTGCTGGTCCCGAATGCCGCCATCCGGAACCTCATCCGCGAGGACAAGATCCACCAGATCTACTCCACGATGCAGTCCGGCCAGTCGAAGTTCGGCATGCAGACCTTCAACCAGGCGCTCGCGACGCTCTACCTGAAGAAGCAGATTTCGCTCGAGGCGGCGCTCTCGCGCTCGTCCATGCCGGACGAGCTGCAGGAGCTCATCAACCGGGGCGTCGGCGTGAACGTTCCGACCACGACGGCGACGGCCGGCAAGAGGTAAACGATGCCCAATTACGTCTGGAAGGGAAGAAACCGGACGGGGCTCGTCCAGGAGGGCGTGCTCGTCGCGGACACCAAGGAAGTCGCGCTGGCGACGCTGCGGCGCCAGAACATCGTCGTCACCGGCATCCGCGAGCGGGGCAAGGAGATCTCGCTCACGAAGATGGGCTTCAGGGTCCCCGCCAAGGTGCTCGCCGTCTTCACGCGCCAGTTCTCGGTCATGATCGACGCCGGCCTGCCGCTCGTGCAGTGCCTCGAGATTCTCGCGAACCAGCAGGAGCACAAGAACTTCGCGAAGATCCTGCTGCAGGTCCGCCAGGACGTCGAGGCGGGCTCCACGCTCGCCGACGCGATGCGCCGCCACCCGAAGGCCTTCGACGACCTCTACGTGAACATGGTCGCCGCCGGCGAGGCGGGCGGTATTCTCGACACGATCCTCCAGCGTCTCTCGACCTACATCGAGAAGGCCGTGAAGCTGCGTTCCCAGGTCCGCGCCGCTCTCATCTACCCGGTCGCGGTCATCTGCATCGCGGCGATTGTCGTCGCGGTCATCCTGCTGAAGGTCATCCCGACGTTCGCCGCCCTGTTCACGTCTCTCGGCGCCGAGCTCCCGTTCCCGACCCGCGTCGTCATCGCGGCTTCGAACTTCCTCGCCCGCTACTTCATCTTCTTCGTCATCGGCATCGGCGCGTTCATCTTCTTCTTCCGCCGCTATTACCAGACGTACCGCGGGCGGCGCGTCATCGACGGCGCGCTGCTCAAGGCGCCGATCCTCGGCATGATCCTGCGCAAGATCGCGGTCGCGCGGTTCTGCCGCACGCTGGCGACGCTCACGTCGTCGGGCGTCCCGATCCTCGAGAGCCTCGACATCACGGCTCGGACGGCCGGCAACGCGATCGTCGAGGACGCGATCGTCGCGACCCGCAAGAGCGTCGAGAACGGCAAGACCCTGATCGAGCCGCTCCGGGACTCCGAGGTCTTCCCGAACATGGTCGTGCAGATGATCGGCGTCGGCGAGCAGACGGGCGCCCTCGACGCGATGCTCAACAAGATCGCCGAGTTCTACGAGGATGAGGTGGACGTCGCGGTCGCGGGACTGGTCAAGCTGCTCGAGCCGGTGATGATCTTCATCCTCGGTGTGATCATCGGCGGCATCGTCATCGCGATGTACCTGCCGATGTTCACGCTGATCAACAAGATCGGCTAGCCGCGGCGGCCGCAAGGCCGCCGGGGCACCTCCCTCTCCCCGCGGGAGAGGGCCGGGGTGAGGGGCGGCGGAGGCTCTTGGTCATCGACGAACACCGCCGGCGCGCGTAATCTCTTGACCGTGGACGAATCTCCGCTCCGGCGCTCCCTCTTCTGGCTGACGGCGGTCCGGATCGTCGTCCTCTTCCTGATCCTCCTCTCGGCGATCCTCGTCCAGGCCGGCTCGGGCGCCGAGGCCTCCCTCTCGTATCTCTACGGGATCTGCGCGGCCGCGGTCGTCCTCTCGTTCTTCGACTGGACGCTCGGGCGCCTCCTGCCCACCCGCGCCGAGGCTTACCTCCAGATCCTCGGCGACCTCGGCCTCGTCTGCGTGCTCGTCTATTCCTCCGGCGGCCCGAGCTCGGTCTTCACGTTCCTGTACCTCGTCGTCATCGGCGCGGCGGCCTTCCTCCTCTTCCGCACGGGCGCCCTCGTCATTGCGTCCGTCGCGGCCCTCCTCCACGGCCTGATGATCGAGCTGACCGCCTACGACGTCCTGCCGCGGCCCGCGCTCGCCGCGGCCCCGCGATGGGGCGCCGAGCGCATCGGCTACAACCTCGCGATCACCGTGACCGGCTTCTACGGCGTGGCGTTCATGGTCTCGTACCTCTCCGAGAAGCTGCGCACGGCGCGCGAGGAGCTCGGCGAGCGCCAGAAGGCGCTCTCGCGCATCCAGACCCTCTATGCGAGCGTCATCGCGTCGATGTCCTCGGGCCTCGTCACGACCGACGCCGACGAACGCGTCACGTTCCTCAACCAGGCGGGCGGCGACATCCTGGGCATCGTCCCGTCGCGCGCGGTCGGCCGGCGGCTGAACGAGATCGGCCTGCCGCTGCCGAGCGACTGGAAGGAGATCCGGCAGCGGAGCCGCGGCCGGGAGAGCTTCCGCGCCGAGATCGACCTCGAGCGCGGCGGGGCCCGGCGCGTCCTGGGCTACTCGGTCCGGGCGCTGAAGGACCCCGACGGCCAGGACGCCGCGCTCGTCGTGTTCCAGGACCTGACCGAGGTCAAGAAGCTCGAGCGCCAGGCGCGCTTCAACGAGCAGCTCGCCGCGGTCGGCGAGCTCGCCGCCGGCATCGCGCACGAGATCCGAAACCCCCTCGCGTCGATCTCGGGGTCCGTCCAGGTCCTCTCGCACGAACTCTCGGTCGGTTCGGCCGAGAGGCGCCTGATGGAGATCATCGTCTCCGAGTCGAACCGGCTCTCGAAGATTCTCGAGGAGTTCCTGCGGTTCGTCCGGCCGCAGGAGCGGCGCGTCGCGGTCTTCGACGTCGCCGGCAACATCCAGGAGGTGCTCGACCTCTTCCGCCTCTCCGACGAGGTCTCGGACGCGCACGCGATCGTCGCGGATGTCGAGCCGGCCGCATCGCCGCTCGCGGCCGACCGCGATCAGATCCGCCAGATCATCTACAACGTCGCCAAGAACGCGGTGCGCGCGATGCCGGAGGGGGGCACCCTCACGGTGGAGGGGCGCGAGGACGGCGCCTGGTATAGCATCAAGTTCCGGGACACCGGCCGAGGAATGAGCGACGAGGAGCTGGCCCGGGTCTTCACGCCCTTCTCCACGGCCTTCGACGGGGGGACCGGGCTCGGCATGGCGATCGTCCGGCGCATCGTCGAGGACCACGGGGGCGCGATCGACGTCGAATCGACGCCGGGAGAGGGGACGACGGTGACCATCCTGCTGCCGCGCGACAACGCCGCCCGGGTGACCCCCGACCGCGCCGCGGCCGCGCCGGAGGCCGTGTCGTGAGCGCCGGGCCGCGCCTCCTCATCGTCGACGACGAGAAGTCCCTGAGGGACATGCTCGCGCTCCTCTTCCACAAGCAGGGGTTCGAGGTCTCGACGGCGGCGAACTTCAAGGAGGGCGTCGCCGCGGCGGTCCGCAGCGGGCCCGACGTCATCCTCTGCGACATCAAGATGCCCGATGGCAACGGCCTCGACCTGCTGCAGCGGGTGCGCGACGAGAGGCTGCCGACGCCCGTCATCATGATCACGGCGCACACGTCGACCGAGGACGCCGTCGAGGCGATGAAGCGCGGCGCCATCGACTACATCGCGAAGCCGTTCAACAACGATGAGCTCGTCCTCGTGGTCCGGCGCGCGCTCGGCGAGAAGCGGCTGCAGGACGAGAACCTCTACCTGCGCCAGGAGCTCGCCGGCAAGTACACCTTCAACAACATCATCGGCCGCGGCAGCCGCATGCAGGAGATCTTCCGGACGATCGAGCGCATCGGCAAGGTCTCGTCGACCGTCCTCCTGACGGGCGAGAGCGGCACCGGCAAGGAGCTCATCGCCCGCGCGATCCACTTCTCCTCGATCCGCAAGGACAAGAAGTTCGTCTCCATCAACTGCGGCGCGCTCCCCGAGACGCTCCTCGAGTCGGAGCTCTTCGGCCACGAGCGTGGAGCGTTCACGGGCGCGGTGCGCGAGAAGCGCGGCCTGTTCCAGGAGGCCGACGGCGGCACGCTCTTCCTCGACGAGATCTCCGAGACCACGCCGACCATGCAGGTCAAGCTCCTCCGGGCGATCCAGGAGAAGCTGATCCGGAAGGTCGGCGGCAACGAGGAGACGTCGGTCGACGTGCGGATCATCGCCGCCACGAATCGGGACCTGACGGACCTCGTCGGCGAGGGCCGGTTCCGCGAGGACCTCTACTATCGGATCAACGTCATCCCGATCGCGCTGCCGCCGCTGCGGTCCCGGGCCGAGGACATCGCCCCGCTGACCGCGCACTTCATCGCCGCGATCTGCAAGGAGCAGAAGATCCCCGAGAAGAAGATTTCGATCGAGGCGATGCGTCTCCTCGAGGCGTACCCCTGGCCGGGCAACGTTCGGGAGCTCGAGAACACGCTCGAGCGCACCGTGGCGCTCGAGCCGGGCCCGGTGATCCACCCGTCGAGCCTCCCGGAGGCGATCCTCCTCGGCGTGCGCACCCGCGTCCCGGACTTCGAGAGCCTCCCGGAGGAAGGCATCAACCTCGAGGCGTACCTCGAGACCGTCGGCAAGCGCCTGATGCGCGAGGCGCTCGACCGCAGCGGCGGCGTCCAGACGAAGGCCGCGGAGCTCCTCCACATGTCGTTCCGGTCCTTCCGCTACTACGCGAAGAAGTACGCGCTCGTGCACCGCGACGAGATGTACGAGGGCGAGGACGAGGGCCCGGCCGAGGCGAAAGAGACGCCCGCGTGACGCGCGCGCTCGCCAGCCTCGGGGCCTTCGTCGCGCTGGCGGTCGCGGCACTGGCCGCGCTGGCGGTGGCCTGCGGCGCCTCCCCGAAGAACGCGCCCGGCCCCGGCGCCACGCCGACCGCGGCAGCCCCCGCCGCCTCCGCGGGGAGCGGCCCGCGAGCGGTCATGCCGTCGGGCGCCGTCTACAAACTCGAGCTCGCGCTCACGCCCGAGGACCAGGCCCAGGGCCTGATGTACCGCGAGAGCCTTCCGCCGAACACCGGAATGCTCTTCGTCTTCCCGACGAGCGAGCCCCATCACTTCTGGATGAAGAACACGATGATCCCGCTCGACATGATCTGGATGGACGAGTCGGGCAGGGTCGCATTCGTCTCGGCGAACACGCCGCCCTGCAAGGCGGATCCGTGCGCGACCTACGGTCCCGACGGTCCGGCGCGCCAGGTCCTCGAGATCGCCGGCGGCATGGCCGCGAAGGAGAAGATCATCGTCGGCTCGACGCTGAAGCTCCAGGACCTGCCGCCGTAGCGCCCGCCCCCTCGTCCCTCCGGATCCAGTACTCGACGACTCCCTGGCGGAAGAAGGGTTGAAACCGGTCGCGCAGGTACGCCGCGACGAGCGGCGCCCGCCGTTCGTTGGGCACGCCGTCGATCGCCGTGGTCCAGAGTCCGGACACGAGCGCGACGCGGACGCGGGGGTTCGACTCGATCGCCGCGATGACCTCGCGCTGCGCCCGCTCCGACTCGTAGAAAGGCACCTCGTAGTAGCGAATCGGGCAGTCGCGGTCGAAGAGAAAGTACAGGCCCGGGGCTCCGACGAAGTCGAACCAGGTGTCGTCGGGCCGGAGATTCGCTCGACGCATCATCTCGGCCGTCGACGCGACGAGAGCGGCGTCCGTCGGGCCGAATACGGCTCCCCGCGCCCGCGGCGGCGCCTCGAGCGGCCGAAAGTCCGCCGGCTCTCGGGGCGTCTGCGCGATGCTTCCGGCGAGGAGCAGCGAGAGGAACGCCGGCTTCCGCGCGAGGGCCAGCACGCCGAGCGCGGCCGCCGGGCCGAGGCGGAGCGGGCTCGTCCAGGCCCGCCATCCGCCGGACCAGCGGACGAAGAGCAGGAGCCCGACGGGGACGACGAGCAGCGGGTAGCCGACGTGCCAGCGTTCGAGCACCGACGGCATCGCCGCGACGGCCCACGCCGCGACCGGCAGGGCCGCCCGCGCCCGCGGGCCGACGCGCGGCGCGCGCGGCAGGTAGGCGCCGAGGAGGACGACGGAGAGCGCGACGAAGGCGTACAGGATGACCGTGTCGTCCGTCGCGCTCGCCCACAGCGCCGCCGCGTCGTGGGGCCGCACGAGCCTCGGAAATCCCAGCGCATACACCGGGAGGAGCGCGGGGATGAAGACGAACGTCGCGTGCAGGAATCCGCCCAGCACGCCGAGGAGGCCGAGGGCGAGGGCGATCACCGCGGCCGAGGCGAGCGCACCGAGGAGCACGCGGCGCAGGTGCTCCAGGCGTCGGCCGCGCGCCACCCAGAGCGCCACCGCGACGGCGGCACCGGTGTACGTCGCGTACTCGACCGCGACGCAGAGCCCGATCGGCAGGGCGGCGCCGCAGACGAACCAGGCGCTCCGTTTCTTCGAACGAGCGGCGTACAGCGCCAGGGCGAGGGTCCACAGGGACGCCATGGGCCGGAAGTGGACGTACTGGGGAAAGAACAGGAAGGAGAGGAGGAGACCGCAGAACCCGAAGGCCGGACTGCCCGTGGCGCCGACCCCCAGGGCATAGAACGCCGGGTTGAACAGGAGGCCCAGCGCCTTCTCGCCGCGGGAAACGCCGAGATAGTCGTCGCCGAAGATGCGGAGCTCGGCGGCCGCGAGGAGGCCGTCGCTGACGAGGCCATGGCCGGGCACGATGTCCCGGTAGGGCCTCTCGCCCCGCAGGTATTCCGAGGCCGGCATAAGCGCGTGCCCGTCCTCGAAGAGGTCCGCGTTGCGCGGAGCGCGCATCATCGCCGCGGCGGCGACGGCGGTCACGCAGCCGGGGAGCAGAACCGCGACGACGAGGCCGCGGCAGAGGCGGGCCGTCGCGGGGAGGAGGCTCGCGGCGGCGCGGGCGATCGGCGGCAGCGCATAGACCGCGGCGCCGGCGGCGATCCAGAAGGAGGTCTGCCGCGGACCGAGGAGAGCGGCCGGGAGGACCACGGCCGAGGCGCCGAGATATGCGGCGCCCTGCTCGGGCCGGCCGCGGCCGAGGACCGCCGCGAGGGCGAGGCTCGCCGCCGCGAGGACCGCATAGAGCGTCCACGGGGCGATCTCGCGCCACAGCGCCGGGCCGCTCAGGAACGCCCACGCGCCGAGCGCGTGCGCGAGAACGGCGGGCACGAGGATCCGCCGACGGGGACGGCAGAGCGGCAAGACGCGCCGGCTCGCCGGTTCCCGGCCGCCGAGACCGGCGGGAAAACGCGGGGGAAACAGCGCGCGGGCGGCGGCCCCGCCGAGAAGCGGCAGGAGCACGACGAGGCCGAGGCGCAGCATGCCGCCTCGCGGATCGAATCCCTCGGCGGCCGCGCGGCCGGGCAGCTGGCCGGGCACGGCCCGCCACGGCAGGAGCGGAGCGATGAGAAAGGCGAGGGCGAGGCCGAGCGAGGCGCCGGCGACCGCGGCGAGGGCTCCCCGGTACTTTTCGCTCCTCACAACCTGCCCGTTCTACGTGCGCCGACGGCTCGTCGTCGCGCGTCACCGACCTCGCGCGCTATGGTTCGAAGAGGAAGAGTCCGTCCCCCATCGTGGCGACGTAGACGCGGCCGCCCGCGGACGCCGCCGCCGAGGCGAGGGTGAGCGAGGCGCGCGGGCTCGTGAACGCGCGGCGGTTGCGTCCCTCCTGCCACCAGAGGGTGCCGTCCACGTCCTGGAGATTCGACCAGCCGCCGGTCGGCTTGCCCGTGCTCTGGATGAAGATCCCTCCGCCGAGCGCGGCCTTCTTGCGCGTGGACCACGCCCGGCCGTCCCAGTACGACAGCGTCGTCCCGGAGCGCAGCTCGAGGAGCGGCCCGCCGTTGGCGTCCGCGAGGAGCTCGGCGGCGCCGACCTTGCGCAGGCCGCCCGGGACCGCCTCGAAGCGGTCGCCGTCCGCGGTCGTGAAGACGCCTTCGTCCGTCACGACGACCGGCGCGTCGAACGGGCCGCCCCACACTCCCATCGGCGCGCCGGGCGGAGGCGCCTCGGGCGCCGACCAGCGCGCGCCGCCGTCCTTCGAGACGCGGACGCCGGTGGCGCTCGCCACGAGGAGCACGGTGCGGCCCGTCGGTCCGCGGAACGCGGCGAGCGAGGCCGTCGCGGGCAGCGCGTCGCGGGAGACCTTGCGCACGTCCCGTCCGGTCGTTTCCCAGACGCCGGACTCCTCGCCCGCGAACGCGCGGAAGAAGTACACGCGGCCCGGGTCGTTGGGGTCCGCGACGAGCTCGGGGACCCGCGCCTCGGTGAGGCCGCGCGAGCCCGGCTCGAGGGTGCGCCCGCCGTCGTCCGACGTGAACACGCCCTCCCCCTCGGTGCCGACGTAGAGGCGCCCCGTCTTCCGGTCCACCTCGAGCGCGGTGACGACGAGCGACTCGCGGGACACGCGCGTCCACGTCGCGCCACCGTCGCCGGAGCGGTGCAGGCCGCCGACCGTGGCCGCGTAGATCACGCCCGGCCGCGTGGGATCGCGGCGGACCGCGTGCGAGCGGCGGTTGGTGAAGCCGCTCGTGTACCGGGTCCAGCGGTCGCCGCCGTCCTTCGAGTGATAGACCCAGCCGCACGTCGACACCCAGACGTCGTTCGCGTCGGCCCCGTCGAAGTCCCACGCATAGACGGTCGCGTCGAGGACCATGCCGTCGGCGATCCGGCGCCACGACGCGCCGCCGTCGCGCGTGCGGAACGCCTGACGCCACGTGCCGGCGTAGAGGACGTTCGCGTCCGCGGGGTCGAAGGCGAGCGACTCGACCTGGTGGAGCCCGTCGACGCCCTCGCCGGTGCGCGACCAGGTGCGGCCGCCGTCTCCGGAGAGGCGCACGCCGTCGTCGCCGCCGATCGCGATCGCGCGCGGCTTCGAGGGCCCGAGCGCGAGCGCGCGCGTGGGAACCGAGCGCCGCTCCTCGAGAAGCACGGCCCACGTCGCGCCGCGGTCGTCGCTCCGCGCGAGGAGGCCGCCGCCGAGGTCGCCAACGAGCGTCGCCCAGAGGCGGCCCGGCGTGTCGGGATCGGCGACGAGGCCGCTGACGTAGTAGCCCGGAAACGCGGGGCCGGGGCGCGCGGGCGCCCAGCTCCGGCCGGAATCCGACGAGACGTAGAAGTTGCCGCGCGAGGTGCCGATGTAGACGACGCCGGCGGCGAAGGGATCGAGCGCGAAGACGCGCACCTCGGCGCCCCAGAGCGGGAGGCGCCACCATGCGGCGCCTCTCGCGGACGCGGCGAGAGCGACGAAAACCGCCGCGACGGCGATCCGCCGCCAGAGCCGCATTCCGTGAACGCTCACCCCGTCATTGTACGGGCAGCACGGGCCCGAGGGCGTGCCCTCGGCTACACTCTTGCCCGCATGAACAAGATCCGCGTCGGCGTCTTCCCGGCCGCGGGGCTCGGGACGCGATTCCTGCCGGCCACGAAGGCCCAGCCCAAGGAGATGCTGCCGCTCGTCGACCGGCCGCTCATCCAGTACGTCGTCGAGGAGGCGCGCGACGCCGGCCTCGCGCGCATCGTCATCGTCACCGGCCGCGGCAAGAACGCGATCGAGGACCACTTCGACACGTCCTTCGAGCTCGAGAAGATGCTCGAGGAGAAGGGGAAGAACGGCCTGCTCGAGCAGGTCCGCGAGGTCGCCGAGATCATGCCGGTCTCGTACGTCCGCCAGAAGCAGGCGCTCGGGCTCGGACACGCCGTCCTCCAGGCGAAGGACCTCGTCGGCAACGAGCCGTTCGCCGTTCTCCTCGGCGACGACATCGTCGACGCGGAGGAGCCCTGCATCGGCCAGATGATGCGGCTCTACGAGCGGCGCGGGAACCCCGTGATCGCGCTCCAGGAGGTGCCGAGGGCGGAGACGCGGCAGTATGGGATCGTGGCCGGCGAACGCGTCGAGGAGCGCGTCGTGAAGATCACCGACATGGTCGAGAAGCCCGCGCCCGAGAAGGCGCCCTCGAACCTCGCGATCATCGGCCGGTACCTCCTCCCGCCGGAGATCTTCACGATCCTCGAGGAGACGAAGCCCGAGGTCGGCGGCGAGATCCAGCTGACGAGCGCGCTGAAGACGCTGCTGTCCCGCCGGCCGATCGACGGGTACCTCTTCGAGGGGCGCCGCTACGACGCCGGCGACAAGCTCGGATTCCTGAAGGCGACCGTCGAGTTCGCGTTGAAACGGAAGGACCTGGGGGGACCGTTCCGGGAGTACCTGAAGGGCCTCAAGCTCTAGTCGCTCGAAGCCTTTTTCTTCTCCTTCTTCTCCGACTTCTTCTCGACCTTCTCCGACTTGCCGGCCGACTCGGACTTCTCCGACTTCGACTCGCCCGAGGACTCCGACTCCTTCTTGCCGGCGCCGCCCTCCTTCGACGCCCGGGCGTAGTCGGTGACGTACCACCCGCTCCCCTTGAACTGGATCGCGGGCGCGGAGAATGCCTTCTTCAACCGTCCGCCGCAGTGCGGGCACACCTTCAATGGCGCGTCCCCCATGCGCTGGATGACCTCGGTCTTCTTCGCGCACTTGCCGCAGACGTACTCGTAGATCGGCATGGCGAAATCCTACCAGCGCGCCGACTTTACAATGGCCGAGTGATCCGCGTCGCCGAAGCGCTCGAGATCGTCCGCCGCGCCTGCACGGCGGGTCCGATCGAGCGGGTCCCGCTCTCGGAGGCGCTCGGCCGCGTCGCCGCCGGGGACGTCGCGAGCGACGTGGACTGGCCGCCGTTCGACACGTCCGCGATGGACGGGTACGCCGTGCGCGTGGCGGAGGCCCTTCGCGGAGCGCTCCGGGAGCGCGCGGGGCTCGTCGCGGCCGGCGACCCGCCGCCGCCGGCGCTCGCTTCCGGCGAGGCGGTGCGCGTCATGACCGGCGCGCCGCTGCCGGCGGGAACCGGGGCGGTCGTGCCGGTCGAGGTCGCGCGCCGCGACGCGGGGACGGTGCGGGCGGAGCAGGCGCCCGCGCCCGGCGAGCACATCCGCCGCCGGGGCGAGAGCGTCCGCGCCGGCGCGATTCTCGTGCCGATCGGTCGCCGCCTCGCCGCGTCCGACATCTCGCTCGCGGCCCTCGCCGGGGCCGACCCGATTCCCTGTCACGCGCGCCCCCGCGTCGCGGTCGCCGTCACGGGCAGCGAGCTCGTGCCGGCCGACCAGGCGCCCGGCCCCGGCCAGCTCCGCGACTCGAACGGCCCGATGCTCGCCGCGCTCGTTCGGGCGCGCGGCGGGGCTCCGGAGGTCCGGCGCGCGGTTGCGGACACGCCCGAGGCGGTCGCGCGCCTCTTCGAGGAGGCGGGCGGAGACGCCGACCTGCTCGTCACGAGCGGCGGCGTCTCGGCCGGGGACCTCGACCTGCTGCCGGCCGGGGCGGAACGCGCGGGGTTCGAGATGCTGTTCCACGGCGTCGCGATGCGTCCGGGGAAACCGGTCGCGTTCGCGCGCCGCGGCCGCGCCCTGTGGCTCGGCCTCCCGGGCAACCCCGTCTCGAGCGCGGTCTGCTTCCAGCTCTTCGGCGCGATGGCCCTCGACGCGCTCTCGGGCCTGCCCGATCCCGGCCCGCGCTTCGTGGAGGCGCGTCTCGCGTGCGCGGTCTCCGTCCGCGGCCGGCGCGAGACCTTCCGGGACGCCGTGCTTTCCGCGGAGGGCGGCGCCCTCCGCGTGCGGCCGCTCGAGACGCTCGGCAGCCACGACCTCGCGGCGCACGGTCTCGCCAACGCTGCGATCCGGATTCCCGCCGACACGGAGCGGCTCGCCGAGGGCGCGCTCGTCGAGTGCCTGGCGCTGCGGCCGCTCCCGTGACCGCCCGCGGGAAGTCGCCGCACGAGGTCCGCCATCATCGGGCGCACGCCGCGGACGGCGTCTCGATTGCCTACACCCTCTGGCGGCGCCCCGCGCGCGAGCTCCTCGTTCTCGCCCCGGGTTTCTGGCGCGTCCGCCTCGCGAAGGAGAACCTCTTCCTCGTGCACCACTTCCTGCGCCGCGGCTACGACGTCGTCACGCTCGACTTCCGCGGCCACGGCGACAGCGGCGGCGGCTACGCGTTCGGGGTGTCCGAGGTCCACGACTTCCGGGCCGTGATCGACGAGCTCGTCGGGCCGCGGCGGCTCTACGAACGCTTCGCCGTCGTCGGCCTCTCGATGGGCGGCTCGATCGCCGCGCAGGCCCTCGCGCGGCGGCCTCTTCTCCCGTGCCGCGCGCTCGCGATGATCTCCTCCCCCGCCGACCTGCGCTCGCTGCGGCCGAAGCCGTGGAGGATCGGCGCCCTGAAGCAGGTGCGGCTGCGCCACGCCCTGCGCCCGCCGAAGGTCGCGGCACACGCCCTCGAGGCGCGTCACCTCTCGGCAGCTCGTGCCGTGGCCACGCTCACCTTCCCCAAGCTCATCGTGACGTCGAAGGGCGACTGGCTCGTCGATCCCTCGCACGGCCGGGCCCTGGCGGAGGCGGCCGCGGACCCCGTCGAGCACGTCCACCTCGACCTGCCGGGATCGCTCCACGCCGACGGGCTCGTCCAGGCGGTCCCCGGGCGGCTTCTCCGGGTGCTCGACCGCTGGTTCGGGGAGCACGCGCCCCCCTGAGCGCGGGGCGCTTAGATTCTCGTTAGACCCCGGATTCGGCAAGGGCCGTGCATGAGAATCGGCGCGTGAGCCTTCTCGTGCCCGCGCGCCGGCCCAGTCGAGAGATGCTCGACGACCCCGAGCTGCCGGCGGCGCAGATGTGCGAGTCGCTTGAGGACCTCGAGCTCGTGCGCCGCCGCTGGGGCGCCGCGCGCGCGCTGGTGCGCTACCTCTCGCCGCGCGTGCGCAGGCTGAGCCGGCGGGCCCGGATCCTCGACGTCGGCGCCGGCTCGGGCGCGCCCGCGGAAAACCTGCGCCGCGCGCTCGCCGCCTGTGGAGCGGCCGCGAAGATCACGGCGCTCGATCTGCAGTGGCGCCACCTCCTCGCGGGCCGGCGGCGGCTCTGCCGGCGAGGTCCTCCGGCCGTCGGGGGCGACGCCTTCCGGCTCCCGTTCCGCGACGGCACGTTCGACTTCGCGGTCTCGAGCCTCTTCCTGCACCACTTCTCGCCCGCGGAGAACCGCGCGCTCCTGCGCGAGTTCCTGCGGGTCGCCCGGGAGGGATTCGCGATCCTCGACCTGAGACGCCATCTCGTGCCGGCGCTCGCGCTCGAGTTCGCGGGACGGGTCCTCTTTCGCACCCACGTCTCGATCCGCGACGGCGTCGCCTCGATCCGGCAGGCCTACACGCTCGACGAGGCCGCCGCGCTCGCGCGCTCCGCATCGCCGACCGGGCGCGCCGACCCGGTCTTCCCGTTCGGGCTCCTGCTGACCGGAGAACGGTGAGAGGCGAGCGCGAGATCGTCGTCATCGGCGGAGGCCCGTCGGGCTCGGCGGCCGCCTCCGTCCTCGCCCGCTCCGGCCGCGACGTCCTCGTGCTCGAGAAGGACCGGTTCCCGAGGCGCAAGGTCTGCGGCGAATTCCTCGCGGGCCGCGCGCGCGGCAGCCTCGCCCGCCTCGACGCTCTCACCGCCGTCGCGGCCGAGGCCGAGCCGATCGATCGGGCGTCCCTCCATCTCCCGCGCGGCCGCTCGGTTTCCTTCGCGCTCCCGTCCGCCGCGTTCGGCATATCGCGCGCGCGGCTCGACGAGGTCCTCGCCGCCGCCGCAACCTCCGCCGGCGCCGAGGTGGCGTTCGGCATGCGGGTGATCGGCCTGGAGGAGACGCGCAGCGGAAGCGTCCGGGTGGGCGTCGCGGGCGCGGGCGGCCGCGAGGAGACGATCCCCGCGCGGGCGGTCGTCGGGGCGTGGGGCCGCTGGAACGCGCTCGACCGCACCCTCGATCGGCGATTCCTCCGGAACGGCGGGCGGTTCTTCGGCTGGAGCGGCGACTACGACGCGCCCGGGGACCTCCTCCGCGGCGAGGCGCGTCTCTACCTCTTCCCCGGCGGCTACGCCGGCCTCTCGCGCGTCGAGGGAGGAGCGGTGCACCTCGCCGGCGTGATCGCCGAGCGCGCGCAGCGCCGCCTCCCGGCGGGCTGGACCGCCGTCGTCGCGCACGCCCGCGGCTCGAACCCGGCTCTCGACCGCGACATGGCGCTCCTGCGGCCGCGCGCCGGGGACGGCGGGTTCCTCGGAACCGGACCCGTGTTCTTCACGCGCAAGCCGTCGTCCGAGGGCCGCCTGCTCATGGCGGGCGACGCCGCCGGCGTCATCGACCCGTACCTCGGCGAGGGGCTCGCCGTGGCGCTCGAGTCCGGCATCCTCGCGGGAGAGATCCTCGCGAGCGCGTTCGCGGGCAAGTTCGCGATGGGCGAAGCCACGGCACGCTATTCCCGCGCGTGGAACGCGCGCTTCTCGGACCGCGTGCGCCGCGGCGCCGCCGGCCGCGCGCTGATGCTCCACCCGGGCGCGGCGCGCGTCGCGGCCGCGCTGGCGGGCGAGCGGCTCGTGCGCCTGGCGATGGGATCAGCCTGAGAAGCCGCGCGCGCCGTCCGGCGTGAAGAGCGAGTCGTCGAGGCGCGCGTTCTGGATGTCGAGGTACTCGAGGCGCGTCATCGTGTTCGCCTTCGGGCCGAGCAGGTCGCGGATCTCCATCTCGGTGACGGCGGTCCTGCCGCCGAACTTCCCGAACCGGGTGAAGAGCACCTGCCGCGCCTCCTTGCCGGACGGGAGGTAGAAGAGGAGCTTCCGGGGCAGTGGCTCCCCCTCCGCGTCGAGCCAGAGCGTCACCTTCGGGTAGGGGGCCCGGGGCGAGCGCGCCGTCAGATCGAGGACGCGGCAGACGCGGTCGCCGACCTTCTCGGTGCCCGGCCGGACGGCCGCCGTGAAGTCCTCGGCGAAGCGCATGCGGGCCACGTCGCCGAACGAGGCACCGCCCATCAGCCGCTGGTTCGGCGTGATCGGGACGGGGTTCTCCGCTCCCGGCACGAGCAGCCACATCTTCTCGCCGACCGTCAGGGCCTTCCGGCCGTCGTTCTTGCCGCCGCGAAACACGATCAGCGCGCGGTCGCGCCCCTTCACGTAGATGTCGAAGTCGGCGCTGCCGAGGTTCTTCTCGCCCTCCCAATTGGTCGCGCGCGCCGTGATCTTCGCCTCGCTGAAGGAGGTGCGGGCCTCGTCGACGGCGCGCAGCCAGCCCTCGACCTCCGACGCCGACGGCTCGGCGGCCGAGAGAACGGCCGCGAGAACCGTCGCGAGCGCGCTGCCGAGCACCGCGCCCAGGATCCTAGACATGCGCGAGCGCCTCCACGATCGGCAGGCGGGCCGCGCGGCGCGCCGGGAAGTAGGAGGCGATGGCCATCGTCAGCACCATCGCGAGGATGCCCGCGCCGTACGCGAGCGGATACAGCTTGACGTTGATCGGCATGCCGTGCGTCGCGCCCGGCGGCGGCGGCAGCATGATGCCCGACGCGTTGAGCGCGGCGCGCACGACGAGGGCGAGGACCGTGCCGGCGACGCAGCCCGCGAGCGCGATGACGACCCCCTCCGCGAGGAACATCGTCCGGATGCCCGACGGGCGTGTCCCGATGGCCCGCAGCGTCCCGATCTCCCGCGTGCGCTCGGTGACCGCCATCGTCATGACGATCGCGGCGGAGAGGATCACGATCACGACGAGCACGGCGCCGACGAAGCCGAAGATGCCGATGTAGAGCAGCTTCACCTGCTCGTAGAACGTCGCGAGCTCGCGCCAGTGGCGCACGACGATCGGGTATCCGCCCGCCGCCATCGCCTTCGCGAGCCGCTCCGCCGCGCGGTCCTCGTTCGCCCCCGGCTTCAGGAACACGACGAGCTTCGAGACGGTGTCGCCGCTCTGGAGGAGGCGCGACACGAGGCCGACGCCCGCCGCGACGTACCGGTCGTTCAGCTCCTTGATGCGCACGTCCGCGAGGCCGGTCACGATGCCGTCGAGCGCGTTGAGCGACCCGTCCGGCGTCGTCGCCATCATCGTCACGCGGTCGCCCGGCTTCACGTTCAGAGCCGCAGCAAGGCCCGTGCCGAGCACGACGCCGTCCCCGCCGTCGCCGGAGAGGTACTTGCCCGAGACGATGAGCTCCGGCACGAGCGTCGCCGCGGCCTCGGGCCCGGGATCGACGCCGACGCCGAGAAACGGCACCGACTTCGCGCCGGTCGTCATCAGACCGACGAAGTCGATGCGCGGCAGCACGGCGGCGACATCCGGGTCCGCGCCGGCGAGCGCCCGGGCGCGGCGCGCGTCCGGCAGACCGTACTCGAGCGTCGCTTCCTCCGCCTTGCCCACGGCGCGGCGGTCCACGATCTGCAGGTCGCCGACGCTCTTGATCGTGCCCTCCCGCAGGCCCTCGAACGACTGCGCGATGAAACCGCCCGCGAGCGCGAAGGCGGCGAACCCGAACGTGACGACCGCGATCATCAGGAAGCTGCGGCGCTTCTGCCGCACCAGGTTGCGCCAGGCCAGCGCGAACGAGCTCATGACGCGGCGTCCGACGCGATCGCGCCGTCGTGCAGGGTCACGACGCGCCGCGCGCGCGAGACGACGAGCGCGTCGTGCGTGGCGAAGAGGAACGCGACGCCGCGCTCGGCATTGAGGCGCCGCATGAGGTCGAGGATCTCCTCGGCCGTGTGGCTGTCGAGGTTGGCGGTGGGCTCGTCGGCGAAGACGATGGAGGGCGCGTTCGCGAGCGCGCGCGCGATCGCGACGCGCTGGCGCTGGCCGCCCGAGAGGAGGTCGGGGCGGACCGCGAGCTTGACCGAGAGGCCGACCGCGGCGAGCAGCTCCCGCGCCCGCTCCTGCCGCCGCGCGGCGGAGGCGCCCGCGAGCGCCATCGGATAGGCGACGTTCTCCTCCGCCGAGAGGACGGGGATCAGGTTGAACGTCTGAAACACGAACCCGAACCGGTCGCGCCGCAGGTCCGAGCGCTCCTCCTCCGTCAGCGCCTCGCCGTCGCGGCCCTCGACGCGCACGGTCCCCTCGTCGGGGCGATCGAGCAGGCCCAGGAGGTTCAAGAGCGTCGTCTTCCCCGAGCCGCTCGGGCCGCGCAGCGCCACGAACTCGCCCGGCGCGATCGAGAGGGACACGTCCCGGACGGCCGGGACGACCGACTCGCCCAGTCGGTACGAGCGCGAGAGGCCCCGGGCCTCGACGAGGGGTCCTCCGGTCGCCGCGGTCACGCGGCGGAGTTTACCCGCCCGCGGCGGGGAAACGCCGCGTCGAAGCCCGGGCCGAGCGCAGCGAGGGCCGGCCTTCGAAGGAAAGGGCGGCGGGAAAGCGCCGCGTCGGAGCCCGGGCCGAGCACAGCGAGGCCGGCGGTCCTCCGGCGCCCGGGCTCCCCGGCGGCGCCGGCATAGAATTCGCTTGCGATTACGACGGAGGTCACCGATGTCCAGTTACAACCTTCCGGATCTGCGCTACGACTACGGCGCGCTCGAGCCCCACATCTCCGGCAAGATCATGGAGCTCCACCACGACAAGCACCACGCCAACTACGTCAAGGGCGCCAACCAGGCGCTCGAACGGCTGGGCGAGGCGCGCGACAAGGAGGACTTCACCCGGATCGGCGCGCTCGAGAAGGCGCTCGCCTTCAACCTGTCCGGGCACGTCCTCCACTCGCTCTTCTGGCAGAACCTCAAGCCGAAGGGCGGCGGAAGGCCGGAGGGCGAGCTCGGGAGCGCGATTGCCCAGTTCTTCGGCAGTTTCGAGAAGATGAAGCGGCAGATGGTCGAATCGGCATCGACGATCATGGGCTCGGGCTGGAGCGCGCTCGTTTGGGAGCCGCTCGCCGGACGCCTCCTCACGACGCAGATCTACGACCACCAGTCCAACCTCTCCCAGGCCGGCGTGCCGCTCCTCGTCCTCGACGCGTGGGAGCACGCGTACTACCTTCAGTATCAGACGCGGAAGACCGACTTCTTCGAGGCGGTCTGGAACGTGTGGAACTGGGAGGACGTCTCGGACAGGTTCGCCGCGGTGCGCTCCCTCGACGTCGCCCTCGCCGGCGCGGCCACGGCGTGAGGCGACCGGGGCCGGCGCCGGCGCGGCGCCGGTCCCGGGCTTCTCAGCGGATCAACGGGGCGCGGCGGTCGGCGTCACGTCCATCGTGGTCGTCGTGGTGGAGGTCTGCGTGGATGGCTCGGGGGTGCCGGACGCCGTCGCCGCATCGCTCGTCGTCTTCGTCTCCGTCGTCGTGGACGCGGTCTCCCTCTTCTGACATCCGAGAGACAGCGCGGCCGCGGCCGCGATCAGGAATCCCACCCGGGTGAGCGTCGTCTTCATCGCCTCTCCTCCTCTGTGAGCCCGCCGCGGGCTCCGGCGAACGATGTGCAACCCCCGTGCCCGCCGCCGTTTACTCGTTCATTCCTCAGCTGATAGCCCGTGGCGCCGGCCTTTCCGTCGAGCACCGGTTCATCCTGAAACCAGAAAGCCTCGGAACAAGAGGGCTCCGCCGGCGGCCTCACGCTGCCGGAGGAGCCTCGTTTTCATTGCGAACGAAGTCAGACGACCCGGCGCCCTTGCACCAGATTGATGATCAGGACGATGACGGCGAGGACGAGAAGGATGTGGATGAAACCCGAGAGCGTGTAGCCGGAGACGAGCCCGAGCAGCCAGAGTACGAGCAGAACGACGAAGATGGTCCAAAGCATTGCTGCTCCCCTTTCCGGGGCCGTGCGGGCCCCGCCGCGGAGTAGAGCGAATCTCGTGCCAGACGCGGCGCCCGCGGCGAGGGAACGCCGCGTCGAAGCTCGGCCCGAGCAGCGCGAGGGGCGAGCTTCGAGAAAGAAACGCGGCGCGGGAACGCCGCGAGAAAGAAAGCCTGGGCGAAGACGCCGCCGCGTGTCAGCGCTTGCGGCTGCGCTTCGGCTCGGCCGCCGGCCTCGGCCGCGCCACCTGCGGGAGCAACTCCTCCACGACCTCCGGACGGATCGTGTCCCCTTCGGTCATCACGTAGGCGCGATGCACCACGTTGCGGAGCTCGCGTACGTTGCCCGGCCAGGAGTAGCTCTCGAGTATCTTCAGTGACGCCGGGTCCCAGGTCGTCACGCCGTTCTTCTCCTGCTCCTCGATCTGGCGGCGGAAGTGCTCGGCGAGGAGCGCGATGTCCTCGCGCCGCTCCGCGAGCGTCGGCAGCGCGATCGGAAAGACGTTCAGGCGGTAGTAGAGGTCCTCGCGCAGCTTGCCCTGCTTGATCGCGTCGGCCGGGTCGCGGTTCGTCGCCGAGACGAGCCGCACGTCCACTCGCAGGTCCTGCGTGCCGCCGACGCGGCGCAGCGTCTTGGCCTCGAGAACCCGCAGCAGCTTCACCTGGAGCTCGGAGCCCATCTCGGTGATCTCGTCGAGCAGCAGCGTGCCGCCGCTCGCCTCCTCGAAGTACCCGACGCGCCTCTTGTCGGCGCCCGTGAACGAGCCTCGCTCGTGGCCGAACAGCTCGCTCTCGATGAGCGTCGGCGAGATCGCGCCGCAGTTGAAGGCCACGAAGGGCGCGGCGGCGCGGCGCGAGAGCCGGTGGATCGTCCGGGCGGCGACCTCCTTGCCCGTGCCGCTCTGGCCGGTGATGAGGACGGGCGCGTTCGACCGCGCGACGCGTCGGATCGCCTCGAAGGCCTTGAGCATGACCGGCGACTTGCCGATCAGCTCGCCGAGTCTCCCGGTCTCCTGCAGCGCGTCGCGCAGCGTGTCGACCTCGGACTCGAGCGTGCGCCGCGCGGAGAGGCGCTGGAACACCACTTCCAGCTGCGGGCCCCGAAGCGGCTTGAGCAGGTAATCCGAGACGCCCGCACGGAGCGCCTCGATCGCGCTGTCGAGGGAGGCCTGGCCCGTCAGGACGATGCCGTCGCGGTCGGGCCTGGCCTCGCGCGCCGAACGGAAGAACTCGATGCCATCGCCGTCGGGCAGATGGACGTCGACGATGAGGACCTCCGGGTCGAACTGGTCGAGGGCGCGCCCGGCCTCCCCCACCGTGCCGACCGCTTTCGGCTCGCTCCCGAACTCGCGCACCGCGCTCTCGAGGCCCTTGCGGATCGCGACGTCGTCTTCGACGATCAGGACCTTCACCCGGTCACCCGACGAGCTCGGAGCGGCCCCGTTCGAAGAGCTGGAACGCGCGCTCGAGCTGCTGGCGCACCATCGTCAGGGCCTCGGAGGCGTCCTCGCCGCGCTCGATCAGCCGCGTGGCGCGCTCGAGGTGGAGCGACGCTCCCGACAGCGGCGTCGCGAGATCGTGAAAGAAGCGGCGCAGATCGGCGGGATCGTTCGCGGATGGATTCACGTTGCGCACCCCAAGTTCTTGGCTCGCCGCCTCGACGGAAACATCGTATGCCAGAAACCCTGAAACGCCGGAGACCCCGCGGGACTCGAGAAAGACCCGACGGCCGTCGCCGGCCGCCGGGCCCCGCCCGAATTTCGAGATTCGAGGCTACATGCCGCCGTGCGCGGGCTGGACCGTCGTGACCTTGTTGCCGTCGGTCGCCCTGGTGTACGTCACCTTGACGCGCTCGCCGACCGCCACGTTGCCCTCGACCCCGACCGCGTGGTCGAGATCGAAGGTGTACTCCTTGTTGCCCGGTCCGGTCACTTCGATCTTCTTGCCCGCCTCGTACTTCTTCACCGTACCCACGACGACCTCACTCGACGACTTCGTGTCCGGGCCCGGGCCCGTGTGCTTCACCGTCGACTCCGAGTGCATGCGCGGGAGGCCGTTCGCCGCCTGCGTCTCGTCGCTGGTCGCGGCCATCTTGTGGGAGTGCTTCGACATGGGCTGCTTGCCGGTGTCGCTCGTCGCCGTTCCGCCCGTGGAGAGCACCGTCACGTGCTCCTTGCCGTCGGCGTCCTTCGTGTAGCCGACCTTCGCCCTCTGGCCGACCGCGATCGACCCCTTCACGTGGGCGTCCTTGTCGAGGTCGAACGAGTAATTCTTCCCGCCCGGGCCTTCGATCTTGATCGACTTGCCGGCGTCGTACGTCTTGACGGTGCCGGTGACCCACTCGGTCTTCGTCTTCGTGTTGGGCCCCGCGCCCGTGTGCTTGGTCGTCGTCTCGGTGTGCGTCGCCGGTTCCTGGGCCGGAGCCGCGCTCGCCGCGAGGAGCAAGCTAAACGCAGCCACCGCGATGCCGGGAATCCGATTTCTCATTTCTAACCTCCTATAGCCCGTGAGGGGACCAATACAGTGGGCTTCAAGAAGCGTGCCATCCGCGGCCGCGGCGCCAGCAGGCTCGCCGTCAAGAACCTCGACGCGCGGCGGAGCACGGCCGGACTCCGCAGGATCCGGTGATGGCCCAGGCCGCGCGTCTCGACGAAGCGGGCCCCGGGCCATGCGGCCGCGAGCGCTCGACCGTCCGCGATCGGCACGCGGGTGTCGTCGCGATCGTGGAGGATGAGGGTCGGGACACCGGGCGGACGCTCGACGAGGCGGTACGCCTCGAGGGTCGCGGCGTAGCGCCGCTCGAGCCGGCGGTGCATGACCTCCGCGGCCGCCTCGCTCAAGCCGAGCCATCGGGCGAAGCGCAGCGTGTAGGCGCCGGGATCCGCCGGCGGCGCGATCAGCACCGCAGCGCGCGCGGGCGGCGTCCCGAGATGGACGGCCTCGCGGTGTGGCGCGCGCTTCTGTCCGCCGTCTCGACGGTGTCGGAGCGGGCGTCCGGGGTCTGCGCGGAAGACCAAGAGCCCGTCCGACGTCGTGCGCTGAGCCGGAGGCTGGCATGCCGCCTGCAGCTTCCGGCTTCGAATCGATGAAGGAGGTTCGGGTATGAGGCGAAGTGACGCAGACGCCCGGATCGCCGACGAGATTCCGGCCGCCGAGCGCATCTCGATGGCATCCAACGCGAGGGCGCGCGTGCGCTTCTACGACGAGCGCCTCAATCGCCTCTACGAGCTCATCGAGGACATCGAGATCACGATGATGACCACGCGGCGCGCCGACGGGAGCCTCGTCTCGAGGCCCATGGCGACGCAGCGGCGCTCCGCGGGGGCGCATCTGTGGTTCGTGGCGCGCGAGGACTCGCGCAAGGTCGAAGAGATCTCCCACGATCCGAACGTCAACCTGGCGTACTACAGGGACCGGACGCGTGAATGGATCTCGGTTTCGGGGGCCGCGCGGATCTGCCGCGACCGCTCGAAGATCCGCGAGCTCTACGAACCGAACTGGAAGGCCTGGTTTCCGGACGAGGGCGGCCTCCGCGACGGCGGCCCCGAGGATCCGCGCATGATCCTCATCGGTGTCGAGGCGCGCTCCGCGCAGTTTACGAAGGTCGATCGCGCCGCCACGATGGTGATCGGCGGCTGAGCGCCGCGGCGCTTCGTCGAGACGGTCGCGGCACGATTCTTGAACTTTCGGTCGTGGTCGTCGCGGTGCTTTCCCCGTCAAGGAACACGAGGACTCGAAAGGGATCCCTCGGACCTTCGTCCCTCGGGATGACAGTGAGTCCCCGACCTAATTCACCACCGAGCGCACGACCTTGAGGATCTGCGCGCCGGTGCAGGGTTTGCGGACGGAGGCCTGGACGGCCGGCCCGCCTTACAGCCTCTTCACCGCCGTCATCGCCCGCGTGAGGGACTGCCGCGCGCTCCAGAAGGTCTTCCACGGGTCGGCCTTCGAGAGGTCCTTCGCGTAGCTGCCCAGGTTGAACCGCGTCGGGTCGAGGCCCTTCTTCACGTCCTTCCAGGCGAGCGGCTTCGAGTAGGGCGCCTTCGGCCGGCGGCGCACGGAGTACGGCGCCACGACCGTCTGCGCGAAGCCGTTGCGGAAAGGGTCGACGTACACGCGCCCCTTGCGGGCCGCGATCCGGGACTCGACCGTGATCAGCTTCGGAAACGCCTGGGCAAGCCGCGCGCCGAGCGATTCCGCGAACGCGAGCACCTCGTCGGCGTCGGGGCCGCGGCGGATCGGGACGAACACGTGCAGGCCCTTGCCGCCGGAGGTCTTCGGGAACGACTCGAGCTCGAGCGCGTCGAGCGCCTCGCGGACCTTGAGCGCCACCTCGACCGCGTCGTCGAACCGGTCGGTCGAGGGGTCGAGGTCGAAGCACACCCAGTCCGGCTGCCGCGGCGTCGACGCCCGCGCGCCCCACACGTGGATCGCGATGCACCCGAGGTTCGCGAGCGCGAGCTGAGTCTCGAGCTTCCCGCCGACGACGTAGTTCGTGACTTTCTTCGCGTGCTGGATCGGCTGAGTCGGCGTGTCCTCCGGCAGGCCCTGCGGCGCCTCCTTTTGGAAGAAACACCCGCCGCGCATCCCGTCCGGGCATCGCTCGAGCGACAGCAGCCGGTCGTCGACGAAGGGGCGGAGCCGCTCCCAGACGGCGGCGTAGTACGCGACGAGGTCGCCCTTCGTGTAGCCGTCGTCGGGCCAGTAGTACTTGTCGGGATGCGTGATCCGGACGCCCTCGATCTCGCGAGCACTCGATGCGGCCCGGGCGCTCACGACGCGCTCCGGTTCGAGTGCCAGACGGACTTCTTGCGCGACTTCTTCGCGGGCTTGACGAGCGAAGGATCGGCGACCATCTTCCGCAGGAGCGCGGGCGGGTCGCCGTCGGCCGCCTTCTCCATGTTGCCGCCCTCGTCCCGCGCGATCTCGACCAGCAGCCGGTCCGACACGACGGAACGCGGAGCCTCGTCCGCGATGTCGCGCGGGCCGGCGAACTCGTCGCGGTGCTTGATGAGGAGCCACGGCGTCTTGCCGCCGGAGTCGCGCCGCGACATCCGCACGAGGACCCACTCGCCGTGGAGCTTCTCGCCGTCGAGGCGGAGCTTCAGGTCGCCCTTCCTCAGCGCCGCATCGACGTCCTCCGACACGGGCGTCCACGTGCCGCGGTCCCAGATCATCACGGTGCCGCCCCCGTACTCCCCCGCCGGGATCACGCCCTCGAACTTGTTGTATTCGATCGGATGGTCCTCGACCTGCATGGCCATGCGCTTGTCCTTCGGGTCGAAGGACGGTCCCTTCGGCACCGCCCAGGACAGCATCACGCCCTTCCACTCGAGGCGGAAGTCGTAGTGGAGCGCGGTCGCGCGGTGCTTCTGCACGACGAAGGCGAGCTTCTTCGTTCTCCGGCGGGGAGCCTTCCCCCGCGGCTCGGGCGTCACCCCGAAGCGACGCTTGCGTCGATACTGATCGAGCGGCATGCGAGTTTCCGGCCGATTATGGCCGGTCCGGAGGACGCTTCTTCAAGAAGCGTGCCTCGAGGCGTCCTTCTCGGCAGGAATCCGGGCTTCGCCCGGCCGGGACCCCGACGCGGCGTTCCCCCGCCGAGGGTCAGAAGACGAACATGCCGACGGCGGCGACGACCATCAGCGCGCACGTCGCCGCCAGGACGACGCGGAGGACCGTCGAGATCGGGGCGTTCCGCATGATTTTCCGGTCGGTGGCCACCGCGTAGATGCCCGCGAGCAGCACCGGGGCGAGCAGGCCGTTGATCACGGCGCTCCAGTACATCGCGGAGACCGCGCTGATCTTCGCGAGGTCGGCGGCGACGCCGAGCACCGTGGACCCGATCACGACCAGATAGAACGCGCGAGCCCCCCGGAACCTCCGGTCCAGGCCCTGGCGCCATCCGAACGTCTCCGCGAACGCGTAGGCGGCCGAGCCGGACAGGGTGGGGATCGCGAGCAGGCCGACGCCGATGAGACCGACCGCGTAGAGCAGCTCCGCGAATCGCCCGGCCAGAGGCTCGAGCGCGCGCGCGATCTCGAGCGAGCTCGTGGGATGAGTGATGCCGTGCCGGTGGAGCGTGAACGCCGTCGTGACGATCACGAAGAACATCACGAAGTTCGAGAAGAAGGTCCCCACGCCGACATCGAGCCACCGGCGCGCGAGATCGCGCCGCGTCGTGCCGCGCCGCTCCTCCACGCGGGTGTGTCCCGCCGTCTTCTCTTCCTCCACCTCCAGGGACGCCTGCCAGAAGAAGAGATAGGGGCTGATCGTGGTCCCGAGGATCGCGACGAGCGTGCTCCAGGCCTCCGATCCCCGCGGCAGACTCGGAAGGACGGCGTCTCTCAGGACGGGCCCCCAGCCGGAGACGACCCGCAAGGCCACCGCCACGTAGGCGAAGAGCGCCACGGCCAGCCACTTGAGCCCGCGGCTGATCTGCGCGTAGCGAAGGCGGACGGTGGCCCACGTGATCGCCCCCGCGAAGAGAACGACGAACAGGAAACGAGGCAGCCCGACGAGCAGCGACGCCGCATCCGCCATGCCGGCGAGGTCGGCGGCGATGTTGATCGTGTTGGCGAGGAACAGCGCCGCGGCGGCGACCGCGAGCGCCGGCCGCGACAGCTTCTTCTTCAGCGCCGTGCCCAGTCCTTCGCCCGTCACCATGCCGACGCGCGCGCACGTCATCTGCACGACCGCCATCAGAGGCCACGTCAGTCCCGCGCTCCAGAGAAGACGGGTGCCGAGGGAGGCGCCGGCGATCGAGTAGGTCGCGATCCCGGAGGGATCGTCGTCCGCGGCGCCCGTGATCAACCCCGGCCCGAGGATGCCGAACCACGCGGAGAGGCGCGCGCCGAGCGTTCGGCCCCGGCCGTTGCCCGGCCGAGAAGTGCGCCTCGGGGCGCGGCCGGGATCCTCGCGCACGGAGCCCCGTCGTCGTGGAGGTGCGGGCATCGCGTTGCCGGTCTGCAAGGCCGGTGCCGGGCGAAAGCCCTCGAGCGTCAGGTGTTTCGATCCGTCCCCCTGCGGCATGGCGCTTGCAGGTCCAGCGGCGAGAGGAGACCAGTGTCCCATAACCCCGAAGCGGAGGATGCCGAGGCCCCTTCCTCCACAGTCTCGGTGCGCTCGATCGCCGGGCCGGCGGCCCCTGAAGCGAAGGCGAGCCCCGTCGCCGTCCCGAGATCGATCGACATCGGCCCTTCGGAGGACGAGATCAACGCGCGCCGCTACGAGGCGATCGTCGAATCCTCCGACGACGCGATCATCTCGAAGGCGCTCGACGGAACCATCACGTCCTGGAACCCCGCCGCCGAGCGGCTCTTCGGCTACACGGCGGACGAGATGATCGGAAAGCCGATCTCGGTCCTCATGCCCGAAGAGCGGCACGACGACATGGAGGCGATCCTCGGCCGGATCCGCCGCGGCGAACGGGTGGCCCATTACGAGACGGTGCGCGTCTCGAAGACCGGCCGAAAGATCCCCGTGTCGCTCTCGGTCTCGCCGGTCCGGGACGCCAGCGGTCGCGTCGTGGGCGCCGCGAAAATTGCTCGCGACATCAGCGAGCGCCGCAGGTCCGAGGCCGACCGGGAACGGCTGCTGCACGAGGCGCAGCAGGGAATGCAGCTGCGCGACATCTTCCTTTCGGTCGCCGGACACGAGCTGCGGACGCCGCTCAATGCCCTGCGCCTCCAGCTCTACAACCTCGGGCAGGCGGTCGACGCTCCGGCGCACCGCGCCGCCGTCGAGCGGGCCGAGGCGCAGGTGGACCGACTGGGTCTCCTGACGGACCGGCTGCTCGACGTCGCGCGGATGGCCGCCGGCGGGTTCACCCTCGACCCGAAGCCGACGGACCTCTCCCTGCTGGCCCACGACGCGGCCGCCCGCCTTCGGGAGGAGGCGGTGCGCGCCAGCGCACGCATCGTCGTCTCGGCTCCCGAACCGGTGATCGGAAGGTGGGACCCCACGGCGATCGACCAGGTCATCACGAACCTGCTCTCGAACGCGATCAAATTCGGGAGCGGCCGGCCGGTCGCGGTCGCCGTCCGCGGATCGGGCGACTTCGCACGCGTCGAGGTGAGGGACCAGGGCCCGGGCGTTCCCGAGGCCGACCGGCAGCGGATCTTCGAGCGGTTCGAACGGGGCGTTTCCGAGCGCTCGTACGGCGGGTTCGGGCTCGGCCTCTGGATCGCGCACCAGATCGTCGCCGCCCACGCCGGGCGCATCGGAGTCGAGTCGTCGGCGGGCGCGGGCGCCGTCTTCTATTTCGAGCTGCCACTCGCCGGACCTCCGGAAGGCGAGGGGGGATGATGCGGGTCCTGCTGGTGGACGACGACTCCTCTTCGACCGAGGCGCTCTGCGAATTGCTGAAGCTCGCGGGACACGACGTCGTCTGCGCCGACAACGGGCGGCAGGCGCTCGAGAAGCTTCACGAGAACCACCGGGAGCGAGACTACTGCGTGATCCTCCTCGATCTGATGATGCCGGTGATGAACGGCTACGAGTTCCGCGAGGAGCAGCTGAAAGACCCCACGATTGCGTCGATTCCCGTCATCGTGGTCACCGCCGACGGCCGCGCTCGCGAGAAGGCGACGCAGCTCAAGAGCGACCGGTACTTCCAGAAGCCGCTCGTGCCCGGCGAGCTCCTGCGCGCGATTCGCGAGTTCTGTCCGCTGCCTCCGCCCGAAGCCCGTCGCGCCTGAGAGTTCTTTTCGCCGAGCGGCCTTCGGTTCGCTCCAAGAGGCGCCCGCGGACCGTTACCGGCCCGCGGGCCTCTCGATTGGCCGGGCCTCAGAATGCGCTCGTGTCCGCCTGGCTCGCCGTTTGACCGGCCGCGTTCGTGTACGTCCGGGTCGCGCCCGTGAGCGTGTCGGTCACCGTCACCGTGTAGGCCTCGCTGGTCAGCGAACCCACGAACACCCAGAACTTGCCGTTCAACCCGCGAGCGTCGAGGACCTTGACGACGACGTCGACGTCCTGCGGCGAGAAGAACCAGAAGGCCTTCGTGTCCCCCGACATCGGGGTCAGGCTCGCGTCGTGCGCCTGGCCGCCGCCGTCCGTCCAGCGGACCGTCGTCAGGAACCGGGCCGGCGACGCCGGCGTCACCTGCGCCGGCGGCGCGGGCGCGAACAGATCGGTCATGGCCGGCACGTTCGCGTCGCACGCATGGTTGAGGCACGGCAGCCCGAAGCCTCCCTCGAGCGTCCGCAGCAGCGAGTAGTGCGTGTAGAAGACGGCGCTCTGCACGCCGCTCACGCCGTAGTTCGTGTCGACGGTCAGCAGCACCTGGTTCGTGTTGGGCGTCGCGCTGTAGTCGTTCTCGTCCCACACGAGCACGATCGCGTTGCGGCCCCAGCCCCACGCCGGCGAGGCGTGGATCGCGCGGACGATCGACTCGATCGTCTTGTCGCCCTGGTAGATGAGCGCTGGATTGAGTCCGGTCTGGGTTCCCGTCGAGGACGGATCGAAGTCGCACAGCGGCCCGGCGTTGCCGCGGCCGTGCTGGTCGTTGCACTGGTTGGGCGCGATGAAGGAGAAGGACGGGACCTGACCGGTCGCGAGGTCGTCCCAGAGGCCGCGCGCGCCGTCGAAGCCGACAGAGTTCGCGAGGCCGTTGCCGCTCGTGCCGCCCTCCTGCACGCTCTTGAAGTAGACGAACGGGTTGTGCTTGACGGCGTAGAGGTTGACGAGCGACTGGGACTCGTTCGGCAGGGCGCTCTGGATCGGATTCACGTCCGAGTAGAAGCCGTCGCTGTTGTTCACGCGGTCGGCGCCGGTGGGAGGCAGACTCTCCTGGTAGCTCTTCCACGAGAGGCCGTGCTCGAAGAGCTGGTCGGCGATCGTCTTTCCGACGACGCCGTTCGCCGCCGGAATCGACAGGACGCCGTCGATCTCGGTCACGGACGTGACGCCGGGCGGCGCGGTCTCGTTGGAGGTGTCGAAGACCGGCGTCGCGGCCTCGGTGCCGGTGCCGGCGATCGGACAGGCGTTCCCGCTCGACGAGTTGTCGTACGCCGTCGCGCCGGCCACGATGTTCGGCGTGCAGCCCCCGTTGTGCCAGTCGGGGCTGTTGTCGTTGAGGATCCCGAAGTTCGAACCGCCGACGACCTCGAGGTAGTTCGTCAAGCTGGGATGCGCGATCGCGAAGTAATTGGTGGAAGTGTTCACCATCTTCATGTAGCTGTTGGTGAACGGCGAGCTCGGATTGCCGACGATCTGCTGGTAGGCGTGGTTCTCCATCATGATGATCCACACGTGATCGAGCTGCGGCACCCCGCTCGGGACGCCGCCCTCCTGGGCGAGGAGCGGCGCCGCGGCGAGCGCGCCCAGAGCGAGCGTCGAGACGGTTCGAAGCATGGACGGACGGGGACGATTCATGCCTTCCTCCTTCGGGCGCGTCCCGGAAGGGGACGCGAGACGGGGCGAAATTAGGAGGACGGCGTTCATGCCGCGCCAACCTCGCGGCAATCCGGCGTGAAGAGTCGGGGCGCCCGCTTCGCCGCCCGTGAAGCCCGCGCTCGCGCGGCGTTAACGCGCCTTCAACGGCCGTTTAGGCGGACACGTGCCGAGCGGCGGACCGCCCGGCACGCGTCGAGACGGAATCAATGCCCGGGGTTGCTCACCTCGGTCGAGTCGCCCGTCTGGTGGTCGTCGATCTGGAAACGCAGGAACTCGTGAATCGCGGCGAGCGCGTCTCCGTCGGAGGTCGTGGCGACGACCTCGCCTCCGTTCGCGATCTCCGAGTACGTCCAGGCGATGACCTTCTTCTTCTCCTTCATGACGGGCACTCCCGGAGGAACCCGGTCGTGAACGAGCATCGGAGCTTCGTAGTCCCCGTCGGCGAACATCATCGCGATGTGTTGCAGGTGGCCCCGAATCGCGTCCCGGCTCGCCGTGTCGCCGTCGGAATTCGCCGTGACCTCGATGATGCCGCCGGTCGTGGTCAACAGGAAATGATGGGTCGTCTTGTCGTGATCGAAGCCCATGACGTGATCACCGCGCGCGTTCACCGCGTCATGGTGGGCCGGACACGAAGCCGAGGATTGAGCGAACAGGGGCGCCGTCAGCATCGCCGAGAGTGCAGACGCCCCGATGATCGAGAGCTTGTCCATGACGTTCCTCCTCATTTCGGACGGAGTGGGGCTCTAGGTGCAGGAGAAGCGCGGGATCAATTCCGCATGGGTCGTCGGAACTCGTGCGCGGGCCGTCTCCGAACCCCGACGAGCGCCCGCCATCGTCCCAAGTCCCGAGCCTCCCATCCGGACGGGCCGACCGCCTCGGCGACGGCGAGGGTCACGGCGGGTGCGACGGTCGAAGCCGTCTCCACCGCCGGGCCGCAGACCATGACCGGACAACGATCGCAGGCGGCCGGACAGCACGGCGGAGGCACGTTTCCTGCGGCCGACACGGCGAATGCCAGAAAGCCGGCCAGAGAAACCAGGGCGAGAACGCGGCATCGCGGTCTCATCTTTCCCGGGTCAACCGGCGGCCGAAGGTTCTATTCCCTCGAAGGACGGATCGGCCGAGAAAAGTCGTGTCCGAGCTCACGGGCACCAGGGAGTTTGGCGGAAGCGATGTGGGGTCGAGCCTTCCACCGATCCCGCGTTTGCCGAGGAAATCGAAGACTTTGTCCGACCTACTTCGTTCCAATCTCCCTGGTCGCCTTCTCGAGCCGGAGCCGGTCGAGCGACTCGATCGGAAGCGCTGTCAGGAGCCCGAGCCGCCGGTAGATCTCGACAGCCACCTTCTTGACGGTCTGCCGCTTCACGTCGTCGCCGCCTTCCACCGCATCCGGGTCCTCGAAGCCCCAATGCGCGACGATCGGTTGACCCGGCCACACGGGACACGATTCGCGCGCCTTGTCGCAGACCGTGATGACGAAGTCGAACCGGACGCCGCGAAATTCCTCCCACGACTTGCTGCGGGCGTCGCTCGCGTCGATGTGGTACCCGTCCCGCAGAGTTTCCAGGACGTGGGGATTGATGCGCCCCTTCGGTTTCGCCCCGGCGCTGAAGACCTCGAAGCGGACGGGGTCGAGGCGCCGCAGAAAGTACTCGGCGAGGATGCTGCGCGCCGAATTCCCGGTGCAGAGAAAGAGAATCCTGAATCGCCTCCTCGGCTCCATTCCCTTGCCCCCCTTCATGGCGCGGTCGCGGGAAACCACCGCCGTGTCGCCAGGCACATCCGGCACACGGACAACATCACCGGCACCTCGACCAGCACTCCGACCACCGTCGCCAGCGCCGCGCCCGAGCCGGGGCCGTAGAGGGCGATGGCCGTGGCCACCGCGAGCTCGAAGAAATTCGACGCGCCGATGAGAGCGCCCGGAGCCGCCACGGCGTACTCGACTCCGAACAACCTCATGAGGCCGTAGGTCAGGGAGGAGTTGAAGTACACCTGCACGAGGATCGGGACCGCGATCAGGAGAACATGGAGCCAGCGCCCGGTGATGTTCTCGGCCTGAAACGCGAAGATCAGCGTCAACGTGGCCAGCAGCGCCGCCATCGTCACGGGAGCGAACCGGCGCACGAATCGGGTCTCGAACCATGCCGCTCCGCGCCGGGCGATCAGAGCGCCGCGGCTGATGGCACCCGCGACGAGCGGGACGACCACGAAGACGAGGACCGAGAGCAGGAGCACCCGAAACGGCACCTCGAGTCCCGCCGCGCCGGTGACCAGCAGCTTCACGATCGGCGCGAAGGCGACCAGCATGACGAGGTCGTTGACCGAGACCTGCACCAGCGTGTAGGCCGGGTCGCCGTCGGAGAGATACGACCAGACGAAAACCATCGCCGTGCAGGGCGCGGCGGCGAGGATGATGACTCCGGCGATGTACTGCCCGGCCAGATCGGGACCGATCCACGGCGAGAAGACGTGACGAAAGAAGAGCCAGCCGAAGAAGGCCATCGAGAAGGGCTTGATCAGCCAGTTGACGAAAAGGGTGACGAGGAGGCCGCGGGGCTTTCGACCGACGCTCCGGATCGACCGGAAGTCGATCTTGAGCATCATCGGGTAGATCATCAGCCAGATGAGAACGGCGATGGGAACGTTGATGTGGGAGCCCTCCGCGAACTCCAGGCCACGCAGGGCCGCCGTCAAACCCGGCAGCATCCTGCCGAGCAGCAGCCCCGCCCCCATGCTCGCGGCGACCCAGAGCGACAGATAACGCTCGAAGGTCCCCATCCGCCTGCCGCTCTCGCCCGCGGGATTCGTGTTCACGCGGCGTCCCGGCGGATCAGCGTGCGCCGCATGCCGGCCGCGCCTCTCGAGTCGTGGCCTCGATGTCCTCGATGACCGTGTCGACCTCCCATCGGTTGCCGTCGGGTCCGTGAGCCAGAACTTGTCCTGAAGCGCGTCGCACGTGGATGGCGGGCATCGGGTCTCCTTTCGACTGTTCGAAAACTATCGATTCATACGCCGAAATTTTTTCAGACCGCTCTGGCAACCGCATTCGTGAGTCCCGCGATCGCCGCCTCGTTCCGCGAGTAGTAGATCCAGCGGCCGCGCTTCTCGGCGCGGACGAGGCCGGCGCGCCGAAGCAGGCCCATGTGGTGGGACACCGCGGCCTGGGAGAGTCCCACCGCTTCCTCGATGTCGCAGGCGCAGAGGCCGGGCTCGTTTCTCGAAATCAGGTCGCAGCACGAGCGCCCCCGCGACTTGAGCAGCTCGAGGATCTTCAGGCGCGTCGGATCGGCGAGCGCCTTCAGGGCCTCGACGAGCTCCACGGCCTCTTTCATAGATCGAGAACAATAGAACTGTACCAAGTGCCCGTCAAGCCGTTCCTTCGGGTCGGATCGGCGGCGGAAAGGTGGCGGAAGCGTTTGGGAGTCGAACCTATTCCGATTTTGCGATTTGCCGAGGGAATTCGAGGACTTTGTCCAGCGTGGGCGCGCCTTCTGTCAGCGATCCGCCACCCGGGGCCAGCGGTCCTGGCGTAAGGACGTACGGATTGATCCGCCCCTTCGGTTTCGCACCAGTGGCTGCGCTTCGAAGCGACGCTTCAAGTGCACGTCGCGGTGTCGGTTCAGCGAACCAGTTCGATCTCGCTCGGCCGCCATGCCTTCGTGAAGAACGGCTCGAGAGGACCGTAGAGGCGCAGGAGCGTAAACCATCCCTTGCCCGGCATCGTCTGGATCCAGTTGCCCCGCTTCACGCCGTCCGGCTGCTTCGGGCCAAAGTAGACCGTGGTTGAACCATCCGCGTTCGCCTCGGCGGCCGGCGACGGATAGCTCTGGCTTCCGGCGCGCGGATACTTCTGCGGCGTGTCCAGCATCGAGCGGGTCATGTTGTCGTAGACCGTGAAGGACCAGAAGTTGACGGCCGGGATGCCCTTCGGCAGCGTCACCTTGTAGGTCTTCGCCCCGTCGAAGTATTGCTTGCTCGCGTCGACCATGGCGAAAAGGTATTGCGAACCGATGTCCGTCAGACGCATGGCCATCCCGGGAGTGATCCCGGTGACCCCATAGAAGAAGCTCGTTCGCGCGTCCAGCGTCCGGTATCCCGTAGGCGGGAAGGGTTTGGCTCCTTCGGCTGTGATCATCGGAATCGGAGTCTCGAACTGGTACCCGGTCTCGAACAGATAGTTGAACCAGGCCGAACCCGGGTAGTAGTACCAGCTCGGATCGCGGGGATTCATGAACAATGTGCGCGACGCGGCGTTCGCAACCGCGAGTGCCCCGGTCATGATCTTTTTCATCCGCGCGTCGGGCGTGAAGGGCTTGCCCTTGACGATACCGACGGCGGCCACCGACCCCATGAGCTCGGGATCGAGCGAGGTGGCCGGCTCCTGCTGCACGATCTCGTTCAGCATCTCGAAAAAGCTCCAGTCGTTGGGCGGAATCGTGTTCACCACCTTGCCGCTGCCCTCGTGGAACACGGTCTGCGGCGGCGATGTGATCCTGCCGAGGCGGGCCTTGCCAGCGAGAAATTCGGCGACCGGCGTGCCGACACCGCCGGCTTCGTAAGGATAGACCTTGATGCCCTTCCGGATTGCCTCGGCGCCCGGCTTCGGATCGTTCTTGTTCTCGAGGAACGCGCGGCCGAACCACAGGACGAAGTTGGTGCTTGCATGGGCGACGAAGAACCCTCCTTCGGGGAGGTTGCCGTCGTAGCCCGGAGGCACGATGACGTATTTCCCGCCGAGACCGCGATCAGGCCCGGGTGGACCGATGTCGATCACCCAGCGAAACCAATGGTCGTCGATGGTGCCGAGAAACCCCGGGGGCACCTCGAGCACCATGGGCCCTTTCGTGAGGTCGAGGACGCCCGCACCGTAAATGGTGTCGGCGTTGGCGGTCAGGAACAGCGACTTGGCGTCCATCAGCTCGGAGAAAACGATGACCTCGTTGTCTTTGACTCCGATGCTCTGCAAGCCCCTGCGGATGGCGTGAATGCTCACACCGGACAGGGTGTTCATGAACGTGTCGTAGGCGTGGGTGAAGTCGATCTGTTCGTAGAGCCGGTCGGCCGTGGCCTTGCTGGGCGCGCCGTCCTTGAACTCGAGCCGACCGATGGGGCTCTCGACACGGTCGGGCGTAACGAGCGAGGGCGGGGTCTGGGCCGTTGCCGGCGAGCGCGCTGCGATGAGAGCCAGGGCCGCAGTTGCAGTTGGAGTTAGGAATGCTGGAAGCCGCTTCATCGACTCCTCCCTGTCTGACAGCGTTCTAAGCGAGTCCCAAGACGAATCGAACCTCACTTGCCCCGGCGGGCGGTGGCAGGACACGAGGTCCGATCGACCACGCCCCTTTGACAGCTACATCCGACCGCGCACTGCTCATTTCTTCTTATAGCCCGTGAAGTCCTCACCCGGCTTGATGTTTGGATACTCCTGCACGCTCTTATCGTAGGCACCCATGATCTCGAGCATCGCGCCGTATACCCACCCCATGGTCAGGGTGCTGCTCCAGAGGTTGTAGTCTTCGTGTGGATCGCTGGACAGATCGAAGAACATCGGCAATTGCGCCGTGATGTAACCGTGGTTGATGGCCTCCTCGGCGGGGCCGGATACGTATCGCAATATCATCTTGTAGTAGCGCCACTTGACCGACAGCAGCGTGCCATCGGTGCCGAAGAACATGTAGCTTTCGCGGCCGGTCGTGTCGCTCTTGCCCAGCATGAAAGCGGACGCATCGATGCCATCGATGGGCCGGTCCTTGGGTACCAGCTTCGATGCCCCGGCCAGCCCGGCAAGGGTCGGCAGCCAGTCGACCGCTCCGAGCATCTGGTCGGTGACCATGCCGGCGGGAACCTTGCCCGGCCAGCGCACGATGGCGGCCACGCGCATGCTGCCTTCGAATGGCGTGTCGAAGAAGTTGCCGCGCCACGGTCCATTCGACCCACCGCCTTGCCCGGCACCGCCAGCTAGTCCATCGGTGGCGTTATCGCTGCTGAAAATCACGATGGTGTTGTCGTCGATACCGGCTTCCTTGATCGCATCCAGGACCTGTCCCACCCGATAGTCCATTTCGGCGATACAGTCGGAGTACATTCCTCCACGCAGCGGGGATTTGCCCACGAACTCCGGATTGCACACTGACGGCGGGTGCATTTCCGAATAGCCGAGGTAGACGAAGAACGGCTTCTTCGCCGCCGCATTTCGCTTGATGAACTCGACGGTCTTCGGAATGAGATATTGCCCGTCGACGATCGGCCGGACCTTCATGTCCAGGTCCATCGCGACCTTGGACGGCTGGCCCTTTTTGCCCTCCAGAATGTGCGGAGGCGTGTCCAGCAGGTAGGGCACCTTTTCCTTGGCCAGAATCCCCTTCACTAGGTCGTTGTACAGGGCGTATTGCGTAAATCCTGCCTCGTCCCAGCTGTCCGGGATGCCCCACCACTCGTCGAAGCCCTGATCGTTGGGCAATCTGCCCTGCGTGTTGCCCAGATGCCATTTGCCGTACAGCGCCGTCGCGTAGCCGGCGTCGGAGAGCAGCTTCGCGATGGTGTATTCCCATGGGCATAAGCCAAACTTCTCTCCCAGTCTCGGGACAAGCGACCAGGTGCCAGTCCGGACGGGATGGCGCCCCGTCATGATGGCCGTGCGCGACTGCGTGCACTGCACCTCGACGTTGTAGTTGTTGAAGCGTATGCCCTCACTCGCCAGCCTGTCGATGCGCGGAGTGGGCGTGGTGCCGCCGTAGACGCTGAAGTCTCCCCACCCGGTGTTGTCCACCAGAAAGAAGACGATGTTGGGTTTCTGCTGCTGCGCCGTCGCGGGCGCGGCCATGGCCATCAGGAGACAGAGCGACCCCAGAAAACCGTGCGAGATCTTCCTGCGCATCGTCGATTCTCCTCCGTCTAGAAATTCAACGGCATCACGAACTGGACGTAGAGCCCCTGTCCCTGAGTCGAGAACTTGCCTCCGTACTGCCAGAAGTAACGGATGGTCAGCGCGCCCTGAAGGGTCGTGAACTCCGGACCGACGCCGTAGATCGTCGTCTTGTTCAGGCGGGCGAGGAGCGGCGCGTCGGCGCCGGTCGTCGACGTCACCTGCCATTGTCCATAGCCGGCGATCCCCGCCCAGCCGCTGAAGAGACTGCTCTTCGCCCCGTAGTTGCGGCCCAGGCCGCCCATGAAGGTGAGCGGATTGCCCGTGGTCCAGTCGAGCCCTTCTTTCTTGCTGTTGATGTCGTAGAACAGGGCGGCCGATCCGTGCCAGTTCCTGTCCTTGTCGAAGAACGCCGTCAGGCGGGCGGAGATCTCGTTGCACCACATGCCGAGCGAGGTGTTGTCGGGAGCCCCCGGCGTGTAACGGCCGGTCGGCGGATACATGGCGTAGGCGAACGTGACGTCGGCGCCCCCGGGAGCGAGCGGTAGCGGATTCTGGATGTGCCACCCGAGCGAGAACGGAACGATCCACAGCTGCGAGAATGCGAGGCCGGTCGAGACGCCCTGATCGTTCAGGCGGGGGAATTCGGCCCGCGTGTTGGCCCACGGAGCGGCGAACAGCACGTTGTAGTCGCCTCCCAGTATCTTGAGATTCGAGACCCACAGCACCAGAGGCCCGAAGACCTCCTCCGTGAGTTTCGGTCCGTGGAGCGTGTTGCCGTTGGACGTCTTGAGTTCCGAGGCCCAATCGATCGAACCGAACATTCCCGCGTAGAGGCCGGGGGGAGGAGTGGTCCCCGCCATCATTCCGTACTCCCCCTTGAGGATCAGTTGCTGCGCTTGCACTCGCGCCGCGAAGATCGCGACGAGCAGTCCGAAGAACGCGATCTTTGGAATCGATGACGCAACGAGAAAGGAAGTGTGAGGAAGAAGCCGTTTCCGCATCGGTACACCTCTTCGAGGCGGATCGCGTCCCGTGAACACTAACCTCTTTTGGCCCCGTTAGCCTATCTGCGCGATCTAAACTATCGGTAAATGTGAGAGTCCGTTCAGGGACACGATCGATCGCCGATCGCGCGGCCTTCGTCCGGACCCCCACGATAGGCTTTCGCAGCGATGAGGTTCGGTTCGCGACGTTCGGGCGGATGCTTCGTCTCGCGGGCGCGGCGGCCCTCTTCCTCGCGATGCTCCCGGGCTGCTCCTAATCTGAAGTAGCGGCGCGAGAAGAGCGAGCAGAGGGCGTGAGACGGCCGACGGCATTCTCTCAGGTCTGGTGGGAGAAGTGGGGCCTCACCGCCATGCTCGTGCTCCTCGTGCTCGAGATCTTCGTCGCCCTGCCCCTCGAAACGCTGAACCTCGTCAGCCCCACGCTCGTCGGCGCCGTTACGACGCTTCTGCTCCTCTCGGGGGTGTTCGCGATGGCTCGTCGCGGGCTGACGACCGTCCTGGTGGGCCTCATCGCCGTGGCCTCCCTCGTGGCGCGCTGGATCATGCTGGTCCATCCGGGCCGGACCGTGGACATCTGGGATCTCGCTCTCGCGACGCTGGCCATCGGGGTGTTCACCGTCTTCGTTCTGCAGCAGGTCTTCCGAGCGGGGCCGATCACGGGTGACCGGATCCGCGGGTCGATCCTCGCGTATATCCTCATCGGGCTCGTCTGGTGCCTCGCGTACCAGCTGCTCAACACCCTGGTCCCGGATGCCTTCCACTTCCCGACGGCGCAGGGGCCCATGTACGGCAGGCTCAATCCTCATCTCGTGTACTTCAGCTTCGTCACGCTCACGACCGTGGGCTACGGCGACATCACGCCGGTCTACCCGGTCGCGCGGACGCTCGCCACGGCCGAAGGTCTCATCGGGCAGCTTTACCCGGCCATCCTCATCGCGCGACTCGTGTCGCTGCAGATTGCGTCGGGCCGCGAGAGCTGAGTCGTCGGTTTACGCGTCGGGGAGAAGGCGAAGCTCGACTATCTGGTTTCCTTGTACACGCGATCCGCAATCGCGACTGCGGTGCTCGCCGTCGGCCAGCCTGCGTAGAACGCGAGGTGTGTGATGACTTCGCCGACTTCTTCGCGGGTCACGCCGTTCCCAAGCGCTTTCTTCAAATGGAACGGAAGTTCGTTCGTGCGATAGAGCGAAATCAGGCACGCGATGGTGACGAGGCTGCGGTCGCGCGGCGAGAGTCCCGGCCTCTCCCACATGTCGCCGAACAGAACTTTGTCGGTGTATTCCGCGAGAGCGGGTGCGATGTCGCGGAAGATTTGAGGGGCGTTATGTGGTTTGTCGGGCATGAGTGTCAGTCCTTCTTTGTGTTCACGGGCGTGACGTATTGCTCGTCGGTGACCTTCTCCAGCCAATCGACGTTCTTGCCGTTCTTGAATTCCTGAATGGCGATGTGGGTTACCGCCGTCTTGTCGGTCGCGCCGTGCCAGTGCTTCCTGTCCGGCGGGCAGGTCACGACATCGCCGGGGCGCATTTCGACTTTCTCCTCGCCCCAGCACTGGGTCCACCCCAGTCCCGCCGTGACGATCAGGGTCTGGCCGCAGGGGTGCGTGTGCCAGTTCGACCGGGCACCCGGCTCGAAGGTCACGGATGCGCCGCTGAACGCCGCGGGCCCCGGTGACTGGAACAGCGGATCGACCCGGACCTTGCCGGTGAAGTAGTCGGCCGGTCCGGCTTGGGACGGCTGTGAGCCGTTTCGCTTAATTTCCATGGACTTTCCCTTTTCTTGCCGCGCTCGGGTAAGAAAGGTATGCCAGGCGGAGCCGTGAAGTCTAAGACGCTCCGCTCAAACGAAGCACCGCTGCAACTTCCATTTGCGGCGGCACGAGGCCAGGGTGTTGGCGGAAGCGTGTGGGAGTCGAACCCACCCGTCCCGGCACGAGGCCGCGACGCCGACGGATTTGAAGTCCGCGAGGGTCACCGGACCCCGTGCGCTTCCGGGCGGATTATGCCTCGGGTCGGCCACGGAGGAGCTACCGGCGTGTTGGCGACCCGCGCGAGCCCGTTCATCGGGAGCCTCGCCGCGGAGCGCCTGAGCGACGACGTCGATTTCAGGATCCCGTCGATCGTCCGGGGGGCCGCGCGGAAGGTCAGCCGAGTCCTCTCGCCCTCCTCGGCGACTACCTGGGCGGTCGCGCCTTCCGCCGACTCGCGCGTCGACGCCTTCGGCTCCTCGTTACGGCCTTCGTGGTGTCGGCTGCCTCGAACAGGTGCCGAATGCCGAGTTCCAACAGATCGACAGCCCTCTCCAGGGCGCCGAGCTGTCCGACCCGCACCATCGCGACGGACAGGCGCAAGTCGAATGATGGCGGGCGCAGCACTTCAACCGTGTCGCGACAGTTCTCCCTGGCAATAAAGCGGGCTGGCAGCAACCCGATTCCATATCCGGACTGAATGAGAGCCAGCTGCAAATGGATGTTGTAGTGGATTTCAGCCGCAACCGTGAGGGTGAAGCCGGCACGTTCCATCTGATCGATGAGGCTTGCCCGGAGCAAGCACCCAGAAGGGTTGAGCACCCAGGGTGCTCTGCTCAAACTTTCCCAGTCATCGTCGATGTTGCCCGCGGCACCCTGAACGATCTCCATGTGGTCGCCGGCAATGACGTGCGTCAGAAGAGGTGAAGGCGCGGTCTTACCTTCGGGCAGGAACACGACAGCAACGTCGAGTTCACCGGCGAGCAGCCGGCTGAACAATTCACCGGTCAGTGCGCTCAACAGCCGCAGCCGGACCTCGGGGTATTTTTCAGTCAGCGCGCGAAAAGGTTTGATCAGCGTTCCCTCGGCCAGCGCATGCGCGAGCCCGATGCGCAGGAGGCCGTGAGGTTCGGCGTCGGGCGACGCCACAGATCTCAGCGTCTCCGTCCGCTGCAACAGGTCTCGCGCCTGTTCGAGCACTCTGGAGCCCAGCGAGTTCAGGCGCGGCGGCTTTACAGAGCGGTCGAGCAACTCGGCACCCAATGCGGCCTCCAGCCTTTGCAGTTGGCGGGTTACGGCGGAGGGTGTGCGGTGCAGACGATCGGCTGCACCGGCGATGGACCCGGCCTGGGCAAACTCCACGAGCGCGTGTAAATCGTCGAGCACGGGATCCTCCTGAAGCAACTCCTACCCAAGCAATATCAGAATCGTGCGCCACCAGCAATATCATTATGAGAATAATGAACTTGTGGAATTGTCGGTACTCCGCTACAAGCGGTCGGTAGAGCCAGTGGAGGTAGGAGTTGCCATGAGCAAGACAGCAATTACGTCGCCTGAAATCGCGGCGCCGGTCGGCCCTTTTTCCCAGGCAGTCAAGATCGATGGGTTCCTCTTCTTCAGCGGACAGGTCGCCCAAGACCCGGCCACCGGCAAGGTGGTCGAGGGGGGCATCGTGCCCGAGACGGAACGCGTCTTCCAAAACCTATCGGCGGTTCTGAAGGCGGCCGGCAAGAGTTTTGACGATGTCGTGCGCGCCGGTGTGTTTCTCACGAACATGACTGACTTCGCCGCGATGAATGGCATCTACGCGAAATATTTCAGTCAGCCCTTTCCCGCCCGCACGACGATCGCGGCTGCCGCGCTACCGCTCGGGGCCTGCGTCGAGATCGATCTCGTTGTCAAGGTCTGAGGCGGCGCATCCGAGAGGAGTGCTCTTCATGGGGACATTGTTTCAGGACGTTCGCTACGGCTTGCGCATGCTGGCCAGGAAGCCCACGTTCACGATCGTCGCTGTCCTGACGCTGGCTCTGGGCGTGGGAGCCAACACGGCGATTTTCAGCATCGTGAACGCCGTGTTGCTCCGTTCTCTTCCGTTCCCCGACCCCGACCGTCTTGTCAGGATCTCCTTCAACAACCCGGGTGTGGGATTGCGGAACGTTCGGTTTTCAGTGCCGGAATTCGACGATCTGAGAACGCGGGCGGATGTGTTCGAAGACGTGAGTGTCATCGTTTTCGGCCCCACAAACCTGACCGGTGCCCAACAGCCCGAACACCTGGAGATGATGGAGGTTTCGCCCAGCTACTTTTCCATGCTCGGCGCTACCCCGGAACTCGGACGCTTGTTTGGTCACCAGGACTTCGCGCTCGGTTTCGCGCCCGCGGTCGTCATCAGCGATGCCTTGTGGCGCCGATCTTATGGGGCCGATCCTCGCGTCCTCGGCCGCAGCCTCCGCCTCGATAACGATCTGTACACCATCGTCGGCGTCCTCTCTCCCGGATTTCGCAACCCCGGACTGACCATTCCAGCCGTGGAGGTGTGGCTTACCTGCGGATTCAGTGGCGATCCGTTCCCGGCGCCAGCGCGTGGCTTGCGGATACTCCCAGGGGCAATCGGTCGTCTCAAGCCGGGCCTCACCCTGGCGCAGGCCCAGGCGCGGCTCGATGCCCTGACCGCCAATTTGCGTCGCGACTTTGCGAACGATTACCCCCCGCAAGCCAGATGGACGGTTGAGATCGTGCCGTTGCAGCAATCGTTGGTCGGGAAGGTTCGGCCGATGCTCGTCGTGTTGATGGCTGCCGTAATCTTGATCGTTTTCGTGGTGTCCCTGAACATCGGCAGTCTGCTGCTGGCGCGCGCCTCGGGACGACAGCAAGAGATGGCACTGCGAGCGGCAATCGGAGCGAGCGGCGGCAGAATGATCCGGCAGATGCTCACCGAATCGCTGTTGCTGGCGTTCCTCGGGGGAATCGCTGGGCTGATGACGGCGGTGATCACGCTGAAAGCCGTCCTGCGATTCGTGCCGGCAACTCTTCCGCGACTGGGCGAAGTCAACATTGATTGGCGGGTTCTGGGATTTGCGTTGCTGATTTCGCTCGCGACGGGTCTACTGTTTGGGCTGGCTCCCGCGCTTCATTCCTCGAAGGCGGGACTTGCGGGTACGATGCGCGATGGCTCGCGCGGCTCGAGTTACGGCGCGAAGGCCGGGCGCATGCGCGACGTGCTGATGGTGTCGCAGCTGGCCCTTGCGGTCGTGCTGATGATCGGCGCGGGGCTCCTGTTGGAAACGCTGCGCGATTTGTTGCGGCAGAATCCGGGCTTCAACGCATCGCAAGTGGTGACGGCGAATATCTATCTGCCGAACCCGAATGATCCGGCGCTCGATCCGTATCACACCTTCGCGCAGCAGATTCCCTTCAATCGCGAACTGCTGCGGCGCGCGAACGCGATTCCCGGCGTGAAGTTGGCGGCGATCACGTCCAACTTGCCGGCCGCCGACACGATCAACGGCGATTCGGCGGCCTACGGCACCACCAATCACAATTCGCTGGCTATCGAAGACCGGCCCACGGACTCCTCGGAAGACTTGAGCGCGGAGGTCATCCGCATCAGCCCGAATTATTTTCGGGTGCTACAAACACCACTGGTGGAGGGGCGCTTCTTCACCGAGGACGACGAGAACGGCAAGCTGCCCGTGGTGATCATCGATGAGGCGACGGCAAGGCGCTACTGGTGGCCGGATCGTGATCCCGTGGGCCGGCGGCTGCGTATCCGGTTGCGTTTCGGGCAGAATCCCGTGAATCAATGGAGCACCGTGGTGGGCGTGGTGAAAAACGTCAGGCACGACGGGCTCGACGTCGATGGCGTGCCGCACCTCTATGTTCCGCTGAATCAATTTATCGGGCGGTCGTTGAGCCTGGCTCTGCGAACGTCGCTGCCCGCGAGCACGTTGGAGCCGCAGATTCGCGGCGCGATTCAGAGCATCGATCCGGGGCTGCCGGTGTTCAACGTCACCTCGATGGATGAGGTACTGGATGCATCGCTGGCATCGCGCAGGTTTTCCGCAAAGTTGGTGGCGGGATTTGCGGCGGGGGCGCTCTTGCTGGCCTCGATCGGAATCTACGGCTTGCTGGCCTATATGGTTGGGCAAAGATCCCGGGAGATCGGTCTGCGCATGGCCCTGGGCGCCCAGCGGGACGACATTCTGAAACTGTTTTTACGCAAGGGCGTCATTCTTGCCGGCGTGGGGATCGTTGTCGGAGTGGTCGTTTCCGCATCGACTGCGTCCATGATGGCGAGTTTGCTCTATGAGGTGCGCCCCCATGATCCGGCTGTGTTTCTGATCGTACCGCTGCTGTTGTTCGCGGTCGCCGTTCTGGCCAGCTACCTTCCGGCCCGGCGCGCGACGAAAGTAGACCCGATGATTGTCCTTCGCGAGGCATGACTTCACCGGTCTACGGCAGGTTCATCAATGGCGTTCCGGGGATCCAGGCGGCCCGGCTTCAATCAGACGTGGTGGTGATTGGTGGAGCTGACCGGGATCGAACCGGCCGCGCCTCGCTTCGCTCGGGCGCTCGGCGGCGAAGCAGGCGGGGGGCGCACGGCGCCCCCCGAACCCCCCGAGATCGGTCGCCGCTTCGATCCTGACGAGCTCGGTCCTCAGGAGGGTCGTGGCTCGAAGGAATGCCGTGGCTGTTGGTGGAGCTGACCGGGATCGAACCGGCGACCTCCTGAATGCCATTCAGGCGCTCTCCCAAACTGAGCTACAGCCCCACGCGGAAGAGGGCGCGAAGGATAGCACGGCGCCTCGGGGCGGCCCAAGCGCTCCGCCGTCAGTGCTTCGGGAGAGACCTCAGGTACAGGACGACCTGCTCGACCTGCTCCTTCGACAGCGTGCGGCCCCAGGGAGGCATCATCGCCGACAGCCCGACTCCCGCTCCGCCGCGCTGGATCGCGTCCGCCAGGTCGGCGTCGGTCTTCTTCTTCTGGAACGCCGGGTCCGAAAGATCTCGAGGTTTCGGATCGAGGTTGAAGGCGTTGAAGCCGTCGCCGGCGCCGGTTTCGCCGTGGCACGTCTGGCAGTAGTGCTGGAACGTCGCGCGCCCGAGGCGCAGCTCGTAGGACATCGGCTTCGGCGGAGGCGCCGGCGCGGCGGCGGCCTTCCCCGCCGGCTTGCCCGAGCAGGCTCCGAGCAGGAGCGTGCCGGCGAGGACGACACCGAGGCGCATCGTCTTCATTTCCCTCCCTTCGCCGCGGCAGGCGGCTGGTGCAGCGTCGCGAGGTACGCGGTCAGCCGCAGCGCGTCGCGGTCCGTCAGGCCGTAGTCCGGGCAGCGCACGTCGGCGCGCCAGCGCTGCGGTCCCTTGAGCCAGGCGAACGTCCAGCCGGGGCGCAGGCGCGTGCCGCTGTCGGTCAGCGGCGGACCGTAGTAGCCGCCGGCCGACCCGAGGATGTGGCACGAACGGCACCCGAGCGCGGTGTAGAGCCTCTCGCCCTCGGCGGGATCGACGTCGGACGCGGGCCGTCCCTGGAACGGATCCTCCGGCACGCGGGGATCGACGAAGAGCGTCTCGATCGCATCGGCGAGCTCGGTCGCCTCCTCGCGCGGCATGTGGAAGATCGGCATGCGCTCGGTCAGGATCGGTCGGATGCTGTAGGAGAGAACCAGGTAATCGACGAGCCAGCTCCGCTGTACCTTGCTTCCCTCGAACGTCAGCGGCGCCGTCGAGATGTCTCCTCCCCGGTCGCCGATCTGGTGGCACGAGAGGCAGCGGTACCGATCGACGAGATGCCCCACGCGGCCGGCGGGAATCGCAATCGGGGACGCCGTGGGGAGCACGCGGTACGACTCGGGAACGGGCTGGCTGCCGAAGGCGAGCAGCGCGGTGACGACCGCCTGCGTCTCCTCCGGGTTGAATCCGTACGCCGGCATCTTCAGGCCCTTGGCGAAGGACCGCGGCGAGTCGACCTTCGCCGCCAGCCACGCCGTCAGCGTCCGCGGCAGGTCGGTGCGGCGGCCGAAGTCGAGGAACGCGGCCTTCTTGTCGCCGATCCCGTCGAGATCGGGCCCGAACTTCTCGGCCGTGCGGCCGCCCGGCGAGCCGTGGCACGAGAAGCAGCCGTACTTGCGGAACGTCTTCTCGCCGGCCTCCGCGAGCGTGCGGTTGACGCGCAGCGGCTCGAGGATGTCCTTGGGCGCGTCGAAGTCGCGGAACTCGTCCTCCATATAGGCGACGACGTCGCGCGAGTCCGCCTCGCTGAAGTGGTACTGAGGCATCGGCGTGAGCGGATTGAAAGCATGGGGGTCGCGGACGTACGCGAGGAGCCAGCCGCGCGTGGCCGCCGACGCGACCTTCGAGAGCTCGGGCGCCGAGCCCTGACCCTTGCCCTCCACGGTGTGGCACGAGATGCACCGCGACTCCGAGAACAGCTTCTTGCCGTTGGCGGCGTCGCCCGCCGGCTCGTCGCCGGCCGCGCGCACCGCGCGGGCGAGGTCCTCGGGGACGTCCTGGCCGAGCACGTAGTTCGCGAGCTCCTCGATCTCCCGCTCGCCCAGCTGGAAGTTCGGCATCGTGGAGTTGGGGTCCACGTCGCGCGGCTTGGTCAGCCACCGGCGCAGCCACACCGCACCCGTCTTCACGGGCTCGGACGAGAGCGGCGGCGCGCCCGACCGGTACGCCTCCCTCCCCCGCGCTCCATGGCATGCGAAGCAGCCGTAGCGGTCCATGACGGCGCGCCCGCGGGACAGGAGCGGGGCGGCGGGAACGGTCGCCGTCGAGTGGCAACGGCCGCACCCGGCCTCGATGTACGCAACGGGAAGCAGCGGAGGGCCGGCGTCCTTCGCCGTCCCGTGCGCCTGCGACTCGGTGGTCGCCGGGCCCTCCCCCGCGTGACAGGACGTGCAGCCGTAGCGGTCGATCCGCACCGGCGTGTGCGGCGTCCACGGGTGGGCGGCGAACGGCGGCGGGGCTCCCTTCATGACGGCGTCGGCCACGCCGAGGTGACAGGTCGTGCATCGGTCCACGCGGTTGTCGAGCTGCGGGAGCCAGATCTGATGGATGGCGACGGGACGTTTCTCGAAATCACGCGCCTGCTGCGCGCTGCGGGCGCGGGACGCGGCGAGGACGGCGAAGCGCCGCTGGTAGGCGCGATACGAGCGGAGGGCGTTCTTCGCCGGCGAGATCGCCAGCACCACCAGGAACGCCACGCTCGTCAGGGCAAACAGTCGGCGGATCGGCACGGTGCGGCTCCCTTCAGAAGGCCACGGCCCGGGTCCACGGCCAGACGAAGGACCAGCCGGGACCCCGGAAGAACGTTCCGATGACGGTCAGGATCGTCGCGACGATCGCGAACCACACCATGATCCACTCCGGCAGCGTTACTTTCGTCAGGGCGCGGCGGACCCGGCCCGCGCCCGCGCCGCCGCGCGCGGCGAACATCGCGAGCAGGACACCCGCCGTGGGCACCGCGATCGGCCAGCAGCGGAAGGCCGCGAACAGGGCGACGACCGCGCCGCCCGCGGCGGCGAGGGTGAGCGGCCGCTGCGGCCCGGCGCCCTCCCACAGCGGCCCCGCGGTCTGGTTGATGCGGGCGTAGGGAATCACGACGAGCGCGATCACCACGAGCGCCGGCATCAGCACGCCGGCGACGACCGGCGGGAAGTAGTGGAGCAGCTCCTGGAGCCCGAGGAAGTACCAGGGCGCCTTCGCCGGGTTCGGCGTCTCGAGCGGATTCGCGATTCCCTCGAGGGGCGCGTCGAAGAGGATCGCCGCGAGCGCGAGGCCGATCACGACGAGCTGGAACAGGATGACCTCGCGCAGGATCAGGTTGGGAAACGTCATCACGTACTTCTCGTCGGTCGTGCGCACGGCCGGGCGGCGGTCGGGCCGCACGAGCGCGATGCGGCGCGGCGTCGCGACGGGATCGACGCCCTCGACGAGCTCGATCGGCGGGAGCGTGCTCATCGGACCTCCTCCTTTCCGCGCGGCGCCTCGGGCGGCCCCTGCACGCCGCCGTCCTTGCGGACGCGCCAGATGTGGACCGACAACATCAGGAGCAGCGCGACCGGCAGGACCACGCAGTGGAGCACGTAGAAGCGCAGGAGCGCGTTCTCGGAGACGATGTTGCCGCCGAGCAGGAGGAACCGCGCCTTCTCGCCCACGAGCGGGGCCTCCTTGGCCATGTTCGTCCCGACCGACACGCCCCAGAACGCGAGCTGGTCCCACGGCAGGAGATAGCCCGTGTAGGACAGGAGCAGCGTCACGCAGAGCAGGACGACGCCGACGACCCAGTTGAACTGGCGCGGCGGCCGGTACGCGCGGTGGAAAAACACGCGCATCATGTGGAGGAACGTGGCGAACACCATCAGGTGAGCCGCCCAGCGGTGCATGTTCCGGAGGAAGAGCCCGTTGTCCACGACGAACTCGAGCTCCTTCATGTCCCGGTAGGCCTGAGGCACCGAGGGGTGGTAATAGAACATCAGGAGCACGCCGGTCGCGACGAGGATCAGCGCGCAGGCGAGGGCGATCCCTCCGAGCCAGTACGTGTGCGTGAAGCGGAGCGTCTTCTCGCGCACCTTGACCGGGTGCACGTGGAGGAAGAGGTTCTCGAAGACGACGAGCGACCGGTTGCGGTTCGTCGACGCGGTGCCGTGGCGCACCACAGAACGCCAGGCGTCCGTGTCGCGAAGGCGGCGGAAGACGGAGTCGAGCGAGAGCGTCGTCATGCCTTGAACACCTTTCCGTGGGCGACGGTGATCGACGTGTCCACGACGAGAAGCCCCGATGGATCGAGCCCGACGTCGAGCCACGGCAGCGGACGCGGCGCCGGCCCCTCGACGACGTTGCCCTCGAGGTCGAACCGGCTCCCGTGGCACGGGCAGGCGATCACGCCCTGGTCCGAGAGGAAGCGGGTGATGCAGCCGAGGTGCGTGCACACGGCCGACAGGGCGTACACGCCGCCCGGGCACCCCACGACGTAGGCCTTCTGCTCCTTGTTGAACCGCACGGTCCCGTCCGGGTAGTCGGCCGGGCTGCCGGCGCGGAACGTCGTCGAGGGCTCGAAGAGGACCTTCGGTTTCATGAAGTCGAGCGTGACGAGTCCCGATCCCACCGCGGCGGCGGCGCAGGCGCCGACGCCGAGGCGCGTCAGGAAGTCGCGGCGTTCGGGGTTCGCGGGCGGCGCGTCGGACACGGGTCCGTTCTCTGGGTCAGGCAATGGCGTCCTCCACGGTCTGAAAGCTCTGCATGGTGATGGTTCCGGCGGGGCAGCGGGCGGCGCACAGGCCGCACCGGATGCAGATCTCCTCGTTCTTGATCAGGATCGAGCCCTCGCGGCGGCCGTCGATCAGGATCGGCGCGAGCTCGCGGGCCGCCTCGGGCATCGCGCTCACCGTCGCGGCCGGCACGATCTCGATGCAGTCCTCGGGACAGATGTCCTGGCAGCCGCCGCACAGGATGCACTCCGTGCCGAGCTCCGGATCCTGCGCGAACGCCGTGTTCGTCCAGCAGCGCAGGCACCGGCTCCCCTCCCGGCGCGCCTGGATCTCCGGGAAGCACTCCTCGACCTCGGCGATGCCGATGCGCCGCTCGATCGGGCGCGTCGGCGGCTTCTGCCGGGGAATGCCCTCGAAGTCCCACGTGCGCTCGTAGCGCGGGTGCACGTCGATCTCGACCGTTCCCTCGAATTCCGGGCGCGGACGGCCGCGCAGCAGCTCGTCGATCGACTTCGCGGCGCGCTTGCCGTCGGCGACGGCGTTGATCGCGATCCGCGGACCGAAGGCGGCGTCGCCGCCGGCGTAGATCCCCTTCGCCGACGTCGCCAGCGTCACCGGATCGATCACGATGCGGCCGCCGCGGGTCTCGACGCCGTCCTCGGGCCGCAGGAAGGAAAAGTCGCCGGTCTGCCCGATCGAGACGATGACGGTGTCCGCGGGCACGATCGCCTCCGAGCCCTCGATGAACAGCGGCGAGAAGCGGCCCTGCTCGTCGAAGACGCGCGAGACGGACCGGAACTCGACGCCCGTGACCCGGCCGTCCTCGCCGACCAGGCGCTTCGGGCCCACGCCGTGGCGGAAGCGGATGCCCTCCTTCAGCGCCTCCTCGATCTCGTCGGCGGCGGCGGGCATCTCGCGCTCCGACTCCAGGCTGCACACCGTGACCTCGCGGGCGCCGAACCGGATCGCGCTGCGCGCCACGTCGAGGGCCTGGACGACCGACAGGTTCCGCTGGAGGTTCTCCTGCTCGCCGCCTCGCGCCGCGACTCGCGCCACGTCGAGCGCGACGTTGCCGCCGCCGATCACGAGGACCTGGCGGCCCATCTCGACCTTGTAGCCGAGGTTGACGTTCAACAGATAGTCGATGCCCCGCAGCACCCCGTCGAGATCCATCCCCTCGACCGTGAGGTCCCGGCTCCGCATCGCGCCGACGCCGAGGAAGACGGCGGCATAGCCCCGGTCCCTCAGGTCCGACAGCGTGAACTCGTGGCCGAGGCGGGCGTTCGTCGTCAGCTCCACGCCGAGCGAGAGGATGGCGTTGATCTCGAGCTGGATGAGCGCGCGCGGCAGGCGGTACTCGGGCACGCCGAGGCGCAGCATCCCGCCCGCCACCGGCGCGCCCTCGAAGATCGTCACCGGGTAGCCGAGCAGCGCGAGGTCGTGCGCGCACGCGAGCCCCGCGGGCCCCGACCCGATCACCGCGACCTTCTCGGGATGCCGGTCCGCCCGGCGCCCGTAGATCTCGGCGAGCACCGACAGGTCGATCATGCTCTCGACCCCGAACCGCTCGGTGACGAACCGCTTCAGCGCGCGAATCGAGATCGGCGCGTCGAGGTCGCCCCGGCGGCACGCCGCCTCGCACGGTGCGGCGCAGATCCGGCCGCAGATCGAGGCGAGGGGGTTCGGCCGCCGGGCGACGGCGTAGGCCTCGCGGTACCGCCCCTGCGCGATCAGCGAGACGTACTTCCCGGCCTCCGTGTGGACGGGACACGCCCACTTGCAGGGGAAGTTGCGCTCGAGGAACTCGCGGGGAAGACCGGCCATGCGCCTACTTCGCGATCTCGAAGTTCGCCTCGGTCGCGCCGGCGACCGTCGCCGGCTTCTCGGCGGGCTTCAGCTTGGGATGCCAGACCTTGACCGTGTAGCTCCCGTCGGGGACGTCGGCGATCTTGTAGCTCCCGTCGGCCTTCGCGACGGCGAAGTAGGGCGTCGGCACGGCGACGACGAATCCCTGCATCTCGGGGTGGACCTTGCAGAGGAGCTCGGCGATGCACTCCTTCGTGAACGTGTAGCTCTTGGTCTGGCCCTGCGGCCACGTGCCCAGATTGAACTTGTCGGCGCAGACCGCCGGGGTGTAGACGTTGTGCAGCACCGCGTCCGAGTTCAGGAAGTCCACCGTCGTGCCGACGAGGACCGGCAGCACGTGCGGAACGAAGACCATGTTCTTCTGGTCCATGGTGACGTGGTCCTTGGGAGCCGGGAACGTCTTGCCCGCGATCGCGCCCACGTAGACGACCGCCTCCGAGCAGTCCTTCGCCCCCTTGCAGACGAGCTTGCCGTGAAGATCGCCGGCGGCCGCGGGGAGGGCCATCGCCAGGATCAGCGTTCCGAATGAGACCTTCTTCATCGTCACTCCTTTGTCGAATGCGTTTCCGTTTTCCATGCGCTTCAGAAGATGAATCGCCCGAGCAGGTAGAACGTGTTGTTGTCGCTCGCGTTGCGGCCCGAGCCGTCGTAGTCGGTCGTGCCGCCGTTGAACTTCGTGTAGCCCGTGAACTGGGCCGAGACCTGGAGGTTCTGCGTCGGCCACCAGGAGAGGTTGGCGATGAAGCCGTCGCTGTTCGGCGAGCCGGTGGCGCTTCCGCCGATGGCGCCCGGCGGATAGAGGGCCGGATCGGCTGTGCCCCACGTGTCGAACCATCCGAGCGTCGCCGACACGCGGTTGCCGAAGTGGTATTCGGCGTTGACGTTGACGGAGCTCAAGTCCTGGTTCAGGACGCTCGCGCCACCCATGGCGACCGTTCCGGCGAGATTCGCGCTCTGGTGGATGTAGGTGCCCCGCAGCGACAGCACGTCGTGCCGGGCGATCGTGAGGTCCCATTGCATGTCGCCGGCGATGTCCGTGTACGTGTCGCCCAGGCCCGAAACGCCGTTCGGCGTCGACTTCATGTACATCCCATAGGTCCCGATCTCGAACTGGCTCTCGGTCCCCGACTGCTGCCAGGCGAGGCGCCAGTACGGCGCGACGCCGGTCGTGTTGAAGGTGAAGCCCTCCCCCGTGTTCGGCTGGGCGCCGATGTGGGTCGTGCGGTAGGCCATCGTCGTCAGGTAGAGATGGTCATTCCACATCGCGTAGGCGCCGCCCCCCGCGACGTCCTGCCCGAGGCTCTGGATCATCGTGGCGGCGGCGGGCGACGGCGCAACTTCGCTCGAGACCCAGGGATAGCCCCAGGCCGGCGTCGAGTTCCAGAGGTCCTCGACCGTCGGGTTGTTGTTCAGGTCGAGCCCCCACACGAGCTCCTTGCCGCCAAGTGTCGTGATCCGGGCGTAGCGGATGTCGGTGTTGTCCCAGCTGAAGTGATCGTCGGCGGTCGTGTAGGTCAGCTGCACGAAGCTGCCGAGGTGATCCGTCCAGCCACCCGCGAGAAACAGCGAGGCGGCCTGCGGGAACTCGACCGTTCCGTTCTGTGTGCCCGGTTGAGCCGTCTTCGTCTGCGTGAAGCTCGTGTCGAACATCGCCGAGAGCGGCAGCGTCTTCAAGAGGTCGAGGCCGGCGGACCAGGTGCCGGGCTCGGCCTTGACGGCGGGCTCGTCCTTCGCGCGGTCGACGTAGCCCGTGAGCTTGAAGCGCCGGCCCGCGGGGTTCAGCTCCGGCGGCGTGTAATGGCAGCCGCTGCAGCGCAGCCCGGTCTGCCGCGCGTAACTGGGAACCGCGACGGCCGGCTCCGAGCCGGCACCGAAAAACAGGAACGCCGCGGTGAGAAACGCAAAGACGATGCAGAGGCCGCGTCTCGAGCTGTGCACGTGAGCCCTCCTTCGCTGTGGGAGAGACTCGCGCTTCGGAGGCGCCGGGAGAATCCCGCGCCCTCACCAAAAGGGATGGGTAAATCGCACCAGGCCGCCTCGGGCGGGCGGCCGGTCAGACGATGCGGTGCTGGAACGCGAAGGCGACGGCCTCGGCCTTCGAGTGAACCTCGAGCTTGTCGAGAATGTTCTGGATGTGGTTCCGGGCGGTCAGGATCGAGATGTTCAGACGGCCGCCGATCTCGGGAGCGGACCGGCCGGCGGCGAGCATGCCGAGCACCTCGACCTCGCGGGTCGTGAGCCGGCGCGCGCGCGCGTCCGGAGACTCGCGGACGGAGACGAGCATCGGCCGCGGCGGAGCGGCCGACGCCTCACCGGGACGCGCCGGAGCCGCCTCCGACGGAGAGAGCACGTGCGCGAGCACGAAGTGATCGGGGGGCCGGACGGCCAGGTGAAGGACGCTCACGTCCATCGGCACGATCCGGCCGTCCTTCGCCCGCAGGCGCAGCCCGAAGTGCCGGATCGTCTCGCCGCGCGCGGCCATCGCGGTCACGGGACAGTGCTCCGAACAGTACCGGTTGCCGAAGGCATCGCAGCCCTCCAGGGCCGTCGCGCAGCCGGCGCCGGAGATCTCGTCCTCGGAGTACCCGAGGAGCCGCTCGCAGCTCGCGTTCCAGAAGATCAGGCGGAGGCGGCGGTCGGTGGCGAAGACCGGGTCCGGGGAATGCACGAGCGACTCGAAGAGGCTTCGGACCTCTTCCGGCACGCGCTCGACACGGGTCGACGCCACGACGTTCCCTCTCGTTTCCGGCGGTGGGCCGTTTCGGCGGAGGAGAGTCTCCGCGGCGACGGGTGCCCCAGGGGCAGCATATGCGGCCGAACTAAACCGCCGCTAAAGAGGCCCCCGGGAGAGGCAAATCGCTCATGTCGCGCATGCCCTCGGTCGCCCGGATCGAGCCGTCCTCGAGGATGACTGCGCCCTCGGCTCCCGGCGTGGCCTCGAGGAGCGCGGGCCCGTCTCCGTAACGCCCTTGCGGCGACTCGCGGTCAGGAAGCCCCAGGGAGGCCTAGCCGGCGGCCCGCAGGGGTGCCGCGGCCGCGAGGGCCTCCTTCACGCGCTCGGGCGTCAGCGGCAGACGCAGGGCCCGGGCTCCGGTCGCGTCGAACACGGCGTTCGCGATGACCGCTCCGGTCGGGCAGATCGCCGGCTCGCCGCCGCCCTGCGGCGCGAGCGCGTCGTTGCGCACGATCACCGTTTCGATCGCCGGCACGCGCGAGAAGCGCGGCAGCCGGTAGGTCTTGAAGTTGCGGTCGAGGATGTCGCCGCCGCGGAACCGCAGCTCCTCGCTGAACGTGTACCCGAGCGCCATGGTGATCGAGCCTTCCATCTGCATCTTCGCGCCGTCGGGATTCACGACCGTGCCCATGTCCTGCGCCGCGACGATGCGCTCCACGTGGACGGTGCCGTCGGAGCGGTCCACCCGCACCTGCGCCATCAGCGCATCGTAGGAGCCGGCGTCGGTCGAGCACGCGACCGCGCGCCCCTGTCCCGACGGGCCGACGCCCGGCTTCCAGCCGAACGCGGCCGCCGCGGCCTCGAGCACGGCGCGGAGTCGGGGCTCCGTCGTGTTCCGCAGCCGGAACTCGAGCGGGTCGATCCCCGCGGCCGCCGCCATCGCGTCGATGTGCGACTCGATGGCGAACGCGTTCATGTTGGCGCCGGGAGCGCGCCACGGCCCCACCGCGAACGGGTGCACGCTCGAGCCGCCGTCGCCGTAGCTCATGCGCCCCGTCGAGCGCAGCCGCAGGTTGGGGATGTCGTACGGCGGCGTCGCGCCGCGCTCGCCCGCCGCGTGGACCGTCGCGTCGTAGAAGACGATGCGGCCGCCCGCGTCGGTTCCCGACTCGATCTCGACGACCGCCGCCGGATCGAAGCGGTCGAAGAAGAACTCCTCCGCGCGCGTCCACGCGACCTGAACCGGCTTGCCCGAGATCTTCGCGAGGCGCGCGGCCTCGATCGCCTGGAGGTCCGCGCTCTTGCCCCCGAACCCGCCGCCGACGTACGGCACGATGACGCGCACATCCTTCGCAGCGAGTCCGACCGCCTGCGCGATCCGGTCGCGCGTCGGGAACGGCGTCTGCGTCGACGCCCAGACCGTGATCCGTCCGTCCTTCGGCTCGGCGACCGCGGCGTGCGGCTCGATCGGCGCGTGCGCGACGTAGCCCTTGCGATACGCCGTCCGGGTCACGTGCGCGGCGCGGGCCCGGCCCGCCGCGAGATCGCCGCGGCTCGCCTTCTCCTCCGGGGCGCCGCCCGCCTTGACCAGGTGCTCGAAGATGGTCTCGTCGTCGGGCCCCGGAGGCGGCGTCGTCCAGTCCGGTTTCAGGAGGTCGAGGGCGGCGGCGGCCGCCTCGGGATCCGCGTGCAGCACCGCGACGAGATCGTCCCGTCGGACGACCGTGACCCCGGGCCGCTTCTCGGCCGCGGCGGCGTCGAGCGACTTCAGGGTCGCCCCGTGCGCCGGCGGCCGGAGAATCCGCGCGTACAGCATGCCCGCCGGCCGGATGTCGGCCGCGTACTGCGCCCGGCCCGTCACCTTGTCGGCCCCGTCGATCCGGCGCGGCGACTTTCCCATCACCCGGAAGTCGGAAGCGGCGCGCAGCACCGCCTTCTCCCCCACGAGGCGCGCGATGCGCTTGCCGTCGGCGAGCTCCGCGTAGGTGACCCGCCGCGAGGAGCCCGGCGCGGTGACGACGCCGTTGTCGACCGTCAGCCGGTCGCGAGCGACGCCGAGCTTCGCGGCCGCGAGCCCGAGCAGGACGAGTCGCGCTTCGGCGGCCGCGGCGCGGAGCGCCGGACCGAACTGGCGCGTCGTGAGGGAACCGAACGTGCCGCGGTCGTACGGGCAGCGGTCGGTGTCGCCGAGCACCATGTCGATGGCGTCGAGCGAGACGCCGAGCTCCTCGGCCACCATCTGCGCCTGCGAGGTCAAGACGCCCTGGCCCATCTCGATTTTTCCCGAGAACACGGTGACGCGGCCGTCCTTGCCGATCAGAAGGTACGCGTTCAGGTCCTCGGGATAGCCGCCCCTCGACTCCTGCGAGAAGCAGGCCGATGGTCCGAGGCCCACGAAGATGGCGATGCCGCCGCCCGTCAGCTGGAAGAAGCGGCGGCGATCGAGCTTCAGGCGCTCGCTCACGGCGTCCCCGCTCCCTTGCGTGCCGCGGGCGGGGCCGCGGTGCCGGACGCCTCCTCGATCGCGGCGACGATCCGCCGGTGCGCGCCGCAGCGGCAGAGATTGCCGTCCATCGCCTTGACGATCGCTTCGCGCGAGGGCTTCGCGTCGCGCGAGAGGAGCGCGCAGGCGGTCAGGATCATTCCGGGCGTGCAGTAGCCGCACTGCAGCGCCCCGTGCGCGACGAACGCCTCCTGAACGGGATGCAGCCGGCCCGCGGGGGCGAGCCCCTCGATCGTCACGACCTCGCGGCCCTCGAGCTGCGAGAGCGGCGTCTGACAGCCGAGCGTCGCCTGTCCGTCGACGAGCACGGTGCACGCGCCGCACTCTCCGATGCCGCAGCCGTACTTGGCGCCGGTCAGCCCGAAGTCGGTGCGCAGCGCCCAGAGAAGGAGCCGGTCGCCGTCCGCCGGAGCCGTGACCGGCTTTCCGTTCAGACGAAATCGAACCGTGTTCGCCATCGGCACCGCACCCGAATCGATCATATGCCTTCGAGGAAGGGCCCGGGACCCATCCGCCATTAAGGAAGACTAAGGACGGCCATTAAAGGCCGCTAAAAGGACGCGTCGCGGCCGACGCGTTCACTACGCTGGCCTCGTCTCAAGGAGGTTTCCATGCGTAGGGATTTGCGTTCCGGTGTGTTCGTCGCTCTCGGGGTGCTCGCGCTGCTCCTGCTGCCTGCCGTGGCAGCGGCCGCGAACCACCAGGTCGAGGTGGGACAGGGGGGCGACCGCTTCGTCGACGACCAGAGCAACACGAGCACGACGACGATCAACGTCGGGGATACCGTGACATGGCGCTGGGACAACGGATTCCACTCGACGACCTCGGGAGAGTGCAATCCCAACTGCTCCCAGAACGGTCTGTGGGACTCCGGCACGGCCTCTGCGCCGAACACGTTCTCGCACACGTTTAACACCGCGGGGACGTTCCCCTACTTCTGCAACGTGCACCTGGCGATGATGAAGGGCACGGTCATCGTCCAGCAGGCCGGCACGGCGCCCGCGGCGAACTTCTCGTTCGCGCCGCAGGGTCCGGTCATGGGGAACGCGGTGAACTTCACCGACACGTCCACCGGTGCGCCGACGTCCTGGGCCTGGAACTTCGGCGACCCGGCGTCCGGCGGCAACAACACGTCCGCGGCGCAGAACCCGTCGCACGCGTTCGCCGCCGCCGGCAGCTACAACGTGTCGCTGACCGCCACGAACGCGAGCGGCTCCAACACGACGCAGAAGTCGATCACGGTGTCGGCGGGCGGCCCCATTCCGTGCGTCGCCGACGAGCACACGCTGTGCCTGAACAACGGGCGATTCGCCGTGAAGGCGCACTGGACGAAGCCGGACACGACGGCGGGCGATGGAACCGCGATTCCGCTGACGGGCGACTCGGGTTACTTCTGGTTCTTCGACGCCTCGAACATCGAGCTCATCACGAAGGTCCTCAACGGATGCGCCCTGAACAACGCCTACTGGGTCTTCGCCGCCGGGTTGACGAACGTGGGCGTCGATCTCGAGATCACGGATTCGCAGACGGGGATCGTGTACGACAAGCAGAACCCGGTGGGAACGGCGTACGCGCCGGTGCAGGACACGAAGGCGTTCGCCACGTCCTGTCCGTGACGGGCGCGAAGAAGAGGAGCGGATCATGACTCGATCTCGACGGCTCGTTCCGGCCCTCGCGAGGACGGCGGCGCTCTCGGCCGCCGCCCTCGCCTCCCTGGCGGGCGGAGCGTCGGCGGCTCAGTTCACCGTGCACGTCGGCCGCGGGGGGACCTACTACGTGGACGACGTGAGCGGCACCAGCGTCACCCAGATCCACGTCGGCGACACCGTCACGTGGGTCTGGGAGGGCACGATGCAGCACAGCGTGACCTCCGGCACGTGCGGCCACGGCGGCGGCGGAGGCAGCGGCGGTTACGGCGGCTACGGAGGCGGAGGCGTCAGCTGCGACGACGCCCACGTCTGGACGAGCACCGGCCTCCACGGAAGCGGCTTCACTTTCAGCTGGACCTTCGGGTCGCAGGGCACGTACGCGTACTTCTGCATGCAGCATCAGGACGCGATGACGGGGAAGATCATCGTCATGCCGGCCGTCGTCGCAACCGCATGCACGGCGGACGCGCACACGCTGTGCTTGAACGGCGGCCGCTTCGCGGCAGCCGCCCACTGGACGAAGACCGACGGCACGCAGGGCGACGGCAACGCGATCCCGCTGACCGACGACTCCGGCTACTTCTGGTTCTTCGACGCGACCAACATCGAGGCGGTCACGAAGGTCTTAAACGGCTGCGCTCTCGACAATGCGTACTGGGTGTTCGCGGCGGGGCTGACCAACGTCCAGGTGCGCCTGACCGTGACGGACACGCAGACGGGCGCCGCCTACGTCCGCGACAATCCCCAGGGAGTCGCCTTCCACCCGCTGCAGGACACGCAGGCGTTCCCGACATCCTGCCCGTAGCCCGGTGGGGTCAGGTCTCTGAAAATGTGACTTTGTTCACCCTCGCTCCGTGAACCGGCTCGGGAGCCCAAGGTCACACATTCAGAGACCTGACCCCTTATAATCGACGCGATCCCAGCGATGCCATCCGATTACACGGCCCCCTTCGGCCCCGACGCGGGGTCCGGGGCTCGGGGCGATGCCCTGCGAATTCTCGTCGTCGACGAGAATGCCTCGGAGCGCGAGCGGACGCTCGCCGCTCTCCGTGCGGAGCTTCACGCCGCGTCCTTCGAGGCGGTCGGCGACCTCGAGGGGCTGACGCGCGCCGTCGAGGCCGGCGCCTTCGACGTCGTCGTCACCGACCACCGGCTCGGCGGTCTGGACGCGTTCATCCTCCTCGCGAGCGTCCGGGCGCGGCGCCCCGACGTGCCGGTCCTCCTCTGCACGGGCGCGGGCAGCGAGGAGCTCGCCGTCGCCGCGATGAAAGCGGGCTTCGACGACTACGTGCTGCGGGAACCCCGGCACTTCGCCCGGCTGAAGAACGCGATCCAGTCCGCGCTCGACGAGGCAGCCCGCCGCCGCGCCGCGCGAGAGGCGGAGAGCCGCTACCGGACGCTCTTCGAGGGAGTCCCGGTTGGCCTCTACCGCGCGACCCTCGCGGGCCAGATCCTCGACGCGAACCCCGCCCTCCTGCGCCTCCTCGGGTTCCCGTCGCGGGAAAGCCTCATGGCGGTCAACCTGCGCGACGTGTACGTCGACGCGAAGGCGCGCCGCACCTTCCTCGAGCGGCTCGAGCGGGAGGGAGAGGTCCACGACCTCGAGCTCGCCTGGCGCCGCTACGGCGGTCAGATCATCATGGTGCGGAAGAGCGCGCGCCCCGTGCGGGACCCGCACGGCCGTCTCCTCCACTACGAGGGCGTCGTCGAGGACATCACCGAGCGGCGGCGCGCCCGCGAGGAGCTCCAGGAGTCCAACCAGTTCCGCGAGGAGATCATCTCGGGCGCGGGCGAGGGCATCGTGGTCTACGACCGCGAGCTCCGCCGCATCGTCTGGAACCGCTACATGGAGGAGCTGACGGGCATCCCGGCGGAGCAGGCCCTGAACGGACCCGCCTTCGACACGGCGCCCGAGATGCAGTCTCTCGGCATGGACTTCCTGCGCCGCGCGCTCGCCGGCGAGACCGTCTCCACCGGCGATCTCTACGTCGCGGTCCCGCAGACCGGGCGCGCGGGCTGGATCGTCGGCACCTACGGCCCGCATCGCAATGCGGCCGGCGAGATCGTCGGCGTGATCGGCATCGTCCGCAGCGTCACCGAGCGCCGCCGCAACGAACAGGCGCTCCGGGAAAGCGAGGAGCGCTTCCGGCTCATGGCCGACGCCGCGCCCGTGATGATCTGGATGGACGACGCGAGCGGCATGTCGACGTACTTCAACAAGCCCTGGCTCGACTTCACCGGCCGGACGCTCGAGCAGGAATTCGGGCGCGGATCGCGCGACGGCATTCACCCGGACGACCTCGAACCGCGCTTCGTGGCCGTCTACGACGCCGCCTTCGCGGCGCGGCGGCCCTTCCAGACGGAGTACCGGCTGCGGCGCCACGACGGCGCGTACCGCTGGATCCTCGAAACGGCGACACCCCGGTTCACCGCCTCGGGCGAATTCGCCGGCTTCATCGGCACCGCGATCGACTTAACCGAGCGGCGCGCGGCCGAGGTCGCGCTCCAGAAGGAGCGCTCGTTCCTCCGCCAGGTGATCGACATCAACCCGAACTTCATCTTCGCGAAGGACCGCGAGGGCCGCTTCACGCTCGTCAACGAGGCGGTCGCGCAGGCGTACGGGACGACCGTCGAGGACCTGATCGGCCGCCGCGACGCCGACTTCAACCCGAATCCCGACGAGGTCGCGGCCTTCCGCGCGGCGGACCTCGAGGTCATGGACACGCGCCGCGAAGTCCTGATCCCCGAGGAGAAGATCACCGACGCGACCGGCGCGGTCCGCTGGCTCCAGACCGTCAAGCGGCCCGTCGTCGACGAGGAGGGCCTCGCCCACCAGGTTCTCGGCGTCTCGGCCGACCTGACCGAGCGGCTCCGCGCGGAGCAGGCGCTGAAGGAGAGCGAGGCGCGCTTCCGCCTGATGGCGGACGCCGCTCCGGTCCTGATCTGGATCTCCGACGCGACGGCCCGGTGCACGTTCTTCAACAAGACCTGGCTCGACTTCACGGGCCGCCGCCTCGAGCAGGAGATCGGCCGCGGGTGGATGGCCGGAGTGCACCCCGAGGACCTTCCGCTCGTGTACACCTTCGACGAGCTCGAGACGACGCGGGAGCCCTACCAGTTCGAGTACCGCCTGCGGCGCCACGACGGGGAGTACCGCTGGATCCTCGACACCGGCGTGCCGCGCTTCGGGACCGACAGCGTCTTCGAGGGATACATCGGCTCCGCGATCGACATCACGGACCGCCGCATGGCCGAGGAGGCGCTGCGCGAGAGCGAGGCGCGCTACCGCACGCAGGTCGAGAACGCGCCGGAGGCGATCGTCGTCTTCGACGTCGACGTCGGGCGCTTCGTCGAGGCCAACGACAACGCGCTGAATCTGTGGGCCATGTCCCGCGAGGCGTTCTTCCAGACGGACCCCGTCGCGCTGTCGCCGGCCTACCAGCCGGACGGCCGCCCCTCCGCCGCCGCCATCGCCGCCAACGTGGACCGCACGCTCCACGGCGAGGCGCCGACGTTCGAGTGGATCCACCGCGACGCCTCGGGGCGCGAGTTCCCCTGCGAGGTGCGCCTGGTGCGCCTCCCGTCGGTCAACCGGCGGCTCATCCGGGGCAGCGTCACCGACATCACCGCCCGCAAGCGGGCCGAGCGCGTGCAGTCCGCCCTCTACCGCATCGCGGCGACCACCGGCGCGACCGAGGACATCGACGAGTTCTACGCCGAGATCCACGGCATCGTCGGCGAGCTGATGTACGCCCAGAACTTCTACGTCGCGATCCACGATCCGCGCTCGGACACGATCTCGTTCCCGTACTGCGTGGACGAGCGCGACCCGACGCCCGCCCCGATGCGCCCGGGCAAGGGCCTCACCGCCCACGTGCTCCGGACGGGCGAGCCGCTCCTCTGCTTCCACGAGGACTTCCACGCGATGCTCGAGAACGGCGACGTCGAGCTCATCGGCTCGGACTCGGTCGCGTGGCTCGGCGTGCCGCTGCAGCGCGGCGGCCGCACGTACGGCGTGCTCGTCGTGCAGAGCTACGACCCGCGATTCCGCTTCGACGAGGCCGACCGCGACCTGCTCTCCTTCGTCTCCCAGCACATCGCGGTCGCGCTCGAACGCAAGCGCGCCGAGCAGGCAATCCGCGACTCGGAGGAGCGCTACCGCCTGCTCTTCGAGCGCAACCTCGCCGGCGTGTACCGCATGACGCTCATCGGGCGGATCATCGAGTGCAACGACGCCCTCGCCCGCATCTTCGGCTACGCCTCCCAGGACGAGCTCCTCGACCGCGACATGGCGATCCTCTACCCCGACGCGCGGCAGCGGCGGGCGTTCTTCGACGCGCTGCTGCGCGAGCGCAGCCTCTCGAACCACGAGATGCGCGGCGAGCGCAAGGACGGCGCGGCGGCGTGGACGCTCCAGAGCGCGGCGCTGCTCGCGGACGAGGGCGCGGGCGAGGTGCTCGTCGAGGGCACGGTCGTCGACGTCACGGAGCGCCGCCGCCTCGAGGAGCAGCTGCGGCAGTCCCAGAAGCTCGAGGGCATCGGCCAGCTCGCCGGCGGCATCGCGCACGACTTCAACAACCTCCTGACGACGGTGCTCGGCTACAGCGACATGGCGCTGTCGCAGCTCTCGCCCCACGACCCCATCCGCGAGGACATCTCGGAGATCCGCCGCGCCGGCGAGCGCGCGTCGAACCTGACGCGGCAGCTCCTCGCGTTCTCCCGCAAGCAGGTCTTCGAGCCCCGCGTGGTGGACTTGAACGCGCTGCTCGCGGATTCCATCCGGATGCTCTCGCGCCTGATCGGCGAGCACATCCGCCTCGACACCGCCCTCGAGCCGGCGCTCGGGAACATCCGAGCCGACCCCGGCCAGGTGGAGCAGGTCGTCGTCAACCTCGTCGTCAACGCCCGGGATGCGATGCCCGGGGGCGGGACGCTGACGCTGCGCACCGAGAACGCCGACGTCGGCGACGGCAACGAGCGGCGGCACTTCGGCGTGGCGCCCGGGCGCTACGTGGTGATGTCGGTCTCGGACACGGGCGTCGGCATCGACGCCGAGACGCAGAAACGCATCTTCGAGCCGTTCTTCACCACGAAGGAGACGCCGCGCGGCACGGGGCTCGGCCTCGCGACGGTGTACGGCATCGTCAACCAGAGCGGCGGCCAGATCTTCGTCGAGAGCGCGCCCGGGCGCGGCTCGAGCTTCGTGATCTACCTGCCGCGCGTCGAGGAGGAGGCGGCGGCGGCCTCGTCTTCGGCGGCGGGCCCGCTGCACCGCGGCTCGGAGACGATCCTCCTCGTCGAGGACGAGGACGCCGTCCGGGGGCTGACGCGGCGCTGCCTGGAGACGAGCGGCTACACCGTGCTCGCCGCCGCGAACGCCGAGGAGGCGCTCGAGGTGGCGGCGCGCCTCCAGGGCCGCATCGACCTGCTGCTGACCGACGTCGTCATGCCGGGCGCGACCGGCACGGAGCTCTCGCGGCAGCTGCTCGAGCGAAGGCCCGGGACGCGCGTGCTCTACGTCTCGGGATACACGGACGCCTCGATGGTGTCCCACGTCGCGCTCGACGCGGGCGCGTCGTTCCTGCAGAAGCCGTTTACGCCCGAGACGCTCGCGCGGAAGGTCCGCGAGGTCCTCGACGCGCGTCAGCCGGCGGCGATCGGCGGCTGACGCCGCCGCGCTCTCAGTAGAAGTCGGAGCAGCTCAGGTAGAAGCCGCACTCCCGGTTCGGGCAGAGGAGCTTGCATTGGCGCTCCTCGAGCTCGGCGCCGCAGTTCGGGCAGGTGCGGGAGGGCTCACGGTCCCGCGGCGGGGGGACGCCGCGTCGAAGCTCGGGCCGAGCAGAGCGAGGGCCGGGGTTCGAAGAAGAAATGTCTGTGCGAGACGCCGCGTCCCCCGCCTCGTGCGGCCGAGACTCTTCCATCAATCGATTGTGCGCTATTTCGGCGGCGCCGGCGTGGGCGTCGGCGCGTCGAGGCGGATGACCATGCCGGCCGGCGTGCGCAGGGACTCGAACGGCGTCGTGTCGGGAGTCGGCGGCGCCGGCGCGGGCGTCGCCTTCTCCGCGACGTGATGCGACTCCGATGCGGGCGAGCCGCAGGACAGCGACGCGGCGGCGGCCGCGAGAGTCGCGGCCAGGAATCCGATCGTCTTTCTCAACGAGTCCTCCGAATGGCGGCGGATTCTAACGGCAAATCGACAAATATTGTCGGTTCGCGTCCGCGGTCGCTGCCGCCCGTTGGCCGCGCGCGAAGAGCGGAATCCGGCAAACCCCTTGGAATCGGGCGTTTCCGAAGAAGGCCGGGGCTGGTACGGCCTTTGAAGTGTGTCCCTTCCCAAGAGGGTGTCGGCATGGGAGTTCCGGCACTGACGGGAGGAGGGGGGAATCGGCCGGTTCCCCCCTTCGTTTTTGGCGGCTCGCTGCGCGAGCCGGTCGGCCTGCTCCGCAGGCCGACCCGGAGAGAGAGGGAAAGTCGCTCAGGCACCCTCTCCCTGTGAACGACCGTTTTCCCTACGCCTCGACGAACTTTTCGAGCGGACGGAGATTTCGGCGGTCCCCCGCGAGCAGCATCCAGAGGGAGTCGCCGCGGTCCTGCTCGTCGACGACGCGGAAAGCGGCGCGGGCGGCCGCGATGGCGCGCGCGCTCGCGTAGGGAATGCGGACGCGGAACTGCTCGGGCTCCGGCGCGAGGCGCGCGGCGATCTCCCGCTCGAGCCGGTCGATTCCCTCGCCGGTCAGCGCGGAGACCGCGAGCGCGGAGCGGTTCAGCCGGGGCACCTGGTCGGCCTTGTTGCGCACCGTCAGGATCCGCTCCCGCGGGACGCCGAGCTCCTCGAACGTCTCCACGGCGACCTTCTCCTCCTCGTCGACGCGCGGGGAGGCCGCGTCGAGCACGTGGACGACCAGGTCCGCCTCCCGGATCTCGGAGAGCGTCGAGCGGAAGGACGCGACGAGCGCGGGGGGCAGCTTCCGGACGAAGCCGACGGTATCGACGAAGATGACGTTCGAGAGCCGGGCGCTGGCCGCGCGGGCCGCGCGCGCGTCGAGCGTCGCGAAGAGCCGGTCGGCGGCGAAGGCGGCGTCGCGCGTCAGGCGATTGAAGAGCGTCGTCTTGCCGGCGTTCGTGTAGCCCGCGATCGCCACCTGCGCGTGGCGCCGCCGGCCGCGCCTCCGCACGAGCCGCGCAACCTCGATCTTCGCGAGATCGCGGCGCAGCCGCGCGATCCGGTCGCGGATCTTCCGGCGGTCGAGCTCGAGCTTCTGCTCGCCCGCGCCGCGCCCGCCGATGCCGCCGCCGAGCCGCGACAAATGGCCGTACGCCCCGGCGAGCCGCGGCAGCAGGTACTGGAGCTGCGCGAGCTCGACCTGCGTGCGCGCCTCGCGGGTGCGAGCGTGGATCGCGAACACGTCGAGGATGAGGCCGGGCCGGTCGAGCACGCGGACCGCGTCGCCATTGCCCCACGCCTTCTCGAGGTTGCGGACCTGTCCGGCCGTGAGCTCGTCGTCGAACACGACGAGGCGCGCCTTTCCGTCGCGCGCCGACTGGCCGATCTCCGCGACCGCGCCCTTGCCGACGTAGGTCGCGGGATCGGGCGCGACCCGCTCCTTGAGGAAGCGGCCGACGACCTCGCCGCCCGCGGTGTCCACGAGCCGCTCGAGCTCGTCCAGCTGGTCCTCGGCGACTCCGCGGGGCATGCCCTTCGGAGCGACACCGACGATTAGCACCCTCTCGCGCGCGGGGGTCCTCGCCACGGGCCGATTCTACAAAGTTCCATTAAGCTCGGGCCCGTGCGCGCCCCCTCGGCATCCGCGGAGCGTCTCCATGACCGGCTCGACGCCCTCTACCTGCGGTACGGCGCCGAGACGGTGGGGACCGATCCGATCGTCTTCCCGCGGCGCTACGCTTCCGAGGCCGACCGCGAGGTCGCGGGCTGGGTCGCCGCCGCGTTCGCGTACGGCCAGGTGCCGACGATCCAGTCGAGCGTCGCGAAGATCCTCGCGGCCCTCGGGCCCTCCCCCGCCGGCGCGCTCGATCGCGTCGGAGACTTCCGCGCGCTCGCCCGGGGACCGCTCGAGGGCTTCCGGCACCGCTTCCACGGCGCGCGCGACGCGGCCGCCCTCCTCTACGCGATCGCGCGGGTGCGCGCCGAATCCGGCTCCGTGCGCGCGTTCTTCGAGTCGGAGCTGCGCGAGGAGGAGGCCGACGTCGCGCCGCTCCTCTCGAGGGCGGTCCAGCGCCTCCTCGCGTTCGACTGGAGGCCGATCCTCGGCTCGCGCCGGATCCCCGAGCGCTCCCCGGTCCGGTTCTTCTTTCCCGATCCCGCCGACGGGTCCGCCTGCAAGCGCTGGAATCTCTACCTGCGCTGGATGGTGCGGCGCGACGCGGTCGACTTCGGCATCTGGCGCGGGATTCCGTCGCGGCGGCTCGTCGTCCCGACCGACACGCACGTCCACCGCATCGCGCGCCGGCTCGGCCTGACGCGGCGCCGCACGGCGGACTGGCTCGCGGCGCGGCAGATCACCGACGCGTTTGCGCGTTTCGATCCGGAGGACCCGGTCCGCTTCGACTACGCGCTCTGCCGCATCGGGATCCTCGACATCTGCCGCCCGCGGACCGCGCTGTGCCTGTGCGATGATTGCCCCGTGCAATCGGTCTGTTCGATCGGGAGGCGCCGGGCGGCGCGCGCCGAGGCGCCCGTCGTACTGGCGACGCGGGAGGCCGTCCTGTGACGACCCGCTCGCTCCTGACCGCGATCTTCGCCGTCGCGCTCGCGGCCGCGGGGGCCGTGTGGATCAAGTCGCTCGTGCCGCCGGAGTCGCCGTCCGGCTCGCTCCAGTTCCTCTCCGCCGCGCCGGAGCTGCCGATCTTCGACAAGGCGGGCGCGAAGACCGATCTCGCGAAGGAGAAGGGGAAGATCTTCATCATCCACTTCTGGGCCACCTGGTGCCCGCCCTGCGTCGACGAGATCCCCGCGCTGTCGAAGTTCTGGGAGAAGTACCAGACCCGGAGCGACCGCCTGGGACTCTTCGCGGTCTCGGTCGACAAGGACTGGAAGACGGTCGACGACTTCATGAAGAAGAACCCGAGCACGATCCCGCTCTACCGCGACCCTGACGCGGCGACGTCGAAGCGCTTCGGCACGACGATCTACCCGGAGACGTACGTCGTCAACGAGAAGGGCCGCGTGCTCTTCCGCGTGCAGGGCGCCGTGAACTGGAACGACCCCGAGTTCCGGAGCCGGATCGACAACCTCCTGGCGTCTTAGCGGGCGGGGACGAGCCCCGCCCCTACCCTCGTAGGGGCGGCCCTTGCGGCCGCCCGCAGTCTAGCGACTGCGTTTCTCCCGCATCAGCCAAAGGAACAGGACCACCGCCGCCGCCGCGATTCCCAGGCTTCCCCAGAAAAGCGCGACGTCGAGGCTCGCGGGCGTGGGGACCTCAGTGCGTGCCGGCCGGGCCGGCCGCCGCCGGGGGCGCGCCGAAGCCGCTCGCGGTCTGGGTCGCGGCGGGGGCCTTCAGCGGGACGGGGGCCGTGCCGCCGTTGATGCCGATCGTCCAGACGTAGTCGCGGAGGGCGCGCGTCACCGCGTCGGGGCTCGACAGGAACTGCTTCGCGGCCTCGTCGCTGCCGAAGAGCTTTGCGAACTCTTCGCGGTCCTTCGCGAACTGGGGCGAGTCGATCAGCCCCCCGAGCGGCGAGACGCGGTGGCCGTCGTCGTTCTTCGGGAAGTTGGTCGGCATCCGCGTGCCCGGCATCCACTCGTCCGGCCGCAGGATCCAGCTGTTGATCCAGTCGTGCCGCAGCCGGGTCTCGGCCATCTGGAGGTTGGGCGCGAGGCTCGCGCGGTCGACGCCGGGCCGGTTCATGTCCTCGATCGAGCGCGGGTGACACTGCGCGCACTTGAGCAGCTCGAAGACCTTTTTCCCGGCCGCCCACGTGCCCGGCGTCGTCACGTAGTCGGCGATCAGGAACGGGTACTCGGCGCGGTCGAGCGCCGCGAAGTAGCGCGTCAGCTCGTTCAACTCCTGGTCGGTGAATCCGAACGTCGGCATGTGGACCTCGAGCCACGGCCGGATCTGCCCCGTCTTCGGCGCCTGCAGGAACCCGAACAGCCAGTCCGGCTGGACCTTGGCGCCTTCGCCCTGGATGATCGGCGGAGCGAGCGACGGATCCGCGACGAGCGAGCGGTACGAGCCGCCGACGCCCTCGAAGACGTGGCAGCCCTGACAGTTGTGGTTCTTGACGATCCGGCGGCCCTTCTCGATCGCCTCCTCGCGCGGCGACAGCTCCTTGACGACGCTGGAGGCGGCGTTCAACTGCTGGAAGCCGAGCACCGCGGTCACGACCTGGTCGAGCTCGCGGTCGGAGAACCGGAAGTTCGGCATGCGGAGCTTCTCTTCCCATCCTCGCGCGCGGTTGCGGTCGAAGACGCGCGGCGTGTGGAGCTTCGTCCAGAACCAGTCCTGGCGCGTGTGCGGGATGTGGATGAAGCCGAAGTCGAGGCGGTGGACGGCCTTGGAGCCCTCCTCCGTCAGCTCGGTGCCGATCGGCTTCGCGTCCTCGAATCCCGGGATCGCGTGGCACGCGTAGCAGCCGTAGTGCGCGATCAGGTTCTTGCCCGTGTAGACCTCCTTGCCGTGGAGGTCCATCTTCGCGAGGTCCGCCTTCGCGTCGAAGAGGGTCTTGGTGGACATCTCGAAGTACAGCGCGATCTGCTCGAGCGTCTTCTCGTCGGTCTTCGGGAGCCCCGCCTGGTCGAAGGCCGGCGGCGCCTTGAGCGTCGAGAGGTACTCCGCGATGTCGAGCGCGTCCTCGGGCGAGAGGCGCAGGTTCGGCATCTTGGTGTCCGGGTTCCACTGCTTGGGGTTCGAGATCCAGTGATAGATCCAGTCGCGCGACGCCTTCGACCCGATCCCGGCGAGGTTCGGCCCGAACTGGCGGTACGTGCCCGTCAGGTCGCGCTGCGCGTTGGGGTCGGCGAGGTGGCAGCCGAAGCAGCCGCGCTCGGCGAGGAGCTTCTGCCCGCGCGCGACGTCGCCCCGGCCGGGAACCGGCGGGACCTCGGCCGGCTTCGAGCGGTCGTAGAGATACGACACGATCGCGTTGACCATCGTGTCGTTCTCGACCCGGCCGTCTTCGTTCATCTTCTTCTGAGCGGCCGTGGGCGGGGTCGGGCCGGAGACGTCGACGAAGTTCTCGAGGTAGAAGAAGTTGGGCATCCGGGTGTTGGCCCGGAAGGAAGGCGGGTTCATCACCCAGCGCGTCGTCCAGTCCTTCGAGAGCTTCGACCCGATCTTCTCGAGCGACGGGCCCACCTTCGGGATACCCTGCTTCTCGAGGCCCTCGATGCGATGACAGCCCCAGCAGCCGAGGGTCTCGACGACGCGCATGCCGGAGTCGAGCGTCGGCGCGTCGCCGAAGTTGGTCTCGGACGAGTGGCAGCGGTAGCAGCCCGCCTCGGCGTACTTCAGCGGCAGCACCGGGTTCTCGTTGAACTTGTCGAACTCCCAGTCGTACTTCTTCGTCCACGCGCGCTCCTGGGCCTCGGTCTCCGGCGAGTGGCCGGCGGACCAGAACGACGTCGCGCGGTCGCGGCCGCCGTGGCAGGGCGTGCAGCCGAAGGTCGTCGCGGGGTGCATCGACTCGCTGCCGACCATCCTGTGGAGGGCCGGGTGCGTCCGGAAGACCTCCTTGATCTTCGGGTCCTCGAAGCCCTTCCGATCCGCGCCGACGTGGCAGGTCGTGCAGCGGTCGACCTTCGGGATCTTCATGAAGTTGACGTTGATGAACTGGTCGGGCAGCTGAACCTGCTGCACCCGCAGCGTCGGGTTGATCATGTCGAGGATCGCCGCGTTGCGGAGCTGGAACAGCGTGTCCTGCTTCAGGCTGACGTACTTGTCGCGCGACAGGCGGAAGGCGGCGGTCCGCTTCTCGATCGTCGACTCGAGCTCCTTCTTCTTCGCGTTGATCGCGTCCACCCGCGCCCGGATCTCCGCGTCCTGCTTCTTCAGCGTCGCGAGGGCGACGGTGCGCTGGTCGAGCTCCTGCGAGATCCGGTCGAAGTCGCGCTTCGCGCTCGGGGCCGCGCGGCGGTCGTTCGCGAGGCGATCCTCGTACTTGTAGCGCTCGGCGTCGAAGGACGCCTTCGTGAACTTGTACTGCTGGTCGGCGAGGTAGATCTTCGGATCGAGAGCCTTCAGCTGCGCGTCGAGCTGGTGCAGGGTCGTCTGATGGGTCGCGATCTCCGCGCGGGCCTGGCGGAGCTCGCCGACCAGCTTCGTGTGCTCGTCGTCGAGGGCCTTCTGCCGCGCGGCGAGCGCGGCATCGCGGGTCTGCTTCGCGTCGAGGCGGAGGAACACGCGCTGGAACGTCTTCCAGTCGCGGTTGTAGTCGGCCACGATCATCACGATGAACGCCAGCGTCAGCGCCGCCGCGGACCACCAGAAGGCGCGGTTCAAGCGCGGGATGTCGTAGTGATGATCGATCGGCTCGGCGGGCGGCTTTCTCGGCATGGGGCTAGATGTTGAACGCGAACTCGGGGATCGCGACGATGTACTTGAGGTTGAAGATCCAGCGCAGATACATCTTGATCGGCAGCGCCAGCATCATGAGCGCGAGCGACACGCCGATGAAGTACCGCACCGGGTCCATCTTTTCGTAGAAGCGGCGGAGCAGCGTTTTCGAGAACACGAGCGGGAGCGCCGCGACGTAAAACCCGACGACGGCGAGGCCGAACATCTCGCGGATGAGCCAGAAGTTCGGCAGGCTTCGCTTCAGGACCTTGATCCAGATGATTTCGGAGAGGTTGATGTTGTTCAGCGGGACGAGCTTGTTGACGTCCCAGAACTCGTAGGGACCGAAGAAGTTCCAGTTGGGACCACGCAGGAACGTGCCGAGCACGATCAGCATGCACCAGAGCACCAGGAACCCCGTCAGGAAGATCGTGATTTCCCAGCGCCGTTCCCTGAAGGTGAAGTAGCCGTTGCCCTTGGGATTCGTATCGATGTACGGAATCGCCATCAGCCCCACGATGATGATCGAGGGAAAGGCGACGCCGGCGAGCCAGGGGTCGAAGTAGACGAGCATCTCCTGGAGCCCGAGGAAGTACCACGGCGCCTTCGCGGGGTTCGGCGAGTCGGTCGGGTTGGCGGGCTCCTCGAGCGGCGCCTTCAGGTAGATCGACCACACGATCATGACGGCCATCACGATGACGAGGCAGATCAGCTCGACGTAGACGAGGTCCGGCCAGGAGAAGACCTTCTGCGCCGAGTCCTCGCCCTCGAACGGCGGACGGCCCTCCGCGATGCGGCGGTCGTTCGCGTAGGCCTGGGTCATCGAGAACCAGAAGAAGAAGCCGACGAGGAAGATCATGCCGACGATCGGCACGTTGTCCGGCAGCGTCGCGACCTTGTTGAAGTTGGGGTCGAGGTAAGAGAGGCCGATGCCGCCGGCGAGGAGCGCGAACAGCACCGCGCCGCCCTTCGGCGTCCAGATCGGCCGCCAGTGGATCGCGAGGACGAGCCCGATCAGCGCGCCCGTGACGAGGTACTGCGGCGCCGACAGGAAGTCGATCGCGTTCTTGACGAACTCGATGAGGGCCACGGCTACCGGACGCCCCTCTCCCCGGCCCTCTCCCGGAGGGAGAGGGAGCAGACAGGCTCGAAGGTCATACCGGTCCCGAGATGCCGCCGTCCTTCCGGACGCGCCAGAAGTGGACGGCCATCAGGAACGCCGCGATGAGCGGGATGCCGACGCAGTGGAGCACGTAGAAGCGCAGCAGCGCGCCGGCGCCGACGAAGCGCCCGCCGAGGAGGCCGAACCGCGCGTCGTTGGTGGACGTGACGAGCTGGATGTCGCCGATCTTGAGCAGGCTCGTGCCGGGTCCCTGGATGCCGAGGAGCGGCGTCGCCGAGGCCATGTTCGAGCCGACCGTGATGGCCCAGATCGCGAGCTGGTCCCACGGAAGCAGATACCCGGTGAACGAGAGGAGCAGCGTCAGCACGAGCAGGATCACGCCGATCACCCAGTTGAACTCGCGCGGCGGCTTGTAGGACCCGGTCATGAACACGCGGAACATGTGGATCCAGACCGAGATCACCATCGCGTGCGCGCCCCAGCGGTGGACCTCGCGCATGATCCCGAACGGCACCTGCTCGCGCAGGTCGAGGATGTCCACGAAGGCGTACTCGACCGTCGGCCGGTAATAGAACATCAGGAGGAGGCCGGTGAACGTGAGCACGAGGAAGAGAAAGAACGTCACGCCGCCGGCGCACCACGTGTAGCGCATCTTCACGCCGGACTTGCGGGTCTTCACCGGGTGCAGGTGCAGGACGACGTTGCCGAGCATCGCGAGCACGCGCTTGCGGTTCGTGTTCGGGATGCCGACGCGGAAGATGGACTTCCAGAACTGGCTCGAGACGATCGACTGCTGCAGATCACGCCAACGAGAAGCCAACTCGAACCTCCGCGTTTAGGGAATCACCGGGTGATGACAGCGATGTCGGGCCGCCCAACGGCCCGCTCGGGGGGGCTCGACCTCATGCCATCTTGACGAAGGCCTTCGGGTCCGACCACTGGCCGCGCTCGTAGAGATACCGGAACGCTTTGTCCACGATGATCTGGCCGTCCTCGCCCGAGACCTCGATCTGGGCGCGCTCGAGCGGGCGTGGCGCCGGTCCCTCGAAGTTGATTCCCGACACGTAGTAGCCCGAGCCGTGGCACGGGCACTTGAACTTGTTCTGCGCCTGGAGCCAGTTGGGGGTGCAGCCGAGGTGCACGCAGACCGCGACCAGGGCGTAGATCGAGTTGGTGTCGCGGACGATCCAGATGCCGTACTTCTCCTTCCACCGCTCGTCCACGCCCAGGGCGTAGCTCGACGGGTCGCCCGCCTTGAACCGGGTGGGCGGCTCGAACAGGACGTTCGGAAAGAGGAAGCGGACCGTCGCCGTCAGACCCGCGCCCGTGGCCGCGGCAAAGCCCGTCCAGGCGAGCACCATCCACTTCAGGGTGGAGCGCCGGGTGACCCCGTCGAGGGCGACGTCGGGCGGGGACGACGGAAGCGTCTCGGGAGCGGTCGACATCAACTCTGGCCGACGAGCCTACCAAACACCATCGGGCCGCTCAAGGCGCGGCCGGCGTCGCCGGCGCCCCCGCGGGCGCGCGCAGGGCTTCGATGGCCCTTCGCGCGGCGTCCCGCACCCGGAGATTGGGGTCCGACTTCTCGAGCCGCTCGAGGACGGGCAGGCTCTCCGCGTCCCGCAGGAGCACGAGCGCCTTCATCGCGTTGACCATCGCCGCCTCGGCCTGATCGCCCGACAGCGTCGCCTGCCGCGCCAGCGCCTCCCGGTCGAGCATCGCCTGGAGCGTCGAGAGCCCGGAGGCGTCGCCGAGCTGCGCGAGCGCGATCGCGGCGTTCCAGCGGACGTCCGCCGTCCGATCCTCGGCGAGCACCTTCAGGCGCGGCACGGCGCGCGCATCGCCGAGGGTGCCGAGGACGTAGGCGGCCATCTTCCGCGTGCCGGCGTCCTCCGATTGGGACGCCTCGAGGACGGTGTCGAAGCCGGCCGGCCCGCCGATCTTCCCGAGGGCCCAGATCGCGTAGAGCCGGGTGTCCGGGTCGTCGGCGTGCGCCGCCTGGAGGAGCGCCGGCACGGCCGCGGGCTCGCCGAGGCGGCCGAGCACGAGCACGAGGTAGCGGCGGACGAGGAGGTCCTCCGGCCGCCTCGGCGAGAGCGTCTCGTAGACCCGCAGCGTCTCCGCGCAGAGCTCCGCCCGCTCGTCGGGCTTCAGGTTCCCGAGCGAGCGCGACAGCTCGAACGCCGCCTGCCAGCGGCGGTTGGCCGTCCCGCCGCGGACCTCCTGCAGGTAGTCGCGCGGCCCGCGCCGCTCGAAGGTCATCGTGTTGAAGAAGACGAAGATGCCGACGGCCGCGACGACGACGGTCAGCGGCAGGAGGAAGAACCGCGCGAGGAGCCGTCCGGCTCCCCGGGGCTCTTCGGTCAGATCGTCGTCTTCGGGAGGCGAAGCGTCCTTCGGCGTCTCGGTCACAGGACGGGCAGGTACCGCTTCGCCTGCGTGATCGGGTTCGGGACGAAGATCGCGTCCTTCTCGCAGACGGTCTCGCACAGGCGGCACGACACGCAGGGACCCGCGTCCACCTCGGCGATCTTGTGGAAGGTCTCGTGGAGCGGGTCCTCGATCAGGTAGATGCAGTCGAACGGGCAGATGTCGATGCAGAACTCGCAGCCCGTGCAGAGGTCCCGGTCGACGATGGCCTTGGGAATCTCCTTCGGCCTGACCTTCTCGACGAGCTCGCCCTTCTGGTCCTGGATGCAGGAGACCGGGCAGTACCGGGCGCAGACCGAGCAGTCGATGCAGCGGTCGTGGTGGATGACGTATTTCTCGGCCTTGTCGCCCGTGATCGTGTGCGTCGGGCACTTGATCTCGCAGACGCCGCAGCCGATGCAGGTATCGGTGATGAAATGAGGCATAAACTCCGTTCCGCCAGCCCCTTGCGCGGGGCGCGGACGTTCAAATTACCACACTGGCGCCGCGGCGAGAGAACGCCGCGTCGAAGCCGAGGCCGAGCGAAGCGAGGGCTCGGGTTCGAGAAGAGATGCGCCGAACATTTCGACGTCCCGTGCGTTAGGGACTGGTGGGAGACTTCGCACCGATGAGCAGAGAAGTGCGCGCCGTCGTCCTCGGGCTGTTCGTGGTCGTGCTCGCCGCGCTGGCGCTGTCGTTCTGGCGGCGCCCGGCCGCCGAGTTCCAGCGGATCAAGGGATTCCGCGTCGAGATCCGCTCCCGCGACGGCGGCGAGACGCGCCACGCCTCGTTCAACGTGCCGTCGAACCTCCTCGCGCGGCTCGCCAAGCTCGCCCCGAAGGAGCTCGGCACCGACATGCGCCGGGAGTGGAGCAAGGAGGACGTCACGCCGCGCCAGATCCTCGACGCGGCGGAGGAGAGCGCGCCCGGAAAGCCCGGAGTGATCAAGAAGGAAGACGCCACCATCGAGGTCATGGCCGACGGCGGCGTCCTCGAGATCGACGTCAAGGACGAGTGGGACAAGCACGTCCACATCCGTCTCCCCCGCGTTCTCATCGAGGCCCTCTCCGACGACAAGGGCCGGATCTCGACCTCGGAGATCCTCGAGAAGCTCGACGAGCTCGGCCCCGGCGACGTCGTCACGATCCAGGACCACGACAACGAGGTGACGATCACGGCGCAGCCGTACGGCCGACACGGAATTCACATTTCTTGACGCGCGCGGGCGGGGACAAGCCCCGCCCCTACGCCCGTAGGGACGGCCCTCGCGGCCGCCCCCACGAGCCGGCGGACAACGGTATTCTCCCGAGGTGCCCAACCGGTTGGCCCTCGAGTCCTCCCCTTACCTCCTCCAGCACAAGGACAATCCGGTCGACTGGCACCCGTGGGGCGAAGAGGCCTTCGCCCGCTCGCGCGCCGAGGAGAAGCCGATCTTCCTCTCGATCGGCTACTCGACCTGTCACTGGTGCCACGTGATGGAGCACGAGTCGTTCGAGGATGCGGAGACGGCGGCGGCGCTCAACCGCGACTTCGTCCCGGTCAAGGTCGACCGCGAGGAGCGTCCGGACGTCGACGACATCTACATGCAGGCCGTCCAGCTGATGACCGGCCAGGGCGGCTGGCCCCTTTCGTTGTTCCTCACGCCCGAGCTCCGGCCCTTCTACGGCGGCACCTACTTCCCGCCGGCGCCGCGGTGGGGCAAGCCCGGCTTCCCGCAGCTCCTCGCCGCGATCGCCGCGGCCTGGCGCGACCGGCGCGGCGAGCTCGAGGCCTCCGCCGCCGAGATGCTGGCGCACCTCGCGCCGCGAGCGGAGAGGCCGGAGGGGGCGGCCGCGCCGGGCCGCGAGACGATCGCCGCGGCCGTCCGTCTGCTCGAGCGCCAGTACGACGCCCGCGACGGCGGCTTCGGCGGCGCGCCCAAGTTCCCGCCCGCGATGCGTCTCGAGCTCCTCCTGCGCCACTGGCTCGCGACGAAGGAGCCGGCCGCGCGCGGCATGGTCGAGAAGACGCTCACGAAGATGGCCGAGGGCGGCATGTACGACCAGGTCGGCGGCGGCTTCCACCGCTACTCGGTCGACGCGCAGTGGCTCGTCCCGCACTTCGAGAAGATGCTCTACGACAACGCGATGCTCGCGCGGGTGTATCTCCTCGCGCACCGCGCGTTCGGGGGCCCGCTCTACGCTCGCATCGCGCGCGAGACGCTCGATTACCTCCTCGCGGAGATGACGCCCGAGGGCGGCGGCTTCTTCGCGGCGCAGGACGCCGACTCGGGCGGCGAGGAAGGCACGTACTACGTCTGGAACCCGCGCTCGCTCGCGGAGGCGGTCGGCGCGGCCGACGCGGCGCTCGTGGCCGCCCGGTTCGGCGTGACCGAGGGCGGCAACTTCGAGCACGGCGAGACGGTCCTCTCGATCGTCCGCGGCGTCCCCGAGCTCGCGAAGGATTTCGGCCGTCCCGAGGCGGACGTCGCCGCCGCGCTCGCCGAGGCCCGCGCGAAGATGAAGGCCCTCCGCTCGAGGCGCGTGCCGCCCGGCACCGACGACAAGCTCCTGACCGACTGGTCCGCTCTCGCGATCGGCGCCTTCGCGCTCGGGAGCGGCGTGCTCGCGGAGCCGCGCTACGGGCTCGCCGCGCAAGCGGCGGCCGACCGGATCCTCGAGCGCTGCGTCCAGGACGACGGGCTCGGCGAGCTTCTCCATCGCGAGAAGGCGGGGCGCGCGGGGATCCCGGGGTTCGCGAGCGACTACGCCCTCCTCATCGAGGCGCTCCTCGATCTCTACGAGGCGACCTTCGTCCCGCGGTACTTCGCCGAGGCCGTGCGGCTCCAGGAGGTCTTCGACGAGCGCTTCGCCGATCCCGCCGGCGGGTACTACCTCTCGGCGGAGGGCCACGATGGCCTGATCCTCCGCCCGAAGGAGAGCTGGGACGGCGCCACGCCTTCCTCCAACTCGGTCGCGGCGATGAACCTGCTCCGGCTCGCGGTCTTCACGGGCGACGAGCGCTACCGGCGGAGAGCCGGGGACGTCTTCGCGAGCGCCGCCGAGGTTCTCTCCCGTGCGCCGGTTGCGCTGCCGCGCCTGCTCTGCGCCGTCGACTTCGCGTCGGACCCGCCGCGCGAGGTCGTGCTCGCGGGCACTCCGGGCCGGGCGGACTTCGAGGCGCTGCGGCGGACCGTCGTCGAGAGCCGGCGCCTGAATCGCGTCGTGGCCCACGCGGACTCGGCCGGCGCGACGCCCGCGCTCGCCGCGCTCGCGGAAGGGCGCGCCGGCGGAAACGGCCCGGCGCGCGCCTTCGTGTGCTCGAGCTTCTCGTGCCGCGCGCCCGTCTCGGAGCCGGACGCGCTCGCGGCGGCCCTCGACGCGCCGTGACGACCGGACTCGTCTTCGACGAGCGCTTCCTCGACCACCGGGCGCCGCCCGGCCATCCCGAGCACGCCGGCCGGGCCGCCGCGATCTGGAGCCGCCTCGAGTCGGAGGGGCTCGCCGCCCGCTGCCGGCGCGTGCCCGCGCGCGAGGCGACGGACGCGGAGCTCGAGCGCGTCCACACGCCGCGTCACGTCCGCGCGATCGCGGAGACCGCGCGGCACGAGTCCCTCCGGCTCGATCCCGACACCTACACGTCGTCCGGCTCCGCCCTCGCGGCGCGCCTCTCGGCGGGCGGCCTCGTCGACCTCGCGCTCGCGGTGGCGGAGGGGCGCCTCTCGGACGGCTTCGCCGTGCTCCGCCCTCCGGGGCACCATGCCGAGGCGGAGCGCGCGATGGGGTTCTGCCTGTTCAACAACGTCGCGGTCGCCGCCCGCGCCGTCCAGGCGGCCGGCGCCGCGAAGCGCGTGCTGATCGTCGACTGGGACCTGCACCACGGCAACGGCACCCAGCACTCGTTCCGCGAGGACCCCTCGGTCCTCTACTTCTCCGTCCACCAGTTCCCCTTCTATCCGGGCACCGGCGCGGTCGCCGAGATCGGCGGCGGCGAGGGGCGGGGATTCACGATCAACGTGCCGTTCCCGGGCGGCATGGGCGACGCCGAGTACCTCGCCGCCTTCGACGGCGTGCTCCTGCCGGCCGCGGACGCGTTCGATCCCGAGCTCGTGCTCGTGTCGGCCGGGTTCGACGCGGCGGACGGCGATCCGCTCGGCTCGATGCGCGTGTCGCCCGAGGGCTACGGGGCGCTGACGCGGCGGCTGCTCGGTCTCGCCGGCGGGCGCGTCGTCCTCGCCCTCGAGGGCGGCTACGACCTCGACGCGATCGCTCGCTCGGCCGCGGCATGCGTGCGGGCGCTGCTCGGCGACCCGGCGCCCGAGCCCGCGTTCGGCGAGCCGGCCCGTCTCGCGCGCGCCGCGATTGCCGCGGTGAAGGACGCGCAAAAGGAGTATTGGGCTGGCCTTTAGCGGCGAGGGAACGCCGCGAGGTAGCATGAAGTTCATGTTGGGTTCATGATGAGCCCGGCAGAATTCCTCCTCCCCCATGAACCGATTCCTCCGGACCCTCGCCGCCGTGCTCCTGCTGTTCCCGGCATACGCGGTCTTCGCCTACGTCGTGATGCCCGTGTCGTGGTGGCAGTACCACCGGATCGCCGGCGCGGCCAGCTCCGGCGGCGTCACCCGCACGCTCGAGGGAATCGCCGCCGATCCGCTCAACGTCGCGCTGGTCGGTTCCGAGGCGCAGGTGGCCGACGCCATGCGCGCGGCCGGCTGGACTCCCGCCGACCGCATCACGCTCCGCTCCGGCTGGAAGGACGCGACGAGCGTTCTCTTCGCCCGGCCGTACACGTCCGCCCCCGTCAGCACCCACGTGCTGTGGGGCCGGCCGCAGGACCTTGCGTTCGAACAGATCGTCGGCGGCAGCCCGCGCCGGCGCCACCACGTCCGTCTGTGGCGCGCGAACCTGCCGGCCGATCCGAGGGACACGCTCTGGCTGGGCGCGGCGAGCTACGACGCGAAGCTCGGGTTCTCGCGCTACACCGGAGAGGTCATCCACCACATCGACACGCGCGTGGACGGCGAGCGCGACCGTTTGCTCTCGGACCTCGACCGCGGCGGACGCCTGGCGCGCTCGGCATGCGGCGCGGGCCCCGTCGCCGCCAACCACGGCATCAACGGATCCGGCGACGCCTGGGAGACCGATGGACGGCTGTGCGTCGCGGTGCTCGGTGAGCCGGGGACGGTCCCTGCGTCTGGTCCGTCGCTCGACGGCACGCTCGCAGAGCTCCGCGAGAGGGCGGCGCGTCCGGGAGACCGGATCGGCACGAACCCGATCCGCGCGCGTTAGGCGCCGGCGGGTCAGTCCCGCTCTTCCGGCGCCTCGAGGATTTCCGTCAGGTCGTACGAACCCGGCGCCAGGTGCAGCGTCAGCTGCCCCTCCTCGAACGCCGTTCGCTCGAGCGAGAAGTCCGCGCCGGGCGGCATCCAGTCGTTCAGGTTCACGACCATGATCCGGTCGTCGCGGTACCAGGTCAGGAGCCCCTCCGGCACCTTCTGCACGAGGTAGATCAGGAGCTGGTCCGGGATCGGAATGAACGACAGAGCCTGCACGCGATCCAGGACGAACGCGAGGAACCCGTCCTTCAGGCGCAGCTGCGAGAGCGATGCCCGGGCGGAGAGCGGCACGCCGAAGCGGCGCACGGTCAGGGTCGCGGCGAGCTCCCCCTTCGTGACGCGGATGCGCAGATCCTGCAGATCGGGGATGCGGTCGACCAGCCGGTGGACGAGAGCGTTCAGCGTCCGCTCGTCGAAGGACACGGAGAGCCCGCTCCAGCGAACCCGAAAGCCCGGCTCTTCCGGCGGCGCCGGCCACTCCGGCGCCGCGTTCTCTTTCATGAGGCTTTTATTTTACGCCCGTCCGGCGCCCCTCAGACGAGATACCCGACGGCGAACCCCGCCTGCGCGCACATCAGCATCAGGTACATGTGCGTCCAGGCCGGGTGGTTTTCGGTCGAGGCCAGCTCGTCCGGGTTCTTCACCAGCAGGCGAGCCGTGTAGGCGCCCCAGGCGGCCAGGACGAGCCCGAGCGCCGTCAGGAAGGCGCGGTTGCCCGTCAGGCGCGCGCCCCCCGGGAGCCACGTGAAAACCGGGATCAGCAGCCACGGCACGACGAAGAACGGCGTCATCATCCAGGCCGCCCGCCGCACGCCGAAGCGCACCGGCAGCGTGATGCACCCGTGCGCGCGGTCCCCCTCCATGTCCGAGAAGTCCTTCGTCGAGGTGGCGCCGAGCAGGAACAGCGCGAAGATCCCGCCGATCGCCCAGGCCTCGCCCCAGAGCACCGACGCGACGAACGACCATCCCGCGACCTTCAGGAGGCCGCCGCGGGTCACCGCGATCGTGAAGTTCGCCCAGAACCAGTGGCGCTTCGAGCGGCCGAATGCGGGGAACGAGTACACGAAGGTCGCGAGCGCGCCGACGAGGTAGATGAAGAACGCGGCGTGGAGGTGGGTCGGCGCGGTCAGGCGCGCGGCGAGACCCTCGTACGGGTACGGGACCACGAGCCAGGTCGGCACGATCGAGAGGACGTAGAGGACCGCCGCCGCCACCCACGCGCGGCGGATCGCGATCTCGCCCGTCACGAGCGGGCGCTCGGGCTTGTTCTTCCGGTCGATCTCGAGATCCGCGATCTGGTTGACGATGTTCGAGGCGGCGTTCATCGCCGACGCGCACAGCGAGCCGAGCGCGACGGTCAATATGACCGCGCCGGTCACGCGCCGCGCCGGGTCGGGGTTGTGCGCGGAGCCGAATGCACACACCGCTCCCGACACGATGCCGACGAGCGGCGGCAGGAGCGTGAACGGGCGGGCGAGGCGGACGTACTGTCTCATCGCGTCACGCGGGCAGGAGGCGGAGCGCGAGCATCGCGCCGGCGAACGTGTTGAGCGCGTTCGCGAATTCGTGGTCGAGCGAGAATCCCGCCCGCCGGCCGAAGTCGTTGAGCACGCTCTCGGCGAGCGCGCCGAGGAAGCCGCCCGCGGCGCAGGCGACGAACGCGGAGCGCCCGATCAGGCCGAGGGCCACGGCGGCGGCCGCGAGGAGCGCCGCGCCGAGCACGGAGGCCGCCGTGCCGGGCAGCGAGATCGCGCCGGGCGTGCCCGGCGGCAGCGGACGCAGCGAGAGCGGAGAGAACGGCCGCCGTCCCCAGAGCGTTCCCACCTCGGTGCCCAGCGTGTCGGCGAGCGCGGCGCCGAACGCCGCGGCGAAGGCGGCGGCGGGAAGCCCCAGCACGACGAGACACGCCGGCACGAGGCAGTTCGCCGCGACATGCGCGGCGCCGCGCCGACCGCCCTCCGCCTGCGCGGTGCCCGCCGCGGCCTTCCGCCGGTACCCCAGCCGCGTCGCGAGCGTTCCCGCGAGGAAGAAGGCCCAGAGGATCGCGTAGGCGCGCCAGCCGCCGGCCGCGAGGATCACGAAGCCGGCGCCCGCGCCGCCGATCGCGCCGGAGCGGCTCACGACGCGCGCCGCGCCCATGGCCAGGGCGACCGCGGCGTTGACCGCGAGCGCGATCGCGAGGTCTCTCGCCGACGCGGCCGCGCCGGGCCACGGATGGGGAGGCCAGTGCGCGTTCAGCCAGTAGAGGAGCAAAGCCGTCGGCAGAGCGGCGACGACGTTGTCGTCGATCCCGGCGCGCACCGACTCGAGGAACGCGTAGGCGGCGGCGCCGATCCACAGCACGGCGACCGTGTCGCTCCCCGGCGCGCGCGCGGTCACGAAGGAGAAGACGGCGAGCGAGGCGGCGAACGCGAAGGCCCATCCGGCGAAGACGCCGACCCAGGTCTTCGTCCCGTTCCACGGCAGCGCGGGGCCGCCGACCGTGCGGCCCGCGACGGCCGCCGCCGGGTCGCCGAAGGCCATCATCGCCCAGACGGCCGCGACGAGCGGCAGGTCGGTTTTCCCGAAGACGAGGACGAGCAGGAGGACGACCGCCGGATAGGCCACGATGCCGGGGTCGTGCCGCCGCGGGATCCCGGTTCGATACAGGTGGCGCCCGATGCGCGGCATCGCGACGACGTTGAACACGAGCGCCGCCGCCGCGCACGCGGCGGCGCCCCGCCAGTCGAGCCAGCGCAGCGCGAGCGCGAACAGGCCCATGCCCGCGTGGACCGCCTTGCGCTGCCACTCGCCGGACGTCAGACGCGACGCGGCGCTCAGCGGCCCCCCGCCGCGCTCCCGGCCGGCGCCGCCGGGGCGGCCTTCACGAAGCGTTCGTACCAGGCGGCACAGCGCTCGAGGCGATCGCGCACGAAGCTCGGCTTCCGAATCCCGTGGTACTGGCCGGGGTAGATCACGAGCTCCGTCGGGACGCCGAGGCTCCGGAGCGCCTGGTCCATCCGCTCCGAGTTGATGAGCGGCATGTTGAAGTCGGCGTCGCCGCCCGCGAGAGCCGGGGACGCAATCCACGCGAGAGCCGGGGAAATTCGTCGCATGCCATGACCCCTCGCTGATGGTCGACCGCAGTCTAGCGGAGGACGGGGTCAGGTCTCTCAAAGGTGATCTCTCGGCGGAAAACGCTCTTTGAGAGACCTGACCCCCTATGCTTCCGGGTGGGCGCGCGAAACGAGGTACTCGGCCAGGGGCTCGCGGAAGGAGCGGATGGGCCGTCCGGTCACGCGCTCGTACTTTCCCGTGTCGAGCACCGAGTAGGCGGGGCGCCGCGCGGGGCGGGCGAGCGCCTCGGTGGTCGTCGGCTCGATCGCGACGTCGCGCCGGCCGACGCGCCACAGGATCTCGCGGGCGAACTCGTTCCACGAGACCTCGCCCCGGTTGGCGAAGTGGTAGACGCCGATCGCGCCGACGTCGAGAAGCGCCGCGATCGCCTCGGAGAGGTCGGGCGTCGCGGTCGGCCGGCCCAGCTGATCCGTGACGACGGAGAGCTTCGTCTTTCCACCCTCGACCTGCCGCAGGATCGCCTCGACGAAGTTCCAGCCCGCGCGGCCGAAGAGCCACGACGCGCGCACGACGAGCGCGCCGGGCGCCCGCAGCGCCGCCTCCTCGCCCGCGAGCTTCGTGCGGCCGTAGGCGGACAGCGGCCTCGTCGGGTCGTCCTCGCGGTACGGGGCGGCCTTCTGCCCGTCGAAGACGAAATCGGTCGAGATCTGGACGAGCCGGGCGGCGTGCCGCCGGCACGCGTCGGCGAGGTGATCGACTGCGCGGGCGTTGACAACTTCCGCACGCGCGTCCGTTTCGCAGTCGTCCACCTTCGTGAACGCGGCGCAGTTGACGACGACGTCCGGCGAGAGCTCCCGGACGGCCCGCGACACCGCCTTCGCGTCGGCGATGTCGAGCTCGGCGTGCGGGCGCCCGAACACGTCGTGCCCGGCGGCCGAGAGAACCGGGACGAGGTCCGATCCGAGCATCCCCGAGGACCCCGTCACGAGCACGCGGCGGCGCCGGCGCGCGCCGGGACGGGGCGCGGCGAGCAGGGCCGCGTCGAAATCGAGGGAGCCGGCGCCCGCGTCCGACATGGCCGCGCCTCTACCTCTCTCCTAGCCCGGCTTCTTGGCCGTCGCCGAGGAGGTGGCGAGCCGCTGCTCGTACTGCGTGCGGTAGAACTCGCGGTAGGCGGCGTCGCGCTCCTTGATCGGCCGCCACCAGTCCTCCCGCTCGCGGTACCAGCGCACGGTCTCGACGAGGCCGCGCTCGAACGGCGTCGCCGCGGTGAAGCCGAGCCGCGCGAGCTTGCCCGCGTCGAGGGAGTAGCGGCGGTCGTGCCCGGGGCGGTCGTCGACGAAGCGGATCAGGCCCTCCGGCTTGCCGAGCTCCGCGAGCACGCGCTTCGTGATCGCGATGTTCTCCGCCTCGTTCCCACCCGCGATGTTGTACGTCTCGCCCGGAACGCCGGCGTCGAGCAGGAAGTCGACGGCCGCCGCATGGTCGCGCACGAAAAGCCAGTCGCGCACGTTCTTCCCGTCGCCGTAGAGCGGCAGCGGCAGGTCGTCGACCGCGTTGGTGACGAAGAGCGGGATCAGCTTCTCGGGATACTGGTAGGGCCCGTAGTTGTTCGACGCGCGCGTGATGATCACCGGCACGCCGTAGGAGGCCCAGTAGGAGTACGCGAGCCGGTCCCCGCCCGCCTTCGAGGCCGCGTAGGGGTTGCGGGGGTTCAGCGGCGACTCCTCGGTGAACGAGCCCCGCGCGATCGAGCCGTACACCTCGTCGGTCGAGATCTGGACGAAGCGCCGCACGCCGCGCCGCCGCGCCTCCTCGAGGAGCACGAAGACGCCGCGGACGTCGGTCTCGATGAACGAAGCGTCGCCGAGGAGCGACCGATCGACGTGCGTCTCCGCGGCGAAGTTGACGACCGCGTCGCAGCCCTCCATCGCCATCGCCACGACGTCCGGGTCCACGATGTCGCCGCGCACGAAGCGGTAGTTCGGCCGGCCCGCGACGTCCGCGAGGTTCGCCGGGTTGGCCGCGTACGTCAGCTTGTCCAGGTTGACGATGGACACGCCCGCGCCGCGGGACTCGAGGACGTGCCGGATGAAGTTGGATCCGATGAAGCCGCACCCGCCGGTGACGAGCAGCCTCATACGAGTCCGATCTCCGAGTTGTCGCCCACGAGAAAGCGGTGGACGCGCGGCCGCTCGAGACCGGGATGGATCCGCACGTTCTTGCCGATCAGCGAGTCCGCGATCCGCACCGGGATCCGCTCGAGCCGGGACGCCTCGAGCACGATCGAGTTCTCGATCTCGCAGCGGTCGATCAGGCAGTCCGGCCCGATGGCGGTGTACGGGCCGACGAACGCGTCCCGCACGGTCGCCCCGGCGCCGATGACCGCCGGGCCGCGCACCGAGGCCCGCTCGAGCCGCGCGCCGGGTTCGACGACGACCTTGCCCTCGACGCGGCAGTCCGCACCGAGGTTGTCGCAGCCGCGCGCCGTGAACGTGTCGAGGATGATCCGGTTCGCCTCGAGCATGTCCTCGATCTTGCCGGTGTCCTTCCACCACCCCGAGACGAGGTGCGGGTGCACGGTCTTTCCGTGGTCGACGAGCCACTGGATGGCGTCGGTGATCTCGAGCTCCTGGCGCGCGCTCGGCTGGATCGACTTGACCGCGTCCCAGATCGAATCGTCGAACATGTACACGCCGACGAGCGCGAGGTCGGACTTCGGCTCCTTCGGCTTCTCGGTCAGGCGCACGACCCGCCCGGCCTCGAGCTCCGCGACGCCGAACTGCGACGGGTTCGGCACCTTCGCCAGGAGGATCTGCGAGTTGCAGCCGATGCGGCGGTAGTCGTCCACGAGCGCCGTGATGCCGTCGGCGATCACGTTGTCCCCGAGGTACATCACGAACGGCTCGCCTCTCAGGTACTTCTCCGAGATGAGAACGGCGTGCGCCAGCCCGCGCGGCGCGTCCTGCTCGATGTACGTGATACGCGCCCCGAACCGCGCGCCGTCACCGAGGGCCGCCTGGATCTCCTCCCGGGTGTCGCCCACGACGACGCCGATGTCCCGGATGCCCGCCGCGACGATCGCCTCGACGCCGTAGAAGAGGACGGGCTTGTTCGCGATCGGGACGAGCTGCTTGGCGCGGGTGTAGGTCAGGGGGCGCAGACGCGTCCCCTTGCCGCCCGACAGAATGAGACCTTTCATTGACGCGGGATAATACCGGAGGCCGGATCCCCCCCTACGGCTGCCCGAGCAGCGCGTTGATCGAGCCATTGACGTCGAGCAGCGTCCCGATGTCCTTCAGGTTGACGACGAGCCGCACGTCCTTGCGCGGCGTGGGCGGGAGGTCGAGGTCGCGGAATTCGAGGAAGACCGTGTAGCAGGAGCCCTTGTAGGTCACGAGGAAGCGGGCCTCCTGGAGCAGGTTCTGATCCGCGCTGTACGCCACGCTCGTATCGAACCGGAAGATCTGGGACAGGTCGACGCCGCCCGCGACGCGGATCTGGTCCGAGGTCGACGCCGCCTGCCCGACCGGCGTCACCGGGTTCGTATTGAACCAGGAGAGCGAGACGAAGTTGGTGCCCCAGTTCGCGCCCGCCGTGACCGACGTGTTGGTCAGCTGGCGGGCGAACTGGTCGTAATCGATGGTCCCGTCGACGTGGAAGACGCCGCCCTGCGCGATGCGGAGGATCGCCTCGAAGGGGCCGGTGCGGCGCTGCACGATTCCGGGCGTCGGCAGGAAGATCGTCTGCGGCAGCTCGAAGAAGTAGGTCTGGCTGATCTCGAGCGAGGCGATCTCCTCGGCCGAACCGGCCGCCCCGGAGCCCGCGGTCTTGCCGAGCAGCCGGTTGACGATGGCGTACCGGACCTGGTTCTGGCCGAGCGTCGTGTCGATCTGATCGAAGGCCGGGATGCGCGACGGGTCCTCGACGTTCGACACGTACGTGTAGTCGATCCGCGGCTCGATGACGTGCTTCAGCTTGATCCACGGCCCGAGCGACACGTCGTAGATCCGCGAGAACGACGGACCGACGAGCGAGAGGCCCGCCGTCGCATACGCCCTCAGAAAGGACTCGCCGAGCAGGTGCGTCTGTCCGGCGTCCGTCGAGTCCGTGTACTCCGTCAACCTTCCGCCCGCCTGCGCGAGCACCGACAGCCACGGGAGCGTCTTGATCGGCAGCGAGAACGTCGGCGCGGCGTCGAAGCGGCCCCACGACCCGTGCAGGAGGCCCTGGCCCTTGTTCACGTACAGGTCCGAGAGCGAGGACTCGAGCGCGAAGAAGAACGGCGACTCGCCGATCGGCGCCGTCCGGTGGAAGTACTCGAGCGAGGGCAGCCGCTCCTGGATGACGGTCGCGGCGTAGAAGGTCTCGGTCCGATCGAAGCGGAGGTTCATGGAGTCCGCGCCGAAGTTTTTCGTCAGGTACGCGAACGAGGGGACCTGCCGCGCCGAGTTGAGGTTGAAGTTCCTCTCCCAGTCCTGGAGGTACTCCTCGTCGGAATAGGCGCGGATCGACACGACGCCGCGGATGTCGTAGGGCAGGTCGTCGGAGACGTGGTCGAGCGCGACCTTCCACCGCGTCTCCTTGCCCGTCGTATAAACGCCGAGCGTTCCGTTCGGCAGGGTGCAGGGGCCGTTGTTCACGGGAGGCGCCTGGGCGATCGGGACGCACTCCGTCGCGTCCTGGTCGCGGACGACGAAGCCCTGGAAGATGCCCGCGGATTCGTCCGTCGGACGCCAGCGGGCCTCCTCGCCGAGGCCGATCGTGCCGTCCGAGTAGGCCGCGAGCTGCGTCGTCAGGTCCGTCGAGCGGCCGGTGACCCAGTAGTAGTTGAGGCCGATGAACGCGCCCCGCTCGTTGTTGAACCCGAGTCCCGGCACGAGGAAACCCGACGCGCGGTTCTCCTTCGTCGGCCAGATCAGGTAGGGCGTCCAGAACAGGGGCACCTGCCCGGCGCGGAACGCGACGTCCTTCATGCGCGCGTAGTCGTCGAGCGTGACGGTCGCCTCCTTCATCGTGAACGACCACGGCGGCTTTGGAAGCTCGCAGGACGTGAAGAGCCCCTGGTGCACGCGGTAGGTGGCCTCGCCGATCTTCTCGATCGAGTCGGCGACGATGTGGTACGACGGCGGCAGGTCGGCGACGACGTTCTCCTCGACGACCCCCGTCTTCGTGTCGAGGTGGAACGTGCCCCGCGTGCCGGAGATGCGCGTCGGCCCCTGATCGATGATGACGTGGCCGGTCAGGATCGCGGTCTTCGTCGGAAAATCGTAGCGCGCGGCATCGGCGGTGATCTTGATGTCCTGGTACTCGATCACCACGTCCTCGCTCCCCTCCCAGTAGAGGTCCTTCTCGAAGTGGACGGGGTTCTTCGTGTACAGGCGCACCTCGCCGCCCGCCTCGGGAACGTGGAACTTGATCTGGAAGTTGGGATGGGTCTTGAAGCGGGACTCGAAGGGATCGACCTGGCTGTAGGGATCCTGCGCGAGAGCCGCGAGCGGGATTCCGAGAAACAGAACCGCGGCCGGGACGGGCTTCACGCGTCCATGGCGCGAATCGAGCCGGCCTCCCGGAACGCGGCGCCCGTCTTCGCCCGGACCTCGTCCACGACGACCCCCGGAGCGAGCTCCACCAGCTGGAGCCCCGCGCCGCCGGGCAGGACGTCGAAGACGCAGAGGTCCGTGATGATCCGATGCACGCAGCGCCGCCCCGTGAAGGGCAGCGTGCAGCGGCGCAGGATCTTGTGCTCTCCCGATCGCGCCGTGTGCTCCATCGTGACGACGAGCCGCCGGGCGCCCGCGACGAGGTCCATCGCGCCGCCCATTCCCTTCACCATCTTTCCCGGGATCATGTAGTTGGCGATCGAGCCCTCCTCGTCCACCTGCATGGCCCCGAGGATCGACAGGTCCACGTGCCCCCCGCGGATCATCGCGAAGGAGTCCGACGAAGAGAAGTACGAAGCGCCCGGCTTGACCGTCACGGTCTCCTTGCCGGCGTTGATGAGGTCCGCGTCCACCTCCGCGTCGGTGGGATACGGGCCGAGGCCGAGAATGCCGTTCTCGGACTGGAGAATCACCTCCATGCCGGGCGGGATGTGGTTGGCGACGAGCGTCGGCATGCCGATGCCCAGATTCACGGTGTACCCATCCCGCAGCTCCTTCACCGCACGCCGGATGATCCCCTCGCGGTCGAGCACGGCTACGCCTTCCTCACCGTGCGCCGCTCGATCCGCTTCTCCCGCGGCGCCACGACGACGCGCTGCACGAAGACGGCCGGCGTGTGGACGCATTCCGGGTCGAGCTCGCCCACCTCGACGAGCTCCTCGACCTCGGCGATGGAGACTCTTCCGGCGGTCGCGGCCATCGGGTTGAAGTTGCGGGCCGCCTTCCGGTACACGAGGTTGCCGAGGCGGTCGGCCTTCCACGCCGCCACCATCGAGAAATCGCCGACGATGCCCCGCTCGAGGACGTACTCGCGGCCGTCGAACTCCTTGACCTCCTTGCCCTCGGCCACGAGCGTCCCCACGCCCGCGGGCGTGTAGAAGCCCGGGATCCCGGCGCCGCCGGCCCGCATGCGCTCGGCCAGGGTGCCCTGAGGCACGAGCTCGACCTCGAGCTCGCCCGACAAGAACTGCCGCTCGAACTCGGCGTTCTCCCCCACGTAGGAGGACACCATCTTCCGGATCTGCCGGGTGCGGAGGAGGAGCCCGAGGCCCCAGTCGTCCACGCCGCAGTTGTTCGAGACGACCTTCAGGTCCTTCACCCCGCGGCGCACGAGGGCGGCGATGAGGTTCTCGGGGATGCCACACAGGCCGAAGCCGCCCACGACGAGGGTCGCTCCGTCGGGCACGTCCCGCACGGCCTCGTCGGCGGAGCCGACGACCTTGTTGATCATTCCGGACGATGATAGCGGAGGGGCCGCCGATCCGTCTCTAATCCTTTCGCGGCGTTCCCTCGCCGCCCTCTCTTCTCGAGCCCGGGCCCTCGCTACGCTCGGCCCCGGTCTCGACGCGGCGTTCCCTCGCCGCGCTCCGATTCCGCGACGGCGACGAACTCCGCGGCATCGAGGTCCGGCGACGCGCCCGGGAGCGTGCCGAGGCGATCCCGCCTCGCGGCGCCCGCCGCGGAGGCGGGCAGCGTCACCGTGTCGATCGCTCGCACGCGGTATCCGCTCGCCTCGAACAGATCGATCAGCGAGGAACGGGTGAAGAAGCGCACGTGCGTGCCGGACAGGATCGAGTACGGCACGTAGTCGAAACGCCCGCGCAGCAGGTCGTCGATGATCGCCCAGTGCCCGAGGTTCGGCACCGACGCGACGACGACGCCGCCGCGGGCGAGCCACGGACGCACGCGCACGAGCGCGTCGGAGGGGTCCTCGAGGTGCTCGAGCACGTCGCCGAAGAGCACGGCGTCGAATCGGCCGGCGAAGTCCTCCGCGACGTCCTCGAGGCGCCCGGAGAGCACGCGGTCGTACACCCGCGCCGCCTCCGCCGCATCCTCTCGATCGGGCTCGATGCCCGCGATCCAGCGGACCCCCCGGGACCGGAGGGCCGCGGATGTCGCGCCGCGCGAGCAGCCGACGTCGAGCACGGCGCCCGCTCCGGGCGGCACGCGCGCGGCGAGGTCCTCCCGCGGCGACGCGTCCATCGCACCGTAGCGGTGGAGGTAGGCGCCGCGGTCGACCGCGGCCCGGAGATCGGGCCGGTCCGCCGGCAGACTCTCGAGCCGGGCGCCGGGCGCCGAGCGCGCCAGCGCGGCGCGCCGGACCGCGTAGACGGGCGAGGCCAGCCCCGTCACGGCCTGCGGCGGAGGCGCCGACACCGCGAGGGACCCGGCGGCTTCGACGAGCAGCGCGGGCGTCGAGTACGCGAACGGTGGCGCGACCCGCGCGGCCTCGCACCAGGGCTCGTTCGTGCCCGGCGCGACCAGGTCGAATTCCGGGCAGGCGTCGAGGACCGCGACGAGGCGCCGCGCCGCCTCCGGCACGAGGTACGCCTCGGGGTCGGCGTGCACCAGGACGAGCGGGCTCTCCCCCGCCGCGTCGGCCACGACGGGCGTGCGGCCCGGCGTCTCGGTGGTCCGGACGGCCGGGAGGCCACGGGAGAGCCGCGAGAGAAGGCGCCACGCCCAGGGCGCCTCGGCGCGGAAGCGGGGAACGCCTCCGACGATCAGGTCGAAGGCCGGGGCGGGCCGCCCCGGTGGCGTCAGGAAGCGGCCCTCACATGGCCTCGACCAGCATCGCCGTGGCCTCCCCGCCGCCGATGCAGATCGCCGCGATGCCGCGCTTCTTGTGCTCGCGGCGCAGCGCGTGGACGAGCGTCGTCAAGATGCGCGCGCCGGAAGCTCCGATCGGATGCCCGAGCGCGACCGCGCCGCCGCGGACGTTGACCCTCGCGGGATCGAGCGAGAGCTCGCGGATCGCCGCCATCGCCACGGCCGCGAACGCCTCGTTGATCTCGAAGAGGTCCACGTCGGAGAGCGCGACGCCCGTCTTCTCCACGAGTCTCTTCATGGCGCCGACCGGCGCGGTGGTGAACCACTCCGGAGCCTGCGCGACGCCGGTGGACGCGACGATCCGGGCGATCGGTCTCCAGCCCTTCGCCTTCGCCTTCTCGGCGGAGGTGACCACGAGCGCGGCCGCGCCGTCGTTGATCTTCGAGGAGTTCGCGGCCGTGACGCTGCCGTCCTTCTGGAACGCGGGCTTCAACGTCGGCATCTTCTCGAGGGGCGCGGCGAACGGCTCCTCGTCGGCGTCGATCTTCGCCGGGTCGCCCTTCTTCTGCGGGATCTCGACCGCCGTGATCTCGTCGGCGAACAGGCCCTTCTTCGAGGCGTCCTGCGCCCGCCGGTACGACTCGAGCGCGAACGCGTCCTGTTCCTCGCGGGTGAACTTGTACTTGCCGACGCACAGCTCCGCGCAGTTGCCCATGTGGGTGTCCTTGTACGGGTCCCACAGGCCGTCCTTGATCATCGAGTCGACGAGCGTGCCGTTGCCCATGCGCAGGCCGGTCCGGGCCTTCTCGAGGAGGTACGGGGCGTTCGACATGGACTCCATGCCTCCCGCGACCGCGACCTCGTACTCGCCGGCCTGGATCGCGTTGCCCGCGTCCATGACGGCGCGCATTCCCGAGCCGCAGACCTTGTGCACGGTCACGCACGGGACGCTGTCCGGAATCCCGGCGCCGAGCGACGCCTGCCGGGCCGGCGCCTGCCCGATCCCGGCCTGAAGAACGTTGCCCATGATCACCTGCTCGACCTCCTCGGGCCGCACGCCCGCCCGCGAAAGCGCGCAGCGGATCGCGGCCGAGCCGAGGGAGGGCGCGGGCAGGGACGAGAGCTTGCCGAGGAAGCTGCCGATCGGCGTCCGAACGGCCGAGAGAATCACCAGTTCTTTCATAGAAAGGGGATTCTATCTAAGCGGCGCTCGACGCGCCGACATGGGAGGGAACGCCGGCATTCCGGACACCTCCCTCGACGCGACACTCGAGCTGGATCAACCTTACTTGGCCGACTCGAGCTTCCAGCCTCCGCGCACCTGTGTCGCGTTGCAATAGGTCTTCTCGCACTGCGCGTTGTTCAGGCAGGCGAGCACCGACTCGCATGCGGCCGCCGCGGTCGAGCCCGCGGCGATCGGCGTCGACTGCGTGCACACGCCCGAGTAGGCGGGGTTCGTGAAGACGCACGTCGCCGTGGCGCCCGACGGGGAATCGCCGGACGCGGCGCGGCCGCGCGTCGCGGCGAGAACCAGAAGGAGGACCACGGCGAAGAACAGACGGCGGGGAATTCCGGTGACATGGCTCACGGCACGCTCCTCCTTTGTTCCCACGATGGGTCCCGAGATCATAGCGCCGCGCTCGACTTGCGGGTTACTCTTGAACGATGGCCGTCGTCGTGGCCGTGGACTTTGGTGAGAAGCGGATCGGCCTGGCGACCTCGGACGCCTCGGGGACCCTCGCGACTCCGCGCGCCACCCTGACGCGTCGGAGCGACGCCGCCGCCGTCGAGGCCCTCGCGCGCTTCTGCCGCGACGCCGAGGCCGAGCTCGTCGTCTTCGGCGTGCCGCGTTCGCCCGAGGGGAACGAGAGCGCGTTCGCGTCGCGCGTCCGCTCCTTCGCCGGACGATTCCACCGAGAAACCGGGATCCCCGTGCGCTTCCACGAGGAGACGCTCACGTCGAACGAGGCAGCGCGGCGCGTGCCCGCCGGAGCCGGCAAGGCCGCGCTCGATCGCGAGGCCGCCGCGGTCCTCCTCGAAGACTACCTGCAGCACGCGGGGGCGCGGACGCGATGAGCGCCGGCCGCCGCCTGTTCCGCCTCGGCCTGCTCCTCGCGCTGCTCGGCCTCGCCGTCGGCGTGTACTTCTACTGGTGGCTCGAGTACCCGCGGCGCCCCCCGGCCGGCCCGGCCGTGGTCGTCGACTTCCCGTTCGGCACCCCGACCACGCAGATCTTCCAGCGGCTCGACCGCGAGGGCGTCGTCCGCCCGGCCTGGCTCGCGGAGCTCTACTACCGGGTCGCGCGCAGCGCCGCCGCGCTCCAGGCCGGCGAGTATCAGTTCGACCGGCCGACGCCGCTCTCGACGGTCCTCGACCGCATGGAGCGGGGCGACGTCCTCCGCCACATCGTCGTCGTGCCGGAGGGGCTCACCGCCGAGGAGACGTTCGAGCTCTTCTGGAGCAGGGGCATCAGCCGGCCCGAGGCTTTCCGGAACGCGCTGAAGAGCCGGCAGCTCATCGACTCGATCGCCAAGGGCGCGCCCGACCTCGAGGGCTTCCTCTTCCCGGACAGCTACGTCGTGACGCGGTCCACGTCGGCGCACCGGATCGTCGAGACCATGCTCGCGAACTTCCGCCGCCACTTCACGCCCGAGATGCGGACGCGCGCGCAGGCGACGGGCCTCTCCGAACGGGACGCGGTCATCCTCGCGTCGATCGTGCAGAAGGAGACGTCGCTCGACCGGGAGGCGCCACTGATCGCCGGCGTGTACTGGAACCGGCTCCGCCACCGCATGCGGCTGCAGGCGGATCCGACGGTCGCCTATGCGCTGAAGCGCGACGGCAAGTGGACGGGAACGCTCTACCGGTCCGACTACGGCTACGAGTCCCCGTTCAACACCTACCTCGTGGACGGGCTGCCCCCGGGACCCATCTGCAATCCGGGCGAGGACGCCCTGAAGGCGGCGATCGCGCCCGCGGCGACCGAATACCTCTACTTCGTGGCCGACCGCACGGGCGGCCACACGTTCTCCCGCACCTTCGAGGAGCACCTGGAGGCGATCGCGACCACCCGGCGGCAGCGCGCCGCGGCGCCCACCCCCGAGACCCCCCCGGCCCAGGCCGAGCGGCCGGCCGCTCGTCCCTCGGGGCGCTGACCGGTCTTTCGACGACCGTTCGTTTCGAGCCTGGATCCTTTTCGGAATCCGACGCGGCGTTCTCCCGCCGTGATTCTTTTCGGAATCCGGCCCGGCTCCGCCGGCCCGGAGTCCGACGCGGCGTTCTCCCGCCGCGATTCTTTTCGGAATCCGGCCCGGCTCCGCCGGCCCGGAGTCCGACGCGGCGTTCTCCCGCCGCGATTCTTTTCGGAATCCGGCCCGGCTCCGCCGGCCCGGAGTCCGACGCGGCGTTCTCCCGCCGCGCTGCGGCTTGACCCCGGGCGGGAGGGGCCCCACAATCGGGCGACACCCCTCGATGACGACGGAAAAGCTGCCCCGATCGTTCGGAAACTACTCGCTCATCGCGGCCGTCGGCACCGACGCACTCGGCGCCGTCTACCGCGGTGTGCGGCTGTCCGGAGACCGTGCGCCCGTGCTCCTGCGCGTGCTCGAGTCGGAGGAGCTCTCCCCCGAGAAGGTCCTCGATGCGATCGAGGAGAACGGCGAGGTCCACGAGTTCCTGAAGCACGCCGCAATCGCGCGGGGGGTCGAGATGGACGCCGTCGACGGGGTCCCGTTCATCGCGTGGCAGCAGCCGAACGGCCGCACCCTCGAAGCCCTGATCGGAAAGTGCCGCGTCGCCGGAAAGCGCGTTCCCGCCGAGCACGCCCTGCTGATCGCGGAGAAGGTCGCGACGGCCCTGGACCATGCGTACAACACGACCGTCGACGGCGACCGCACCCTCCACGGACTCGTGTGGCCCGGGTTCGTCGCGATCTCCGACGACGGGGAAATCCGCCTCGGGGGCTTCGGGCTCGCGCCCGGCGTCCTGCCCTCGATCCGCAAGCCGCGTCTCGCGGCGGAGGTCGGACGCTACCTCGCGCCCGAGGAAAGGGATACGGGCGAGGTCGGGCGCAGCTCGGACGTGTACTCCGTCGGCATTCTCCTTCTCGAGATGCTCACCGGCCACTCGGCGCCGGCCGACCCGTTCGCCACGGTCAAGGGGGTCGCCGGCGTGCCGCCGCCGCCCGTCGCTCCCGAGATCCTGGCCGTGCTGCGGATGGCCCTGGCGCCGGCCGAGACGCGCTACAAGACGACGGGCGACCTGAGGCGCGAGCTCGGCAAGCTCCTCTTCTCCGGGCCATACGCCCCGTCGACGTTCAATCTCGCGTACTTCTTGAACGAGCTCTTCCGCGCCGAGATCGAGGCGGAGACCCGCGCGCGAGGGGGCGGGGCGAACGCCGCGTCGGCCGCGCCGGCTCCGGCATCGCCGCCTCCCGAGCGCCCGCGCGACCGCCGCGAGCCGGCGCCGGACGCCCCTCACCCCGACCCTGTCCCGCCGGGAGAGGGCGAAGGTGGAGGCGGCGCGACGCGCCGCGGCCAGCTTCTGGTGGGCGCGCTCGTCGCGGCCGTCGCGATCGGGGGCGCCGTGCTCGTGCTTTCCCGGAAGGGCCCGGTCCCCGCCGCCCGGCCGACGCCGGCTCCGGTCTTGTTCCCGGAGAAGACCACGCCGACGCTCCTGCCGGAGCTCGCGGCGACGCCCGCCGGGCCGACGAGCACGATGTCCGAGGCCGACTTCCGCGAGGAGGTCGCGCGCCGTCTCGCGATCGAAGTCCAGAAGCTCGAGGCGTCCTCGCGGCCGCGCGGCGCGGCCTCGGCCCGGCTGCGCGCCCCGACGGAGTCCGCGCCCGAGCCGCCGCCGAAACAATCCGCGGCCCTCGTCCCGACGGCGCCGCCCACCGCGCCGCCGACCGCGTCGATCAACGCCGCGTATCCCGAGGCGATGATCGCCGCCGAGCCGACCGCCGCTCCGACGGCGCCTCCGGCGAGGGTCGCCGTGCGCGACGGCGCCCTGGTGGAGCTCGACGACGTGGACACGCCGCCCCGCGTCGCGAAGGTGGTGAAGCCCTCCTATCCTCCGCTCGCCCTCCAGGCGCGCATTGGCGGCATCGTGATCCTGCGCGTGCTCGTTTCCGAGAGCGGCGCGCCGGCGGAGATCCAGGTGCTGCGGCCGGGCCGCGCGGGTCTGACCGAGGCCGCCGTCCGCGCGGTGAAGGACTGGACCTTCCAGCCGGCGATCAAGGACGGCGTCCCGGTCCGGACCTGGATCTCGGTGCCGATCCCGTTCGAGCCGTAGCCACGGGGTCAGGTCTCTCAAAGAGCGTTTTCGACCAGAAGATCACCTTTGAGAGACCTGACCCCAACCCGCGTCGCTACGGCTTCGGGTACTCGATTCCCTTGAGCGAAGCGTCGCGCGTGCGGAGGTAATCCTCCATCACCTTGTCTTCGATCCACGAGATCTCCGTCCCGTCGATGAAGTAGGTCGGCGTCGACTTGACGCCGAGACGCTGGCCCTCGTCGAGGTCCTTGCGCACGTCGGCGAGGCTCTCGTCGCGGAGGTAGCACGCGAGGAAGTCCGCGCGCGGAATGCCCGACGCCTCGGCGAAGGTCACGGCGAGGTCGTCGATGCCCGCCACCGTCATGACGGCCTGCTGCTGGTACACCTGCTTCTTGAACGCGAACATCGCCGGCGCCTTGGCGAACCGGAAGATGCAGTCGGCCGCCGAGGCGGCGCGCATCGACCAGACGTGGGAGAACCAGAGCGGGAAGAACTTGTAGTACCGCTTGTACGAGAGGTTCGGGTTCGCCTCGAGCAGCTGGTCCATCTGGAGACCGCGGTAGCGGCAGTACCCGCACTCCATGTCGGCGTACTCGACCATCGTGATCGCGCCGTTCGGCTTGCCCTCGAAGCGATTCTGGGAGAGGTCGATCCGCTTCTTGCGCTCCTCGCGGGGATCCGTCTGGAACTCCCACAGCGAGCCGCTGAAGTACCTCGTTCCGTCGGGCGTGACGTAACCGGGCACGCGCATCGGGCCGAGGCCCGTCTCGATCGCGAGCACGACGGCCTTCAGACCCGCGGCGTCCTGATTCGGGGCGAGCGTGGCCTTCGCGCGCGTGCGGTACAGCGCCGACGTGCGCGCGTCGATCCAGGCGAGGTCCGCGTCGGAGCGGACGGGTGCCGGATTGGGGTTCGCGACCGTTTCCCCGTCGAAGAACCACTTGCCGTCGTCGGAGACGTAGACGGTCTTGTCGACGTTCAGCTTCGCGTACTTGCCCGTCCTCTTGATCTTGTATCCCTGGAATCCGGGCAGCCGCTCGGACGACTTCTCGACGGTCACCTTCGTTCCCGGGTCGAACGGAAGGTACTGGACGAGGTAGGTGTTCAGGCGCACTTCGACGCCGCCGGCCGCCGCGGCGGGCTTGGCGGCGGCCTGCCGCGCGAGCGCCTCGAGCGGCGGCGCGGCGAGCGCCGCGAGGGCGACCACGAGACCGAATCCCAGGGTGCGTGTTCTCATTCGTCTGTCCCTTTCCGTTTTCAGTGCTTCTCCGAACCCGCAGGCAGGCCCTTTTCTAACATTTCGAGCGATCGAATGGCTCCCGGCTGGTCGGGCTTGAGCGCCAGGGACCGCCGAAACAGCCCGATCGCCGCTTCCGGACGGCCCGTGCACGTGGCGAGGAGCGCCAGGATGTTCAGGGTGTCGGGGTCCTGCGTGGTTCCCTCGAACCGCGCCACGGCCGCCTGCGCCGACCCGCAGTCGCCGCCCTTGAACCGGAGCACGGCGAGCTGCCGGGCCACGCGCTCGTCGGTGGGGTACTGCGCGGCGGCGCGCTCGAGGATCTCCCTCGCGCGCGCCGGCTTGCCGCTCTCCTGGTACTCGATGCCCCAGGTCGCGGCGGTCGCCCCCGGATCCGCGTGACCCGAGGCGAGCGAGCGGAAGAGCCAGTCGATCGCCTCCCTGTCGCGGCCCTCGCGCCGCAGGAGCCCGGCGAGATTGAACTGCGGCGAGTGGTAATCGGGCCGGAGCTCGAGCGCCTTGTGAAACGCCGCCTCCGCCTCCTTCGCCCTCGCGGGGCCGCCGGACAGGGACAGATACAGCCCCAGGTTGTTCCACCCGCCTTCCGTCAGCCCCGGCCGGTCGCCGCCCGGGGGAACGAGTTTGCCCGGCTCACCGCCCGAGAGGTAACCGAGGGCGAGCAGCTTCTTCGTGTACTCGCTCGCCTCCTGCTCGGAGACGCCGTCGGTCGCGAGCCGCCGCACCGCGATCGACGAGAGATCCTTGCGCGCCGGCGACACGAGATCGGGAAAGGCAGTCTGGATCACGGTGCCCGTCGCGCGGCGGTCGAGCGGCAGATCGAGGAGGGCGGCGACGGTCGGCGCGACGTCGAAGACGGTGGCCGCACCCCTGCCGGAACCGCGGCGGACCCGCGCGCCCCACGCCGCGAAGACGCCGTCGAGGCGGTGCCAGAAGCCGGCCGTCGCCGGATTCAGCGAGTCGCGCGAGCAGGACCGGTCTTCGCCCCACTTGAAGCCGTGGTCCGAGTTGACGATCAGCGTCGCCCCGTCCTCCTCCGCGCGCCGCATCCACTGACCGAGCAGCCGGTCGACCAGCGCGTAGTACTCGTCGACCACGCGCCGATAGCGCGCGAAGTCGGCGTCGCTCGTGCACGCGAGGCGCGGCGGCACGTCCGCGGCGAACACGTGGCCCACGACGTCCGTGCCCTCGAGGTACAGCATCATCAGGTCGGGAAGGTTGCGGTCGTACAGCTCGCGGGCGACGCGCGACGAGACGCGCGTGGCGCCGATCGTCCGCGCGAGCGCGATCAGCGGCTCGCGCAGACCGTTGCCACTCGCGCGCGCCGCCGCGATCTCGGAGACCGGCACGTCGGCGAACCGGGTCAGCTCCTCGTCGGTCACCGTGCCCTCCCGGGCGGTGATCTGTTCGACGCCGGGCGCGAGCGAGGCCGGATACGCCAGCCCGTTCTTCGGCAACCCCTCGAAGAGGATGGGGCTCGCGTGATCGCTGACGAAGAAGCCCTTCACCTCCTCGGCCGGATGCGTGCCCCACCACCCCACCACGCCGACCGTGCGGCCCTCGGCGGAGGCGACGTTCCAGATCGCGGGCACCGCGCGCGAGCGGCCGGAGATGGGGACCTTCTGGCCGGTCTTCGGGTCGACCTCCTGGAAGTCGAGCACGCGGTGCAGGTCGGGGCCGATGCCCGTCGCGAGCGTGGTCCAGATGACGGGCGACAGGATCGGGACGAACGCCTTGAGCTTCGCCGTGGAGCCCTCTTCCGTGATCCGCTTCCAGTTCGGCATCTTCCCTTCCGCGGCGAGCCGGTCGAGCAGATCCCAGTCGAGGCCGTCGAGGCCGAGCCAGATCACCGGCGCGCGTCCGCCGGCCGGCCGCCGGGTCCGCGAGGCGACGTCCTCGGTCTCGGTGTGCGCGGCCGGCACCGCGGTCGCGCGCGGCGAGGGTCCGGACGACGCGGCGCGCTCGCCCGAGCGGCCGCACGACAGAGCGGCCGGCAACGCCGCCAGCGCGAGGATCGGAAGGAACGGCCGACGTCTCATGGCGAGCGGCGCGCCGGCGATCCCGGTCCGTCCTCGAGCACGGCGAGCGAGCGGACGACCGTCTCCTGCGCGGGGTCGATCGAGAGCGAGCGGCGGAAGGCCTCGACCGCATCCTGCCTCCGGCCCAGGCACCCGCGGATCAGCCCGATCGCATTCAGCGTGTCGGTCGACCGGGTCGCCGCCGCGAACGGCGCGAGCTCCCGGTCCGCCCGCGCGCAGTCCTTGTGGGCGAAGAAATCGAGCGCGAGCGCGCGCCGGATCACCTCGCTCTGCGGATACGCGGCGGCTCCCCGTTCCAGGACGCGCCGCGCCTCGGCCGTCTTCTGGTGGCGGGCATCGTCGAGGGCCCAGTCGAGCACGACGCCGTCCGGATCGGGAGCGCCGGCGGCGAGCGCGCGGAAGAGCCACTCGACCGCGCGGCCGTCGTCGCCGCGGCGGCGATAGAGGACGGCCAGGTTGTACTGCGGCGTGGCGAAGTGAGGATCGAGCTCGATCGCCTTAAGGTAGGCGGCCTCCGCCGCGAGGTCCGCGTCCTTCCCCGGCTCGGACGCATCGAAGAGCCCGAGATTGTTCCATCCCGCCTCGGTGAGGCCCGGCCGGTCCTTCCCCGACGGGGCGAGCCGGGCCGGTTCGGTTCCCGAGAGGTAGCCGAGCGCCCGCAGCTTCTTCGCGTAATCGCTCGCCTCGCTCTCGGAGAGGTTCGCGCCCTGGAGCCGCCGGACGGCGACGGTCTCGGCGAGCTTCTCCCGGCGGGGCGTCGGGAGCGCCGGGAAGGCGCCCCGGATCGGCTCGCCTCGGACGTGGGTGTCCACGGGGATCCCGAGCAACGCGGAGACCGTGGGGTCGACGTCGTAGACCGTGGCATGGCCCCGCTGCGGACTCGGGCGGACGCGGGCGCCCCAGGCCGCGAAGACGCCATCCAGACGATGCCACCAGCCCGCCGTCCCCGGGTCGCGGGAGGCCTTCTCGCAGGAACGCTCGGATCCCCATCGGAATCCGTGATCGCTGTTGACGATGAGCGTCGCCCCGTCCTCCTCGGCCCGCCGCATCCACTGGCCGAGCAAGCGATCGACGAGCTCGAAGTAGGCGTCGACGGCGTGGCCGTAGCGGGCGAGATCCTCGTCGGAGGTGCACGGCATCTTCGGCAGCACGTCGGTGGCGAAGAGATGGCCCACGACGTCGGTGCCCTCGAAGTAGACCATCGTGAGGTCCGGCAGGTTCCGGTCGTAGAGCTCGCGCGCGAGGTGCGAGACGAGCCGCGTCGCCCCGATCGTCCGACCGAGCGCGGTGACCGGGTTCTGGACCGCCTCCCGCGTCCGGCGCTCCCGCGCGATGGCGTCGACCGGCATCGCGACGTAGGCGGTCAACTCCTCGTCCGAGACGCGGCCGTCGGTCTCCGTCAGCCGCGCGACGCCGGAAGACAGAGACTCGGGGTAGGCGATGCCCTGCTGCGAGAGCCCCTCGAACAGGATGGCGCTCGCGTGGTCCGACACGAAGAACCCGCGGACCTCCTCGGCCGGATGCGTCGCCCACCAGCCGACGACGCCGACGGAGAGCCCGGCCGCCGTGGCGACGTTCCAGATCGCCGGGACCGCGCGGGACCGTCCCGAAATCGGCATCTTCTGCCCGGTCGCCGGATCGACTTCCTGGAAGTCGAGGACGCCGTGGCGGTCGGGCGAGACTCCCGTGGCGAGCGTGGTCCAGACGACCGGCGAGAGGATCGGCATGTACGACGTCAGGCGGGCGGTGTATCCCTCCGCCTCGAGACGCTTCCAGTTCGGCATCGTCCCTTCGGCCGCGAGGCGGTCCACGAGCTCGAAGTCGAGGCCGTCGAGGCCGAGCCAGATCACCGGCGCGCGTCCGCCCGGCGGGCGTTTCGTTCGGGAGGCGACATCCCGGGCGTCCGACGGCGCGGCGGCGGGCGCCGGCGTTCGGGGCGCCTCGGCCGTGCGCGCGGGCGCGGCCTCCCGCCGGCAGGACGCGAGGAGGACGGCCATGCCCGCGGCCGCGACGGCGAACCGCCCGCGCATCAGCGCGCGGAGCTCTTGCCGGAGGAACCGCCGGGCTCGGCGAGGCGCGAGTCGATGAAGTGCTCGGCGAGGTCGGGCTCGGAGGTCAGCCAGTAGCCCCGGAAGAAGAACTGGGGCGTGCCGTTGATGCCGAGACGCAGCGCGAGGTCGACGTCGGCGATGACCCGGTCGCGGGCGCGCCCGCTCGCGATCTCCGCCTCGAAGGCGGCCTTCTGCCCCGCCGCCTCCGCGAGGTCGATCGCCGTGTCGCGCGCCGCCTGCGGGTTCATCGAGGCCGCCTTCGCGAAGACGGCTCTCTCGTAGCTGTCCTCCAGCATCGGCTGGATCGCGCGCAGCGCCGCGGCGCTCTCGGCGGCCGCGAACGACCACTCGTGGATCTTCACGAGCGGCAGGAACCGCGTCTCGACCGAGCCGCCGTGCGAGAACGCGTAGTCGCGGATCTGCGGCGTGCGCACGCGGCACCGCTCGCACTGGAAGTCGATGAAGGCCGTCACGGTGAAGAGCGATTTCCTGGCGGTCGGCGCGGCGCCCTCGGCGAGCAGCTTCGCCCGCGTCACCTCGGGCGCGACGTCGAGCGGGAAGAACTCGCCGAGCAGGAGCGACGCGCCGTCCTGCGAGACGAAACCGCGGAGCGTCGCGAGGGCGCCCGGCGCCTGCTGGATCTTGACCTCGATCGGCACGAGCGCGCCGCGGGACGCGCCCTTCGTCGCGATGCCGACGGGCAGTCCGTACTCCTGCTCGAGGGCGCCCTTGATCACCGGCAGGTCCGCGGCGGCCGAGAACGGACGGTCCCTGCGGCTGTCGTCGTGCAGGACCTGTCCGACGAAGATCTCCCTGTGGGCCGCGTCGACGAGCGCGATGTTGGAATCGTTGCGGTTCTTCAGGTCGCAGGTCCGGTCGGCCTTGTAGGCCTCGTAGCCGGGAATCCTCACCTCGGGGTCCTCGGCGACGGCGACCCTGTTGGCGGGACAGACCGAATACCACCCGGTGAAGAAGCGTCCGACCTTCTGGCGGGTCGCCTCGTCGGCCCGGCCCGCGGCCGGCACGAGCAGCGCCAGGACGCCACAGAGCGCGGCGAGGAAACGCCGGCGGGCGAAAACCCCGGGTTTCAGCATCCGGCGAACCTTAACACGCGTAAGGGCTTGCGGAATTTCCGCCCGGGAACGACGGCGCTCAGCGGGCGGCCGGTTTGCCGGCTTCGAGCAGCTGCAGGGCCTGCCGCGGGCCCGCCTGAGCCGGGTCGATCTCGAGCGAGCGGCGCAGGAGTCCGATCGACTCCGCCCGGCGCCCGAGACAGGTCTGGATCAGCGCCATCGCGTTGAGCGTCTCGACCGAGCGGGTCGTGGACTCGAACGGGGACACGCCCTGCCAGGCGGCGGCGCAGTCCTTCGCGTGGTACCGCACGAGCGCGAGCTCGCGGGCGATCGACTCGCTCGCCGGGTACGTCCGCGCTCCTCGCTCGAGGATCTCGCGCGCGGCGGCGGGCCTCTTACGGTCGTCGAAGCCGACGTACCAGTTGAGGATCGTGTCCTCGGGATGGGCGTGCCCCGCCGCGAACGATCGGAAGAGCCAATCGATCGCCTTCTGGTCCATGTCCCGCATCCGATACAGAACGGCCAGGTTGAAGAGGGGCGTCGAGTACTTCGGCGTCAGATCGATCGCCTTCCGGAGCGCCGCCTCGGCGTTCGCGAATTCTTTCGTGTTGTCGCGCAGGTAGACACCGAGGTTGTTCCACGCCACTTCGGTCAGGCCGGGGTGGTCGCCCCCGGTCGGCTCAAGCCTCGGGGCCTCGGATCCGGAGAGATAGCCGAGCGACTTCAGCCGGCGGGCGTACTCGTCGGAGTCCCCCGCGGACGGCGCCGCCGACTCGACGCGGCGCACGGCGATCTTCCCGAACAGCGGCTCGCGGGCGGGCGCCGAGAGGTTCGCGAACGCCGCCGCGATCGGCCTGCCCGTCTCCGCGCGGTCGACGGGAAGTCCGAGCAGCGCCGAAATCGTCGGAGCGACGTCGAACACCGACGCGGCGCCCCGCTCCGGGCTCGGGCGCACGCGCGCGCCCCACGCGGCGAAGACTCCGTCGAGGCGGTGCCAGGAGGCCGACATCGAGGGATTCGTCAGCAGGGAGGCGTCGCACCACCGGTCGGAGCCCCACTTGAAACCGTGATCGGAATTCACGACGAGCGTCGCCCCGTCCTCCTGGGCGCGCCGCATCCACTGGCCGAGCAGGCGATCGACGTCGGCGTAGTACTCGTCGACGGCCCGGCCGTAGCGACGGAAGTCGGCCTCCGAGACGCAGTCGAGCTTCGGCGGCACGAAGGGCGCGAACACGTGGCCGACGACGTCCGTTCCCTCGAAGTAGACCGCCATGAGATCCGGGGTGTGGCGGTCGTAGAGCTCGCGGGCGATCCGCTGCTCCACGCGCGTCGCCCCCAGCGTGCGCGCCAGCGCATCGACCGGATTCGTGAGTCCCGCGCCGCGGGACTGGGCGATCTGGTCGGCGGGGACGTCGAGGAAGCGGGAGAGCTCCTCGTTCGAGACGGCGCCCTCGCGCGCGACGATCTGGTCGACGCCGGCCGTGAGCGCCGGCGGATAGGCCACGCCGGCGCGCGGGAGTCCCTCGAAGAGGATCGGGCTCGCATGATCCGACACGAAGAAGCCGTTCACCTCCTCGGCGGGATGCGTCGCCCACCACCCGACGACGCCGACCGTGCGTCCCTCGGCCGACGCGACGTTCCAGATCGCCGGCACGGCGCGCGAGGATCCGGAGATCGGCACCTTCGCGCCGCTCTTCGGATCGATCTCCTGGAAGTCGAGCACCCGATGGACGTCCGGGCTCACGCCGGTCGCGATCGTCGTCCAGACGATCGGCGAGAACGGCGGCGAGAACGATTTTAGACGCGCCGTGTAGCCCTCCGCCGCGAGCCGCTTCCAGTTCGGCATGCGGCCCTCGGCGGCGAGCCGATCCACGAGCTCGAAGTCGAGGCCGTCGAAGCCGAGCCAGATGACCGACGTCCGGGGGCCCTTGGGGCGCGGGGTCCGGGACGCGACGTCCTCGTCCCTCGAGCGCGTCGGCACCGGCGTCGCCGCCGCGGCCCGCGACTCGGGCGGGCTCTCGCGCCGGCACGACGCCGGAAGGAGAACCGCGAGGAGGATCGCGGCGCCGAGCCCGGGCCGGCCCGAAGTCCGAAGACGAGCCTCGCGCACGGCGCGACGCTAGCACGCCCGCCCTCGAACCGGACCGCGAATGGATCCGTCGAGCCCGGGAACGCCGGCCCGGGCAAGCTGTTGAAAATCAAGGAGAAACCGGGGGAGCCTCGCGACCGTCCGAGCGCGAACGCGGACGGCGAGCGACGATCAGCGCCCGTCTTCGAGCGACAGAACCATCCGCGCGAAGTCGATCAGCACGTGGAAGCGCTCGAGCAGCGTGGTTCCGATGATGCCGTCCTCGAAGGCCGTGTCGTCGTCCTTGACGGCGAGGTCCTGGAATCGCACGGCCCATCCGGAAAGCCCGATCGTCACGTCGGAGATGCGCCCCCATTCGACCTGGCTGTGGCCGAGCCCGTAGACCTTCTTCGGGAAGACCTTGCTCGATTGAGGAAGATTCGCCCGGAACTGCCCCACGGAGGTCATGAGCGTCGGCTCGCTCCCCGTGTCGAGGAGGAACTGGTAGTAGCCGTTGTGGTCGATCGAGCCGCGGACGAACATGCGGCCGCTCCGGTAGAAGAGATTCTGGTCGGGCGAGCGCTTGGGAGTGCGGAAGTCCTTCCTGGTCCAGTGGAGACGACGGCTCGGGTAGTCGATTTCCAGTGTGAACTCCTTCAGGAGATGCAGGCCGAGGACGATGGGAACCGGAAACTGTCCCCGCAGCGTCTCGAAGAGCATGGCCTCGTCCGGCATGACCATGACCGGAACGTCGCGGACGACGTAGCCTCCGAACGACAGTTCGCCGATCACGCCGAAGTCGACGGGAAACTCCCTCTTGTGGAGACCACGCCCGGAGGCGCGTGAATCCGGAATCATCCGCACGTGGACCTCGCGCGCGAAGGATTGCGTCACGATCGTGTAGACGGCGCCGGAGTCCACGATCGCGGCGGAGTCGTTCCCGTTCACCCGCACCGGAATGCGGATCAGCTGGAAGCCCTGCATCTCGAACGCGTCGGACCCCTCCGCCCCCACCGGGGGACCAGCGTACACGTCGACGTCGCGGAGGGCGGTGAGGAAGTGCAGGAATCCCGGCACGAGGCCAAAGCCGTTGCGGATCGCGCTCGCCGCGTATTCCTCCGCCGTCGCGAAATCGTCCCAGAGAATCGCGCCCTGGGAGAGCGCCCACTCGATCTCGCCGCGCCGGAGGGGTCTCGTCTCGAGGCTCCGGGCGTGCTCGAGAACCGGCCATGCGGAGCCGAAATCGCCGCGCGCCAGCAGCACGCGCCCGTAGAGGGAGAGGTTCGCCGCGCTCTTCGCGAGCTCGCCTTCGGGGAGGGACTCGAGATAGCGCTGGACCTCGAGATAGTGCCCGCGCTGGAAGCGCTCCTCGGCGTTGAAGGCGCCGGGCGGCGGGGGCGCCTTCACGCGGCTCGCGGGGAGAGGCGCCACGGACACCGCCGGGGCGACGGTGCACGCCGCGCCCACCCCGAGCAGGAGCACGGCCGCCGCCCAGCCGCGCACGCGCGGCGCCTTCGAGCTCACGATGTTGCTGACGGAGTCGCCGCTTCTTTCGAGGCGCGAGCTATTTTGCGGCGGACTGCGCCGCGTCGACCGAGCGGTTCATGCTCCGCGCCGCCTCGAGCGTGGTCAGCGCCTGCTCGTCGCGCTGAAGGACGTTGCGTCCGTAGCCCCGCTTCGTCAGGAACTCGAAGTCCACCTGCTGGTACGACACGGACGCCGGCAGGAGCTCGTGGCGATAGTGCCAGACCTCCCGCCAGCTCGTCTCCGATTCCGGCAGGGTGTTCGCGGGCCCCGACATCGACGCGAGGATCGCCGCGGTCTGGCCGCCCGACGCACCCTTCAGCGCCGCGAACGCCTCGAAGCTGTTGTGACGGGACATCCCGTTGGGGTCCGCCGTGTCCTCGCCGATCTCGATGGGTTTGCGCCCGGCCCACGTCGGCGGACCGAGCAGCACGAAGAGCATTCCCCGGTCCGTCAGGCTTCCCCGCGTCTCCTCCTGGCCGAGCCGCGCGTCGGCGAACGCGACGCGGCGCTCGAACTCGTCGCGGAACTCGTTCTCGGGAGTCTCGGGACTCGGATCGTGCGCTTTCCAGAACACCTCGACGAACTGACTGCGCTCGGCGAGCGTCGACAGCCTCCTGTAGTCGTCGCGCTGCGCCGCCGTCAGGAGATACCGGACGGGACCGTCGGCCCAGTTCTCGTCGGCGCCGTCGCTCTTCTGGTCCTGTGCCGGCTTGAACGCGCGATAGGCGGCGGCGAAGGAGCCCGTATCGGCGGGGGCGGCGGGCTTCGCCGGAGACGCGTCCGGCGTCGGCGGCGAGCTCCTCTTCTGCTCCAGCGATTTCTTGGTCTCGTCGAGCAGCGCGATCACGCGATGCGGATACAGCGAGGGATCGAGCGCCGGGTTCGGGGTGTAGACGAGGTACGTCTCGAAGCTCGAGCGGGCCTCGTCGACGCGGCCGAGCGCCGCGAAACAGGCGCCGCGATAGAACGCGAGCGCGGGCGTGAGCTGCGCCCGATACGCCTCGTTCCCGGGCCGATCGGCTTCCGCCTGAAGCCGATCGAGCGTCTGGAGCGAGGCCGCGTAGTTCGCGAGACGGAATTCCTCCTTGGCCTTGTAGAAGAGCGACGGGAGAGTGGCGGCGACGAGGGACGTGGCGGCGAGGAAGGCGAGTGAAGCAACGGAGCGACGCATGGAACACCTCCGGAGCCAATCCATCTTACCCCCGGACGGAGATCGTTTCGCGACACCTCATTCGCGACTGAGTCTCTTTTCCGACCGGGTCCCGAACCGCCGGGCTGTCGGGTCTCGTGCGACAGCTCCGATCCAATTCAGTGAATCGAGGCGGCACTTTTCTGGAGGAGGTCGAGGGATTCGATGACGGTTTTCTGGTCCGGTACGAGGGCGAGAGAGCGGCGGAAGAGGACGACCGCTTCCTCTCGGCGCCCGAGGCACGCCAGAACCAATCCCAGCGTGTTGAGGGTCTGCGGTTCGTGCGTGGTGGTCTCGAAGCGAGACAGCGCCGCGTCGGCGCTCCGGCAATCCTTCGCCTTGAAGAACAGGAGGGCCAGCGCCCGATGGATCGGCTCGTCGTCGGGATAGAGACGCGCCCCGCGTTCGAGAACCGTTCTCGCCTCGAGCTCCCTGCCCTTCACGTCGTAATACATGGCCCAGTCGAGGACGACCCGTTCCGGGCTGGACTGACCCGCGGCGATGGCCTGAAAGAGCAGATCGATGGCCTCTCTCTGCTCCCCCCGGGCCCGCCGCGCCTCCGCGAGATGCAGCTTCGGCGTCGCGTCGCCCGGCGAGAGCTCGAGCGACTTCTGGAAGGCCGCGACCGCCGCCGCCATGTGGGCCTCCCCGCCCAGATTCGACAGGTAGAGCCCGAGGTTGTTCCATGCCGCCTCGGTCAGGCCGGGCCGGTCGCCGCCGGGCGGAGCGAGCTTCCCCGACCGGGCGCCGGAGAGGTAGCCGAGGGCCATCAGCCGCTTCGAGTATTCGCTCGCTTCCTTCTCCGACATCGGCTCGGCAGCGAGACGCCTCACCGCGATCTCCGACGCGAGGTCCTTCCGGGGCGGCGGCGAAAGACCGCGGAACGCTTCGAGCATCGGCCGGCCCGGCGCGCGCCGCTCCACGGGCAGCCCCAGGAGCGCGGCCACGGTCGGCTCGACGTCGAAGACGCTCGCGTGGCCCCTCTCGCCGCTCCGGTTCACCCTCGCGCCCCAGGCCGCGAAGACGCCGTCGAGTCGGTGCCAGAAGCCGGCCGTCGCCGGGTCGAAGGATCCGCCGTCGCACGACCGGTCCTCTCCCCACTTGAACCCGTGATCCGAGTTGACGATGAGCGTGGCGCCGTCCTCCTCGGCGCGCCGCATCCACTGGCCGAGCACCCGGTCGACGAGGGCGTAGTACTCGTCGACCGTGTGGCTATACCGGGCGAAGTCCGCATCCGATACGCAGGACATCCTGGGCGGAACGTCGGACGCGAAGAGATGGCCGACGACGTCGGTGCCCTCGAGATAGAGCATGGTCAGATCCGGAAGGTTCCGGTCGTACAACTCGCGGGCGATCCGGGACTCCGCGCGGGTCGCGCCGATCGCGCGCGCGAGCAGCACCAGCTTGTTCGAGAGGCCCTGCTCGCTCCCGCGCGCGGCGGCGATCTCACCGGCCGGCACGGCGACGAACCGGGCGAGCTCCTCGCTCGAGACCACGCTCTCCCGGCCGGAGATCTGCTCCACGCCCGCCGACAGCGACGGAGGAAACGCGAGGCCCTGCCTCGGCAGACCCTCGAACAGGATCGGGCTCGCATGGTCGGAGACGAAGAAGCCCTTGACCTCCTCCGCCGGATGGGTGGCCCACCAGCCGACGACGCCCACCGTCAGCCCCGACTCGGACGCCACGTTCCAGATCGCCGGCACCGCGCGGGAGTTCCCGGAGATCGGCACCCTCATGCCGGTGGCCGGGTCCAGTTGCTGAAAGTCGAGAACCCGATGGATGTCCGGGCCGACTCCGGTCGCGAGGGTCGTCCACACGATGGGCGAAAGGATCGGGACGAAGGACGTCAGGCGCGCCGTGTACCCCTCGGAAGAGAGCCGCTTCCAGTGGGGCATCCGTCCCTCTACCGCCAGCCGGTCGACGAGCTCGAAGTCGAACCCGTCGAGCCCCAGCCAGATCACGGGCGCGCGGCCCCCGGAGGGGCGCCGCCGCCGCGATGAGACATCCGAAGAATCCGAGGAGGGGCCGGGCGAGTTCCGGGACGCCGACGCGGCGGGCGGGGTGACGCCCGATGCTCGCGAGGGCTCCTGCGGCCGACGTTCGCAGGACAGCACGCCGAGAACGAGCAGCGCCACCGCGCCGCCGCCTCCCCGCGGACTCCGGAGCATCAATCCTCTCTTCGGACTCCGGAACCAGAAGAGAGGAGACGATCGGGACGCCGGCGCGCGGGACCCTCCGGAGAGGCCACGAGCGCGGCGAACGCCGTCTTCCGCATGGCGCGAACCTTAACACGCGAGGGTCGCCCGCGCGCCGGGAGTGACGTGCGGGCATCCACGCGTCGATGCGCCGACAAAGAAAAGGGGGCGGCCGAAGCCGCCCCTCTGGAAAACCGAATCGACTTCGCGACTAGAAGGTCACCTTCAGCGCGAAGCGGAACTGACGCGGACCCGTCTGAGCGGTCGTCTTGCGGTAGTTCGGGTTGTCCGAGCACGTTCCGGTGACCGAGCTGACCGGGCAGGTGCCGTCCGGAATGACGCCCGGCCGCCCGTAGAGCGGGCTGGTGGGATCCGTGACGAACGAACCGTTGACGTTGAAGTTCTCGTCGATCGCGGTGGTCGTCTGACGGTTCAGGAGCTGGAACGCGTAGACCTGCGGCGTGATCGTCACGGGACCGACGTTGAGGTTGTAGCCGAGAGACATGTTCATCTCGTAGTCGGTCGGGAGGCGACCCGCGTAGCCGCGCTGCGCCAGGTAGAGCTCCGTCGTGTAGAACTGGTTGTAGTAGCCGTCGACGGAGGTCGGGGTGCCGGTGCGGATGTAGAACTGGAGACCGGCCGAGAGGCCCCACGGCGCGTTGTACACCGCGTCGAGGCGGCCCTGGTTCGGACGATCGAGCTCGAGGATGCCCGAGAAGTTCTGCGTGAACGCGGCGTAGTCGAAGTCGGCGTTGATGCCGGGGTCCGTCTGGCCCGAGGCCTCACGGATCGCGCCCGAGTAGTTGCCGCGCAGCGATGAGCCGAGATAGGACAACTGAGCCCAGATTTCGTTGGTGAACTGCTTCCGGACGACGAGCTCGATGCCCTTGAAGATGCGCTTGGCCGCCGGAATGGCCGTGCCCTGGCCGACGTCCGTGCACCCGTTGGCCGGTACACCCGAGCCGGGCAGTCCCGCCGTCGGGTTGCCGTAGTTGGTGCACGAACCGAACGCGCCCTGAGCGCCTCCGTTCCCCGGGCCGGTGGCGCCCGGGTTCATCAGGGCGCACGAGGAGTAGGTCGGGGGGTTGTTCACGTAGTTCAGGTCGCAGCGGTCTTCGATCGTGCGGCCGAGCGAGCGGTACGTGCCCTTCAGGCCGACGGAGAGCGTCGGGTCGATCGCCTTCTCGACGCCGAGCGTGAGCTCATCCTGATACGAAGCCTTCAGGGCCGCATCGGCCGGCTCGCCGAGGACCGAACCGACCTGCACCAGGCGGGTGCGTCCCGGAGGGGCGTTCGGGTCCTGAGTCAGATCGGTCGGGCTGTAGTTCCAGGTGACGATCGACGTGTTGCCCGTGAAGACGCGGACGTTCAGGTCCGTCGGAATCGCATAGTAGAAGCGGCCCGCCGAAGCGTACGCCTTCGAGGTCCCGTCCCCCGTGAAATCCCACGTCACGCCGAAGCGCGGGGCCCACTCGTTCGTGAGCGAGAACGCCTTCGGGTCGACGACGCCGCCGGTGACGCTGCCGGTCAGGCACGTCGGGGTGTTCGGCGTCGAGGCGCAGCCGTTGTAGAGCGTCTCCGTGTCGTACCGGACGCCGAAGTTGACCGTCAGGGCCGGGATGATCCGCCACTGGTCCTGAACGAAGCCGCTGTAGCGCTTCGTCGGCACGGAGAACGGCGCAAAGTCGATCGGGGTGTTGTTGTCGATGCCGTTCGTGTAGAACTGGTGCTCGTAATAGACCGGGCCGGTGAGCGAGGGCGAGTTGGGGTTGAAACCCGCGAGCGCCGCCGGGTTGAATGTCCAGAGGCTCGGGCTAAACGGCTGCGTCCCGGCCGGGCAGGGGCGCGAGGCGGTGCACGAGAAGATGCTGGTCCGGGAACCGCCCGTCCAGAACGTGTTCCCCGAGGTGTTGACCTTGTCGTAGTCGCCGCCGATCTTGAACTCGTGGTTGCCGAGGTACCCGGTGTAGCTGCCGGCGAAGTTCTCGCGCTTGGACTCGTTGTTGTTGACCGAGCCGAAGATCGATCCGAAGCCGCCGTAGTAGCCGAACGGCGTCAGCGAGCGGTCGCGCAGCTGGACGGCTTCCGGAGTGTTGACCGGCTTGGTCGCGTAGCGGTCCGAGTGCTGGCCGTAGGCCAGGGTCAGGATGCCGCTGGAACCGAAGAGCTGGTTCAGTCGCGCGCCGTAGTCCGGGCCGCCGACGTCGACCCGGCCCTGGGTCACGTTCGGGTCGAAGCTCTGCGGGTTGGCCGAGATCGTTCCCACCGTCGACTGCCTGTCGGAGAAGTAGACGCCCTGCAGGGTCGTCGACTGCGCGAGGTTCAGCGTCAGCTTGCCCGAGTACTTGTTCTCGGTGATCGTGTCGGGGAACGGGCAGCCCGAAGTGGCGGTGCTGCACGGAGTGCCGGTCCCCGGCCCCGTGACACCGCTCGTGGGGTTGAAGACCTGACCCGTGATGACGCGATCGTAGGCGCCGAAGAACCACACGCGGTCCTTCACCATGAAGCCGCCGAGGTCGAGGCCGCCCTCCGAACGCGTGTTCTTGGTGGCGATCGTGTCGGACTGCGCGTTTCCGATCTGCGAGAAGTCCGGCGTGATGACCGTCTTCTGGCTCGAGGCGAGCGAGAGGTTGTTGTAGTACCCGAAGATGCCGCCGTGGAATTCGTTGCCGCCCGACTTCGTGATCACGTTGACCACGCCGCCGGTATTGCGGCCGTACTCCGCCTGGTAGCCGGAGGTCTTGACTTCGACCTCCTGGATGAACTCGTTGTTGATGTCCTTACCCTGGATGCCCTTGACGACGTTCGTCGTGTTGACACCGTCGATGACGAACTGGTTCTCGGCCGACGTCGATCCGTAGATCGAGATCGCCAGCGAGCGGCCCTGCGTCTCGCCGTTGTCGGCCTGCACGCCCGGCTGCGTGAAGACGACGTCGGCGTAGTTGCGCGAGGACAGGGGCAGCTTGTCGATGACCTTGCCCGAGAAGTTGGAGCCCGCCGTCGTCGACGTCGAGTCGATCAGGGGCGCCTCGCCCGTGACCGTCACCTCGGCCGTCGTCGACAGGGCCATCGACATGTTGGCGTCGACGTGCGCGTCGAGCGTGACCGTGGCCTTCTTCTGCACCTTGCCGAAGCCGGCCAGCGACGCGATGACCGTGTAGTCACCCGGGACCAGACTCAGGAAACGGTAGCGCCCGTCGGCCGCCGTCACCGTCGTCTTCGTCCCCTGTATCCGCGCGCCCGTGAGCTCCACTGTCACGCCGGGCAGAGCGGCTCCGCTCTGGTCGGTGATCTGCCCCTCGATCGTTCCCGTCGTCTGCGCGAGCGCGGCGAAGGGAGCGAGGAGAAGCAGTGCGACCGCCAGTGCAAGACTGAATCGGTACACAGACTTCATTCCTTCCTCCTTATTGAAGACTCGTTCGTGGCGATAGTTCGTCAAATCAACCGAATCAAAAGCAATGTCACTGCCAGAATTTTCCAAGAATGGGAGGAACTCTAACTAACTGTCAGCGCGAAGGAAAAGGAAAATCTGAGGATGAATCGAACTTTCGAAAGGATCGAACCGGTGGATCGGCGTACGGGAATTTGGATCGACTGTCCGGTCAGTCAACCCGGATGAGGGCGTCCCGATTCGGGACGTTCGGCGAGGTTTGAGGCTCCTGGTTGGGTTCGAGGACGACGAGCCGCGCGCCGCCCTCGACGGGCCGGCCCGCGACGGCCTCGACGCGCGCCACGCGTCCGCCCCGCACGGCCCGGATCTCGTTCTGCATCTTCATCGCTTCGAGGACGAGCAGGAGTCCGCCGGGCGGCACCGTGTCGCCCGGCGCCACCACCACCTCGACGACGCGCCCGGGCATGAGCGCGCGCACCTCCTCGACCCCCGCAGGGCCGGCGCCGTTGCCGGAGGCGTGCGCGAGGCGATCTCGCAGCGGTTCGGCCAGTGCGACCCTCCGGCGGCCGCCGAAGGTGAAGACCTCCACCTCTCCCTCCGGCTGCGGCAGGACGCGCCCGCAGACCTGGCGGCCGTCGTCGAAGAGGAGCGACAGCCGGCCGTCCGGAAGCCGCACCACCCCCGCGCACTCCTCGCGGCCGGCGCGGGTGAACCGGCAGCGATCGCCCTCGAGCGCGATCCGGATCTCCTCCGGTCCCTTCTCGCCGCGGTGCACGAACGTGAGGCGGCGCATCAGGACACGCTCCCCCGCAGGGCCTCGCGGCGCGCGGAGCTCCTCCACAGCGACCGCGCCTCCGCCGCCTCCCCGCCGAGCGCGAGCCGCTCCGCCTCCGCAAGCCCGGCCGCCGCGAGGAGGACGTCCTCGGGGCGCTCGGCGCCGCGCGCGAGCAGCCCGTCGGCGAGGCGGCGATCGAGCCACTGCACGTCGAAGGCCGCGGAGCGGAACTCCGCGTCCGCGACGAGCGCGCGGAAGAGCGGCAGCGTCGTCTCGACACCCGCGATCTCGTAGTCCGCGAGCGCGCGGGAGAGGCGCGCGATGGTCGTGTCCCGGTCGCGCCCGTGCACGACCAGCTTGCCGAGCATCGGGTCGTAGTCGATCGGCACGACCGATCCGGCCGCGACGCCGACGTCGTTGCGGACGCCGGGCCCCTCCGGCAGCCGCAGCGCGGCGATCGTCCCGGGCGAGGGCGCGAAGCCGCGGGTCGGGTCCTCCGCATACACGCGGCATTCGATGGCGTGCCCCCGCCGGGTCAGCGACTCGGCGGAGAACGGCAGGCCTTCGCCGAGCGCGATCGCGATCATGGCGGCCGCGAGGTCGACGCCCCACACCTCCTCCGTCACGGGGTGCTCGACCTGCAGGCGCGTGTTCATCTCGAGGAAGTAGAAGCCGCCGTCGGGCGCGAGCAGGAACTCGACCGTGCCACAGGAGGTGTAACTCACCGCCCGCGCGGCCGACACCGCGGCGTCGAAGAGCCGCGCGCGCAGGCGTTCGTCGACGACCGGAGAGGGACACTCCTCCACGACCTTCTGATGGCGCCGCTGGATGCTGCACTCGCGCTCGCCCACGGCGACGATCCGCCCGCTCCGGTCGCCGACCACCTGGACCTCGATGTGGCGCGGCCTCTCGACGAGCTTCTCGGCGTACACGGCGCCGTCGCCGAACGAGGCCGCCGCCTCGGCCGAAACGCGTGGGAACGCGGCGGCCAGCTCCGCCTCCGTGTCGATCCGCCGCATTCCCTTGCCGCCGCCTCCGGCCGACGCCTTGAGCAGGATCGGGTAGCCCGACCGCGCGGCGAACCCGGCGAGCTCCGCGACGTCGCGCGCCGGCCCGGGCGTGCCGGGAACGACCGGGACGCCGGCCTTCTCCATCAGGCGCCGGCTCCCCGTCTTCGACCCCATGGCCGCGATCGCGTCGGGCGAGGGGCCGACGAAGACGAGGCCCGCCTCGCCGCACGCCCGCGCGAACGCGGCGTTCTCCGCGAGGAAGCCGTAGCCCGGGTGGACGAGCGTGGCGCGCGTCTTGCGCGCCGCATCGAGGAGCGCCGGAACCGACAGGTAGCTCTCGCGCGCGGGCGCGGGGCCGAGCCGCACGGCATAATCGGCGGCGGCGACGTGCGGCGCCGCCCGGTCGGCGTCGGAGAAGACCGCAACGGTCTCGATGCCGAGGTCCCGGCACGCCCGGAAGATGCGGAGCGCGATCTCGCCGCGATTCGCGACCAGGAGGCGGGGCCGGGGCGTGGCGGCGGTCACGATTCCTAGAGCGGGATGTTCCCGTGCTTCTTCTTCGGCATCGCCGCGCGCTTTCCCTCGAGCAGCTGGAAGGCGGCGACGAGCCGGGACCGCGTTTCGGTCGGTTCGATGATGTCGTCGACGTAACCCCGCCGCGCCGCGATGTAGGGGGTGGCGAAGTTGGCGGTGTACTCGGCGACCTTCGCGGAGCGGGCGGACGCGGGCGCGTCGGCGGCGAGCTCGCGGCGGTACAGGATGTTGACGGCGCCCTCGGGCCCCATGACGGCGATCTCGGCCGTCGGATAGGCGAAGTTGAAGTCGGTGCCGATGTCCTTGGACAGCATCACGCAGTACGCCCCGCCGTAGGCCTTCCGGGTAATGACGGAGATTTTCGGGACCGTCGCCTCGGCGAACGCGTAGAGGAGCTTCGCGCCGTGGCGGATGATGCCGCCGTACTCCTGGCGCGTGCCGGGCAGGAACCCGGGCACGTCCTCGAACACGAGCAGCGGGATCCCGAACGCGTCGCAGAACCGGACGAACCGCGCGCCCTTGACCGACGCGTCGATGTCGAGCACGCCGGCGAGGTGCATCGGCTGGTTGGCGACGACGCCGACCGAGCGGCCGCCGAGCCGGATGAAGCCGACGAGGATGTTCCGGGCGTAGGCCTCCTGGACCTCGAAGAACTCGCCCCCGTCCGCGATGCGGCGGACGAGCTCGCCCATGTCGTACGGGCGGTTCGGCTCCTCGGGGATGAAGGCGTTCAGGTCGGCCCCGCCGGAGGGGGCGTCGCGGGACGCTCGGCGCGGCGGCTCGTCGAGGTTGTTGCCCGGGATGTAGGAGAGGAGATCCCGGATTCCCTGCAGGACCGCGGCGTCGTCCGCACGCACGAAGTGCGCGACGCCGGAGACGCTCGAGTGCGTGCGGGACCCGCCGAGCTCCTCCTTCGTGACCTCCTCGTGCGTGACCGTGCGGATCACGTCGGGCCCGGTCACGAAGAGGTAGGACGTCTTCTCCGTCATGAACACGAAGTCGGTGATCGCCGGCGAGTACACCGCGCCGCCGGCGCACGGCCCGAGGATCGCGGAGATCTGGGGCACGACGCCCGACGCGCGGGTGTTGCGCAGGAACACCTTCGAGTAACCGGCGAGCGACACGACGCCCTCCTGGATCCGTGCGCCGCCGGAGTCGTTCAGGCCGATGATCGGCGCGCCGTTCTGGACGGCGAGGTCCATGACCTTGCAGATCTTGTCCGCGTTCGACTCGGAGAGCGATCCGCCGAATACCGTGAAGTCCTGCGCGAAGACGTAGGCGGGGCGCCCGTCGATCGTTCCCGCCCCGCAGACGACGCCGTCGCCCGGAATCGAGGTGCGCTCCATCCCGAAGTCGCGGCACCGGTGCACGACGAAGGGGTCGAGCTCGAGGAAGGAACCGGGATCGAGAAGCAGCGTGATCCGTTCGTGCGCGGTGAGCTTGCCCTCGGCGTGCTGGCGCTCGACGCGCTCGGCGCCGCCGCCCTCGAGACGACTCTCGCGCAGGGCCTCGAGGTCCTCGATCCGCTTTTCGAGCGTCATGCGGCGAGGGCCCCGCCCCGCCTCACAGCACGATGCCCCGCTGCTCGGCGAGCTTGCGGCGGATGCGGCGGAACAGCTCGTGGCCGTCCACCCGGCCGGCCGCGATCTCCTGCCGCGCCCCCTCCATCATGCGCCGCGCCTCGTCGTCCAGCGTGCGTTCCTTCTCCGACTCGCCGGTCAGCGCGGCGTAGACGGCCGTGCGCAGCGCATCCGGCGTCTTCTCGACGAAGAGCTTGCGCGCCGCCAGTCCGCGGGCCGTTCGCCCCGCGACGAAGTCCTTCTTCGTATCGGCCAGGCTCATGTTTCCCCCGCCGGATGTTATTACACTGCGTTCGCCGTGAACTGGGACGAGACCGCCATTCGCCGCTGGCTGGAGCCTCTCGCGACGCGCCGCGGCGAGATCGGCGAGCTCTTCGCCGAGGAGATCGCCGAGCTGTCGCTCTCGTGGCGCGACGGCGGCATCCGCGAGGCGCGCGTGCGGCGCGAGGCCGGCACCTCCGCGCGGCGGCGAACGGCGGATGGACGCGAGCACCTCGCGTTCGTCTCGGGCTCCGACGAGGCGGCCGCGCGGGAGGCGATTCGAGCGGTTCGCGCCGAGGCCGGAATCTCGCCGCTGCCGATCCGCGCCGCGCGTCCCGACGCCGACGAGGACGCCGCCGAGTTGTTCCCGGACGGCGATCGCTGGGCACGAAAGCTGACGGCCGTGCTCGCGCGTCACGCGCCGCGCCACGAGCTCGTCTTCCGGCTGCGGGACTCGGCGCGCCGCGTCCTCGCCGACGGCGGCCGCCGCGGCGCCTCGGCGCGGCTCCTGCTCTCGGTCGAGGGCCGCGTCGTCGCGGCGTCGCGCGCCGGCGACGAGGTCCGTGCGTTCGCCTTCCACGCTCCCGCGTCGGAGGCTTCGGCCGACGAGCTGAGGACGGCGCTCTCGGCCGCCGTCGCGCCGCGAGACCGGGCGATCCCTCCTTCCTCGGGAGAGACCGACGTCGTGCTCGCGGGCGGATGCGCCGCGGTCTTCTTCCACGAGGTGCTCGGCCATCCGCTCGAGGCGGACGCCGTCGCGTCACCGCTCCGCGCGCTGCCGGACGCGCGGGTCGCGGTGACAGCGCTCGACGTCGCGGACGACCCCCGCCGCCTCGACCTGTTCGGGGGCTACGAGAGCGACGACGAGGGCACGGCGCCGAGGCCCGCGCGCCTCGTCGCGAGCGGCCTGCTCGGCGCTGCGCTCGCCGACCGTGCGCACGGCAACGGCGCATCCCCGAGCGGCCACGGGCGTCGCGCCTCCGCCGCCGATGCGCCGCGGCCGCGCGGATCGAATGTCGTGGTCGCCGCGGGATCGGCCGACCCGGACGAGATGCTGCGGCGACTCCACGACGGACTGTGGATCGAGGAGCTCGCCGGGGGTTCGGTCGAGATCGCGAGCGGCCGCTTCCGCCTCCGGTTTCCGCGCGCGCGGCGTGTGCGCCGGGGACGGCTCGCCGACGAGTTCTCGAGCGGCGTGATCGCGGGAGAGCTGCTGCCGGCGCTCGGCGCGGTCGAGCCCGCCTTCGGGCGCGAGGCGAGGGCCTGCCGGAGCTTCGGCTGGTGCGCCCGCGACGGTCAGGTCGTGCCGGTCGGCGGCGCGGCGCCCGACGTGCTCGTGCGCCGGCTCCACGTGCGGCCGGACGCGTGACGCCGGAGGAGCTCGGCCGGGCGCTCGAGCGCCGCGCGCCCGGACAGTGGGAGCTGTACCGGAAGAATGCCGAATCTCGCGAGGTCGAGTCGGCCGCGGCGCGGGAACGCGGCGCGTGGCGACGGGAGGAGGGCTGGGCGGCGCGCTGGTGGGAGGACGGCGTCCCGCGTTTCGCCGCGGCCTCGAGCGTTCCGGACCTCTCGACCGCGCTCGATGCCGCCGGACGCTTCGCGGTCGAGCCGTCGCCGCCGCCCGACTGGCCGGCCCGCCGCGCGGAGGGCGCCCCGGCGGCGCCTCTCGAGCCGCCGCCCGCCGTCTTCGGCGAGCTCGCGCGCGCC
>DAHUXD010000055.1 GCA_027307335.1 Acidobacteriota bacterium
GCGCTCGGGCTCGGCCGCCGCATCGCTCTCGGCGCGGCGCTCGGCGCCGTCGCGGCGGCCGCTCTCGTCGCGGCGCTCGCGCTCGGCCTCGCCGGACTGCCCGCGTTCGCGCCGGGCGCGGCGCTCGTCCGGTGTCCCGAAGGCGTGACGGCTCTCGCCGCGTCGGCGGGACGCGTCGCGACGCCGCGGCCGGAGGCGCTCTGGGGCTGGGCGCTCCGCAACGGGAACTTCGATGCGGCGTTCCTCGCGCGGCAACGCGAGGCGCTGATCGGGTACACGAACCTGACGTGCGGCGTCGCGACCGTGCGGACCGCGGCGCCGCTGCCGACCGCCGCCGCCGCCGCGATGGCCTCGGCGCTCGGATCGGGAGAGGCCGCGCGCGCGGCGGGAGCGGCGGGAGGGCGGGTCCTGTGGACGCCGTTTCCACCCGGGCAGCTTCCGTCCCGCCGCGTCGGCGGCTTCTTCCGCGCGCCGCTCGCTCCCTACCTGCCGCGCCTCTCGTGGGTGCGCGGGTACGTCGTGGACGCCGACGCCGATCGCGCCTGGGCGCGGATCGCGACGGGCGACGTGGACCTGACGCGCGCCGTGGTGCTCGACCGGCGTCCGGTGCCGGACCCGGGGAGCGGTTCGGGGACGCCGATGCTCCTCGCGCGCCTCGCGGAGGACCGCCCCGAGCGCGTCGTCGCGGAGGTGACGGCGAGCGAGGGAGGACTGCTCGTGCTCGCCGACCTCTTCTATCCCGGCTGGATCGCCGAGGAGAACGGGCGGCGGCTTCCGCTGCTTCGGGCCGACGGCTACTTCCGCGCGGTCGCGCTGCCGCCGGGCGCGCACCGGGTCGTCTTCCGTTACCGGCCGCTGTCCGTCTACGCGGGAATCGGCCTCTCGTGTCTGGCCGTCGCGACGCTCGCCGCGCTGGCGTATGCGGGGGAGCCGGTCATCCGGCGGCGCGCCGCATGAGCCCGCCGCCCTGGGCGGAGCTCGGAACCTTCGGCCTCGCCGTCGCGGCGCTCGTCGGGCTCCTCGTCGGCAGCTTCCTGAACGTGGTGGCGTATCGCCTGCCGCGCGACGAGTCGCTCGTGCGGCCCGGCTCGCGGTGTCCGTCGTGCGGCACGCCGATCGCGTGGCACGACAACGTTCCGGTCCTCTCGTGGATGTGGCTCCTCGGCCGCTGCCGATCGTGCCGGGCGCGGATCCCGGCGCGGTATCCGGCGCTCGAGCTCGGCAACGCCGTCCTCTGGGCGCTGGTCTTCCGCGCCGCGCCGACCTGGTCCGACTTCGCGACGGGCGCGTTTCTCTGCTCGGCGGGGCTCGCGCTCTTCCTGATCGATCTCGATTTCGAGATCCTGCCGGACGCGATCACTCTCCCCGGCATCGCGATCGGGATCGCACTCTCGTTCGGCTCCGTGCGGCGCACGCCGCTCTCCGCCATCCTCGGCGCGGCCCTCGGCGCGGGCGGCCTGTTCCTGCTCGCGTTCCTCTACGAGAAGATCGCGGGACAGGAGGGCATGGGGCTCGGCGACGTCAAGATGCTCGGCATGGTCGGCGCGCTGCTCGGTCCCGGCGGGATGATCGTCACGATCATGGCGGCCTCGCTCGCGGGCTCGGTCGTCGGGCTCGGGTGGATGCTCGCGCGCGGCGGTGATCGGAAGATGCGGCTCCGGTTCGGACCGTTCCTCGCGCTCGGCGCGATCGGCGCCTGGTTCTTCGCGGCGCCGCTCGTGGCGCGCTACCGGGCGCTGTGGCCGTGAGTCGCGCGGGCGCCCCCGACGCCGAGGTCCCACGCTCCTTCCGGCGCGAGTCGAGGCTCTTTCTCTGGGTCGCGCTGCTCCTGATCCTTTTCCTGAACCTCCTCACTCTCGTCTTCCTGCGCTCCGCGGTCACGTGGGGCACCGACGAGGCGGAGCGCCGCGCCGCGGAGATCCTGCGGCGGGTCGCGCTTTCGAGCGGCCGCGCCGAGGCGGGCGAGGAAACCCTCGATCGCGCCGCGGTCGAGCCGGACGTGGCCTACGTGGCGCTGTACGACGCCGGCGGGCGGAGGCTCCGGAGCGTCGCTCCCGGCCCCGCCGAGGCGCCCGCGGAGCTGCCCGGCGACCGGCCCGCGCCGGGACGCCTCGCCCACGCGTGGCGCTCGACGCCGCCGCTCCTGCTCTCGACCTTCGCGACCGAGAAGCGTTTCTTCGTCCTCGCGCTCGACCCGGGCGCGGGCGGGGCCCTCCGCGTCTACGCGCGCCGCCTGTCGGTGTTCATCCCGGTGGCGGGCGTCGCGCTCGCCGTGCTCGCCGCCTTCTACCTGCGGTCGCTGCTCTCGCCGTACGAGCGGCTGCTCGCCGCGGCGGGCGACGCGCCCGCGCCCGGCCGCGTGACCGGCGACGAGCGCGAGTTCGTCGCAGCCCGCTTCGAGGCCACGATCGCCGCTCTGCGCGAGAAGGAGCGCGAGCTCGAGCGCCTCGCGCGGCGCGAGAAGGAGCGCGCGGACGACCTCGAGATGGCCGCCCGCACCCTCTCGAAGAACCTGCCGACCGGGCTCCTCTCGGTCGATCCGGACGGCCGGGTCCTCGAGTTGAACGAGGCGGGCCGCGAGATCCTGAAGCTCGCGCGCGAGGTCCGGGGCGAGCCGTACGACCGCGCGCTCGCCGAGGCGCCGGATTTCCGGGCCCTCGTCGAGCAGGTCCTGCTGCGCCGCGCGATCGCGGGCCGGCGCGAGGTGCGCTGGAGGCAGGGCGGCGAGGAGCGCGTCCTCGGCGTCACCGCGACGCCCGCCGAAGGCGCGGACGGCCGGTTCCTCGGCGCGGTGGCGCTCTTCTCGGACCTCTCCGAGATCCGCGAGCTCGAGGGCCGCGTGGCACTCGCCCGCCACCTCGCCGACCTGGGGCAGGTTTCGGCCGGCGCGGCGCACGAGTTCCGCAACGCCGCCGCGGCGATCGACGGCTTCGCCGACCTCGCGCTCCGCTCGACGGACCCGGCCCGCTCCGCGGAGTACGTTCGCGCGATCCGGCAGGAGGCGCAGGAGATGAGCCGGGTCACGAGCGACTTCCTGCTCTTCGCCCGCCCGGAGGGCTTCGCGCCCGAGCCGACGGACCTCGGCGAAGTGGCGGAGGCGGCGGCCGCCGAGACGGAGCGCGCGTACCCCGGCCTCGCCGTCCGCCGCTCGGGCGACTTCCACGACGTGGGCGGGTCGGCGGTGCTCCTGAGGCGGGCGCTCGTCAACCTGCTCCGCAATGCCGTCGAGGCGACGCCGGAGGAGCGCCGCGCGGCGCCCGACGCGATCGAGCTCGCGGGAGGGGGCGGCGCGGGACAGGCCACGCTGTCGGTCGGCGATCGCGGCCCGGGGGTCGACGCCGCCGCGCGCGAGCGGATCTTCCTTCCCTTCTACTCGTCGAAGCCCGGCGGCTCCGGATTCGGCCTCGCGATCGTCGCGCGCATCGCGGCGCTCCATGGCGGGACCGTCGACGTGACGGACCGGCCCGGAGGGGGCGCGGTGTTCACCCTGAGATTGCCCACTTGAAGGCGTTCCCCTCTCCCCGGCGGAGAGGGGCGTAGGGGTGAGGGGGAGACTAGGCGCCGGCCCCCTTCTTCAGCCCCGCCAGAATCCCCTTGAACGACTCCTTGTCGAGCGCCCGTTCGAACGCCTCGCCGGGCTCGACGACGTCGTTGCGGACGAGCTCCGTGAGGGTCTGGTCCATCGAGATCATCCCGCGGCTCTTGCCGGTCGCGATCATGTTGTTGATGAGCGCCGTCTTGCCCTCGCGGATCGCGTTCGACAGCGCGGCCGAGCCGAGCAGCACCTCGTGGGCGGCGACGCGGCCGCCGCCTTTCTTCTTCAGCAGTTGCTGCGCGACGACGCCGCGCAGCGTCTCCGCGAGCACGACCCGCACCTGCTCCTGCTCGGCCGCGGGGAACGCGTCGATGATGCGGTCGACCGCCTTCGCCGCCGAGTTCGTGTGCACGGTGGCGAACACGAGCAGGCCCGTCTCCGCCGCGGTCAGGGCCATGCGCATCGTCTCGAGGTCGCGCATCTCGCCGACGAGCAGGCAGTCGGGGTCCTCGCGGATGGCCGCCTTGACCCCCTCGGCGAAGCTCGGGACGTCGGGCCCGATCTCGCGCTGCGTGAAGATCGACTTGTCGTTCGTGTGCACGAACTCGATCGGGTCCTCGATCGTCACGACGTGGTGCGCCAGCCGCTTGTTCACGCGGTCGAGGACGGCGGCGAGCGTCGTCGACTTGCCGCTGCCGGTCGGTCCGGTCACGAGGACGAGCCCCCGCGGCGTCGCGTAGAGAGCGGCGACCGCGGCGGGAAGGTTCAGGTCCTCGGCGGTCGGGATGCGTTGCGGGATGAGCCGGAGTACCGCGGCCGAGCCGCGCTCCTGCCGCAGGAGGTTGACGCGAAAGCGGGCTTGCTCGCCCATCTGATACGCGAAGTCCACGTCGCCGCTCGCCTGGAAGGCCTCCCAGAGGGAGGGCGGCGTCACGGGCGCCAGGAGGTTGTAGAAGTCCTCCTCGGTCAGGGCGCGGTATCGCATCCGCTCGAGCTCGCCGTCGATGCGAACGATCGGCGGCCCGCCGACGGACAGGTGCAGGTCCGACCCCCCGCGCTTCGGCAGGATCCCGAGGAAGCGGTCAATCCGGTTGCCGGCGCCCGGGGACGGGGTCAGGTCTCTCGAAGGTGAATCCGGCGATCGAAGGTCACTCTGGGGGAGGTCCGACCCCATCTCGGCGCTCACGCGGCGCCCCCTTCCTCGACCGCGAGGAACGGCTCGAACGCCTCCTTGCGCAGCGCGCGATCGTACGCGACGCGCGGCTCGATCGTGCCGTTCTGGACGAGCTCGAGCAGCGCGCCGTCCATCAGAATCATGCCCGCGCCCGCGCCGGTCTGAATCGCCGACGGGATCTGGAACGTCTTCGCATCCCGGATCAGGCCCGCGACGTTCGGGGTGTTGCGGAGGACCTCGAAGGCGGCGACGCGGCCGCTCCCGTCGCGCCGGGGCAGGAGCGACTGCGAGACGACCGCCTTCAGCGAGTCCGCGACCATCATGCGGATCTGTCCCTGCTGGTCGGGCGGGAACGCGTTGATGATGCGATCGACCGTCGAGGGCGCCGTCGTCGTGTGCAGCGTCGCGAGCACGAGGTGGCCGGTCTCCGACGCGGTGATCGCGAGCGAGATCGTCTCGAGGTCGCGCATCTCGCCGACGAGGATGACGTCGGGGTCCTCACGCAGCGACTGCCGCAGCGCCTTCGCGAACGACGACGAGTGCGACGGGATCTCGCGCTGGTTGACGAGGGACTCCTTGCTCGGGTGCACGTACTCGATCGGATCCTCGACGGTGATGATGTGGCCGCGCTGCGTTTCGTTGATGCGATCGACGAGGGCGGCGAGCGTCGTCGTCTTGCCGCAGCCCGCGGGACCGGTCACGAGCACGAGGCCCTGCGAGTAGGTCGTGACCTCCCAGAGGCTCTCCGGCAGCCCGATGTCCGTCAGGTTCGGGATCTCGAACGGCACGAGGCGCAGGACCGCGGCCGCGCCCTTGCGCTGATGGAAGACGTTGCTGCGGAAGCGGCCGAGCTCCGGGTCCTTGTGGCAGAAGTCGAGCTGGCGGCGCTCGCCGAGCTGCTCCCGGCGACCGTCGCCGAGCATCGGTGCGAGCCAGGCCTCGATGTCCGCGGCGCTCGACGGGGGCAGCGGCAGCGGCCCGAGCCGGCCGTGCACGCGCAGCTGGGGCACCGTGCCGGTCGAGAGGTGGAGGTCGGAGGCGTCGACCGCGCGCGCGTGGCGCAACAGCTCGCGGAGTCCCGGCTTGACCCCCGCAGCGAAGTCGAACGGCTCGAAGGTCTTGCCGGTCCCGGGCGCGACGGCCGTGCCGGTCCGGGCCGCCGAGAGCCGGACCGCCTTGTCCCGCACGAGGGGGTCGGGATCGACCTGGCCGATCTTCTGGAGGAGCGGTGCGATGCGTGGATCCTCGATGCGCGAGAACGCGTCGAGGATCTCGAGGCGGAGGTCCTTCGAGCCGTCGGCCTTCTTGTAGGTCTCGAGCAGCGCCGGGAGCGCCTTGGGAGTGGCCCATGCTCCGAGCGCGGCGGCCGCCGAGAGGCTCGACTCCGGGTTCTGGAGCATCTGGAAGATGTGCGGCAGCGCCGATTCGTCCCGGATCTCCGCGAGAGCGAGGGCGGCGCGGTCCCGCAGCCACCAGTCGTCCGAAGACAGGAACCGGACGCAGTGCGGCACCGCCTCGGGCGAGCGGATCGTGACGGCGATCGAGACGGCCAGCGCCACCTCGGCCGCGTCGCCGCTCTGGTCGCGCTCGAGGAACGCGCGGATGAACTCCGGCCCGAGCTCGCGCAGGGCGTCGACGGCGCGGTCCTTCGCCGGCCCGTAGGTCGTGCGGAACGTCCTCAGGAAGGCGTCGGCGATCGCGTTCGGGTCCTGCGTGGCGATGATCCGCGAGGCGAGCTGCCGGACCTTCGGGTTGGCGTCGGCGAGGAGGGGAAGGACCTCGTCGTGGCGCGCCTGCGCGCGGGCGAGGAGGGGGGAGAGCGCGGCGATCGCCGTGTCCTGCACGCGGCGCGAGTCGTTGCGGCAGTGGGCGAGCAGCGGCCCGATGTGCGCCTCGTCCGGATATCGGGCGAGGACCTGGATCGCGCGGAAGCGGAGCTCCTCCTCGTCGTCGTCCAAGGCCTGAAGCGCGATCGCGGCGGCCCGGGGCGAGGATGTCGCCTCGACGATCGAGAACGCCTTCTTGCGGAGCGCCGGCGTCGGTCCCGAGGCGACGGCGTGCGCGATCCACGGGAGCGCCCGCTCGTTCGGGTTCTTGCGGAGGTGGTCGAGCGCCGCGTGGACGACGAACGGATCGGCGTGCGAGAGGAGCTCCTGCAGGCGGTCGCCGAAGCCGGGGCCCGCGAGGGTCTCGAGCGCCTGCATCGCCTGGCGGCGGACCGGCTCCGTCTTCGAGCCGAGGAACGGGAAGAGCGAGGCGGAGGATTGCTCCCAGCGGAAACGCTTGAGAAGCGCGAGCCCCGCCTGCCGGAGCGCGACGTCCGATTCGACCGCGAGCCATCCGACGTCCTCCGCCGCGAGGTCCGCGGCGGAAGCGATTCCCTTGAGAAGCTCCTCGCGCTCCGCGTCCGTCTTCCAGGCGCGCGCACGGAGCCTCTCGAGGAGCGCCGCGGGTCCGGGCGCCCGGCGTCTGCTAGGCCACACTGAGGTCAGTCTCTGAAAGAGAGTTTGGGCTGACGAACGCGCCTTCGCAAGAGAGACCTCTCGGTCACCGATCCGGACACCAGGGCCGTCCCGGATCGAGCCGGGCGCTGTTACCGAAGGTAACGAAATACGGCCCAGCGGCCCGATCCCAAGACCCTCCTGTGACATGGATCCAATTGAAAACAAGGCGGTTGGTGGGCGGCGTTTAGCCGGGCACAAGAATCGCTCATAACAGCCCCGCCAATGCCTCGCACACAGTCTATGCATCGGTCGGAAGGCTTCACGCTCGTCGAGCTGCTCGTCGTGCTCGCGCTCATCGCGCTTGCCGCGCTCGTCGGACTGCCCTGGCTCATCAAGATCGGGCAGCGGTCCCAGCTGAAGAGCGCCGCGAGCGAAGTCCAGACCACGCTCATGGCCGCGCGCATCAAGGCGGTCAAGCGCAACCAGGCGGTCAACATCTTCGTCACGCCGGGGCCGCCGGTCGTGCTCGAGACGGTCGAGCCGCCGGTTCCCACGCCGAATCCGACGCTCGTACCGGCGCAAATCGGCCTGCCCTCGAAGTCCGCGTTTCTGTACGCGACGCCCAGCATCGCGGGCGGCATCGTCTCGTTCGGCGGCGACGGGCGGCTGGCCATGCCGACGCCGAATCCGACGCCAGGCTGCTACGAGTACGTGCTGCGCGGCCCCGTCGGGGTCCCGACCCCGAACGAGATCCATGTCCAGGCGTGGCCGAACGGCCGCGTCGTCGTCGTCACTCCGAAGGACTGGTACTGAGCATGAAGCCGAACCGCCGCCGGGAAGCCGGCCTGACGCTCGTCGAGATGCTGATCGCCGTGGCGCTCCTCGGCATCGTGCTCCTCGGCATCGCGCCGCTCTTCATCGCGAGCGTGCGCTCGAACTACGCCGCCAACGAATACACGAGCATCCACAATCTCGCCCGCGACCGCCTCGAGCAGCTCATGAACCTCCCGGTGACCGATCCGCAGCTCACCGTCGGCGCCCATGCCAACGATCTGGCGCCCTTCCTGCCGGACCCGACGACCGGCACGCTGCCCTCGACGATCGTCAACCCGATCCAGCGGACCTACACCGTCGCGCACTACCGTTCGACCGCGGGAGCCTCCGGCACGCCCTACACGCTCACCGACGTCGGCGCGGGCGTGACCTACGAGTTCAAGCGGATCGACGTGACCGTCACCTCGAACAACGGCGGCACCGGCCTCGGCATCGGACAGAGGACGGCGCAGGTCACCGGGTTCCTGAAGAACCCCGACCCCGCCAACAACGTGAACTGAGATGACGCACCCGCACTCCCCCCGCGTCCGGCGCTCTTCCGAGAGCGGCTTCACGCTCGTCGAGATGATCGTCGTGACCCTGCTCCTGATGATCGCGATGGTCGGGCTCCTCGCCGTCTTCGACGCGAGTGCCCGCATCAACAAGAACGAGACCGACGTCGCCGACGCCCAGGGATCGGTGCGTTACGGCATCTACCAGATGACCCGGGCGATCCGCATGGCGGGCGTCGGCGGCCTCTACGTGACCGAGGCGGTCCTGAACCACGCGGACATCGCCCTTCCCGGGATTCTCCCGAACGGCGCCTCGTACGACAACGTCGCCGGGATGACCGTCACCGACGTTCACGGGTACAACTGGCCGGTCCGCACCGGCACCGACATGATCGAGGTCCGCGGCGTCCTCTTCTCGCCGCTCATCGCGTTCGACGAGCAGTCCGGCTGCGCCCCGTGCATCGGCAGCGTGCCGCTGAACGCCCTGCCGATCATCGGCAACCCGCTCATCGGCGAGCACGAGAACAACGACGCGGCGACGCGGCCGCAGTTCGCCGCGATCGACGCCTACACGCAGGGCGCGAGCGCGACGCTCCCCATGCTGGTGATCGTCCAGGACGGCAAGAACGAGCTCCACGCCTGCGGCGACGTCGGTCCGCCGATCGGCCTCCAGCGCTACCCGCAGGCGCCCTACAACGTGGGGCTCATCACCAACCCGACGAACCTCGCCGGCGGCAACACCTTCGGCAACGTCGACTTCGGAGGCACGATCGGACCGCGGATCAACACGGAGCTCCCGTCGGACCCGGGCTCGATCTCCGCGACGCCGATCTCCGTCCTGAAGCGGGCCGGAATCCTCGACGACGTCGTCTTCTTCATCACGACGGATCCGGCCGACACGAACGGGATCCACCCGTACCTGGCGCAGGGCGTTCGCCGCGGCAACGCGTTCGACGTCTCGCGCCTCGCGGATGACGTCGAGGACATGCAGGTCGCCTACGGCATCGACGGCAACGGGGACAGCGCGGTCACCCGTCTGACCACGGGCGGCTGCGCGATCAACGCGAACGACCCCGACCCGAACTTCTCGACGACCGCCGGTTGCGACGAGTGGTACCCGAACGCGGTCGGCGAAGGCCCCCCGGTCGACTCGCAGTTCCAGGAGCAGAACCCCTTCAACCCGAGCCATTCCGGCAACCCGCTCGCGATCCACTGCCCGCGGCTGCACGCCGTCATGATCTCGCTCCTCGCCAAGGCGCGGGATTCCGACCCGACGTACCGCGGTCCCGCCGCGCAGGGCTACAAGACGATGAACTCCACGGCGACGCCGGTCACGGGCAACTTCCGCCGCCGGATCCAGACGCTGAAGATCAACCTCCGCAACTACGCCTACCAGGGATGACCATGAAGCCCAAGTCGCTCGCGGCGAAAAGAGAGAGGGAGCGGGGCGCGGCCCTGGTGGTCGCGATCCTCGTCCTCGCGATCCTGACCGTCATCGGCATCGCCCTGATGCTGATCACCTCGACCGAGACGCGCATCGCCGCCAACGAGTGGTCGGTCAACCGCGGCTTCTACTCCTCGGACGCCGGAGTGCGCTGGGGCACGACCCAGTTGAACGTGGCGCTGCCGACCTTCCTGCAGCGGCCCGAGTTCGGCACGAAGGCCGCGCCGCTCTTCGACGGCAGCGTGCTGTTCCTGATGCCGAGCCATCGCTTCGTGACCGGCACCGGATTCTTCGGGACCGACGACATCCAGGTGCGGGTGACCACGCCCGGCCGCATCTCCCGCCGGCTGTGCTTCGGCTGCAAGGGCAACGCGCCCGGCGACGAGGCCCAGTACTACTACGGCTTCGAAATGCGGGCGACGGGCGCCCAGAACGACGCGTTCCTCCAGTACTCCAAGGCCCTCGTCGCCGACGTCGAGGCCGGGCCTCTTCCCGGACGGTTGCCTTTCTGAGGAGAACCACCATGAGACGCCATCCGACCTCCCGGGGACTCGTGGGCTTCGTCGCGCGACATCGCGCGGCGACCACCTTCGTGTTGCTGTTCCTGATGGCGTCTCCGGCGCGGCCGGACGACCGGCAGCTGCTCCAGGCGAACTCGGGTGCCAACACGAACGTGCTCCTGATCCTCGACAGCTCGACCTCGATGATCAACGACTTCTCGGACGTGTACCGGCTGCCGGCGTTCATGGACGACTTCATCTATCCGGAGGGCACGGTCGTGGCCGCCGGCTCGAAGTTCGCCATCGCCAAGAGCGTGCTCCGGCAGGTCCTGACGAACACGGCGGGCGTCAACTGGGCGTTCGCGACTTACCGCAACCCGTACCAGACGTTCGGCGCGGCCGACAACAGCGTCGGCGACTCCTCGCGCGGCCAGCCGCCCGTCGGCTATCCGATCGGCGGCGCAACCCTCGCCGGCCAGGCGCTCGAGAACGGCGGTCTCGAGTGGATGTACTTCGCGGACTCTCTCTATCCGCTCGGCGGAGCGATCAGCTCGATCTTCCCCTCGTCCAACTACCCCGACGTGCAGCAGGGGCGGTTCCTCCAGATGGGCCACAAGGTGCCCCACATGTACGGAACGCCCGGCCAGCCCGACCTGCCGCCCTACCTCATCAATCCGGCGGTCCCCGACACGCGCTTCCCGTACCCGGGCCCGAACCCGGGCATCTGGCGCGGCGCCTTCGGACCGCACGGTCTGAACGAGGGTCTCGTGGTCTACCGGAGTCCCGGCAAGCCCGGCTACGAGCTCCGCCTCCAGATCGTGTCCGGCAACTACTCCGATCCCTTCGTCGTCGTGCAGATCGACGAATACGGTCCGCCGGCCGCACCGACGCCGACGCCGTCGTTCACGCCGACCATCACGCAGACCCCGACGCAGACCAACACGCCGACCGCGACGCGCACGGCGACGCAGACCCGCACCCCGACCAGCACGCCGCCGAACACCGCGACGCCGACGAGGACGTTCACGCCGATCCCGACGTTCACGGCCTCGAACACGCCGACGAACACCGCGACCGCGACCAGGACGCTGACGCCGACCAACACGGCGACCGCGACCAACACGCCGACCCGGACGAACACGTTCACGCCGACGAACACGTCCACGAGCACGAACACGCCAACCAACACCGCCACGTCGACCCGCACGTTCACGCCGACTCAGACGTTCACCTCGACGATGACCCCGTCGCGGACGAACACGTTCACGCCGACGAGCACGTTCACGGCGACGCAGACGTTCACGCGCACCAGCACGCCGACGAACACGAACACGGCGACGCGGACCTTCACCCCGACTCAGACGTTCACGGCGACGAGTACGCTGACGCCGTCGAACACCCCGACGCGCACCAACACGTTCACGGCCACGCGCACGTTCACGCCGTCGTTCACGCCGACGAACACGTTCACGCCGACGCGCACGAACACGCCGACGCGGACGTTCACCGCGTCGAACACGCCGACGAGCACGCTGACGCCGTCGCGCACGAGCACGTTCACCGCGACGAACACGTTCACGCGCACGTTCACGCCGTCGAACACGGCGACGAACACGCGCACGAATACGCCGACGAATACGTTCACGCCGTCGAACACCGCGACGAACACGAACACGCCGACCAACACGGCGACGAGCACGCGCACGAACACGCCGACCAACACGGCGACGAACACGGCGACGAGAACGGCGACCCGCACGGCGACCAACACCCCGGTGCCGTCGAACACGCCGGTGCCCTCGAACACGCCGACGTTCACCCGGACGCCGTCGCTGACGCCGACGAATACGAACACGCCGACCAACACGGCCACGAACACGCCGACGCGCACGCTCACGCCGTCGAACACGCCGACGGGCACGCAGGTGCCGACGGCGACGTTCACGCCGACCCTCGTGCCCACCCTGCCCGAAGGCCACGCGCCGGCGCAGAGCCTGCTCCCGGCGATCGCCAACTGGCTGGCCCCCGCGGTCCGCGGTCTCTTCGCGATGGCGCCGCCTCCGCCCCCGCCGCCCCCTCCGGCGAGCCCGTGCCCGGGAATCCCGGCGAGCTACACGGGTGGCGGCCAGCTCGTGTGCGGCGCGTGCCCGTACGACCCGACGCGCCTCTGCGCGTTCGTCGACCTCGACGCCAACGGCGTGATCTCGTCGGGCGACCCGGCCGCGCCGAACCTGATCCCGATCCCGGCCTCGCCGAACTTCATGCGCGGCTTCGACGATCCGCAGGCCGACCCGGATCCGACGCTGGTGCTCGTCCAGAGCGTCCAGGTCAAGTTCGTCCGCGGCGACCTCTACAACCTGCCCCCGATCTACACGTCGAACGACTCGTCGAACGGCAATCCGCCGTGGGGCTCGTGCCCGACGGCGGGCGCCGGCTGCCCGGTGGCGCCGGACAACGACGCGGACGGCGTGGTCGACAGCGGCAGCGTGGCCAACCGTCACAACCAGGGCGCCTACTCCGCCACCTACGACAAGGAGCGGCCGCGTCAGTTCCAGCAGTTCCCGAACGACGCGTTCGCCGCGCCGTCGTGTCCGCTCGGCATTCCGCCGGGCGGCTGCGATCCGTACTCGATGGATTGCGGCGGCATGGCGCACTTCAACACCTTCAAAGGCTTCCCGGGTCAGGCGCCGAACGCCCTCGGCCCGCCGGACGTGCCGAACCCGGCGGTCTACCCGGTGGCGCCGCCGGCGAGCCCGGCGGACTGGCCGGTGGTGCCGTTCCGCCGCGAGTGGCTCGGAACCGACTACCCGGGCGGCAACTCGCCCGAGGCCGCCATCAAGCGGCTGCTGCGATTCAGCTCCTCGATCGTCAACTACGACTCGGCGGCGCCTCCGGAGCGCGCGTACACGCTCGCCGAGGACGCCAAGGAGGTTGCCATCACCGCGACCGGCACGCCGATCGCGGGCATGCTGCTCGACGCGTACAACTACTTCGTCAACAGCGTCTTCCCGACGCCGCCCGGCGGCGCGCCCGACCCGGCGATCGACTGCCGCAACTACATCATCGTGTACGTGACGGACGGCCACGACGAGTGCTCGTCGGATCCGTGCGTCGGCGGCACCACGGGTCTCGGACCGTCCGGAGACCTCGGCCAGGTCCCGCTGCCGGAGAGCGCGCCGGGACGCCGAGCGGCGGCGAATGCGATCGACCCGAGCGTCCGGGTGACGGGCATTCCGGTCTTCGTCGTCGGACTGAACTCCGATCCGTCGTTCTTCCCGGCGCTCAACTGCATCGCGACGAACAGCGGCGGCAAGCTCTTCGCGGCCACCGACCGCACGTCGCTGCAGGGCGCCCTCGAGTCGATCCTCGACTTCAAGCGCAATGCGAACCTGTTCGCCTCGCCGTCGGTCCCGGCGTTCTCCGGCGGCCTCGGCGACACGGCGCAGATCGGCGCGGTCATCCCGAGTCACCTGAACCCGAACGGCGACCTGTCGAACTGGTCGGTCTGGAGCGGCTCGCTCAAGAGCTTCCAGCTGGATCCCAACGGCTTCCTGCCCGCGGTCACGGCGGCGCCGTCGGCGCCGACCGACACGCCGACGCCCGGAGGTCCGACGGCGACTCCCGTGGTGCTGACGCCCACGCCGAGCCCGGGCCCCGGACAGTTCGTCGACGAGAGCAACCCCGACGATCCGAACCCCGCGCTGCGCAAGCCCGTGTGGAACGCCTCGCGCGTGCTCGGCTACACCGACCCGGTGGCCGACCTCGCGCCGGCCGCCCTGCCGGCCGCGGCTCAGCCCGCCGCCCGCGCGCCTGCAATCAGCGTGTGGCCCGGACGCAAGATGGTCTTCTCGCGAGGCAACTCCGGAGTGCCCCTGACGCGGGCCGACCTCCTGCCGAACAACGGCACGTGCGCCGGTGGCGGGACGCCGGGAGCCTGCTTCGACGACCTCATGATCAACATGGGGCTGACGCCGACGTCGAGTCCCGCCAACCAGCGGCGCGCGGTGCTGACCGTCGATTTCCTGCGCGGCGGCATCACGACACTCGGCACGCGCGACGAGGTGCTGAACGATCCCTCGATCCGACCCGCGACGATCGGCACCATCGGTCCGAACACCGGACAGGAGCAGAAGTACTCGTACTTCTACCAGGACGACCCCGCGGCGCCCGGCTCGCCGCCCCAGGTCAAGACGGATGACGACGGCAATCCGCCGGCGGGCTATGCGCACAAGCTCGGCGACCTCTTCCATTCCGAGCCGCTGCTGCTCGAGCCGCCGCAGTTCTTCGCGTATCTCTCGGCCAACCTGACGCCGGGGGGTCCGGGCACGGATTACCTGAGCTTCGCGCAGCTCCAGGCCAAGCGCCGCAAGGTGTCCTTCGTCGGCTCGAACGACGGCTTCCTGCACGCGTTCGACGCGGGCGTCTGGGGACGCGACGCCGCGAACTTCCCGACCTCGCACGACCTCGGCACGGGCCGCGAGATCTTCGCGTACACGCCGCGCATCGTGGCCAACAAGTTCTCGAACCTGCTGAACTTCCCGCCGCTGCCGCAGTACTTCGTCGACGGCTCGATGGGCACGGCGGACGTCTTCATCGACCCGGTCAACGACGGCGTGACCCCGACGCCGGGCGACCGCGTGTGGCGGACCGTCCTCGTGGGGAGCCTCCGCCAGGGCGGCGCCGGCGTCTTCGCGCTCGACGTCACCCAGCCGGACGACATCGTCACGACGGTCGGCCCGACCCAGGGCGAGATCGCCGGCAACAAGGACGCCTCACCGGGCTGCCTCACGGGCACGGGAGCGAGCTGTTCTGCGGGAGTCGCCGCCAACCGCAAGTATCCCGAGATCCTCTGGGAGTTCACGGACGCCGGCGTGTCGTGCTCCGATTCGTGCTCGACCGTGGCGCCCGCGCTCGGAGAGACGTGGTCGCGTCCGGTCGTCGGCCGCATCCGGATCATCACCGACCCGGGCCCTCCCGTCCTGTACGAAGACCGCTACGTCGCGATCTTCGGCGGCGGCTTCGACCCGGGCTTCGTGCCGGGTGACAGCGTCACGGCGAAGCTCCCGCGCGGACGCGCGTTCTACATCATCGACGTCGAGACGGGCGCGCTTCTCTTCAAGACGACCGAAGGCGTCTCGGGTGACGGCGGCTCGGGCACCTTCCCGGTCGTTCCGTTCGCCCCGATGCCGGCGCCGGCGGGACTCATCGACTACGACGACGACGGCTACCTCGACGCCGCGTACATCGGCGACGTCAACGGCAACATGTGGCGCGTCGACCTGCGTCCCGATCCGGTCGCGAACGTGGGCATCCTGAACGCGGGCCAGCTGTCGGGGTACAAGCCGTTCCTGCTGTTCAACGGCTGCGGGACGGCCAACGGGCAGGGTCCTTGCACGAATCAGGTGCCGATCTTCTACGACCCGGCGCTCATCTTCCTGGGCGGGTCGACGTCTCCCGCGACGCTCGGCGTCGCCTTCGGCACGGGCAACCGCGCCGAGCTCGCGCGGCCGAACACCCAGACCCAGGGCTTCTACTACGTCATCGACAACGGCCAGACCGCGACGACCTTCACGCGCTCGGCCGGCGGGATGCAGCCGAGCGATCTGCGCGACCTGACTCCCTCGACCGGTCTCGGACCCTGTCCCACGCCGTTCAACCCGGCCTCGTGCCTGAACGGCAGCGGCAACCCCGCGCCGGGCTTCGTGCTCGACTACGGGTCCCTGAACGAGAAGACGACCTCGACGGTCTTCTCGACCCAGGGCTTCCTGTCTCTCGTGACGTTCACGCCCGACTCGGTCAGCCCGTGCGCCACCAACGGCAACTCGTTCCAGTACCGCTTCTTCTTCCTGACGGGAACGGGCGGCTACGGAACCAGCGGAACCTATGCGGATTTCCGGGTGGATCTCGGCCAGGGCATCGCGACGCGCTCGCAGTCGAGTACGATTGGCGGCGTGCATGATCTGACCTTCTTCTCGAACACCGCGGGCTCGGGTCAGGAGCAGGGGTTCAACGACCAATTCACGCCGGGTGTGATCCGGACGATTCAGCAGAACTGGAAGGAGCAGCAGTGATGCGACGCTTTCCGTTCTTCCTCGCCACGGCACTCGGGGCGGGGCTCTGCCTTTCCGCGGCGGCGGACGTGGTCGTGCTGAAGGGCGGCACGGTGATTCCGCTCAAGCAGCCGGTGGTGCGTCGGGGCAACACGGCCTACATCACGCGCGCGGACGGCACCCTCCTGTCGGTGCCGGCCTCGGAGATCGATCGGGACGCCACCGCCGCGGCCAATCGCGCCGCCCCGGCGGCGGCCGCCCCGGCGCCGGCGCCCGCATCGAACCCGGCGGACGCCGCGCGGACGGCCAACACCGGCCAGAAGGCGAAGGTGCGCATCACCGACGCCGACGTCTCGCATCCCCTGGACCTCTCGAATCCCGACGGGGGAGACAAGGACAAGAAGGAAGAGACGGCCGGCGCTCCGCGCGTCGAGGTCGCCGACTACTCCCGGGAGAAGAACGGCGGGAGCATCCTCGTCAAGGGCACGCTGCGCAACCCCGGGCAGGGCTCCGCCGAAAACGTGAAGCTCGCGATCTCGGCGATGGACGAGAAGGGCCAGGCGATCGACGGCACCAATGCAACGCTTTCGAAGGGGTCTCTCGACTCGGGCGCGACCGTCGAGTTCACCGCGACGCTGAACGTGGGAGAGAAGACGGTCTCCAACCTGCGGTTTCAGCCGCAGTGGACGGTCCCGAAGCCGCCGCCCGCCCCCGCAGGCGGCGCGGGAGCGCGGGGAGGCGCGGCGGCCGCCGAAGCCGCGGCGAAGGCGCCGGCGCCGGTCCCCACGCCGTACGGGCGGGGAACCCTCTACGCCGCGCCGGTCGCGAACGCCGCGACCGACGTCCCGTCCGACAGCCACACGGGCTATCTCCCGGGCGCCTCGAATCCCGACAACCAGCCGAAGCCGCCGCAGTAGGCCGGGCCGGCCCGTCTTCGCCGGCGGCCCGGCGTGCGGCCGGGCCCCTTGCCAGACCGACTACCCTGTACCCTAGTAGTCAGCGATGCCCCGCATTCTGATCGTCGAGGACAAGGACTCCCTCCGCGCCGCGCTCGAGGAGATGCTCAAGGGCGAGGGGCTCCAGGTCACCGGCATCGGCGACGGCGCGCGGGCCGTCGAGAAGCTCAAGGGCGGCGAGCGCGTCGACCTCGTGCTGACCGACTGGCGCCTGCCCGGAGCCGACGGGCTCGCGGTGCTCGACGCGGCGATCGCCGCGGACCCGACGCTGCCGGTGATCGTCATGACGGCGTTCGGATCGATCGAGACGGCCGTCGAGGCGATGAAGCACGGCGCGCAGGACTTCATCACCAAACCGGTCGACCCCGACCTCCTGCGCCTCCTCGTGTCGCGGGCGATCGAGCGGCGCGCCCGCTCGCGCGAGTCGCTGCTGTTCGCGGAGTCCCGCTCGCGGACGATGCCGCCGATCGTCGGGGAGTCCGCCGCGATCCGCGCGGTCCGCGCCGAGACCGAACGCGTCGCGGCGACCGACGCGACCGTCCTCCTCGAGGGCGAGAGCGGCACGGGCAAGGAGCTCTTCGCGCGCGCGATCCACGCGCTTTCCGCGCGCCGCACCGGCCCGTTCGTCGCCATCAACTGCGCGGCAATCCCCGAGACCCTCCTCGAGAGCGAGCTTTTCGGCCACGAGCGCGGCGCGTTCACGGGCGCGGCGAGCCGCCGCATGGGGAAGTTCGAGCTCGCGGAGGCGGGCACGGTGTTCTTGGACGAGATCGGCGAGCTCTCGCCGGCGACGCAGGGCAAGCTCCTGCGCGTGCTGCAGGAGCGCTCCTTCCACCGCGTCGGCGGCACGGTCCCGATCGAGGTCGACGTGCGGATCGTCGCGGCCTCGAACCGGCCCCTCGAGAAGCTCGTCGCGCAGGGACTCTTCCGCGAGGACCTCTTCTACCGCGTGCGGGTCTTCCCGATCCGGATCCCGGCGCTCCGCGAGCGTCCGGAGGACATCGACCCGCTCCTCGACTGGTACCTCGAGCACCTGCCGCCGGAGCTCGGGAAGAAGGCGGTCCAACTCGCGCCGCCGGCGCGCGAGCGGATGCGCGCCTACGACTGGCCCGGGAACGTGCGCGAGCTGCGCAACTGCCTCGAGCGCGCGATCATCCTCGCGGACGACGGCGTCATCGGCGAGAGGAACCTGAGGCTCGGGCCGGAGCCCGTGTTCCTCGAATCGGTGCGCGACGAGACCCTCGCGGACGCGCGGGAACGGGCGGCGCAGGCCGCCGAGCGGATCTGGCTCGTGAGAAGCCTCGAGAAGCATCGCGGCGACCGCTCCGCGGCGGCCGAGGAGGCGGGTCTCACCCCGCGCCGCTTCGAGGCGAAGCTGAAGGAGCACGGCCTCGGGGACGCCTAGGAGAAGAGCGGCCCGGACGCCGGAACGATAGCGAGCGAGCTACTCCGGTAGCTGCGGCGCGCGCGTCACGCCCGGCCAGAGCGTCACGGTGGGCCGGGGAGGTGGCGGCGTCATCAGCGGGGTGATCCAGTGCGCGGGCATCTTCCCCTTCGGTGGCGCCGTCGCGGTTTCCTTCTTGTGGCGGCAGCCTTCGGCGCGGCCCGCCATCAGCGCCAGGAGGAGGCCGAGCGCGCCGGCCGCCTTGAGGTACCGCCGCTTCATGGCGCGGATTATCGCATCCCGGCGAGGGCCGCCAGCGCCTCGCCGACGTCGGCGTCCTCCTCCGGCGCGATCGATCGCAGGTCGAGCAGCACGCGACCGGCCTCGACGCGCGCGACGATCGGCGGGCGCCGTTCGCGGAGGGATGCGGTGATCGCCGCGGCCGACCGGGACGCGCTCGAGAGCGCGAGGGCGCGCGAGGGAAAGAGCTTCTCGGGACTCGTTCCCCCGCCGAAAGCGGCGAGCGACGCCACGACGTCCGCCGACACGCCCGCACCGGCGGCGGCGCGCTGCCGCAGCCGCTCGCCCCGCGCCTCGAGCTCGTCGAGCGGCGCGGCGGCGGCGCGATAGACCGGGAAGTCCCGCCAGGCTCCGGTCTTCCACTCCGCGAGCGTCGCCGCGAGGGCAGCGAGCGTGAGCTTGTCCGGCCGTACAGCGCGAGCCACCGGATGCGCCGCCGCGCGCGCGACGAGCTCGGCGCGGCCGACGAGCAGTCCGGCCTGCGGTCCCGAGAAGAGCTTGTCCCCGGAGAACGTCACGAGATCCGCGCCCGCGTCCAGGCACTCGGCGACGGTCGGCTCGTCGGGAACGCCGAACGCGTCGAGCGGCACGACGGCCCCGGTGCCCTGGTCGTGCAGCCACGGCACGCCGGCGTCCCGGGCGAGCCGCGCGAGCTCCGCCGGAGCGGGACGGCGCGTGTAGCCGCGGATTTCGTAGTTCGACGGATGCACCGAGAGGAGGAGCGCGACGTCCGGCGAGAACGCGGCGCGATAGTCGTCCGGCGTCGTGCGGTTCGTCGTGCCCACCTCGCGCAGTCGCGCGCCGGAGGCCTCCAGGATCTCGGGAACCTTGAACGAGCCGCCGATCGCAACGAGCTCTCCGCGCGAGACGAGGACCTCCCGCCCGCGGGCGAGCGCGGCGAGAGCGAGCAGCACGGCCGCCGCGTTGTTGTTGACGGCGAGCGCGTCGCCGCAGGCGAAGAGGTCGCGCGCGAGCGCGCGCACGTGGTCCTGCCGCTTGCCGCGGGCGCCGCTCCCGGCGTCGTATTCGACCGTCGCATAGCCCGCCGCCGCCTCCGCGAGCGCGGCCCGGGCCGCAGCGGAGAGCGGCGCGCGGCCGAGGTTCGTGTGGAGGAGGACGCCGGTCGCGTTGATCGCCCGCACGAGCGTCGGCGCGAAGCGGCGCTCGAGCGCCCGGCCGGCCGTCTCCCAGAGAGCCTCGGCGCGCGTCTCGCCGCCGGCCATGGCCCGGCGCAGGGCCTCCTTGACGGCCTCCCGGCCGAAGCGGGCCAGCGCCGCGGGCGCCTCGTCCCGCTTCAGGAGCGCGTCCATCGACGGCGGATGCGCCCGCCCCGCGGCGGCCGATGCGGTCGGGGCGGTCATGCTTCCTTTACTATAGGGGAGCGTGAGAAACCCGGCGAATCCGGTCCCCGCGGCCCGCGCGTGATCACCGAGAGCTTCGACCGCGAGCTGCGGGTCCTCGAGGAGGCGCTGAGACGCCTGAACGCGGAATATGACGGCTTCCTCTACGGGACCATCGCGAAACCGCCGATTTCCACGCGCCGGCACGTGGAGGAGATGGTGCGCCGCTTGAACGCCTCGGAGGACATGGCCGCGGCCGATCGGTATCGCTTCGCGACCCTCCAGGGGCGCTTCTTCTCCCTGACCGAGCGCTGGGACCGGCTCCAGGGAGAGAAGGAGGCCGGCCGGCGCCCCGGCCTCTACGGGCACTTCCGGGAGACGGCCGGCTCCCCCTCGGCCGCCGGACCCAACGCGGCGGCTCCGGCCTCCGTACAACAGGAGCGGCGCGGCCTGCCCCTTCCGGACACCGCGGTGGATCCGGATCGGGAGTTGTTCGATCGGTACGTGGCCGCCAAGAAATCTCGGGGAGAGGACGTGAGCGGATACCGCCTGGAGGGATTCCTGGAGGGTCTCGAGCGCGAGCGCCGCAAGGTGCGGGAGCGGCTGGGCAACGAGGACGTTCTGTTCGACGTGACGGAGCGGGACGGGCGCGTCCGGCTCGTCGCCCGGAAGAAGCCGCGGAGCGGCGAGTGAAGCGCCGGCGCTGGTCGCTGCCGATCGTGCTCGCCGTCGCGGGGGTTGCGGGTGTCGCCGCGTCCGATTCGAAGACCTCCCCCCCCGAGCCGTTCTACCGCAAGTACCTCGTGCCCGGGTCTCCGCTGGACGACAAGATCATCGAGCAGGAGAAGCGCATCGAGGCGCACCCCGACGACGCCAGCCTGCGCAACGACTTCGGCAACCTTCTCGCGGAGCGCCGCTTCCCGAACGAGGCCGCGGAGCAGTACGAGATCGCGCTGAAGCTCGACAAGAAGAACTTCGTTTCCGCTTACAACCTCGGCCTCGTGCGCGAGACGCAGGGCCGGACGCACGACGCGATCGCGGCGTATCGGAAGTCGATCAAGAGGAAGCCCGGATTCCCCCAGTCGCGCTTCCGCCTGGGCCGGCTCTACGAGCACACCAACCAGCCGGAGTCCGCGGTGAAGGAGTACGCGGAGGCGCTGTGGATCGACCCCAACATGCGCGACCCGAAGCGCAATCCGCTGATCGTCGACTGCGAGCTGATCTATCTCGCCTCGCTCGTGAACTACCCGCAGAGCGTCGCCGTGGCGGCGATGAGCGACAGCAACGTCTACTTCGACACCGATCGCTTCCGGAAGCTCCCGACCAATCGCGCGATCGGCTCGAAGGAAGTCGAGGGCGAGGCGCCGGCCGAGAGCGTGGCGCCGCGAGACGTCGGGGCGCCCGGGTCCCCGGGGAGCGCCGGCGCTTCGGAGCCCGCCCGACGCGCGCCGCGGCCGGTGCCGGCGGTGGGGACGGCCGGCGCGCC
>DAHUXD010000001.1 GCA_027307335.1 Acidobacteriota bacterium
GCGGTCGGTGCGGCGGTGGGCGGAGCGGGCGCGGGCGACGGCTCCGCGGCCGGGGCGTTCGTGGGCGCGGGCGCGATCGTGGTCTCGGGCAGAGGCGTCGATGCGGCCGGGGCCATGCCGGGCGCCGCTTCCGTCCCCGGCGCTCTCGCGCTGCGGGCCCGGAAGACGAGCACGAGACCGACCGTCAGGAGGAGCCCGGCGAGAACCCAGAGCAGCGGCGAAACGGGCCGGCGCCCGGGTCGGTCGGTCCCGCCGACGCCCGCCTCCGGGTCCAGCGGCGGCGCCGCGCCTTCCCCTTCTCCAGGTCCGGCGCCCTCGAATCCTTCGTGGCGGCCGTCCTCGAATCCGGCGAGGGCCGCCTCGCCGGCGAGCCCCGTCGGCCTGCCGAAGGAGACGGCCTCGAGATCGGGCTCGATGCGGGGGCGCGGCACGTCCCCGGTGGCGTCGTCGAGCGACGCGTCCGTGTCGGCCGACGTCCGAACGTCTTCCCAGTCCGGCTCTCCCTCGAGCTCGGAGGGACCCTCCGACGCCGGAGCCGCGTCCTCGGTCTCCTCGACGACCTCTTCCTCGCCCCCCGGGAGCTCGGCCTCGACCTTCTCCTCGCCGTCGCGCTCCTCGATCTCCGCGTCCACGAGTGCGGGTTCGTCCGTTGGCGGCGCGGCCTCCGGCCCGGCCTCGATGGCGGCCGGGGTCGCGATCGCGCGGGTGGCCGTCGAGGCCTCGCCCGCGAATTCGGGATGCACGAGACCGAGCGTCACCAGCGCCGCCAGGAGCTTCTCGATCGCGAACGCCTCGGCGGGGGCTTCCCGCGCGATGTCCTCGGCGCTCGCCCGGCCGTCGATCAGCCGGACGACCGACTCGGCGTCCGCGGTCAGGCCGAAGGTGGCGAACTCGGCGTCGAAGTGCGGCGCGCGCGCCAGCGGCACGTCGGCGCCGCCCAGGTGCTTCACCACGAGGCTGCGGTCGCGCGAGCGGAGGAACAGCTCGAGCACCAGCCGCGGAATGGGCAGCCGCGCTTCGGAGACGTCCCGCTCGTCTTCGCTCTTGCGGAGGAACCAGTACTGGCCCTCGATCCACGTGAGGAGGTCCGAGAGGATCTCGACGCCGCGAATCTTCTCGCCCCATCGCCACTCGCGACGCGTGAGCACGCCGGCCTGCAGGGCGAGGAGCGCGCGGTCCGCGCCCTCCGGAGCCGCGAGCCGCTCGAGCGTGCGCGCGTCGAGCTTGCCGGCGCGCACCAGGATGGCTGCGGTCTCGAAGCGGGGATCCGAGGACGACGAGGCGAGGAGCTCGCCGCCGGCGATCTCGAACCCGGCGGTCGCGCCGGGCCGCGAGAACTGGAGCGAGCCGCTCGCGCCCTCGCGCCACAGCGCGACGAGCGAAGCGAGAATGTCGATGCCCCGGATGTCGCCTTCGTGTTCGAACGCCGTTCTCATGGGGTCGCGGACCCTCCATGGCCGCTCAGGTACTCCGCCACGGCGCGCGCCGTCGCGGGGCCGACCTCCGCCTCGATCTCCCGCGGGTCGGCGCCCTTCAGTCCCTTCACCGACCCGAACCGGCGCAGGAGCGCGCGCGCCCGCGCCGGGCCGATTCCGGGGATCTCGGTGAGGCTCGTCTGGCGCATCCGCTTGCCGCGCCGTGCCCGGTGCCGGGTGATCGCGAACCGGTGGGCCTCGTCCCGGGCATGCTGCACCAGCTGGAGCGCCGGGTCCTTCCGCGACAGGCGCACGGGATCGGGGCGCCCCGGCACCCAGATCTCCTCCTCGCGCTTCGCGAGGCCGACCGCCGGCAGGTCGAGGCCGAGCCGGTCGAGCGCCGTGAGCGCCGCCTGGAGCTGGCCGCGTCCGCCGTCGACGAGGACCAGGTCGGGCATGTCCGCGCCCTCCTCCTTGCGCCGCCGGTACCGCCGTTCCACGACCTCCGCCATGCTGCGAAAGTCGTCCGGCTCGAGGAGCCCCTGCGCCTCGATGTTGAAGAGCCGGTACTCCGCCTTCTTCGGCTTGCCCTCCTCGAAGACGACCATGGAGGCGACGCTGTCGGTGCCCTGGGTGTGGGAGATGTCGAAGGCCTCGATCCGCCGGGGCGGCACGGAGAGGCCGATCGCGCGCCCGAGGCGCTCGACGGCGACCGCCTCCTCGCCGCCGGTGCGCCGGAAGCGGACCCGGTGCCGCTCGCGCGCGTTCGTCTCGGCCATCTTCACCCGTTCGGCCGCGGGCCCGCGCTGGGGAGCGCGGACGGCGACCTTCGCCCCGCGCTTGGCCGCGATGTATTCCTCGACGAGGCGGGCCCCGGGAATCGTCATCGGCAGGTGGATCTCCGCCGGCAGGAACGGATTGGCGTCGTAGAACTGCGGCAGGAACGCCTCGAGGAACGGGGCGGGGTCGAGCTCCTGCGCCTTCTCGAAGAAGAAGTCGCGCCGGTCCTGGAGCACGCCGCCGCGCACCACGAGCACGCACACCGCCACGTCCTGTCCGGCCTCGAAGAAGCCGAAGACGTCCACGTTCTCGCCCTTCAGCGACTGGACGACCTGGTGCTCGGAGACGTCGCGGACCGTGCGGAGGGCGTCGCGGTACGCCGCCGCCATCTCGAAGTTCTCGGCGTCGGAGGCGGCGCGCATCTTCTCGGTGAGGCTCGCCTCGAGCTCGCGGTTCTTTCCCTCCAGGAACAGGACGACGTCGGCGACCGCGCCGTCGTACGCCTCCTTCGTCGTCAGCCCGCGCACGCACGGGCCGAGGCACGCGTGGAGGTCGTAGTAGAGGCAGGGCCGCGGCAGATTGCCGTCGATCTCGATGGTGCAGGTCCGGATCTGGAAGTGGCGCGTGATCATCCGCATGATGCGGCGCGCCAGGCCGCCCCAGAACGGGCCGTAATACGAGTGCCGGTCGTCCTCGACCCGCCGCGTCACGAGCGCGCGGGGCCACGGCTCCCCCGTCGTCACCTTGATGTAGGGATAGGTCTTGTCGTCGCGGAGGCAGACGTTGTACCGCGGCCGGTGCTTCTTGATGAGGGTGTTCTCGAGGAGGAGCGCCTCGAGCTCGGTTCGCGTCGAGATCGTCTCCACCTCGCGGTGGAGGCGCCGCAGGGCCTCCTCCTTGGCGCCGCCGGCGGCGGGGTTGAAGTAGGAGGCCACGCGCTTCCGGAGCGACAGGGCCTTGCCGACGTAGAGGATCTTCCCCTTGTCGCCGCGGAAGAGATAAACGCCCGGCGAATCCGGCAGATTCTCCGGGCCGCGGCGTTCGACCACGGTCTTCAGTGTAACCCGAGAACGGCGTCGTGACCCGCGGCAGTATGATCCCGACATGCCCATGTACGAGTGCCCGTACTGCTACACCCCGGTCGAGCCCGGCACTCCGGTCTGTCCGAAGTGCAATCGGGAGCTCGAGCGATGGCAGACGGGCTTCTACACGCGGCAGCGGCCGCTGCCGACCCGGTCGCGCACGGCGGTGTGGGCGGCGGCGCTCGCGGCGCTGCTGCTCGTGCTCGCGGGACTCGCCCGCGCCTGCCACTGGATATGAGACGCGCGCTGCTCGCGGCCGCCGTCGGCGCCGCGATGTCCGGGGCTCCCGCGGAGGCGCAGCTCGTGCCTCTCGCGCGCTGTCACGCCGCCTATCCCTGCAACATGCCGTACGCCCTGCTTCCCGCCGACGCGGCGAAGAACCTCCCGGACGCGCAGCTCGGCAACGCGCTGATCGGCGTCGCGGTGAACGGGGCGCTCCAGCCGCGCCTCGCGGCCTCCCCCGTCTCGAGCGATTTCGCGGCGGACGCGGCGCGGCTGTACGTGCTGAAGCACCCGCTCCCGCCGCCCGCGAAGCCGACGCCCCTGCCCGCGAAGCCGGACCCGTCCCCCTAGGTCCGGAAGATCTCGAGCTCCCGCAGGCCGCGGAGCTCGTCGCGCAGCTCGGCCGCCTTCTCGAAGTCGAGATCCTTCGCCGCCGCCTTCATCTGCTTCTCGAGGTCCGCGATCCGCCGCCGGAGCGACTCCGCGTCCGGAAGCTCCGGCCGGACGGCGGCCGGCGCCTCGTAATAGTCGAGGTTGGACATCCGCACCAGCGGCGAGTTGACCTCCTTGACGATCGAGGCCGGCACGATCCCGTGCTCGAGGTTGTACGCCTCCTGCAGCGCGCGCCGACGCGCCGTCTCCTCCATCGCGCGGCGCATGGAGTCCGTCACCGCGTCGGCGTAGAAGAGGACGCGGCCGCGGAGGTTCCGGGCCGCGCGACCCGCCGTCTGGATGAGGGAGGTCTCGCTTCGGAGGAAACCCTCCTTGTCCGCGTCGAGGATCGCGACGACGGCGACCTCGGGCAGGTCGAGGCCCTCGCGCAGCAGGTTGATGCCGATCAGGCAGTCGAAGACGCCGCGGCGGAAGTCGGTGAGGATCGCGACGCGCTCCATCACCTCGATGTCGGAGTGGAGGTACCGGCAGCGGACGCCGACCTCGGTGAAGTAGTTGGTCAGCTCCTCGGCCATCCGCTTGGTCAGCGTGGTCACGAGCACGCGCTCGCCGGCGGTCGCCGCGGTGCGCACGACCGCCAGGAGGTCGTCGACCTGTCCCTTGACCGGCCGCACCTCGATCGCCGGATCGACGAGGCCGGTCGGGCGGATCACCTGCTCCACGACCTCGCCGCCGGCGCGGCCGAGCTCCTCGGGCCCCGGCGTCGCGCTGACGGCGATCACCTGGTTCAGCCGGGTTCGGAACTCGTCGTAGGTCAGGGGCCGGTTGTCGAGCGCGGACGGCAGGCGGAAGCCGTACTCGACCAGCACCTCCTTGCGGGACCGGTCGCCGAAGTACATCCCGCGGACCTGCGGCAGCGTGACGTGCGACTCGTCGACCACGAGCAGGAAGTCCTTCGGGAAGTAGTCGATGAGCGTCGGCGGCGGCTCGCCCGGCGCGCGGCCCGAGAGGTGGCGCGAGTAGTTCTCGATCCCGTTGCAGTAACCGAGCTCCTTGATCATCTCGAGGTCGAACATGGTGCGCTGGTGCAGCCGCTGGGCCTCGAGGAGACGGCCGGCCTGCGTCAGTTCCGCGAGCCGCTGGTCGAGCTCGATGCGGATCGTCCCGATGGCCCGCTCGAGCGTCTCCTTCGGCGTCGCGTAAAAGGTCCGCGGGTAGAGCGCGAGGCGGTCGACCCGCTGCAGCGGCGTGCCCCGGAGCGGGTCGGTCTTCGTGATCCTCTCGATCTCGTCGCCGAAGAACTCGACCCGCACGGCGGCGTCCTCGTAGGCCGGCTGGATCTCGAGCACGTCGCCGCGCACGCGGAAGCTCCCGCGCGCGAGGTCCATGTGGGTCCGCTCGTACTGCATCGCGACGAGCCGCGCGAGGAGGGCCGGCATCCCCTGCGTGTCGCCGACCTCGAGGTAGGCGAGCATGTCGTAGTAGGAGTCGGGAGCGCCGAGGCCGTAGATGCAGGAGACGGAGGCCACGACGATCACGTCGCGCCGTTCGAAGAGCGCCTTGGAGGCGGCGAGGCGCAGCTTGTCGATCTCCTCGTTCCGGGACGTCTCCTTCTCGATGTACGTGTCGGTCTGGGGCACGTACGCCTCGGGCTGGTAGTAGTCGTAGTACGAGACGAAGTACTCGACCGAGTTCTGCGGGAAGAAGGACCGGAACTCCTGGTAGAGCTGGGCGGCGAGGGTCTTATTGTGCGACAGGACGAGCGTCGGCCGGTTCACCGCCTCGACGACCTTGGCGATCGTGAACGTCTTGCCGGAGCCGGTCACCCCGAGGAGGACCTGATCGCTCCGTCCCTGGCGGAGGCCGTCCACCAGCTTCTCGATCGCCTGAGTCTGGTCCCCCTGGGGCCGGAAGTCGGTCTCCAGCCGGAAGGTGCCGGTCGCGCGGGCCTGCGCGTCCTGGTACGTCCTGGGCTTGGGGCCGGAGGAGGACTCCTGGGGAGGCCGGGGTTGAGTGGCACGCGGCATCGGGTGAAGGGCCGCTTATAGCATAAGAAGTCCGAATGCCTCACAATCCGGCCGTGAGGGGATTCGCCCGCGCCGCCGCGCTCGTTCTGCCGCTCGCCCTGGTGGCGTTCCTCGGCTCGGTGGTCGGCTCGTTCGCCACCAACTTCATCCGCGTGCCGCGGGTCTCGGAGCTCGCCAACTACCGGCCCGACATCGTCACCCAGATCTTCGCCCGCGACGGCTCGACGATCGCCCGCTACGCGATCGAGCGCCGCACGCTGATCCGGCGCGAGGACATCCCGCCGGTCCTCGTCCACGCGCTCGTCGCCACCGAGGACAAGAACTTCTTCATGCACGGCGGCGTGGACGTGCGGCGGACGTTCTCGGCGCTCGTCGCGAACATGCGGCAGGGAGGCTATGCGCAGGGCGGCTCGACCCTGACGCAGCAGCTCGCTCGCGCGATCTTCCTCTCCCCCCGCAAGACGCTCTCGCGGAAGGTCAACGAGGCGCTCGTGTCGTTCGAGATCGAGCGGCGCTACTCGAAGGACCAGATCCTCACGATGTACGCCAACGAGATCTACCTCGGGCACGGCAATTACGGCTTCGAGGCCGCGAGCCGCTACTACTTCGGCAAGAGCGTGAAGGACCTCGACCTGGCGCAGGCCGCGCTCCTCTCCGGCATCGTGCAGCGGCCGGAGGACCAGTCGCCCTTCCGCAACCCGGCGCTCGCCCGGGCGCGGCGCTCGACCGCGCTGCGGCGGATGCGCGCCGAGGGGTACATCACCGACGCGGAGCAGCGAGCCGCGGAGGCGGAGCCCCTGCCGTCCGCGCCGTCCCTGCCCGAGTCGATCGTGGGGCCCTACTTCTCCGAGGAGATCCGGCAGTACCTCGAGAAGACGTACGGCGAGAAGGACCTGTATCGCCGCGGGCTGCGCGTCGAGTCGACGCTCGACCCCGAGATGCAGGCCTGGTCGGAGGAGGCGCTCGGCTGGGGGCTGCGCCAGGTGTCGCACCGCCACGGTTTCCACAAGCCGCGCCATCTCGCCGAGTCGGGTTCGGCGAACTTCGACGCGTACGTGGATCCGTCCTGGGAGAACCTCACGATCGCCGAGGATGCATCGACGATCGCGGTCGTGACGAGGACGACGGCGTCGGGCGCCGAGGTCCGCATCGGCAAGACCCTCCTGACGATGCCGAACGCGACGGTGGCCTGGACCGGCGCGGCGGCGGCGTCGAAGATCCTGAAGCCCGGCGACCTCGTCGTCGTCACGCTCCAGAAGGCCCGGGACGGCTCGCTCGTCGCGGCGCTCGACCAGGAGCCCCGCGAGCAGGGCGCCGTGCTCATCCTCGAGAACTCGAGCGGCGCCGTGCGGGCGATGGTCGGCGGGCTGGACTGGTCGAAGTCCAAGTTCAACCGGGCCACGCAGGCGCTGCGCCAGACCGGCTCGGCGTTCAAACCGTTCGTCTATCTGACGGCTCTCGAGCAGGGCTACACCGGCTCGGACACCGTCTTCGACGGCCCCCTGACGATCTTCATCGATCCGCACCAGCCCCCGTACAAGCCGGTCAACTACGACGGCAAGTTCCACGGGATCGTCACCTTCCGTAAGGCGCTCGAGCACTCGTACAACATTCCGGCGATCCGCGTCGCCGAGATGGTCGGCCTGTCCCGGGTCATCGAGACCGCCCACCGCCTCGGCGTGCGGCAGAACCTCGACGCCTATCCCTCGCTCGCGCTCGGGGCGTTCGAGGTCACGCTCGAGGAGCTCGCGTCGACGTACATGGTCTTCGCCAACCAGGGTCTCGCGTTCACGCCGTACCTGATCGAGCGCCTCACGGACGCGAACGGCGACGTCCTCGAGCAGAGCCACCCCGACCCGCGCGAGGTCGCGAGCCCGCAGGCCTGCTTCCAGCTCCTCCAGATCCTGCGCGGCGTGACTGTTCGCGGCACCGCGGCACCGGCCGTCACGCGGGCCGGGCTGAAGCTGAACATCGCCGGCAAGACGGGGACGACGAACGACTTCACCGACGCGTGGTTCGTCGGCATGACGCCCCGTTACACGGTCGCGGTCTGGGTCGGCAACGACATGAAGACGCAGTCGATCGGAAAGGGCGCCGAGGGCGCCCGGATCGCGCTGCCGATCTGGATCCGCATCCTCGAGCGGATGCGCGACCACGGGCGGATCGATCCGCAGGAGGACTTCGACGTGCCGCCGAACGTCACGCTGGTGCCGGTCGACTACGACACCGGTCTGAAGGCGACGGCCGACACACCCGTTCCGGTGCTCGAGGCGTTCGTCAGCGGCTCGCAGCCGACGGAGGAGTGGACGGCCCGCTCCGGGGAGGTGGCGAAGCTGCCCTGGTCCCTCCAGCAGCCCTTCTACACGCCGAAGAAGGGCGAGCTGCCGGAGGAGGGGCCGGCTCCGCCTGCGGAACCCTCACAGCACTGAGGCCTACCGGGAGAGGACCCGGTAGGAACTTTCCCTCTCTCTCCGTCGGCCCGCGTGGCGGGCCGCTACTGGATCTGAGTCGCTTGCACTTCCACCGTCAGCGTCGCGACCACGTCCTTGTGCAGCCGCACGTGGACGGTGTGGGAGCCGACGCGGCGGATGGGCTCGGCGAGCTCGATGCGCCGGCGGTCGACCTCGACCTTCTTGGCCGCCAGGGCGTCCGCGATCTCGGCCGCCGTGACCGAGCCGTAGAGCTGGCCCTCTTCCCCGGCCTTCTTCGCGATCGTCACGGTCAGGCCCTCGACCTTCGAGGCGGCCTCGCTCGCGACGGCCTTCTCGCGGAGCATCTTCTCGTCGTACTTTTTCTTCTCCTCCGAAAGGCGGCGCACGTTCGCGTCGGTCGCCTCGTACGCCACGCCCTGCGGGAAGAGGAAGTTCCGCGCATAGCCGGGCTTGACCGTCACGGTCTCCCCGCGGTGCCCGAGCCCGCGGACGTCGTCGGCCAGGATCACTTTCATGAGCTCTCTCTCACTCCCTCGCCCCGTCGGCGAAAATCCACGTACCAGTCGAAGAGGCCCAGGAGCGCGACTCCCAGGTTGATCGGAAAGTACGACGCCAGCGTGTACAGGCCGACCCGGAGAATGCGGACCCGGAACCACCTGCGAAAGAAGTGGCAGATGATAGAGAGGCCCGCCACGAAATACAAGGCCGACAGAGGCAGCAGCAGATTGGCCGCAAGGCGGCGGCCCTCCCCGGGGAGCAGCCCGAAGGCCGCGCCCGCGGCGACGAACACCGCCGCCCCGGTGGCTGGAACCCGCAGGGTCTCGAACCGCGCCGCGTCGGCCGTCGGTCCCGGCCGGGCCATGAGGGCCCCGAGGTAGAACGCCACCGCCCCGCCGACGACCCAGAGCGCCCCGAAGATTCCCCAGAGGCACCCCTTCGCGAACTCGCGGGCGGCCTCGAGCGTCTGGCGCATGCGCGCGACCGATTCGGCGTCGGCGCCCGAGCGGGCGTAGGAGTCGACGGCCGTCGGAATGATCCGGTCGAAGCTCGCGCCGACCTCGGCCGACAGAGACATGCCGGGCGCATTCACGGAAGCGGCGAAGCACGCGGCGAGCAGCGCGCCGCCGGCCAGGCACAGGCCCACGTAGCACCGCGAGGGGTCCACGCCGGCCCGCAGGAACCCGACCGACGCGATCGGGAGTGCCGTGACCGCGAGCGCGGCGAGCGCGAGGCCGACGCCCGCGCCGAGTCCTCCCCCGGCCCAGCCGAGGCCGAGCAGGAGTCCGACGAGGATCCCGCACGCCGCGAACGCCGCGGGGAGCCCGTGCCGGTGAGCGAGACGCACCAGCGGCACGGCCGCGAGCGGCACGCCGATCACGCCGACGAGGGGCAGCAGGAAAGCGGCGAAGAACGCCGCCGATCCCGCCAGCGACGCGAGCGGGATCTCGTACCGCGAAAGCGGCGGCGCCGCCGGCTCGGATTCGGCTCCCGGCAATGGCACGTTCATTTCTCGCCGATGGTCCGTAGAGGCGGCCCCTGCGGCCGCCCGCGGGCGGGGTCGAGCCCCGCCCCTACGAGCGGCTTCCGTGCCCTAGTCCGTCGCGTACGGCAGGAGCGCGATCGAGCGCGCGCGCTTGATCGCCGTCTGGAGCTTACGCTGGTGCAGCGCGCAGGTCCCCGAGATCCGCCGAGGAAGAATCTTCCCGCGCTCGGGGATGAAGCCCTGGAGCAGCTTCACGTCCTTCCAGTCGATGTATTCGAGCTTCTCCGCGCAGAACTTGCAGACCTTGCGCCGGCGGACGAAGAACTTCTTGCGGGGCCCGCCCTTGCCGTCGCGCCCGGCCGCTCCCCGGGCTCCCCCCGGCCGCCCCGAACCGCCGCCCATCCTCATGACTCGCTCCTTTCGGGCGCGGCCGCTGCGGCTTCCGGCGCGGGCGCAGTGGGCGCCGGCCGCGGCGGCCGTTTCGCCGCCTTCTTCTTCAGCCGCTCGGCCATCTTGGCGCTGCGCTTCAGCTCCTCGTCCACCCGGACGGCGAGGTGCCGCAGGACCTGGTCCGAGAGGCCCATGCGCCGCTCGGCCTCGGCGACCGCGGCCGGCTCGGCCTGGACCTGCCAGTAGTGGTAGTGGGCGTCGCGCTTGCGCTGGATGGGAAAGGCGAGCCGGCGCTTGCCCCACGGCTCTTCCTTCACGACGGTCGCCCCGCCGTCCGTCAGGACCTTCTTGTATTCGGCCGCGACCTTCGTCGCGTCCTCGTCGTTCAGGTCGGGCGTGACCAGCACGACGATGTCATAGAGCCTCATCGCTCCTCCTCATGGATGTCAATCCGGATCCTTCGGGTCCGGAGAGGAAGGTTGTTCGTTCGTCCGCCGCATCGCGGCGTCGATCCCCTGCGTCAACCAGATTCTCAGGGCCTCCACGGCCCTCTCGACGGCTTCGGCGTACGCCGTGCGCTCGGCCTTCGCCACGGGCTCGAGCACGTAATCGGCGAGGTCGCGCTCCCGCGAGTACCGCTCCCCGCGGATGCCGACGCGCAGCCGCGGGAACTCGGTCGTTCCGAGATGGGCAACCACCGACCGGAGTCCCTTCTGCGTGCCGCCCGAGCCGCTCCGCCGAAGGCGCAGCGCGCCGAGCGGCAGATCGATCTCGTCGACGACCACGCAGAGGTCCGCGGGTTCGACGCCGTACTTGTGACAAAGAGCCGAGACCGCCTCGCCCGAGGCGTTCATGTACGTCTGGGGCAGCGCGAGCAGCAGCGAAATGCCCCCGACGCTGCCCCGCCCGACCCGGGACGCGCACTCGCGCGACCGGATCCGGATCCCTTCTTCCGCCGCCAGCGCCTCCACCACTCGGAATCCCGCGTTGTGGCGGGTCTCGGCGTACTCGTCTCCCGGGTTGCCGAGCCCGACGATGGCGCGCAGAAGCTACTTCTCCTTTTCCTTCTCCTTCTTCTCGGGCTTCTCCTCGCCGCCTTCCTCCTCGGCGACGGCCTTGCCCTTCTTGAGGACCTCGGGCTCGGTCGGCTCCGCGGCACCCTCGGCCGCGGCGGCCGCGGGCTCCTCCTCGCGAGCCGGGTGCACGACGTGAACGACGATCTTCTCCGGGTTGTCGACGATCCGCACGCCCTCGGGCGCCGGGATCTGCGCAATGCGCAGCGCGTCGCCGATCGCGAGCTCGGTCACGTCCACGGCGAGGCCGGCGGGGATGTTGCCCGGGAGGCACTCGATCTCGACCTCGCGGGTGACGGTGTCGAGGATGCCCCCCTCGGTCTTCACTCCCTTGGCGACGCCGACCACCTCGATCGGAACCTTGAGCGTGATCTTCACGTCCATCAGGACGCGCACGAAGTCGATGTGGAGCGGCCGGCGCGACACCGGGTCGCGCTGCATCTCGCGGATCATGGCGTGCCGGCTCTGATCCGAGCCGCCGAGCTTCAGCAGGAAGATGGTGTTCTCGCCCGCGCCCTCGCGGAAGACGTCCGAAAGGGCCTTCCGGTCCACCGTGATGGGGACGTTCGGCTTCCCCGCCCCGTAGACCACGGCCGGGATGCGGCCGGCCGCGCGGGAGCGGCGGGCCTCGTTCTTCCCGTTCGTCGAGCGCTTCTCGACGGTCAGTTCGATCGTTTTCATGCGTTTCGTACCTCTTTTCGAACTCCGGCCCTCGCTCTATTCTCTTTCGAACCCGGGCCCTCGCTTCGCTCGGCCCCGGTTTCGACGCGGCGTACTCCCGCCGCGGGTCGGCCCAGGCTCGACGCGGCGTTCCCTCGCCGCCGTTCTCTTTTCGAGCCTGGCCCTCGCTCCGCTCGGCCCAGGCTCGACGCGGCGTTCCCTCGCCGCGGTTCGCGCAAAGAGGCGGATTCTACACAAAAAGCGACGAAACGGAAGCCCCGTCGTGGATGCGCTGGATGGCCTCTCCCAGGAGAGGGGCGACCGAAAGGGCCCGGATCCGGGGGCACTTGGCCGCGGCGGCCTCGACCGGGATCGTATTGGTCACGAGCAGGGTCTGGAGCCGGGACGCCTCGATCCGCTCGAGGGCGGGGCCGGAGAAGACGCCGTGGACGGCCGCGGCGTACGTCCGGCGCGCGCCCTGGCGGCGCAGGGCCGCCTCGGCCTGGACCAGCGTCCCGGCCGTGTCGATGATGTCGTCCAGGATCAGGGCGTCCTTCCCTTCCACCTCGCCGACGACGTTCAGGATCTCGGTCTCGTTCTTCCCCGTGCGCCGCTTGTCGATGACCGCGAGCGCGGCGTCCAGCCGTTTCGCGATCGCCCGGGCGCGCGTCAACCCGCCGACGTCGGGCGACACGATCACGAGCTCCTCCGTCTCGATCTTGCGGATCGCGTCGAGGATGACGGGAGCCGCGAACAGGTGATCGACCGGGATGTTGAAGAAGCCCTGGATCTGGGCCGCGTGGAGGTCCATGGTCAGGATGCGGTCGGCGCCCGCAGCCGTCAGGAGGTCGGCCATGAGCTTCGCCGCGATCGGCACCCGCGGCTTGTCCTTCTTGTCCTGGCGGGCGTAGCCGAAGTACGGCATCACGGCGGTGATGCGCGACGCCGACGAGCGCCGGAACGCGTCGAGGAGGATCAGCAGCTCCATCATGGAGTCGTTGACGGGCGAGCACGTCGGCTGCACGACGAAGACGTCGGCGCCCCGCACGTTCTCGTCGATCTGGCAGTAGTCCTCGCCGTCCGAGAAGTTGTAGAGCGTCAGCTCGCCGAGCGGAATGCCGAGGTACGCGCAGATCTCGCGCGCGAGCCCCGGGTGCGCGCGGCCGGAGAAGATCTTGAGGTCCCCGTAATTGAATGCGTGAGAGGTCAAGCGACCGGGATTCTATTCGGGAACGCCGCGCGCGTCGACCGCAGGGGCGTGGCTGGGGCGGGAGGACTCGAACCTCCAGATGGCGGCTCCAAAGGCCGCTGCCTTACCAGTTTGGCGACGCCCCAACGCTCTCGATTTTACTCTCCGGTGGGCCCGAGCTCGGCCGATTCGGCCGCGCCCTCCGCGGCCGCGGCCGGCGGCGGCATGGGAGGCGCCGTCGCCTTGACGCGCTCGTACTCGCCGAGCACGTGCTTCTCGAGCAGCTCGCGCGTCTCGCGATTGAGCGGATGCGCGACGTCCTTGAACTCGCCGTTCTTCTTCCGCTTGGACGGCATCGAAATGAAGAGCCCGTTCGGGCCCTGGATGATCTTCAAGTCCGAGACCAGGAAGCAGCCGTCGATGACGATCGAGACGTAAGCCTTGAGCTTCTCCTCGTTGACCGGAAACACCTTGACCTGCGTGATGTTCATGAGGAACCTCCGTTGGGATCGATCCGGCGTTGGTAGGCGTCGCGGGTGAGCGTGGTGCAGGTGTAGAGCCGCGCCTCCGGATGGCGCCGCGCGAGCGTCTCTCGCGCCCGGGCGTCGGCCCGGAGCACGATCGTCGCGCCGGAGCCGCTGACGGCAAAGTCGTCGGTGACGAGCGCCGCGGATGCGAGGTAGGCCTCCATCCTGGGCTCCACTTGTAGCACGGCGGGAGTCAGATCGTTCGGGCCGAGATAGCGGTCCCGGCCATTCCCCGCGGTCTCGAGGCGCTCCGGCAGCCGGCCGCGGCCGGCGTAGGCGCGATAGACGGCGGCGGTCGAAACCGGAAACGGAGGCAGCAGGAGCAGGAGCGGCGTCGGCGGTCCGTCGGCCACCGGCCGGACGGTTTCGCCGCGGCCCGAGACTTCCGCCTCGCCGCCCGCGAGGAAGAACGGCACGTCGCTGCCGAGTTCCGCGGCCAGCGCGGCGAGGGCGCCGACCCGTTCCTCGCAGTCCCACAGCCGGGAGAGGAGCCGCAGCGCGACCGCCGCGTCGGCGCTGCCGCCGCCGAGCCCGCCCCCCATCGGCGTGCGTTTCTCGAGCCGGAGGCGCGCCCCGGCCCGCACCCCGGCGCGCGCGGCGAGGCGCCTCGCGGCGCGCACGACGAGGTTGTCTTCTCCCCCGGGGACCGCGGGATCGTCGCAGGAGAATTCGAGCGCGTCCGAAGGCTCGGCCGTGAGGCGGTCGGCGAGGTCGATCGAGACCATCCGCGACAGGATCTCGTGGTGCCCGTCGGGGCGGAGGCGGCCGACCCGCAGCTCCCGGTTGATCTTGGCGGGCGCCTCCGCCGTGAGCCTCATCGGCCGCTCCCGCCCGCGGCGTTCTCGACGGCGAGGAGCTTGAGCGACACGCGGCGATCGGTCGTCTCCTCGCGCGCGTCGACGCGCGCGGGCCACGGATCGGCCGCGCCGGCGTAGTCGACGAACAGGTGCCCGTCCGGTCCCTGCACCTCGAGCGAGACCGGAGCCCGCGTCGCGAGGTCGAGCACCACGCTGACGCGGGCGTCTCCCCCGGGCTCGAAATCGAGCCGGGCCTGCCCGGCATCGACGCCCACGACGGACGGCGCGACACCGGGCCATGCGCCGCCCGCGAGCACGGCCCGCATCGCCTGGGGCTGGATCAGGAGGGCGGCGCGATCCTCCCCGGTCAAGCGCCCGTCGCGGTACTCCGCGACGCGCGCGCCGAAGGGTCCGGTCAGCGAGGCGGTCACCACGGCGCGCCCATCGTAGGTCACCGCGAGCGTCCCGGGAACGGCCGGCGCGCCGCCCCGGGACATCCGGGCGTCGTACAGGAGCCGGGACGCGGGCAGCGCGTCGGCGCGCTCGAGCGAAGCCCGCCACGCGGCGAGGGCCTCCCGAGCCTCGGCGTCGCTCGCGGGAGAGAAGCGCCGCGCGGGCCGGGTCGTCGCACAGGCGGCGAGAACGGCGAGCGGAAGAGCGGCGGCGAAAAGTCGGAGCCGCCCGGGCGTCAACGCTGCGAGACCGGAGCTCCGGCGCGCCGCAGCTTCTCGCGCACGCGGTCGGGCTCCTCGTGCTTGAGCTCCAGCGCCTTCTCCCAGTGGCGGATCGCGCCTTCGACGTTGCCCTGACGTGCCTCGAGGTCGCCGATGTGCTCCTCGATGGTCGGATCGGCGGGCTCCCGCCGATACGCCTCGCGCAGCTTCTTCTCCGCCTGCGGGAGCTCGCCGAGGCGGAAGTACGCCCAGCCGAGCGAGTCGAGGTACGCGGCGTTGCGGGGCTCCCGGGCGACCGCCTTTTCGAGCATCTCTCGCGCGCGCTGGAGCTGGACGCCCTGGTCCGCCCACATGTATCCCAGGTAGTTGAGCGTCGCGGCGTCGTTCGGGCGCATCGCGAGCAGCTGCAGGAACACCTTCTCGCCCGCGGCGGAGTCGCCGGCCCGCTCGAGGCTCGAGCCGAGCCGGAAGAGCGCCTCGCTCGACTCGGGGTACTTGGCCGCGGCCTGCCGCGAGATGCGGACCGCCGCGTCGTACTTCTTGAGGCGGGCGTAAGAGTCGGCGGCGGCGAGCATCTTGTCGAGCTGTCCCGAGGACCCGAGGCGGTCGAGCACCGCGGTGGCGTCGGCCGTCTCTCCGAGCTGGTATCGGAACTCCGCGTTCTGCGCCTCCCACTCCGGATCGGAGGGTTTCGCCGCCGCGAACGCCTTCGCCCGGTCCCTCCCGTCGGTCAGGTCGTCTCCGTCCCGATCCGCGGCGAGCAGGATCCGCGCCGCCCGGTCCTGAACCTGCCCGTCCTCGATCGAAAGCGGCGTCAGGATCTTCCGCGCCCCCGCGTAGTCGCGCTCCAGATAGGCGATGAAGCCGAGCTCGACCTGGGCCGCGCGGCGGGCGTCGGCCTTGTGCGGATCGTCGCCCGCGCGCTTGCCGAGATCCTCGTACATCGCCTTCGCCTCGTCGAAGCGGCGCTCGCGCACGAGCTCGGAGGCGAGCGCCCGGCGCGTCATGGGATCGTCGGGGTCCGCCTCGAGGAGCGCGCGCAGAATCTTCTCGCCCTCCGCCGGGTTGTCGCGTTCGAAGAGAACCGTGGCGAGGAGGCGCTGCCCGGCCCGATTCTCGGGCCGCTTCGCGACGAGCTGCCGGGCGCGCTCCTCCGCCTCCGGGAAACGGCCCGCGCGCGCCAGGTCGAGCACGATGCGTTCGGAGATCGCCGCATTGTCGGGATCCCGCTCCGCGAGCTTCTCCAGCACGCCGAGCGCGTCGTCGAGCTTGTCCTCGTCCTCGTAGAGGTCGATGAGCGCCGCGGCGATCTCGCGGTCGGCGGGATCGGCCTCCCACAGGCTCTGGTAGATCTGCTCCGCCTCGTGGTACTGGCCGCTCTTCGCCTTGGCCTCGGCCGTGAGGCGCTGGATGGCGGGCTGCCCCGAGAGCTCGGTCAGCTCGTCGAGGATCGCCGCCGCCTCCGCGGAGCGCTCGGCGGCGAGCAGCGCCCGGGCGAGCGCGACCGACGTCCCGACGTCCGCCGGCGCGAGGCGGTGCGCGGCGGACAGCTCGACGATCGCCGCCGGAAGCCGGGTCGGGTCCTTCTCCGCCGACGCCAGCTCGAGCGTGCCGAGCAGCCGGCGCGCCTCCGCGAGCTTCGGGTCGAGCCGCACGGCGTCGCGGGCCTGGCGCGTCGCCTCCTCGCCGACGTTCAGGTCGCGCAGCAGCTGCGCGTATTCGAGGTGGACGATCGCGTCGTTGGGCAGGACCGTCAGGACCTGGCGATAGAGGGAGAGGGCCTCCTGGTAGCGGCCGTCCGCGACGGCCATGCGAGCCGCCAGGAAAGCCTTGCGGCTGGCCAGCATCGGGTCGGCCGCACCGGGCGCGGCGGGACTCGCGAGCGAGAGGACGGCGAAGAGCACCGCGCCGGACAGCGTCACCGACGCAATCTAGCACGGCCCGGGCCCGGGAAATTCCCGCGAGCCCCGAGGCGGCCGGTTCATTTCCGATTTACGCGGCGCTGGCATCTCCGAGCGCGCGACCTCGCGGGACGCTTCGCGAACCTCGGGCCGACGGCGCGCTTTCCCGCATCGGGACAAGGACATGGCGCGTTCGCCGGTTCTTTTGGGAGCCGGGTACGCGATAATCAACGCGTTCATGCCGCGACTCGGCGTTCTGTTGGTCCGGGCCGGTGCCGTCAGCGAAGAGAGCGTCCATCGGGCGCTCGCAGTCCAGGGCTTCACGGGCGGACGGATCGGCACGCTGCTGCTCGAAAAGGGATCGGTTTCCGAGGACGACGTCGGCAAGGCCCTCGCCGAGCAGCACGGCTGCACGTACGTCTCCTGGAGTGCCCTCGGCGCCGTGCCGGCGCCGGTGATCGCCGCGCTGCCGGCGAAGTTCGCGATCCGTCATTCCGCCGTTCCGGTCGAAATCGGCGAGGGCTTCGTGCGCGTCGTCCTTCGCGACCCGTCGAACCTGAGGATCCTCGACGAGCTCTTCTTCGTCACCGGGAAGAAGATCCTGCCGGCGGTCGCGCCGGAGGTCCGCATCTACCAGGCCCTCGAGAAGTGGTACGGGGAACGGCGCACTCCCCGCTTCGCCATCCTGGCGGAGAAACTGTCGCGGCCCGTCGCGCCGGCGGTCGTGCGCAAGCCGCTGCCGCCGCCGCCCGATTTCTCGACCCCCGTCCCTCCGCCGATGCCCGGCGCGCCGCTTCCGGTCGCTCCGTCTCGGGAAACCGGCGAGACGCCCCCGACGCCCGCATGGGCCGCGCCGGATCTGCCGCCCGTCGGCTGGGGCGGGCTCCCGCCGCCTCCCGTCGGGACGGAGGAACACCTCGAGTCGATCCCGTGGGAGGAGATGCCCGGCGCCGACTCCCGCCCCGCTCCGGCACCCTCTCCCGTCCCCCGCGCCCCCGCCGTCCGCGTCGCGGCCGGCCCCGGTGAGTGGCGGAGGACCGGAGCGCCGGCGCGCGACGCCGCACCGGCGTCGGGCATGCCGTCGGCGGCGGAGTTCGCGGAGATGCTCGCAGCGCGCGACCGGGACGGTGTCTTCGACGCGTCGCTGCGGGCGCTGCGGCGCCGCTTCGCGCGCAGCGCGGTCTTCGTGGGGCGCTCGGACGGCGTGGTCGGCTGGAGCGGCGCCGGGGAGCGCGTCGACATCCGGGCGCTGCGCGACGTTCATGTCCCGTGGACGGAACCCTCCGTCTTCCTGAATCTGCGCACGGGCCAGGCGTTCTATCTCGGCGCGCTGCCGCCGCTGCCCCGGCACGAAGCCCTCGCGGCCGCCCTCGGGGGCTGGCCCTCCGAGTGCGTGGTCCAGCCGATCCGGATCCGGGAGAAGACGGTGGCTTTTCTGTACGCCGAATGCGCGGGCGCCCAGGGGGCGAGCCCGGCCGACCTGACCTACCTGCGGGAGCTCGCCGGGGCCGCTGCGGCGGCGCTCGCCGCCTCCATCCGATTGAAAAAACAGAAGGTTATATAATCGGGGCCAATCCCGGAGGAAGGTCATGATCAAAGCGGACATCGTGGACCGGGTGGTCGATCTCGCTCAGATCCCGCGGGCCAAGGCGGCGACGGCCGTCGAGACCGTGATCGAGGCGATGCGCTCGGCGCTCGGCGCCGGCGACCGGATCGAGCTGCGCGGCTTCGGCGTGTTCCAGGTCAAGCGCCGCAAGCGCGGTATCGGCCGCAATCCGAAGACCGGTGTCGAGGTCTCGATTCCGCCGGGCAACACGATCCGCTTCAAACCGGGAAAGGATCTGCGCGACCTGCCCTGAGGCTCTTCGTTTACGGCGCGAACGGCGGCCGGGAGTTTTCGGGCCGGTTCGCCGACGCGTTCCGTCCTTCCGTCACCGCTTCGGCCATCCCGCTCGCGCACGCTCCGAAGTCCCTCTCCGGCGCGCGCCTTCGGAAAGAAAGTAGAATCGCCTCGTGCCGCGCATCGGCGAACTGCTCGTGGCGGATGGCGTCGTGTCGGAGAAGGCCGTGCAGAGCGCGCTGGGGTTCCAGCGCCATACGGGCGAGCCGTTCCGTCTCGGCACGATCCTGCTCGACCGCGACCTCCTCGACGAGGAGAACCTCCTTCGCGCGCTCGCGGCGATCCACCGGTGCGACTCCGTCACGTGGGCGGAGATCCTCAAGGCGCCCCCGCAGGTCGTGCGTCTCCTCCCCGAGCGCGCGGCGGTCCGCCTCGCCGCAGTGCCCTACGCGCTCGAAGGCCGCGGCGTCCGCGTGGCGTTCAAGAACCCCTCGAACCTGGCGGCGGTGGACGAGGTCTCGGCGGTCACGAATCGCCCCGTGATACCGGCGGTGATTTCGGAGGTGCGCCTGCTGCAGGCGTTCCACCTCTTCTACGGGCGGCCCGTGCCGATCGAGTTCCGCGGCGTGCTCCACAAGCTCGAGCGCAACGAGGAGCGCCGTCTGTATCGCCAGCGCGCCACGAAGGAGGCGCCGGAGGCCGTCGAGACGCCGTTCGAGGGACGCTTCGTCAACACACGCGGGCAGCGCATTCCGGTTGCGGGCACGCCGCCGGCGTCGCGGCCCACCCGGTACGCCGCGCCGTTCCTGTCGGCGGAGGAGCCGGGGGGCGAGCTCGCGGATGCGCCGGATCTTCTCCCCGACTTCACGCCGGCCCCCGCGTCCGGCGACGAGGAAGTGGCGGAGGGCATGTGGCGGCCCGCGCCGCTCGACGCGGACGACACGGCCGTGTCCGCCATGTGGGCGGCCCGGCCCGCGGCGCGCCGCCGCGAGAAGCCTTCGGTGCCCGCGCGCGACCGCCTCGCCGAATCGACCCTCGAGACGGTGTGCGCGCGCCTGCCGCGCGCAGTGCTGCTGACGTCCGCGCAGGACGCCGTCCTCGGCTGGACCGCGAAGGGCTCCGGACTCAACCGGGATCAGGTCGCGGGCATCCGCGTCCAGTGGGGCGAGCCGTCCATCTTCGCGTTCGTCAAGCTCTCGGGATCGCCGCACCGCGGCCCGCTCTCGCGCATCCTCATGCCCCCGAAGCTCGCCGCGCTGCTCGGCGACAAGGCGAGCGCCTGCTGCGCCGTCTATCCGGTGCGGATCAAGGACCGGCTGGTCGCGTTCCTCTACGCCGACCGGCTGGGCGCGCCGCTCTCCGAGGAGGACTACCGCAACCTCGAGATCGCGTCGAGCGCGCTCGGGAGCTCTCTCGCGCGGCTCCTCCTGGAGCTGCGGCGTTCCCTTCCGTCCTAGCGTGGAGGAATTCCCCGGTTCTTTTCCGCCGTCGGTGGCTCCCCCGCGGACTCGCTGGCGGTTCCTCGAAAATCCGCTCTTCCACGCGGCGCTTCTGGCCGCGACGTTCGTGACGACGACGCTCGCCGGCGGCGCCGCGTTCTCGACCGGCGGCGGCCCGCTGCTCGGCGGGCGCTTCGCCGACGGCCTCGCGTTCTCCGTGCCGCTCCTCCTGATCCTCGGCATCCACGAGCTCGGCCACTACGCGATGTGCCGGCGTTACGGGATCGCGGCCACGCTCCCGTACTTCATCCCCTCACCCTTTCTGAACCTGATCGGCACGTTCGGCGCGGTCATCCGCATCAAGGAGCCGATCCGGCGCAAGAGGCAGCTTCTCGACGTGGGCGCCGCCGGTCCGCTCGCCGGCTTCTTCACCGCGATCCCCTTCCTGCTCTACGGCGTCGCGCGCCCGAAGCCCTCGACGACGCCGCTCGGCGAGGGCACCGTGCTCTTCGACTATCCCCTGCTCGTGCGCTGGGCGCAGCGCTGGGTCCACGTGGGGCCGTACACGAGCGCGACGGTCCACGAGCATCCGACGTTCATGGCCGCGTGGTTCGGCCTCCTGGTCACGTGCCTGAACCTCCTTCCGATCGGGCAGCTCGACGGCGGCCACGTGCTCCGCGCCGCGGTCGGCCGCCGCCAGCCGATCGCGTCCGGGATCGCGCTTGCGCTCTGCATCGTCGCGGGCGTCACCCATTCCGCGGTCTGGCTCGTGCTGCCGGTCGCGATCGTCGTCGTTGCCGGCCTCGCCCACCCTCCCGTGGAAGACGACGATCAGCCGCTCGACTTCGCGCGCACGCTGGTCGCGCTCCTCTGCGTGGCCGTCTTCCTCGTCTGCTTCAGCCTGACGCCGATCCGGATCGTCTAGGCTCGGGTCCCGCCGCGCGGATCTCCAGCAGAAACGTCGCCGGCCCGTCGTTGACGAGCTCGACCTCCATCGAGGCGCCGAAGACTCCGGTCTCGACCGGCGGCCCGGCGGCGCGCAGGGCGGCGACGAAGCGCTCGTAGAGGGGCGCCGCGTCCGGACCGCGGAGCGCGCGCTTGAAGCCGGGCCGCCGCCCCCGCGACAGGTCGGCGGCGAGCGTGAACTGCGACACCGCGAGCACGGCGCCGCCCACGTCCTCGAGCGCGAGGTTCATCTTGCCGTCCGCGTCCTCGAAGACCCGGAGCCCCGCGATCTTGCGCGCGAGCTCGTCGGCCGCGGCCGGGACGTCGCCCGTTTCGGCGCCCACCAGCACGAGGAAGCCGCGGCCGATGCGTCCCACCGTCTCGCCTCCCACGCGGACCTCCGCGCGGGAGACCCGCTGGACGACGGCCCTCATCCCCGCGCGGCGGCTCTCATGCGCGCGCCCGGCGGCGTCCCGCGAGCCGCCGGAGCTCCTTCGCCTCGGGGGCGCCGAACCAGTGGGCCGCGGCCCAGTACGCGAGCGTCGCCACGATGATCACGGCGGAGAGGACCGCCGCGCCCCGCCATCCGCGGAAGGCCTCGAGGGGCACGACGCGGAGCGCGGCCCAGAGGAGCGCCCCCATCGCGGCCGAGGCGGCGGCGATCCGGGCGACGGACGCCGCGATCGCGCGGCCGCGCAGACGGCCCTCGCGGCGCCGCAGCACGACGAGCAGCACGCCGACGTTCACCGCCGCGGCCGCCGAGCTTGCGAGGCCGATGCCCGGGAGTCCCATCGCCGGCGTCAGCGCCGCGCACAGCGCGACGAAGACCGACGCATCGGCGAGGGCGGCCGCGACCGGCAGCGCCGTGCTCTTCAAGGCATAGAACGCGGGGACGACGACGCGCACCGCGGCGAAGAAGAACAGGCCGAGCGAGAGCGTCGCGAGCACGCCGGCGGTCGCGCGCGTGTCGGCCGCGCCGAAGCGCCCGCCCTCGAAGAGGACGCGCACGATCGGCGTCTGCAGCGCGACGAGGCCGACGGTCGCCGGCAGCGTCACGAAGGCGATCAGGCGCAGGGCGAAGGACAGGTGGTCCTTGAACGGCTCGCGGTCCGGCGACAGCGCCTGGCGCGAGAGCGTCGGCAGGATCGCGGTCGCGATCGACACGGCGAAACCGCCGAGCACGAGCTCCTTCAGTCGATTCGCGTAGTAGAGGTAGGAGACGCTCGCGTCGCCGAGGCCGGCGGCGAACCGCGTGGCGACGACCGTGTTGACGCTGTTGATCCCATAGGCGAGGAGCCGCGGCGACATGAGCACGAGGACCGACCGGACCGCGGGATCCCGCCACCCGAGCGCCGGCTTTCCGACGGCTCTCAGGCGCCGGAGCTGCGGCACCTGGACGGCGATCTGGAGCACGCCGCCCGCGAGCACGCCCCCGGCGAGCGCGTACGTCGGCTCCGCGAGCCGCGGCGCGACGAGCCATGCGGCCACGATGAGCGCCACGTTCATGAGGATCGGCGCCGCGGCCGGCGCCGCGAACCGGTGGTGCGCGTTCAGCACGGCCTGGCAGAGGGCCGCGAGCGAAACGAGCAGGATGTACGGGAAGATCCAGCGGTTCAGGACCACGGTGAGCGCGAACTTCGCCGGGACCGCCCGGAACTGGCCCGCGAGGAGGGCGACGAGCCAGGGCGATGCGAGGATGCCGGCGGCGGTGATTCCGGTCAGGATGAGCGCGAAGGTTCCGGCGACGCGGCCGAGGAAGGCGCGCGCCGCCTCTTCCCCGCGCTCGTGGGAGACCTCCGTGTACACCGGGATCACGGCCGAGGACATCGCGCCTTCCCCGATGATCTCGCGCAGCATGTTCGGGATCCGGAAGGCGACGAAGAACGCGTCGGTCCGCATCCCGGCACCGAGCGTGAGCGCGACCACCTTGTCGCGGACGTAGCCCGTCACGCGCGAGAGCAGGGTGAGCGGCGTAATCGTCGAGGCCGACCGGACCAGGCGCCCGCGGACCTCGTCCCTGTCGCTCGCCGACATGTCGTTCCCCGATTCTACCCGGACATCAATTGTCCTCCGGGATTTGGAATATGGTTTCAGCACCTGAAAGGAGGGCGAACACATGGCCAGCGTCAACAAAGTGATCCTGATCGGAAACCTCGGCAAGGACCCGGAGATCCGGACGACGCCGCAGGGAACCACGCTCGCGCGCTTCTCGCTCGCGACCACGACCGCATGGAAGGACGCCTCGGGCGCCAAGCAGGAGCGCACCGAGTGGCACGACATCGTGGCGTGGGAGAAGCTCGCGCAGATCTGCGGCGAGTACCTGCAGAAGGGCAAGCAGGTCTACGTCGAGGGCAGCCTCCAGACCCGGAGCTGGGAGGACCAGAACGGCCAGAAGCGCTACAAGACGGAGGTCAAGGCCTCCAACGTCGTGATGCTGGGGCGCCGCGAGGACGGGATGCGCTCGAGCGCGAGCGCAGGGCGCGAAGTCGCCGAGGCGCCGGAGCCCGCGACGGCGGGCGCCGGCACCTACGACGACGACGTGCCCTTCTAGCCCGGACGGCCTCACGCGAGCGCCGCGAGCTCGGCGCGCACGTCGGCGAGCGTCTCGCGCGGCGGCCCGGCCGCCGCGCGGAGCCTCTCGAGGCGGGAGGCGTAGGCGCCGACCCGGGCGGCCGCTTCGTCCCGCCGGGTCGCGGGCACGCGGCGCTCGACGGCGTCGACGCAGGCCGGGTAATCCTCGATCCGGCGGCAGACCAGCAGGAGATCGCATCCCGCGGCGCTCGCGCGGACGCAGCGATCCGGGAGATCCCCGAACCCGGCGAGCGCCCCCATCTCGAGGTCGTCGGAGAACGTCGCGCCCGTAAAGCGCAGCCCGCCTCGGAGCCACCGGGTGGCCACATCGGGAGAGAGCGACCCCGGCGTTCCGTCCGGCCCCGCCGCGTGGGAGACCATGACGGCGCCCGCGCGGTCCATCAACGTCCGGAACGGCTCGAGATCCCGGATCTCCTCCACGGGGTCGCGGGGGACGATCGGCAGCGCCGCGTGCGTGTCGAGGGTCGCGCGGCCGAGACCCGGAAAGTGCTTGAGACATCCGCCGACGCCGCGTGCGTGCAGGCCGTCGAGGAAATCCCCCGCCGCCCGCACGACCTCCTGCGGGTCCTCGGACGCGCAGCGCTCCCCCAGCACGAGCGAGCCGGCCCCGGGCACCGCGCGGTCCACGACCGGGGCGAGGTCCACGTCGAAGCCGAGCCGCGCGAGCATCGCCCCGGTCGCGAGTCCGGCCCGGCGCGCGCCGCCCGAATCCGCGAGGCGCCGCAGCGCCGGCGCCGGCGCCACGAGGGCTCCCAGCCGGTCGACCGGCCCTCCCTCCTGATCGACCAGAAGATGATCGATGCCGAGGCCGCGCAGGTCCCTGACGAGGCGGTCCAGCCCGGCGAGGCTCTCGAGGTTGCGCCGGAAGAGGATCACGCCCCAGGGGGGCGCGGCGGACAGGATCTCGCGCTCCCCCGCCGAGAGGCGGGGTCCCTCGAGGCCCACCCCGAAGAGGCGCGCGGTCACTTCCCTCTGAGCCGCTCCTGGAGCGCGGCGAGCAGCGACAGCGCGGCGATCGGCGTCAACTGGTCGAGGTCGACGGCGCGGAGCTTCTCGAGCGCGAGCTCTTCGCCGCCGGAGAAGAGCAAGTACTGTCCGGCGCCGGCGCTCTTTCCCTCCCTGCGCGCGAGGATGGGCGCGCCCTCGACGTCGAGCTCCTGCCGCTCGAGATTGGCGAGGACCTCGCGCGCCCGCGCGATCACCACCTCGGGCAGCCCGGCGAGCTCCGCGACGTGAATCCCGTAACTGCGGTCGGCCGCGCCCGGGACCACCTTGCGGAGGAACACGACACGTCCGCCGACTTCCTTGACCGCCATCGTCGTGTTGACGACCGCGGGGCGCACGAGCGCGATCTCCGTGAGCTCGTGGTAGTGAGTGGCGAAGAGGACGAATCCGGCGCGCTCCCGCTCGTCGTGGAGGTGCTCGAGCATCGCCCAGGCGATCGAGAGGCCGTCGAAGGTGGACGTGCCCCGCCCGACCTCGTCGAGGACGACGAGGCTCCGCGCGGTCGCCTCGCGCAGGATCGCCGCCGACTCGAGCATCTCGACCATGAACGTGGACTCGCCCCGCGACAGGTGGTCGGCGGCGCCGACCCGGGTGAAGATGCGGTCGACGAGCGACAGCTCCAGGGCGTCCGCCGGCACGAACGAACCGGCCTGCGCGAGGAGGACGATGGTCGCGACCTGCCGCAGGTAGGTCGACTTGCCGCCCATGTTCGGTCCGGTCACGAGCTGGATGCGCCGTTCCTCGGCGAGGTCGGTGTCGTTCGGGACGAAGGGCTCCTCGCGCCGGAGCCGCTCGACGATCGGATGCCGCCCGGCGACGATCCGCAGCCGGGGCTTCTCCGACAGGCGCGGGCGCGTCCAGCGTCCGGAGCGCGCGACCGCGGCGAGCGAGAGCTGGACGTCGAGCTCGGCGAGCGCCGTCGCCGTCCGCGTCACGCGGTCTCCCGCCGCGGCGAGGTCCGCGAGGAGCTCGCCGTAGAGGCGCGTCTCGATCGCGCCGATGCGGTCTTCGGCGCCGAGAATCTTCTCCTCGAGCTCCTTCAGCGCGGGCGTGACGAAGCGCTCCGCGTTCGCGAGCGACTGCCTCCGGATCCAGTCGGCGGGGACCTTCTCGCGATGCGCCGCGCCGACCTCGAGCGAGTAGCCGAAGACGCGATTGAACTTCACGCGCACGGAGGCGATGCCGGAACGGCGGCGCTCCTCGGCCTCGATCGCGAGCAGCGCGCCCTGCGCATCGCGGCGCAGGCCCCGCAGCGCGTCGAGCTCGGCGTCGGCGCCCTCGCGGACGACCGCGCCCGCGTTGGCGAGGGCGGGAGGATCGTCCGCGAGCGTGCGGGCGATCCGCCCCACGCAGTCCGCGGTGTCGGGGACGGCCTCGCAGACCGACCGGAGCCGCACCGCCTTCAGGTCCGCCGCGGCGGCGAGCACGCCGGGAACCGCCCGGAGGCCCGCGCCGAGCGCCGCCACGTCCCGCGGTCCCGCGGTGCCGACGGCGACGCGCGCGAACCGCCGTTCGAGATCGCCGACGGGTTCGAGCGCCGCGGCCACCGCCTCCGCCGCATCCTCCCGGGTCACGAGCTCCTCGACGGCGTCCCAGCGCGCCTCGAGCTCGAGCGGATCGAGCGACGGATGCGCGAGCGTCTCCCGCAGGGCCCGGGCGCCGGGCGGCGTGCGGGTGCGGTCGAGCAGCGCCAGGAGGCTGCGCTCGCGCGCCCCCTCGGTGGACTCGAAGAGCTCCAGCGTGGCGATCGCCGAGGCGTCGAGCCCCATTCGGGAACCGAACGCGAGCGCCGACGGCGGCCCGACGTGGTCGAGCCGTCCCGGCCGCATCTCGCGGGCGTAGGCGAGCGCCGCGGCGGCGGCGGCCCGCGCGGGAGGGGCGAAACTCTCGGGCGCCGTCCCCGCCGCCAGACACCCGTCCCACCACGCGTCCGGCCGCCGCGTCGTCGCGCCGGCCGCCGCCGCGCCCTCGGGCAGGAGGATTTCACGGGGGCGGAGCAGCGCGAGCGCGTCCGCGACGCGGGCCTCGCGGATCGTGCCGGCGAGGAACCGCCCGGTCGAGAGATCGAGGAACGCCGCGCCCCACTCCGGCTCCGCCGGGCGGAGCGCCGCGAGGTACGAGGGCGCGTCCGGCACCAGCGACTCCGGATCGAGCACGGTGCCGGGGGTGACGACCCGCGTGATGTCCCGGCGGACGAGTCCCTTCGAGCCCCGGGCCTCCTCGACCTGGTCGCAGATCGCGACCTTCCGACCGGCGGCGACGAGCCGCGCGACGTGGTGATCGACGCTGTGGAACGGCACGCCGCACATCGGCGCCTCGATGTCGGAGTCGCGGTGGCGGCGCGTCAGCGCGATGCCGAGGAGGGGCGCGGCCTCCTTCGCGTCGTCGAAGAACATCTCGTAGAAGTCGCCCAGCCGGTAGAAGAGGATCGCGTCGGGCACGCGGCTCTTCATCTCGAAGTACTGGCGGAGCATCGGAGTCACGCGCGCGGTGGGGACGCTCACGGAGTGCTAGCATAGCCCGAGGGCGCGCGGACTCGCGGCGCCCGCCGACGACGATGATCGTGCTCGCTCTGGACACCGCCGGCCCGCGTCCCTCGGTCGTCATCCGGCTCGCGGACGCGGCCTTCGAGGAGGCGCTTCCCCGAGACCGCCGCGCCTCCGAGGAGCTCCTGCCCGCGATCCGCCGCGCGCTCGGGCGCGCCGGCATCGGGCTCGAACGCTGCGAGCGCATCGCCGTCTGCGCCGGCCCCGGCTCCTTCACCGGCGTGCACGTCGGCCTCGCCACGGCCTGGGGACTCTCGCGGGCGCGCGGGATCCCGCTCGAGGCGGTCTCCACGCTCGAGGCGCTCGCGGAGACCACTCGCGGTTCGGGGACGGCGTCGGTCGCCGCGTTTCTCGACGCGGGACGCGGCGAGCTCGTGGCGGAGCGGTTCGACCTGACCGGGCCGCGCGCGCGCTCCCTGGCGCCGGCGTCGCGGTGCCGCGCGGATGAGGCCTCGGCCTTCGCCGGCGCCTCGCGAGTTGCGGCCCTGCCGGAATCGCTCGTCGCACCGGCCGCTCCCCCGCCGCCGACGAGTCTCGCCGCCGCGCTCGCCGCGGCCGTGGCTCGCGATCCCGGCCGCGTCGTGCCGCTCGACCGGCCCATCCCCGCGCTCTATTCGCGCCCGAGCGCCGCCGAGGAGAAGCGTGGCGCTGCGTGAGCCCCGGCCCCGCCCGTACCGCATCCGGGCGCCGGGGCCATTCGACCTCGACGAGATCGCGCGGATCGAGTCGGAGTCGTTTCCGATTCCGTGGAAGCGGGAGTTCTTCGCGAGCGAGCTCGCGGAGCCGCACCGCTACCTCCGGGTTCTCGCGAGCGAGGACGGATCGGAGCCGCGCATCGGCGGCTATGTCTTCGCGGTCGCGCTCTACGAGGAGTTCCACATCAACAAGATTGCGACCGACGCGCGCCTGCGGCGGCTGGGCTACGGGCGGCTGCTGCTCGAGGACGCGCTCGCGCACGCGCGCGCGGCCGGCGCCTCCTCGGTCACGCTCGAGGTGCGCGTCACCAACGGCGCGGCCCGAGCGTTCTACGGTTCCTACGGATTCACGGACGCTTACCGCCGCCGCGCGTATTACCAGGACGGCGAGGACGCGATGGTTCTCGTCCTGCCGCTCTCGTCCCGCGGCGGCTGAAATGGCCTCTTTGGGTCGGTTGAAAGACCCCGGACGGGCGGCTAGACTTAGGCCGTGACTCGCCTCGCCCCCTCTTTCCCCGAGCACAAAGCAACCACAAGGAGGATTGACCCGATGGAACACGGGAACAGCGCGATTGCCGTGACCGACCCGGAGTTTCTCCGCCTCCGCGAAGAGCACCGACATCACGAGGAGCGTCTCCATCAATTGGCCGGCAAGTCCCGTCTCTCCGAGGACGAGGAACTGGAAGAGAAGCGCCTGAAGAAGGAGAAGCTCCTTCTGAAAGACCGCATGGAAGCGATCGCCCGCCATCGCCGAGAGGAGCTTCCCAGCTGAGGGTCCCCATCGCCCGAGGGGGCTGGGCCTTCATTCTTCCACCGCTCGCCACCGGGCTGGTGGCCGCGCTCACGGGCCATCCGCTGGCGGCGGGCGTGTTCTTGGGAGCCACGCTCTTCCTCCTGCAGTTCTTCCGCGATCCCGAGCGGCGGCCCCAGGGCGGCGAGGACACGATCGTGTCGCCGGCCGACGGCACCGTCCTGTCGATCGGGGACGCGACGGAGTCCCCCGCGGGCGCCCGGCGCCGCCTCTCGATCTTCATGTCGGTGTTCAACTGTCACGTCAACCGCGCGCCGGTCTCCGGCCGGCTCGGCGACTACGTGTACGTCCGGGGCTCCAAGCGCGTCGCGTACCACGACAAGGCGTCGCTCGAGAACGAGCAGAACCGCATCACGCTCGTCACGGCCGCCGGTCCCGTCACCTTCAAGCAGATCGCCGGCGCCCTCGCGCGCCGCGTCGTCTTCTACCCGCGGGTCGGCGACACGCTCGTCCGGGGACAGCGCATCGGCATGATCCGGTTCGGCTCGCGTTGCGACCTGTTCGTGCCGGACGGCGCGGAGGTGCTCGTGAAGATCGGGGACAAGGTCAAGGCGGGGCTGACGGGCATCGCGCGCTGGCCGCGCGGAGGCTGACGTGGCCCGCCTGTCGCGCGAGCGGCTCTCCCGCGGGCTCTTCATCCTGCCGACGCTCTTCACGGTCGGCAACCTGTTCTGCGGCTACCTGTCGATCTGGTGCACCATCCGGGGCACGTTCGAGATCGCGGCGGTTCTGATCGTCGCCGCGGCGGTTCTCGACGCGCTCGACGGTCGTATCGCCCGGATGACGAACTCCACCTCCGAGTTCGGCGAGGAGTACGACTCGCTCGCCGACCTCGTCTCGTTCGGCGTCGCCCCGGCCGTGCTCGCCTACTCCTGGGGACTCGCCGACTTCGACCGCCTGGGATGGATGGCCTCGTTCCTCTTCGTCGTCTGCGGTTCGATGCGGCTCGCGCGGTTCAACATCCAGACGCACGTCGTCGACAAGCGCTACTTCGTCGGGCTCCCGATCCCCGCGGCCGCCGGAACCGTGGCGACGATCGTCCTCGCGACGCCGGAGCGCCTCGTCTCCCGGATGTGGATGGCGGGCCTGCTCGGGCTCACGTTTCTCCTGTCGTTCCTGATGATCTCGACGATCCGCTACCGCTCGTTCAAGGACCTCGACCTGAAGCGGCGGCGTCCGGCCTGGATCCTGCCCGCGATCGCGATCGCCTTCATGGTCATCGCGTACCGGCCCGAGCTCGCGCTCGCGACCGTCGTGCTCGTCTTCGTGGCGTCGGGACCCGTCGGCAAGCTCGTCGGGTTCTTCCGCCGCCGCGAGCCGGTCAGCCCCGCTTCGCCTTAGGACCGGACCTCGACGGCCGCGCGGGCTCCGGCGGCGGCGCCGGCTCGATCCAGTCGCCCGCGACCTCCGGCCCGGCGGCTGCGACGGCATGGACGCGGTACCGGCAGCAGGACTTGGGAAGGGCGCCCCTCGCGACGATCCGCGCCGGCGTCACGGTCTCGTGCGGGGCGACCAGGGTCTCGAACAGGCGCACCACCGTCGCGCGTCCCGGGGTGACCGGTCGGCCCGCCGCGTCGTAGACCTCGTAGCGGTCGAAGCCCCCGACCTGCACGTCCGCCGGATGCGCGGGCGCGAGGTCGATCTCCACCCAGTTGTCCACGCGGGAAGCCGTGGACGCGTGCGCCGAGCGGTTGGCGAGCTCGACCGCGATGGCATTGCGCCCGGCCGAATCGACGGAGGCCTCGAGCGCCGGCGCGAGCGCGCGCCCGAGCAGCACGTCCGCAAACGCCGCGAGCTCGAACAGGCGCTCGGTCTCGGAGGCGCCGCCGAAGAGCAGCGCGCGGCCGAGGGCCCAGCGCTTGCCCGCCATGTTCGAGCCGAGCTGGAAGAGCATCTCCGAGATCGCCGGCAGCCGGAAGGCGAGTCGGTCTCCCGGCTGCAGCACGAGCCCGTCCTGCCGGACGGGAGAGCGGGCGGTCAGCGTGAAGGCCCAGATGGCGGCGTCGTTGACCGAGAGGTCGTTCTCGAAATCGAAGCGGGGGCTGCCCGAGAGGGGCTCGATCAGGCGCTCGGGGACCTCCGGCGGCGGCTCCGCGCCGGCCGTCAGGGCGCGGCCCGTCGGGCGCGTGTCGTAGCCGGCCCACCACGGCCGGTGGAGCGCGTCGGTCGCGATGGGGTCGAGCCGCGCGCCGACGCCGAAGACGACCGCGAGGAGAGCGTCCGCCGCGCCGAGAAGCGGCGCGACCTTCTTCCGGTCCTCCTCGGACGACGGCAGAGAATGGAGCGAGATCGAAACGAAGATTCCCGGGGGCAGGCCGCGCCGCAGCGCAGCCACGAAGGCCGCGTATCGCGCCGCTCCCGCCGGCGTGAACGCGAAGTCGAGGTGCACGCCGATGATCCGGCCGTACGAGCCGTCCGAGACCGCGCGGGAGAGCGCGGTTGCGGCGGCCCGCGCCAGCGGGTCGGGGTCGGGTCCTGCGGCGGCGCTCCACGCGGCCTCGAGCGACGCGTCGGGCTCGACCACGAGCACGACGGGAACCCGCAGAGGTTTCGACGGAGGCGACGAGCCGTGGAAAGCGTCGGGACCGGCCGCCGCGCCGAGGCGCCCGGCCTCGACGAAGACGGCCGCCGCACCGATCGGCTCGAGGGAGGCGTCGAGCCCGGCGTCGCGGGTCGCGGCGGGATCCGTCAGCCAGATCACGTCGCCCTTCGGCGGCTTCGGCGCGGCAGCGGCCGCGCGCGGCGCCTCGCTTCGGCACGCGGCGGCGATGGCCAGGACGGCGGCGAGCGCCAACCCGCTCGGCGAACGAAGCGGCTTCACGAGGCCGAGGCCTCCGCCGCCGGCAGATCGAACCGGACGCGGAGGCCCGCGGGAATCCGGTTCTCCGCCGCGATCGTGCCGCCGTGCTCCTCGACGATCTTCTTGGCGATCGCGAGGCCGAGGCCCGTGCCGCCGCTCTTGGCCGAGAAGTACGGTTCGAACAGCCGCGGCAGGATCTCCGGCGCGACGCCCGGGCCATCGTCGTCGATGGTGACGACGACGCGGCGGTCGCGCCGCTCCGCGGCGAGGAGGACCGAGGAGCCCCGTTCGCCGAAGGCCTCGACCGAGTTGCCGAGGAGGTTCGACAGGACGCGGCCCAGGAGGCGCGCGTAGCCCTCGGCCTCGAGCCCCGGAGCGGCGGCCACCGAAATGCGGACGCCCGGCGCGCCGGCCCACGCTGCCGCCGCCTCCCGGAGGAGCCGCCCGACGTCGAGGCGCCGCATCTCCGGCCGCGGCAGCCGCGCGTAATCCGCGAACTCCGCCGCCGAGTGCCGCAGGACCTCCGTCTGACGCAGGACGTTCACCACGCACTCCTCGAGGACGCGCTCGAATCCCGGGTCGCCGCGCTTCCAGACTTCCCGCAGATGTTCCACGGAGAGTCGGATGGGAGTCAACGGATTCTTGATCTCGTGCGCGATCATGCGCGCCATCTCCGCCCACGCGGCGAGGCGGTTCGACCGGACGAGATCGGAGACGTCCTCGATGACCGCCATGCGCGCTCCCGCGCCTCCCAGGGGCAGGGGCACGGTGACGACGCGCCAGCGCTCCCCCGCCCGCGGCTCGAACTCGTCGGACTGGCTCTCGGCGCCGCGCCGCACGAGGGATGCCCGCAGTGGCGCCATGGCGTCGCCGGGAAAGACGTCCGCGATCGTTCGCCCGTCCGGCCTCCCCCCGCCGAGACGGGCGGCGGCGGGATTCGCGAGCAGGACGCTGCCGTCATCGGCATAGGCGACGACGCCCGCCGTCAGCTGCGCGAGCAGGGTCGCGAGGCGTTCCTTCTCTCGCGACAGCGCCTCCGTCTGCTCGGCCAGGCTGCGCGACATGAAGAGGAATGCCCGGACGAGCTCTTTGAGCTCCTCGTCCGGCGGCTCCGCGAGCTTCGGCGCGAAGTCGCCCCGCGCGACGGCCCGGGTCCCCTCGACGAGGTCGGCCACGGGGCGCGCGACGCGCACCGCCAGCCGGCCCGCGATCGCCGCCGACAGCACGAACACGAGCAGGCTGAACGCGGACACCGCCGCGGTCAGCTGCGCGGCCTCGGCCTCGGCCAGACGCTGCTGGGGCAGGAGCAGAAGCGAGAGGAGGCCCGGGCTCGTCACGCCCGGAACGCCGGGCAGCGACGCGAGCTCCGTCGTCATCTCCTCGAAGCGGCTGCCCGCGATCAGCCGGGCGTCGGTCCGCTCGCGCGCGGCGCCGAGGCCGATGGCGGCATAGGTCGCGCCCGGGACGCGCCGGGGCAGGAGGCCCGCCTCGTAGAGGTCGCGGCGCGAGGTCGCCACGAGACGCGCCTCGGGCGAGTAGACGGACAGGTCGTACCCGACGGCGTTGGCGAGCCAGGACAGCAGCGTGTCGTCCACGAGCCCCAGCCGGCCGAGCGCTGCCTCGGCGGTGGGCAGGTAGTCGTCGAGCACGCGCCGCGCCGTCTCGAGCGCCGTCGTTCCGTGATCGAGGGTGTCCTGCCGCGAACGCGTCGAGATGGAGGAGCGCAGGAAGAGCGTCACGGCGACCAGGGGAACCATGACGGACAGGAGGAAGAGCGCCACGAGCCGGCCTCGAAAGCTGCGGAGTCCCTTCGGCCAGAGCTCCGCGAGCGGACGCCGTCGCGTGACGTGGCGCCACACCGCGATCAGCGCGCCGAAGACGTAGAGCGCCGCCGCGGGCGCGAGGAGCTGCGTCGACGCGAGGAGGCGCTCGAGGAACTCCGGGGTCGGGACGGCGACGAGCCGGAACCCGTCCTTCAGCGGCCGGAGCTCCCCGCGCAGTTCCTCGCCGCGGTAGGCGGTCCGAATCGCCACGGGCGCGCCCGATCCCCGCGCTCGCTCGAAGACGGCCGCCTCGAGCTCCGGGCCCTCGTCGCGCCGCGCCCCGTCGGGACCGTAGAGGGCGAGGACCGGCCGCGCGCTCTCCTCGAGGGTCTCGCCGCCCACGAGGCGCAGGTACACCGCCAGCCGGGCGGGCAACGGGTCCCACGAGGGCCAGTCGGCGATCGCGACGACGACGTGGCCCCAGGTCGAGTCGCCGTCCGAGAGACTCGTGCGCCGGCGGACGATCGCGACGTCGTGGCGATCGATCCGCGCCGAGGACGCGGCCCCCGCCGAGAGGAAGTCGACCTCGGGAATCAGCGAGAAGCGGCTGCGGAGGGAGCCGACGCCGTCGTAGACCTCGTACGCGATGAGCGGGGCCGAGGCGCCGCCCTCCTCGCCCTCGCGCCACAGCCGGTACGCGAGATCGGACAGGTCCACCTCGGGCCACGGTGCCGGCAGGTCCCGGGCGAGATCGAAGCGCTCGACGCGCTCGATCGAGCGCCGGAGCGCGACGACCGCGGAGGCGGAGATCCGCTGGGGATCGGGAAGGCGGATCGCCGACGCGGTGCGCGACGCCGCGAGCGCCCGAGCGTGAGCGTGGCACGGGGCGGCCACCAGGACGAGGAGGAGCGCCGCCGCCGCGGTCAACCGGAACGGACCGAGCGCGCCGCGCGGACCCGCGGAGGCGATCGAGCGGCGCCAGAGCTCGTAGGCGACCACGGCCGCCGCCGCCACCGCGACCGGAAACCAGGCGCCACGGCCCGGCGCGAGAAGGGCGAGCACGACGAAGACACCGGTCGCGAGGACCGCGAGGCCCGTCGACGAGGCCCGCTGCCCGGGGCCCGCGGAGGCCCCGAGCGCGAGGGCGGCGCCGAAGAGCGCGGTGAGCGCGACGAGGTCGACGAAGGTCTCGCTCGCGACCGCCAGGCCGGGAACGAGATCCGGCGCGCTCGCGCGGGACGCGAGGACGATCGCGAGCCCGAGCAGGACGTATGCGACCGGCAGCCGGCGCCGCGCCGAGACGGACTCCCGGCCGCGCGCCAGCGCGGCGAGCGCGAGCGGCAGCAGGAGCGGTCCGGCCGCGAGCATCCACGTTCGCGGCTCGGACAGCGTCCGTCCGCCGCCGCGCGCGAGCGCCGAAGTGCCGAGGAAGAGGACGGCCAGCCCGGCGCCCACCCAGGCCGGTCCCGCCGCGACGAGCGGCAGGCAGGCGGCGGCGAGCACGACGAAGAGGGCGAGGCGCGCTCTCGCGTCGACCGAGGCCGGCGCGCCGCGGCGCGCGGCGACGACCGGCCGATGTCCGTCGGCGAGCAGCAGTGGAAGATCGCCCGCGGGCGCCATCGCGTCCCACTCGCGGCTCCGCGCGCCGAGGCCGAGCGTCTGACCGAAGGCCGGAGCGTCGACGGGGAGCGACCGGGCGGCGCAGATGATGCCGGGGAACGCGTCCGAGCCCGCGCGATGCCAGCGGTCGAGCTCCATGCGGGTCGCCGACCAGCGCACCGACAGCGCGCCCTCGGCGGGCGGCGCGGGCATGCGCGTGGGCGCCACTCCCCACCACGCGAGGAGGTTCCCGGCGGGATCGGCGAGCGCGATCCAGCTGCCGGGCGCGGCGTCCGCCATCGCGACCCGCGCTGCCGCGAAGAGGCGCTGGCGCTGGATCGCGATGCCGCCGCCCTCGAGCGACCGCCGGACCTCGCCGTCGGCGGCGAACGTTTCCGCGCGACGCCCGAGGTCGTCCGCGACGGACGCGAGCGACCGGGCGAGCTCCGGAGGCGGCGCGGCTTCCGGCGTGGCGGTTCCCGGGAGCACGGCCCATCCGTCGAGCCACGGCAGGCAGGCGAGCGCCACGAGCAGGGCCGCGACGAGGAGAAGCGGGCGGCGCACGGGAGCTCGCTCTAGCCGGCGGCGGAAGAACGTCGCCGCACCCCGGCTATTCCAGGAAGGGCAGATCCACTCCGCGCTCGCGCGCCGCCCGGATCGCCTCCGGGTACCCGGCGTCGGCGTGGCGCATCACGCCCGTCCCGGGATCGGTGGTCAGCACCCGCCGCAGCCGGCGCGCCGCGCCCTCGGTGCCGTCGGCCACGACCACCATCCCGGCGTGAATCGAGTAGCCGATGCCGACGCCGCCGCCGTGATGCACGGAGACCCACGTCGCGCCCGCGGCCGTGTTGAGCAGCGCGTTCAGAATGGGCCAGTCCGCGATCGCGTCCGATCCGTCGCGCATTCCCTCCGTTTCCCGGTTGGGCGACGCGACCGAGCCGGCGTCGAGGTGGTCCCGCCCGATCACGATCGGCGCCTTCACGGCCCCGGTGCGCACGAGGTCGTTGAACCGGAGACCGGCGCGGTGACGCTCGCCATAGCCGAGCCAGCAGATCCGCGCGGGCAGGCCCTGGAACGCGATGCGCTCCTCGGCGAGCGCGAGCCAGCGTCGGAGGCCCTCGTTCTCGGGAAACAGCTCGAGGAGCGCGCGGTCCGTCGCGCGGATGTCCTCGGGATCGCCGGAGAGCGCCGCCCACCGGAACGGCCCCTTTCCCTCGCAGAACAGCGGACGGATGTAGAGCGGCACGAACCCGCCGATCCGGAACGCGTCGGCGACGCCGGCCTTCTGCGCCTGTCCCCGGAGGTTGTTGCCGTAGTCGAACACGACGGCGCCGCGCCGCTGCAGCTCGAGCAGCGCGCGCATGTGCTCGGCCATCGTGGCGTACGAACGCGCGATGTAGCCGGCGGGGTCGTCGCCGCGCAAGCGCAGCATCTCGGCGTAGGGGCCCCGCGGGACGTAGCCGCTCAGCTCGTCGTGCGCGGAGGTCTGGTCGGTGACGACGTCCGGCGTGATCGAGCGCGCGAGGAGACGGTCGAGGAGCTCGACGGCGTTGCACTCGACGCCGATCGAGACGGCGCGCCGCGCGTCGCGCGCCTCGAGGGCGCGGTCGATGGCGCGGTCCGGATTCGACTCGCGGACGTCGAGGTAGCGCGTGCGGAGGCGCTTCTCGATGCGCTCCGGATCCACCTCGGCGACGAGCGCCACGGCGCCGTTCATCGTCGCGGCGAGCGGCTGCGCCCCGCCCATCCCGCCGAGCCCCGCGGTGACGACGAGGCGTCCGGCCAGATCGCCGCCGAAGTGCCGGCGGCCCGCCTCGGCGAACGTTTCGAAGGTGCCCTGCACGATGCCCTGGCTCCCGATGTAGATCCAGGAGCCCGCGGTCATCTGGCCGTACATCGTCAGGCCGAGTGCCTCGAGGCGCCGGAACTCGTCCCCGGTCGCCCATGCGGGCACCAGCATCGAGTTCGAAATCAGGACGCGGGGAGCGTCCTCGTGCGTCTCGAAGACCCCGACCGCCTTCCCCGACTGCACGAGCATCGTCTCGTTGCCCTCGAGCCGCCGGAGGGTCTCGACGATCGAGTCGAAGGCCTCCCAGCTGCGCGCGGCGCGGCCGGTGCCTCCGTAGACGACGAGTTCCTCGGGACGCTCGGCGTTGTCCGGGTCGAGGTTGTTCTCGAGCATCCGGAGCGCCGCCTCCTGGGCCCAGCCCCGGCACCGCAGGCTCGTGCCCCGGGCGGCCCGGATCGTGCGGACGGGGGCGGCGGCGCCGGCGCTCATCCGCGGATTCTACGCGAGCCCGGCGATGGCCGAGGCGACGGCCTCGCCCCGCAGGAACCGGGTCGCCTTCTCGATCTCGGGGTGCATCTCCCGGTCGCGGTGCCAGGGGCGAACCGTCCGGCGGAAAGCCCGCCGCACCGTCTCGATCGCCGGCGACGGCGCGAGCGGGCGCAGGAACTCCATCGCCTGGAAGGCGGCGATCGCCTCGATCGCGAGCACGCGCTCGAGATTGTCGACGACGGCGGCGAGCTTCCGCGCCGCGATCGGCGACATCGAGACATGGTCCTCTTTCGCGGCGGAGGTGGGGATCGAGTCGACCGAGGCGGGATGGGACAGCACCTTGCACTCGGACACGAGGGCCGCCGCCGTCACCTGCGCCATCATGAGCCCCGAGTGGAGCCCGCCCTCCCGCACGAGGAATGCGGGGAGCTCCGAGAGGGCGGGGTTGACGAGCTTCTCGACGCGACGCTCGGAGATCGACGCCAGATCGGTCGCCGCGATCGCCGCGTAGTCGAGCACGAGCCCGACCGGCGCCCCGTGGAAGTTGCCGCCGGAGAGGATGTCGCCGCGCTCGGCGAAGACGAGCGGATTGTCGGTCGCGCTGTTCATCTCGCATTCCAGGACCTCGCGGGCATGGGCGAAGGCGTCGCGCGCGGCCCCATGAACCTGCGGCATGCACCGCAGCGCGTAGTTGTCCTGGACCCGGCCGCATCCGCGGTGCGACTCGCGGATGGCGCTCCCCCGGAGCAGCGCGCGGAGGTTCCGGGCGCTCGCCGCGGCGCCCGGATGCGGCCGGGCGGCGACGATCCGCGGGTCGAACGCCGTGTCGGAGCCGCGGGACGCGTCGAGCGACGCCGCGCCGACGAGGTCGGCGACGCGCGCGAGCTCGATCGCCCGCGCCAGCGCGAGCCCGCCGACAGCGACGGACATCTGCACGCCGTTGATCAGCGCCAGCCCCTCCTTCGCCGCGAGATCCACCGGACGCACCCGGGCGCGGCGGAGGGCGCGCGCGGCCGGCATCGGCGTGCCCCGCACGCGCACGCGTCCCTCGCCGATCAGCGCGAGGGCGAGGTGGGAGAGGGGCGCGAGGTCGCCGGACGCCCCGACCGAGCCCTGGGACGGGATGACCGGCAGCACGTCGGCCGCGAGCAGGCGGAGCAGCGCTTCGACCGTCGAGACGCGGATCCCCGAACGGCCGCGCGCGAGGGCGTTCGCGCGCAGGACCATCGTGGCGCGGACCGCGTCGTCCGGCAGCGGCTCGCCCACGCCGGCCGCGTGGGACCGCACGAGGTTGCGCTGGAGCTCCCGGAGCTCCTCCGGCGGAATCGCCACGTCGGCGAACTTGCCGAAGCCGGTCGTGACGCCGTAGACCTTCGCGTCCGCGCGCACCGCGCGGTCCACGACCCGGCGCGAGGCCGCCATGGCGCGGCGCGCCGCCGGCGCGAGCACGACCCGCGCCTCCCGGCGCGAGACCGCGACCAGGTCCGGCAGCCGCAGATCCAACCCCGAGAGCCGGAGGATTTTCATACGCGGCGAATTCTATTTCGGCCCGGATTCCGAGCGGGTCGCTGCGCGGCCCGACCCGAGAGAGCGGGAATGTCGATTCCGGATTCTCTCCCATGGATCCGTCCTCGTCGCTCGCACCACCCGGCCGTGCTAGGCTGCGCTGTTTTTCGACGCGAGGGAGGACAGGTTCCGTGCAGGTTCTGGCCGTTCTCGGCGGACAGTGGGGCGACGAAGGCAAGGGCAAGGTCGTCGATCTGCTCGCCGAGCGCTTCGACATCGTGGCCCGCTACCACGGCGGACACAACGCCGGCCACACGGTCAAGTTCGGCTCCCGGCACTTCGCGCTGCACCTCCTGCCGGCCGGGATCGTGCGGGGCCGCCCCTCGGTGATCGGTCCCGGGGTCGTCGTCGACCTCGACGCGCTCGAGGCCGAGATCGAACAGGTCGCGGCCGCCGGCGTGCCGGTGGGCGATCAGCTGCTCCTCTCGGACCGCGCGGTCGTGATCCTGCCCTACCACCGGCTCGTCGACGCCGCGCGGGAGCGGGCCGCGGGCGCCGCGAAGATCGGCACGACCCTGCGCGGCATCGGACCCGCCTACGAGTCGCTCGCGGCCCGCACGGCCATCCGCGTCGCGGACCTCTTTCGGGCCGAGACGCTCGCGGCCCGCGTGGCCGCCGTCCACGCCGAGACCGGCGCGCTCCTCCGGGCGCTCGGCGAGCCCGGCGTGCCGGAGCCCGAGACGGTCACGGCGTCGTTGAGAGCCGCCGCGGCGCGCCTCGAGCGGCACGTGGTCGACACGGGAAGATTCCTGCGCGACCGGCTGCGCGCCGGGGCGACCCTGCTCGCCGAGGGGGCGCACGGCGCGATGCTCGACCTCTCGGCCGGCACGTACCCGTTCGTCACGTCCTCCCACTGCACGTCGGGAGCGGTGGCGTGCGGCCTCTCGATCGCGCCCCGGGCGCTCGACGCGAGCCTGCTCGTGCTGAAGGCGTACTCGACGCGGGTCGGCTCGGGACCGTTCCCGACCGAGCTGCTCGACGCGACCGGAGAATTTCTCCGGAAGCGCGGCAACGAGTACGGCACGTCGACCGGCCGCCCGCGCCGCACCGGCTGGTTCGACGCGGTCGTCGCGCGCACGGCCGTCGAGCTCTCGGGCGCCGAGGCAGTCGCGATCACGAAGCTCGACTGCCTCGACGAGCTCGACGAGATTCCGATCTCCGTCGCCTACCGCCTGGACGGCCGCACCGTGACCGACATTCCCCCGCTCGCCGAGGACGTCGCGCGGCTGGAGCCGGTGCTCGAGACCCTGCCAGGGTGGAAGACGACGACGACGGGGGTCACCCGATACGAGGACCTCCCATCGGCCGCGCGACGCTACGTCGCCCGCCTCGAGGACGTCGTGGGCGCGCCGGCCGTCCTGGTCTCGACCGGCCCCCGGCGCGAGGAAACCGTCTGGCGCGGCGACCTCCCTTTCCTTCAGGGACTTCCTTCGCCTCGCTGAGCCCCTTCTCTCGGAACTCTCCCGCCTCCGAGCTCTGGCCCGATTCTTGAAACAGGCCATCGGAGCGGAAGGGTGGGGGTGGAACCGCACCGCCAGGAGGTCCGTTTCCATGATGACCGAGGATTTCACGAAGCTTCCGATCGGGTCCGTCGTCTCTCAGTCACGGACGATCGTGCGATGTTCCGTCTGCCGGCGACGCGGGGCACTCGACGTGCGCCTCCGGCGTTGCGTTCACCTCGAGGGCTCCGAGATCAGTGCCGACGGAATGATCGTGGAACCGATCGACTCCTGCGCGCCGGTCGTTCTCGGCGAGCTCGGAGCGTTCGGCAGCCTCCGGCCCTCCTTCGGTTAGCGCGCCTCGCCGGATCTCTCGTAGAGTCGGACGCGGAGCGGTCCGTTGTGCCAGATCTCGCGCCCGGCGAAGCCCCGCGCCGAGGCCAGACCCTCCACCCACTCCACCCTCGAGCCCAGTCGGGAGGCTCGCTCGATCAGCACGAACCGGCGGCCGGAGAGCGCCGGCCCCGCCAGGCGTCCGGCGAGCGCGTCCGCCCCCGGAGCGGAGCCGAGCGGCAGCGCGATCGCGGCCGTCCGCGGGGCGTAGTAGCGGACGGGCTCGGTCAGGTACTCCTGGTGCCGGGGATCCGCGGCGAGCGCCGGGTCCCGCGCCTCCGCGAACGAGCCCGCGAGGAGGACCGGCGCTCCCGGAGCCGCTCCCTCCGCGGCGGCGAGCGCGCCCCTCCAGTCCTCGCGTCCGTGGCCGATCGGCAGGCGCGCCAGCTCGCCGCGGACGAGGAACACGGCGAGGAGTGCTCCCGCGAGGGAGAGCCGCCCGGCGGCGGGAGGCTCGACCCGGGCGAGGGCGCCCCCGAGGAGCGCCGCCCAGGCCGGAGCGGTCTCGAGCAGGTATCGACCCTGAAAGAGAGGCGTCGAGAACGTGCGGGATACGGCGAAGAGGACGAGGGGCGGTGCGAGCGCGGCGGAGAGCAGGAGCACGAGCCCGTCCGGAACGCTCGAGGGCGCTCCCATCGCGCGGGCGATCCGCGCTCGGCACAGGACGAAGGCGACGAGGACTGCCGGGATCAGGAACCCCAGCACGCGCACCGGCACGAGCGCATTGAAGAGCCCCATGGCGTCGGGCAGCGTGCCGAACTCGTGCGAACGGCGGTTCGCGGCCATGGCGGCGACGCGCTTCGCGGCGGGGACGAGCAGCAGGATGAGCCCGGCCGCCGCGGAAGCGAAGGCCTGCAGGGAGACCGGCGCGCCACGCCGCCGCCGGTACGCCGCGTAGATCGCGTGTCCGGCAAGCGCGGCCGCGAAGAGATAGTGGAAATAGATCGCCATCGCGGTGGCGAGGACATACCCGAGCGCGTCGCGGGTGCGCCCGGCCTGGAGCCACGCCCGCAGGGAGAGGAGCGCCGCGGTGGCGGCGAGAACGCCGAAGGCATAGGGCCGGGCATCCGCCGCCGCGAACTCCACCCCGGGAAACAGCAGGAACGCTCCCGCCGCGAGTCCCCCCGCGCCCGCGCCGAAGCACGCGCGCCCGAGCCGCGCGACGAGGAGGGCCGCGGCGAGCATCGCCAGAAACGAGGGCAGCCGAAGGCAGAGCTCGGTCGATCCGAACCCGCTCCGCGCGACCGCGACGACCGCGGCGTACGGAATCGACTGCGGAAACAGACGCGTCCGTTCGACGACGCCCGAGAGGCCGCCGCCGGTGACCCAGACCGTGCCGAACTCGTCGAGCCAGAGGCTCGCGGCGAGCGGCATGGCCCAGAGACGCGCGAGGACCAGCGCGGCCGCCGCGGCGAGAACCCCCGAGGCGGCGCGGAGTCTCACGGGTGGAGCGCGGCGGGACGCGCCACGAATGCCCGTTTCCATGCGAGGAACCGCTTCTCGTAGAGGTTCCAGGAGACGAGGGCGATCCCGTACGAAATCGCGATCCCGGCGCCGACCGAGAGGATCCAGATGCCGGTCGCCGCCGCGGGCGACGCGCCGAGCGACGCCTTCCGGGCGAGGCCCACCGCGACGAGCGAGACCGGATAGTGGAAGACGTAGATGCCGTAACTGTACTTCCCGAAGGCGCGCAGGATCGGACTCCGCAGCCGCGTCGCGAGCCATGTGGGAGAGCCCGCGGCATCGAACGCGGCGAAGACCAGGACGGCGTACGCGATCGCGAAGAGCGTGTACCCGACGCCCGTCATGACCGGCGACGTCGCTCCCCGGCCCGCGACGAGAGTGGCGGCCAGGACCGCGACGGAGGCGAGCCCGATCCCGCGGAGCCGCGACCGGGCGCGCCGGCGGAGCCCCGGGTCCACCGCCACGGCCGCGACGAAGCCGCCGATCGCGAGCGCGTCGATGCGAAAGATGGTCAGACGATGGAGCGCCTCGGCGGGAGCTCCCGCGGCGCCGGCCGCGAACCGCGCCGCGGCGGAGGCGCCGGCGACCGCGGCGCAGACCCCCGCGAGCCGCCGGGGCGGCGTGAGGAGAACGACGAGCGGCCACACCGCGTAGAACTGCTCCTCGATCGCGAGCGACCAGAAGTGGGACACCGGGGGCACGTCGCGGCCGAACGCGGTCGCCCAGTTGGAGACGTGCAGCCAGAACCAGGGCTCGAGCCCCGGGTCGGCGGCGATCGAAGCGCCGAGCCGCGCGGCCACGGGAAGGCCGATGCGGAAGCACAGGAAGACCGCGAGCAGGTAGAGCGGCAGTATGCGCAGCGCGCGCCGCGCGTAGAACGCCGCGAAGTAGTTCCCGCTGCCGCGCGTCGCGATCAGGATCCGCGTGATCAGGAATCCGGAGAGGACGAAGAAGAGGTCGACGCCGGACCACCCGATGACCATCGGGTACGTCAGCGCCTTCGGCACCCAGGGAGGCCGCACTCCCTGGAAGTGGAAGAGGAGGACGAGCAGGATCGCGACGCCGCGCACGCCGTCGAGCTCGGGGATCGGCGGCGCGCCGGTTTCGTCGGTCCGCGGCGGGGAGGGGCTCCGGAGATCCACCACGGCTCAGCGCTCGAGGCGCGCGAGGCGCAGGCGCCAGTCGCTCCGGCCGGGCTCGAGCCGCAGCGCCGCCTCGAGCTCCGCCGCGGCCTCGGGCCGGCGGCCGAGCTTCGCGTAGAGCGCTCCGAGCCTCTCGTGGCATTCGGCCGGTCCCGGCGCGCCGCTCCACGCGGGCCGCTCGAGGACGCGGCGGAGTCTCTGCGCGGCCTCGGCGACTTCCTCATCCGACGCGAGCGCCACGCCGCCCAGCCCGTATGCCGCGAGCGCCGCGCCCCCGCCCGTCTCGGCGGCCTCCTCCCAGACCAGGCGGGCATCGCCGAATCGGCGGCGCGCGACGAAGAAGGCCGACAGGGCGCTCCAGCCCTCGTCGGAGCGGGGGTCGGCCGCGATGGCGGCCCGGAACTCCGCTTCGGCCCGGGCCGGATCCTTCTCGATGTCGGCGAGCTCGCCCGCCAGCACGCGGCCCCGAGCCAGTGCGAGCGCCTGCACCCGCTCGATCAGCGCCCGCGCTTTCTTCCGGCCGCCGCCGAGGACGCCCGGCGCCCGCATGTCATACCGCGCCAGGTCGGAGAGTGCGGCCACGTCGTCCGGATCCAGCTCGACCGCGCGCGCGAAGCAGGCTCGGGCCTTCTTCGCGAACCGGATCTGGTCGAAGAGCGGCGCGTGCTCCGCCGTCAGACCGTAGGCGCGCCCGAGCAGGTCGTTCGCCTCGGGGCTCGACGGCTCGGAGGCGACCGCGGCCTCCCCCGCCTTGACGGCCCTCGGCAGGTCGCGGGCCTCGAGCGCCTCGCGCAGGTCCTCGAGCGGCGTCGGCGCGGTCCCGGATGCGGCCGCGAGCGCCGCCGCGCGGAGGACGGCCGCCGCGGCGAGGAGCGCCGCCCTCAGACGCCGGGCATCGCGCGCTTCAGCGGCTTCAGCACGAGAACGAGCAGGAACGCCGTCGCGAGCGACATCCCCCCGAGCACCGCGAAGAACGTCGAGTGCTTCCATTCGGTCCAGTAGACGCCGATCTGCGTGAGCTTGCCGCCGAGCCCGGTCGCGACGAACCAGAGGCCCATCATGAGCCCGCGCACCTTCGCGGGCGCGACCTTCGACACGAGCGAGAGGGCCATGGGCGACAGCGTGATCTCGGCGAGTCCCATCAGCGCGTAGCAGCTCACGAGCCACCACGGCGACACCTTCCCCGTGTCGCCGCCCGCCTTCCCGGCGAAGTACATGACGAAGTACGCGAACGCCATCAGGAACATCCCCATGGCGATCTTGGTCGTCGTCGACGGCTCGAGACCCTTCTCGTCGAGCTTCTTCCAGAGCCACACGAGGGGCAGCGAGAAGGCGATCACGAAGAAGGGCTCGATGGCGTTCGAGATGATCCCCGAGAATTGCCAGTCGGTGTTGTCATTGGCGAAGTAGGTCAGCGTCGAGCCGTTCTGGAAGAAGAGCATCCAGAACACGACGGAGATCAGGTAGATCACCACCAGCGCCACGATACGGCGGCCGGCCGGCACGGCGTCGATCGCCGTCGGCGGGCTCGCGTCCTCGACGTCCTCGTGGCCCTTGCGGCGGTCACCCGGCTCGATGTCCTTGCGGAAGACGATGACCGTGAGCACCGAGATCGCCATGCCGACCGCGGCGACGGCGAACGAGGGATGGAAGCCGTAGTACCGATGCACGAACTCGACGACGATGGGTCCCACGGTCGCCCCGAGGTTGATCCCCATGTAGAAGATGTTGTAGCCGCGGTCGCGGAGGTGGCTCCCCTTCGGATAGAGATTGCCGACGATGGTCGAGACGTTCGGCTTGAACAGCCCGTTGCCGATCACCAGGCAGACGAGGGCGGCGTACACGATGCCGATCGTCGGGAACGCGAGCAGGAGGTGGCCCGCGATGAAGAAGACGCCGCCGATCATGACCGCGCGGCGATATCCGAGGAACCGGTCCGCGAGCCAGCCTCCGACGATCGGCGAGAAGAAGACCGCGCCGAGGTAGTTCGCGCGGAGCGTGGTCGCCTGGGCCGCCGTCCACCCGAACCCTTCCGCCTTGTCCTGCAGATAGAGCGTGAAGAGCGCGAGCATCGTGTAGAAGCTGAAGCGCTCCCACATCTCGGTCGCGAAGAGAACGTAGAGGCCGCGCGGGTGGCGGGCGGGCGTCGCGCCCGCCGGGGAGTGTGCGGCTTCGCGGCTCATGACGGGTCGCGCGAGGCTACCAGAGATGCCGCATCCCGCATAATCCACGCATGCCGGCGCCGGCCTTCCTCGGACCGCTCGCCCTGATCTTTCTCGCCGCTCTCGGCGCCGCGTATCTCTTCCATCGCCTCCGGCAGCCGCCGCTGATCGGCTTCCTCGTCGCGGGAGCGGTGCTCGGCCCGTACGGACTCGGCCTCGTGCACGACGTCGGCGTGGTCGAGTCCCTCGCGGACCTCGGGGTCGTGCTGCTCCTCTTCACGATCGGCCTCGAGCTCTCGTTGCGAAACCTGCGCCGTCTCGGGCCCGTCGTCTCGATCGCGGCGCCCGTCCAGATCGTCGCCACGATCGGACTGGTATTCCTGGTCGCGTGGTCCCGCGGGGTCCCGCCGGGCGCGAGCCTCTTCGCGGGCTACCTCGTCGCGCTCTCCTCGACCGCGATCGTCCTGAAGCTCCTCTCGGACCGGCGCGAGGTGGATGCGCCGCACGGGAAGTTCCTGATCGGCATCCTCATCGTGCAGGACCTCGCCGTCGTGCCGATGCTCCTGTCGCTGGAGTTCCTCGCCGCATCCTCGGGACGGGGCACCGGATCCGCGCTCCTCGCGCTCGTCAAGACCGCCGCCGCGGCCGCCGGGCTCGTCGTCGCGGCCCGCGTGGTCGTCCCCCGGTTCATCGGCGCCCTGGCCGGGACCCGGCAGAAGGAGATCTTCGTCATCGCCGTGCTCTTCCTCGTTCTCGGCTCGGCGCTCGCGACGTCCTGGGCGGGACTGTCCGCCGCGCTCGGCGCGTTTCTCGCCGGGCTCGTGCTCGCGGAATCCGACTACGGCCACCAGGCGCTTGCCGACGTCGCCGGCTTTCGCGACGCCTTCAGCGCCCTCTTCTTCGTCTCGATCGGCATGCTCTTCCAGCCGCGGATCGTGGTCGAGCAGCCCCTCGCCGTGGCGACGCTCCTCGCCGTCATCCTCGTGGGGAAGACGGTCACGGGAGGCCTGCCGGTGCTGCTCCTCGGCTATCCCGCGCGCGTCGCGCTCGTCGTCGGAATCTCCCTCGCTCAGATCGGCGAGTTCTCCTTCGTTCTGCTGCGCCAGGGATCGGCGGCCGGCCTCGTGTCGCCGGCCGGCCATCAGCTCTTCCTCGCCGCCGCGATCATCACCATGATCGCCACCCCGCTGCTCTCGGAGGCGAGCCACGGGATCGCGGAGCGGGCCGCGCCGCGCCCGCGCGCCCGCCCGCAGACCGAGTCCGCGCCGGCCGCCGCCGAGAATCACGTCCTCGTCTTCGGGTACGGCCACATGGGTGTCACCGTGGCCCGACTCCTCCGCCAGACACGCACCCCGTTCCGGGTCCTCGACCTCGACCCCGACCGCGTGCGGCGCGGCCGGAAGCAGGGAGTGCCGATCGAGTACGGCGATTCGACGAGCGATCACGTCCTCCGGCGCGTCGGCGTCGAGAAGGCCCGCGCCGCGATCGTGCTGCTGCCGGACGCGCGCACGACGCGGCAGACGCTGAAGCATTGCCGGCGTCTGGCGCCGAAGCTGATCCTCGTCGCCCGGACGCGCTACGGCGCCGACGTCCCCGCCCTGGTCCGCGACGGCGCCGACGAAGTGGTCGCCGAGGAGATCCAGAGTTCGCTCGAGATCGCGAACCGGACGATGGAGCGCCTCGGTCTCCGGACGCCATGGCTCGAGGCCGAGACGGAGGAGCTGCGACGCGCGCGCCAGGAGGTCTTCCGCCGGTTCCGTCAGCCCGGCGGCGACTCCTGAGGCTTACGCGAAGGCGGCGTCGAGGCTCTCGCCGGCCAGACGCGCGGTCCGCCGGAGGTCCGCGTCCGAGTGGGCCGTCGACACGAACCAGGCCTCGTACTGCGCGGGCGGAAGGAAGACGCCGCGCTCGCGCATCGCGTGGAAGAAGACCGCGTAGCGCCGCGTGTCCGAGCGCTTCGCCTCCGCGAAGTTCCGCACGGGACCTTCCGCGAAGAAGAGCGTCAGCAGCGAGCCGAGGCGCGCGAGGTGGAGGCGGTCGGCGAACCCCCGCTTCCCGATCTCGGCGCGGAGCAGGCGTTCGAGGAGGGCGCCCTTCGCGTCGAGCGCCGCGTAGGGCGGACGCCGCGCGATCTCGTCGAGCATCGCGATCCCCGCCGACATCGCGAGCGGGTTGCCCGAGAGCGTCCCGGCCTGGTACACCGGGCCGACGGGGGCCATCCGCTCCATCAGGTCGCGCCGTCCGCCGTAGGCGCCGACAGGCAGGCCGCCACCCAGGATCTTGCCGAGGGTCGTCAGGTCGGGCGCGATGCCGTAGAGCTCCTGCGCTCCCCCGGCCGCCACGCGAAAACCGGAGATGACCTCGTCGAACACGAGGAGCGCGCCGTGCTCGGTGGTGAGGCGCCGCACGGCGGCGAGATAGCCCTCCTCCGGCGGCACGAGTCCCATGTTCGCGGCCACCGGCTCGAGGAACACGGCCGCGAACTCGCCGGGGAAGCGGGCGAACGCCTCCTCGAGCGCCGCCACGTCGTTGTACGGCACGACGGTCGTCAGCGCCGCGAGCTCTTCGGGCACGCCCGGACTGCCGGCGATCCCGAGCGTCGCCAGCCCCGATCCGGCCGACACGAGGAACGCGTCGCCGTGGCCGTGATAGCCCCCGTCCGCCTTGATCAGGCGCTTCCTCCCGGTCGCCCCTCGGGCGAGGCGCGCCGCGCTCATCGTCGCCTCGGTGCCGGAGCTGACGAACCGGACCATCTCGATCGAGGGAACGAGGCGCGTCACCCTCTCGGCGAGGCGGACCTCGAGCTCCGTCGGCGCCCCGTAGGAGGTGCCGCGCCGCGTGGCGCGGGCGAGCGCGCGCTGGACGAATCCGGGGACATGGCCGAAGAGGTGCGGGCCGTAGGACCCGACGAAGTCGAGGTACGAGCGGCCGTCCACGTCCCGCACGCGCGCTCCCCGGGCCGAGGCGACGAAGAACGGCTCGCCGCCGACCGAGGCGAAGGAGCGGACCGGCGAGCTGACGCCCCCCGGCATCAGGGTCTTCGCGCGTCCGAACAGGCGGCGCGAGTTCGAGGAACGCGGCTCCCGCCGCCCCTTCCCCGCCGTCTTCCGGCGGGGCGCGGTCTCGACCGCCACGCCTATCCCCCCTCCTTCAGCCAGCGCGCCGCGTCGCCGGCGTGGTACGTGAGGATGAAGTCGGCGCCCGCGCGGACGATCGAAGTCAGCGTCTCGAGCACGATCCGCCGCTCGTCGATCCAGCCGTTCTGCGCGGCGGCCTTGACCATCGCGTACTCGCCCGAGACGTTGTACGCGGCGATCGGCAGGTCGAACCGCTCGCGCGCGTCGCGGATGATGTCGAGGTACGCCAGCGCCGGCTTGACCATGACCGCGTCCGCGCCCTCCTCGACGTCGAGGGCGATCTCGCGCATCGCCTCGCGGCGATTCGCGCCGTCCATCTGGTAGCTGCGGCGGTCGCCGAACTTCGGGGCCGAGTCCGCGGCCTCCCGGAACGGTCCGTAGTAGGCCGAGGCCGCCTTGGCGGCGTACGCGAGGAGCGCGACGTGCCCGAAGCCGGAGCGGTCGAGCTCGCGGCGGATCGCGGCGACCCGGCCGTCCATCATGTCGGACGGGGCGACGACGTCGGCGCCCGCCTTCGCGTGCGAGAGCGCCGTGCGGGCGAGCAGCGGCAGCGTCGCGTCGTTGTCCACGTCGCCGCCCTTGACGATGCCGCAGTGGCCGTGGGACGTGTACTCGTCGAGGCAGACGTCGGTCATGACCGCGAGGTCGGGGACGTCGCGCTTCAGGCGACGGACCGCCTCCTGCAGCGCGCCCGCCTCGTTCCAGGCCTCGGTGCCGTCCTCGTCCTTGCGGTCCGGGATTCCGAACAGGATCACTGCGCCGACGCCGTCGGCGTGCAGGCGCTGCGCCTCGGCGACCGCCTCGTCCGGCGACAGGCGCGAGACCCCCGGCAGGGAGCCGATCGGCTCGCGCAGGCCGCGGCCGAGGCGGACGAAGAGGGGGGCGACGAACTGCTCGGCCGACAGGCGGGTCTCGCGGACCAGCCCGCGCAGGGCGGGCATACGGCGCAGACGGCGCAGACGGAGCTCGGGGAATCCGGCCATTCGCGATCGAGCCTATTGCGCCGCGATCCCGGCGGCAAGAGCCGCCAGCATCCGGAGCGCGCCGCGGAAGCCAGCGTCGGGCGTGATCTCGATGCGCGAAATGCCCCGTCCGGCGAGCGCCGCTCGCGTGGAGGCTCCGAGCGCCGCCGCGGGCGTTTCGCGCAGCCGGGCGCGCTCGGCCTCGCCGAGGCCGTCCCAGAGCCACCGGACGGCGGCCGGCGAGGTCGCGGCGAACGCGGCGAACGGCCGTTCGAGGATCTCGCGCGCGAGCGCGGGGTCGAAGGGCACCGGGACCTTGCGGTACACGACGCGCCGCTCGACGCGCGCGCCCCGCCGCGCGAGCTCCCGCTCGAACGATGCCTCCGCGTCCTCCCCGCAAGGCCACAGCACTCGCGTCCCGGCCATCGCGGCGGGCAACGCTGCGAGCAGCGCCGCCGCGGAGCCGCGGCCGACGACCTCGGGTTCGCG
>DAHUXD010000014.1 GCA_027307335.1 Acidobacteriota bacterium
CGGCCGCGCCGAAGGCCGCCCCGCCGGCGGCGGGGACGAAGCCCGCCGCGGAAAAGGGGAGCCGCGAGTCGCGGCAGTACTGGACCGATCGCGCCGCCCGCGACGCGCAGCGCCTCGCCGCCGACCACAAGACCCGCTATGCCGTGCAGCTCGAGCTCGCCTGCGAGGTGCCGTCGCTCGTCGAGGCGTTCCATCACGATCGCGGCGGGAACATGTGGGTCCTCGCGACGCCATACCAGGACCGGACCTGTTTCCGGGTGCTGTGGGGGCGGTACCCCACGATCGAGGCGGCCCGCCGCGGGATCGGCGGGGCTCCCCGCTTCTTCTCGACGCCGAAGAACCGGCCCGCGGTGACGGGGGTGCGCTGAAAAGCCACGCCTTTCTGCTACCCTGAGTCCGCTCGCCACGCGCGTTTGAGAAAACCATGAGCACCGCACCGCCGTCCCCGCCGCAGGCCGGTTTCCGGGGGGCTCTCGCCGAGACGCCGCTGCCGCAGGTGCTGCGGCGGATCTTCCTCGAAGGGCTCAAGGGGACCCTCTCGCTCGTGCACGGCGACGAGACCCGCCACCTCTTCTTCGAGAAGGGCGAGCTGCGGACGGCCACGTCGTCGCGCGAGGGCCAGCGGATCGGGGCGTTCCTGAAGCGCCGCGGCTGGATCACCGACACGGACCTGAACTGGGCGCTGGACACGGTCGCCAAGCAGGGCCGAGCCCGCCTCGGGAAAATCCTCGTCGAGCGGGGCCTCGTCTCCCGCACCGTGCTCGATGCCGAGATGCGGCGGCTCGTCGAGGAGATCGTGTTCTCCACCTTCGCATGGGACACCGGCGAGTACCGCTTCCAGGCGTCGGGCGGCGTGCTCGATCCGGACGTCGCGCTCACGCTGTCGACCGCCGCGATCATCGTGGAGGGAATCCGCCGCCTGCCCGAGAGCGATTCGTTCCGGGAGCGGCTCGGCGACGGCCACCGTGTCCCGATGCTCGCGACCGACCCGATGTCCCGGTACCAGTACCTGCCGCTCGCGCCGCAGGAGGCGTACCTCCTCTCGCGCATCGACGGCATCCTCGACGTCGACTCCCTGCTGAAGATCGCCGGCACGTCGCGCGCCGCGATGGCCAAGATCCTCTACGCGCTCGTTTCGTGCGGCATCGTCGAGTGGAAGCAGGACGGCGCGCAGCGGCCCGCGAGCGGACGCGGCGGCTTCCACGGGCTGAACGTCGAGGTGTCCGCGCAGCCGAGCGACCGCTCGCCCGGCCACGCCGAGCTCGTCAAGAACACCTATCGCCGCATCGACTGGCTGACCCACTACGAGCTGCTCGGCATCGTGCGCGACGCCCCCCCCGAGAAGGTCGCCGAGGCCTACTTCGAGCGCAGCCGCCTCTTCCATCCGGATCTCCGCCACCGCGAGGACCTCGCCCGTTTCGAGAAGGAGCTGACGGCCGTCTTCGAGCGGATGAAGAAGGCGTACGAGACCCTCGCCGACCCGGACAAGCGGGCCCTCTACGACCAGAGCCTCGATGCCGCGCCGGCGCCGATCCTCACCGCCGAGGCCGATCCCGAGATGCGCAAGAAGCTCGCCCTGCAGAACTTCCGCCGCGCGCGGCAGCTCATCGAGGACAAGGACTACCACCCCGCGGTCGAGATGCTCCGCGAGGCGGTGCGCTTCGTGCCCGACAACGCCGAGTTCCGCTACGTGCTCGCGCAGGTCGAGATGAAGAACCCGAACTGGATCGACCAGGGCCTCGCGAACCTGAAGGAAGCGGCGCGGCTCGACAGCCGTCGTGTCGCGTACTCGGCCGAGGCGGCGCGCGCGCTGATCGAGCACAAGCGCGCGGCGGAGGCAGAGCCGTTCGCCCGCCGGGCGGTGTCCCTCGATCCCTCTCCCGAGAACGAGGCGCTCCTCCAGCGGGCGCTGGGCGCCCAGTCGGACGCCTCGTCGCCGGCCGAGCCGTCCGATGCCGGCGACGTGCTCATGGACCCGTCGGCCGCCACGGAGGAGCCCGTTCCCGATCCAGGGCCGGCCTCGGGCGGTCTCCTCTCCCGCCTCTTCCGACGCGGGTGACCGCCGTCCTGACGGGCCTCGGCCTGTCCGCCGCCGCCGGATGGAACGCATGGGCGGTGCTCCTCCTCTTCAACGGCCTCTTCCTCCTCCTGCCCCAGGAGTTTCCGGGTTCCACGGCGGCGCTCCTCTCGAGCCACTTCGCCGTCACGGCCGCCGCGATCCTCTTCTTCCTGGAGTTCGTCGCCGACAAGATCCCCATCGTCGACCACGTCTGGAATCTCTTCCAGACGCTGCTCCGGCCGGTCGTCGGCGCGCTCCTGACCATCGCGGCCGTGCCCGACACCACCGTCCCGGCCCGGATCGGCCTCGCGGTCGCCGGCGCCGCCACCACCCTCGCGACGCATCTCGTCAAGTCCACGACGCGCCTGACTTCGACGGCCGCGACGCGAGGCATGGCGCAGCTCGCGCTCTCCCTGGCCGAGGACGCGATCGCGCTCACGATCGGCGCCCTCGTCTTCTTCGTACCGACGTTCACGGCGATCCTGCTGGCGGCGCTCGCGTTTCTGCTCATCCTGCACCGCCGCCGCGTCCTCCACGGCATCGCGGTCCTCTTCTTCCGGCTGAAACACCCCCGCCGCCTGCTCCGGCAGAGCTGACGGTGCCGTATTTCCTCGACGGCAACAACCTGATCGGGGCCGTCCGGCGCACCGCGCGCCCCGGGCCGGACGACCGGCACGCCCTCGTCGCCGAGATCGCGGAGCGCCTCCGGCGGACCCGCGCCCGCGCGACGATCTTCTTCGACGGGCCCCGCGGCGACCGGACCACGTCCCTGGGACCGCTCTCGGTGCGGGTCGCGGACGGCGAGGCCGCCGACGACGCGATCGTGCGTGCGATCGCCGGATCGAAGGCTCCGGGCGAGGCGACGGTCGTCACCGCCGACCGCGGGCTCGCGGCGCGCGTCCGTGACGCGGGCGGGAAGGTCCTCTCGCCGGAGGCGTTCTTTTCGCGGTTCGGCGCGGGAGTCGCGGCCGCAGCGCCGCAGAGGGAGCCGAAAGTCGATGTGGAGGAGTGGTCGCGTTACTTCGCGGACGAGCGCAACCGCGGCGAGTGACGCAGGGGTGAATCACCCGAGTTCGGAGACGGGGTCAGGGCGCCCCGTAGCGAGCCCGGCCTCGACCTCAGCCAGTTCCGCCCTGACCCCGCGGTGAGTTCGGTGACGGGGTCAGGGCGCCCTGGAGTGAGCCCGGCCTCGACACCAGCCAATTCCGCCCTGACCCCGTAGTAAACTCTGTGCGGCCCCGAGCGGGCCACGCGATCGCTCCGGACTTCTCTGACGAGGGGCCGGAGAGGAAAGTCCGAACTCCATACGGGCGGCATGCCGGGTAACACCCGGTCGCGGCGACGCGAAGGAAAGTGCCACAGAAAACAAACCGCCCTCCGAAAGGACGGCAAGGGTGAAACGGTGCGGTAAGAGCGCACCGCTCCGCCGGCAACGGCGGGGGCACGGTAAACCCCATGCGGAGCAAGGCCAAATAGGGAGGCAGCGGGCGCCCGTCCCGCCTCACGTCACGTGAGCTGCCTCCGGGTCGGCTGCTCGAGCCCGAGGGCGACCTCGGGCCCAGAGGAATGATCGCGGCTCCGGTCCTCGCGGACCGGGGTACAGGATTCGGCTTATCGGCCCGCTCGGGGCTCTTTTTGGGCCACGCCGGTCTCTTTGGGACCGGCGGCCGGGAGTCTCCAAACCCGAGCGCGATCTCGGCCGGTCGGCGATGATGGACCCGCTCTGCCCACCCCCGCTGAGACCGGGCGCGACGATCGGCGTCGCCGCGATCTCCGGGCCGATCGAGCCGGAGCGCCTCGATGCGGGCGTGGCCGCGCTCGAGCGGAGGGGCTATCGCATCGTTCTCGCTTCGAACGTGAAGGCGCGGCGCCGCTTTCTCGCGGGCACCGACGCCGAGCGCGCGGAGGGATACCGGGAGCTGCTGCGCCGCGACGACGTCGACGCCGTCTTCTTCGCTCGCGGCGGCTACGGCGCCGCGCGCGTGCTCCCGCTCCTCGACCCGGAGGAGGCGCGCGCGCGGCCGCGCGTTCACCTCGGCGGCTCCGATCTCACGGCGCTCTTCGCGTACCTCGCGCGCCGCGCCGGTCTCGTGACGTTCTACGGTCCCATGGTCGCGACGGGAATCGCGAGCGAGGACGGGCTCGACTGGGAGAGCGTGCTGCGCGGCGCCGTTCCCGAGCCGCACCTCGTCCCGGAGCGGGACGTCCTCGCCGGGGGCGCGGGCGAGGGTCCGCTCGTCGGCGGGTGCCTGTCGATCCTCGCCTCGCTCTGCGGCACGCCGGACGCCGTGGTCGGCCGGGGCGCGGTCCTCTTCTGGGAGGACGTCAACGAGGAGACGTACCGGCTCGACCGAATGTTGACCCAACTGGAAGGGTCGGGTACATTCGATGGACTGCAAGCCATGGTCATCGGCTCGATTTCGCCCGGTTCGCGCGGCGGCGAGTCTCCCGGGACCGTCGAAGCGTGGCTGGGGGAGTACTTCGCCGGCGCGCCGTTCCCGGTCGTCCGCGGCCTGCCCGCCGGACACCTCGCGCGGCCACGCACCCTGCCGCTCGGCCTCCCGGCGCGTGTCGACGCGAACGCCGGCCGCATCGAGTTCTCGGGGCTCGGGGCCCCGCCGGTGACGCCGTGGCGAACGTGAAGGCGGTTTTCAAGTCCGGTCCGGGCGGGGGCGGCAAGAACCCCTACGAGAAGTTTCTCGTCAGCCACCTGATGGGCGAGATCCTGTTCTCCGAGGGAGACATCGGCACCGACATGTTCATCATCCAGTCGGGCACGGTGGAGCTCCTCAAGGCGATCGGCGGCGAGACGCGCGTGCTCGCGACGCTCGAAAAGGGAGACTTCTTCGGCGAGATGAGCGTGCTCGAGGACGTGCCGCGGTCCGCGTCGGCCCGCGCGAAGACGGACGTCGAGCTCGTGCGGATCAATGGCGCCACGTTCGACGCGATGCTCCGGAGCAACACCGAGATCGCGGTGCGCATGATGCGCAAGCTCTCGCGCCGCCTCCGGGAGGTCACTGCGTTGCTCGAGGATGCGGTCGGGCGCCAGGTCCACGAGGAGGAGAAGCCGGTCCCGCGCAGGGTCGAGCCCGAGCGCAACGCCTGCCGGCTCGTGTGCGAGGACCCGGCGGCGGAGTTCTTCCTGAACCGTGAGGGCGACACGCTCGTCGGCCGGAGCGATCCCGTCACGGGCATCACCCCGGACGTCGACCTCACGCCGCTCGACCCGCAGCGCTCGACTTCCCGGCGTCACGCGAAGCTCTACCAGATGAGCGACACGTACTACGTCATGGAGGAGATCGGCGTCATGAACGGCACGTACGTCAACGGCAATCGACTGACGACGGGCGTGCCGATCGCGGTGCAGGGCGGGGACGTGCTGAAGTTCGGCCTCGTCTCCATGACCTTTCACGCTCCCGAGAGTTAGCCGATCCCGCCCGCCGCGCCTTCGCCCGGTTCCCTGCGGCCCACCGACCCCGTTTCGCGGATCCCCGGCGTGGGCCCCGCCCGCGCCGAGAAGCTCTCGGCCTCGGGATTCCGCACCGTGGCGGACTTCCTGCTGGCGCTGCCGTTCCGCTACGAGGACCGGCGCCGGTACGCGACCGTCGTCGGGCTCGAGCGCGGGAAGCCCGCGACGCTGCTCGTCCGGTTCCACGGAGCGCGCGCGGTCCGCATGCGCCGCGGGCTCCTGCGCGTCGAGGCGCTCGCCGACGACGGGACGGGGGCGGTGCGGGTCGTCTGGCACAACCGCTACCCCTCGTTCGTCAAGGCCCTCGAGGGCTCGCGCGCCGCGCTCTACGGCGAGCCGGCCGCCTCGCCCCGCGGCGAGACGCGCATCGAGAATCCGGAGACCGAGTTCATCGCGGCGGGGGAGGAAGCGGACCCGGTCCACTCGGGTCGGATCGTCGGCGTGTACCACCGCGCGGCGGACGTCTCGTCGCGGCCCTGGCGCACGCTCGCGCGGCGCGCCCTCGATGCGCTGGGCCCGGACTTCGCGGCCGCCGCGGCGTCCCCGGCGGAGGTCCTCGCGGCGCTCGAGTCGGCCCACTTCCCGGAGACGCCCGAGGCCGCGGACGCCGGCCGGGCCCTCCTCGCGCGCGAGGAGCTCCTGGTGCTCGCGGCCGGCATCGAGGCGAAACGGGAGCGGCTGCGCGCCCGCCGCGGCCTCGCGCTCCCGGCGAGCGAGGCCCTGCGCGAGCGGGCGCGACGGGCGGTGCCGTTCCCGCTGACCGGCGCGCAGAAGCGGGCCGTGGGCGAGATCGCGAAGGACCTGAAGTCCGGCCGCGCGATGGCCCGCCTGCTCCAGGGGGACGTCGGCTCGGGCAAGACGGTCGTCGCCGGACTCGCGCTCATGCTGGCCGCGGGGAACCGCGTCCAGGGCGCCCTCATGGCGCCCACGGAGATCCTCGCCGAGCAGCACGCCGAGAGCCTCGCCTCGTGGCTGACGGCGGCCGGCGTGCGCCTCGCCCTGCTCACGGGCCGGGTGCGCGGGGCGGCGCGGACGCGCCTGCTCGCGGAACTCGCCGCCGGACGCATCGACGTGCTCGTCGGCACCCACGCGCTCGCCGAGGCGCCGGTCGCGTTCCGGCGACTCGGCCTCGTCGTCGTCGACGAGCAGCATCGGTTCGGGGTCGCGCACCGTGCGCGCCTCTTCCGGAAGGGCGACGCGCCGCACGTGCTGGTCATGACCGCGACGCCGATTCCCCGCTCGCTCGCCTGGGCCATCTACGGCGAGCTCGACGTGTCGGTGCTGGACGAGAAGCCCCCGGGACGGGGAGAGATTCAGACCCGGGTCCGCCCGGAGGAGGGCCGCCCGCGCGTCTATGCCTTCGCGGGAGAGCGCGTCGCGGAGGGCGAGCGCGTCTACGTCGTCGTGCCGGCGATCGAGGAGGGTCAACGCGAAGTCGCGGCCACGCGGGAGACCGCCGCGCGGATCGGGGCCGCGCTGCAAGGCGTCCGCATCGGCGTCCTGCACGGAAGGATGCCGCCGGCCGAACGCACGGCGGTGCTCCGGGACTTCGCCGCCGGCCGGATACCGGTCCTCGTCTCGACGACCGTCGTCGAGGTGGGCGTGGACGTCCCCGAGGCGACGCTCATGATCGTCGAGAACGCCGAGGTCTTCGGGCTCGCGCAGCTCCATCAGCTGCGCGGCCGCGTCGGCCGCAGCGAGCGGAAATCCTGGTGCGCCCTGATCGCCGGACGCGACGCGGCGCCCGAGGCGCTCGAGCGCCTGTCGGTCCTCGAACGGACGTCGGACGGGTTCCTGATCGCCGAGAAGGACCTCGAGGCGCGCGGCCCCGGCGACCTCCTCGGCAGCCGCCAGTCGGGCCTCCCCGCGATGCGCGTCGCCGATCCCGTGCGCGATCTCGCGGCTCTCGGCGAGGCGCGCCGCAGAGTCGTCGCGCTGCGCGAGAAGGGCGAGGAGGTCCGGAGCGACCTGTTCGGATATCCTGCGCCGAAGTCCGAAACGCGGGGTCCACGCTGATGCAGGAGGGGGAATGAGGGTTCTGGTCACCGGAGGCACCGGCTTCGTGGGGACGCATCTCGTGAACCGGCTGCTCCACGAGGGTCACGCCGTGGCCGCCCTCGCGCGCGATCCGCGCAAGACCCGGAACCGGTACAACCGGTCGGTCGAGACCGTTCCGGGCGACGTGCTCGACCGCGCCTCGTTCACGGCGGCCGCCCGCGGCCGGGACGCCCTCGTCCACCTCGTCGGAATCATCCACGAGCGGGGCGCGCAGACGTTCGACCGGATGCACCGCGAGGCGGCGGAGAACGCCGTCGCCTCCGCCGAGACGGCGGGCGTTGCCCGTTACCTCCACATGAGCGCGATGGGCAGCGCCGAGGACTCTCCGTCCGAGTACGCGCGCACGAAGGCGGCGGGGGAACGGGCCGTGCGTGCGTCCCGCCTCGCCTGGACGATCTTCCGGCCCTCGATCGTCGTCGGCCCGGGAGACGGCTTCGTCTCGCTGCTCGCGCCGCTCGTCCGATACAACCCCGGATTCATCCCGGTCATCGGGCCCGGAACGACGCGGTTCCAGCCGGTCTCGATCCGCGACGTGACCCGCGTCTTCGCGGCGGCCCTCGCGATGCCCGAGACGGCGGGACGCACCTTCGAGGTGGGCGGCCCGGAGGTGCTCACGCTGAACGACGTCTACCGGGAGATCGCGGCCGCGGTCGGCAAGCCCGGCAAGCGGCTCGTGCACTTCCCCCTCTGGTACGGCCGCCTCCTCGCGGGGATGTTCGAGGCGCTGGCCCGTCGCGGGCTTCTCGACGCGCCGCCGCTGACGCGCGATCAGCTCCGGAGCCTCTCCCGCGACAACGTGGCGGACGTCTCGGATACCGTCGCGACGTTCGGGGGCGAGTGGCGCCGCTTCCGGCCCGGGATCCGCGAGTATCTGTCGAACGGGCGCCACGACCCGCGCTCGGGAATCGGCGAGGAAGTGGAGCTGGAGCGGCGGGCGGTGTTGAGAGTCAGGTAGGCGCGAGCAGCCCTTCACCCCGACGCACCGCGGGGGAGATGAGGTCACGGCGTACGCCGCCCCCTCACCCCTACGCCCCTCTCCCAAAGGGAGAGGGGGTCTGCTAGGAAATGGGGCCCTTTCGCAGGCGGATCGTCCCCGACGTCGTGCGCACCTGGATCTTCTCGCCGCCTCCGTTGAGCGTCCCGGTGGCGCGCTGCACGCCGTTTCGCCGCGACACGCCGAGCTCCGCGAAGTCGGATCGGATCGCGGTGTCCTCGTCGTCCGCTCCCGTGACGACCAGCTCGACGTCGGCCTTGCACTCCGCCGGCAGGCCTAGCGTCACGTCGCCGCCGTCGTTCCGAATCGTCACCATGCCGCGCCCGTCGCAGCCTGCGAGGCCGATGCGGATCTCGCCGCCCGCGGACGACGCCCGGACGCCGCCGCCCACCCGGGGCACGCGGATGTCGCCGCCGGACGTGCGCGCGTCGAGGTTGCCGCCGACTTTGTCGATGCGGATGTCGCCGCCCTTGGTGTCGGCGAGCGCCGAGCCGGAGACCGGCCCGACGATGATGTCGCCGGCGAGGGTCGAGGCCTTCAGATCGCCCGTCACGGGCCCCATCGAGATGTCGCCGCCGAAGGTCTTGAGGTCGGCGCCGGCGCCCGCTCCCGCGACCCGGATCTCGCCCGAGTGGGTCAGGATCTGCACCCGTCCGCTCACCTTTCCGACGCGGTAGTCGCCGCCCGAGGTCGACAGGAAATCCCCCGCGACGTCGCCGCGCACGACGTCGCCTTCGTCGGGGATCGCCGGGGGCGCCGGCGGCATGGCCCGCGGCGGCCGGGCGGCGGGCGGAGCGGGGGGAGCCGGCGGCGAGGGGGGCGCGACGACCATGTGGGGCGTCGCCACGTGCACGCGCACGTCCGGGACGGTGACGACGAAGGAGCGGCGCTCCGACACGAGCGCCTTCGCGTCGGCCTCGGCCGTTCCCGCCGCGAGCAGAAGCACCTTGCCGTTCAAGGTCTCCATCCGAACCTCGGGGCCGCCCTTTCCGATCGAGCCGGTGTACTCGCGCTGAGGATTCGGAATCTCGATGCGGCGGATCTGCTTCTCGATCTGGCGCTGCTGCCTTTCGATCTCGCGCTGCTGCTGCTCCGTCTCGCGCGTGTTGTTCTCGATCTGGACCTGGATCTCCTTCATCGAGTCCGCGAGCTCCTGGTCGAGCTGCGAGAGGTCGATCTCCTGGCGGTTGCCGTCCTCGTCCTCGACCACGACCTTCGGCTTGCTCCTGCCCTTCGCTTTCCCGTCGCTCCGGCCGCGCCCGTCTCCCTCGTCGGGCGGCACGGTCCAGACCGCGGAACCGGCGCGGGGCGGCAGCGGGAACGTCGAGGCGATCGTCCCGTTCATGGTCGAGGCGGAGAAATCGAATCGCGCGTCCTTCGGGAGCGTCAGCATCACGTTGCCGTTGACGGACTGCAGTGAGACGTCGGTCCCGCGCGGCAGCGCACGGGCGACCGCCGCGTCGATCCGGCCGTTCACCGTCTGGAGCGACAGGCCCTTCTTCGCGCCGCGGACCTCGATCGATCCGTTGACCGATTCGAGGCTCGCCTCGCCGTCGAGGTCGTGGATGCGCACGTCGCCGTTGACGGTCTGCAGCTCGACGTCGACGCCCGGCGGCACGACCAGCTCGTAGCGGGCGACGAGGCGGCACGAGGAACACGGCATTCCGTGCCGTCCGTCGTGGCGGCCCGGCCGCTCGCCCGGCAGCACCGTCTCGAGGCTCCAGCCCTCGTCGTCGTGCTCGGACGTGATCTGCGTCTTCTTCAGCAGCTCGTTGGCCCTCTCCGCCGTCGCGGCCGTCGCGGTCAGCGTGACGACCGCCGAAAAGGCCGGCCCCGGCGCCGCGATGACGTCCCCGGAGACGTTCTCGACGTGCAGAGTCTTGCCGGCGCCGAGGGTGCCGTTGAAGCGATCCACGCGCGTCACGGTCGTCTGCTCGGCCTTGCCGATCGAGACGAGCATCAGGAGCAAACCGAGCACGAGGGCGATCCAGAGAGCGAGCCGATCGGCGCGCTCGGAGCGCGTCGCGGATCGGGAATCTTCACGAGGGAACTTCAGCATGTTCATCATCGAAGAGAGACGCGCGGAGGGCATCGGAGTTACTCGCAGCATGGAGATGCGCTCAGAAGGACATCGCCTTCAGCGCCGAGGCGGCCTTGGCGCGGACGAAGTTGTTTTCCTCCGGGTCGACCGCCTTCTCGCGGAGGGACTGGATCGTGCTGGCATCGGGCGACTGCTTCGCCCCCGCCGCCAGGGCGTCCACGGCCGCCAGGCGCACCGCGGGGTTCTTGTCGGACTTCAGCGCGTCGAGAAAGGCGCTCCGGATCTCCGGCGTCATCGTGAAACCCGCGAGGGCGTCGGCCGCCTTCTTCCGCACGCCGGGGTTCGCGTCGGTGCGCAGCGTCTTCGTGAGCGCCGCGACGATCTCGGGGGAGGCGGCCGTCTGCGCTCCGGAGAAGTGCTCCGACACGAGCTCGATCGCCCGCGACTTCTCGCCCGCGTTCTCCGCGTTGTGCGTGACGAGGTAGGCGAGCAGCTTCGCCACTTCGGGATCGCTCGGCTTGCCGTCGATCTCGTGGCGCGTCGTCAGGTCGAAGGCGATGGAGATTCGGCCGTCCTTGTCCGCCGGGCGGTAGGCGACGTTCGCGAGGCGCGGGTTGCCCTCGAATCCGGGCACGGCGCCCGTGGCGGCGCCCGGCGCGGTGGGCGTGACCGCGCCGGCCATGGGAGTCACCGCGCCCGAGGGGCGTCCGGCGACGGCGGCGGGAGACGCCGCGAACGGAAGTCCCTTCGCCGCGAAGTAACCCAGGGCGCCCGCGGCGGCGAGCGACGCGGCCTGCAGCAGCGGCCGCGCGAAGACGGGACGGGGGCGGAACGCCCGGACGCGGCCTCGCCGCATCTCGTCCTCGAGCAGGCCGAGCGTCCGGCGGCGGAACTCGGGGCTCACGTCCGCGTCGGCGTCCCGGCCGAGCGTCGCCCAGAGTGCCTCGAGCCCTTCCGCCTCGCGGCGGCAGCTCTCGCAGCGGGCGAGATGCTCGGAGAGGGCGCGGCGCGAAGCCTCGTCGGCCTCGCCGGTCAGGCGCTCGATCGCGAGCGCGGTCAGGTCGCGGCAGTCCATGACGTCTCTCCCTCGGAAAAACGGGCCTTCAGCGTTTCGACGGCCCGGAAGATGCGGGTCTTGACGGCGCCGACCGAGATCCCCAGCGTCTTCGCGATCTCGGCGTACGGCATTCCGTGATAGCGCGCGAGGACCAGCGCCTCGCGCTGCTCCTCGGAGAGGTCCGCCAGCGCTTCGCGCACGGCCTCCCGGCGCTGGCGGGAGGCGATCGTCGCCTCGACGCCCTCGCCGCGGGCGCGCGGCTCGGCGACCGACTCGAGCGGCACCACGGCGGCCCGGCGCTCGCGGCGCCGCCGGTCGCGGCAGGCGTTGGCGGCGATGGCGAAGAGCCACGACGCGACGCCGGCCCGGCCGTCGTACTGGTGGGCCCTGGAAATCACCTTCAGAAAAACCTCCTGCGTCACTTCCTCGGCCGAGGCCCGATCGGAGAGCATCCGGTCGGTGAACCGAAGGAGCGCCGGCGCGTAACGCTCGAAGAGCTCGGCGGCGCCGTCGGTGTCCCCGCGGCGGATCCGCTCCAGCAGAACCGCGTCGTCACTTCCGGAGTTCATCTCCATTCGGCCCGGCCACACGGAGAGACGGCGGGGGGAGGCGAAGGTTTCGGCGGCACGACGGGAATGTACGGCTTTTTGCCGCCCCGGGGGAGCCCTGTATAGTGCCGCCGGCGTGGAACACAAGGTCGTCGATTTCGCCATTCAGCTGGCCGTCGTGCTCTTCGCCATCTCGTTCCACGAGTCGGCCCACGCGTTCGCGGCGCTCCTGTTCGGGGACACCACGGCGCGGGACGCGGGGCGCATCAGCCTCAATCCGATGCGCCACATCGACCCGGTCGGGTCGATCCTCCTGCCCCTGATTCTCTACATCTTCTCGGGGCTCATCTTCGGGGCGGCCAAGCCGACCCCGGTGGACCTCCGGAACACCCGGGACCCGCGTCTCGCCAATCTGGTCGTCTCCGCCGCGGGCCCGGCTTCCAACTTCCTCCTCGCGACGATCGGCATCGTGGTCTTCGCTGTGATCCGGCGGGCCCGGCCGGAGGCCATGGGCGACCTGCTCGAGGCGCTCCAGGGGGCGCGGTTCGCGTCGGGGGCGCTGGCGCCGATCACCTATCTCCTGTTCTTCTTCGTCCTCGTCAACGTGATGCTGGGGGTCTTCAACCTGATCCCCATCCCGCCGCTCGACGGGAGCGGGGTGCTGCTGTCGATCGGCGGACCCGCCGTGGCCCGGGTCTTCGCCGTCATTCGCCCGTTCGGGTTCCTGATCCTGCTGCTGCTGATCGCGACGCCCGTGCTCGGCAACCTCTTCCGGCCGATCCAGGGGATCGTGCTCCGCCTCATCTTCGGAGCCTGACGTGACCGGCACCGTCCTCTCCGGGCTGCGCCCGACCGGCCGGGTCCACCTCGGCAACTACTTCGGCGCGGTCAAGAACTGGGTGGACCTCCAGAACTCGGGGAAGTACCGGTGCTACTTCTTCGTCGCCGACCTCCACGCGCTCACGACCGACTACGCGGACACGCAGTCCCTCGCCGCGAACACGCGCGAGGCGGTGCTCGACTGGCTCGCCGTCGGTCTCGATCCGGCGAAGGCGACGGTGTTCCTCCAGTCTCGCGTCCCGCAGCACGCGGAGCTCGCGCTCTACTTCTCGATGATCACGCCGCTCGGCTGGCTCGAGCGCGTGCCGACCTACAAGGACCAGATCGAGCAGCTCCGGAGCAAGGACCTCGGCACGCACGGCTTCCTGGGCTATCCGGTGCTGATGACCGCGGACATCGCGGTGTACCGCGCGGACCTCGTGCCGGTCGGCGAGGACCAGGCGAGCCACCTCGAGATCTCCCGCGAGATCGTGCGACGCTTCAACGGCCTCTACGGCGACGTCTTCCCGGAGCCGAAGGCGCTGTTCACGCCGACGCCGAAGGTCAACGGCATCGACGGCCGCAAGATGTCGAAGTCGTACGGCAACACGATCGGCATCACCGAGGGGGCGGAGTCCGTCCGGGAGAAGGTGATGGCCATGGTGACCGACCCCGCCCGGGCGCGGCGCCAGGACCCGGGCCGGCCCGACCACTGCAACCTCTTCCCGTTCCACCAGCTCTACTCGCCGCCCGCGGAGGTCGCGGTCGTCGACGTCGAGTGCCGGACGGCGGCCCGCGGTTGCGTCGACTGCAAGAAGCACCTGATCGGCAATCTCAACGCCGCGCTCGAGCCGTTCCGCGCGCGGCGGGCCGCGCTCCTCGCGGCGTCGTCCGACGTCGTCCGGGACGTGCTCCATGCCGGCGACGCGAAGGCCCGAACCGCCGCCGAGGCCACGATGGAGAAGGTGCGAGCGGCGGTGCGCCTCTCGCCGGAGCCTTGATGCCGGAGGAGACCCCCGACAGCGCCCTCCCGCCGGTCGCCATCGCGGCCTTCAACGGGCCTCTCGACCTGCTGCTCCACCTGATCCGCATCAACGAGGTGTCGATCACCGACATCCCGATCGCCGAGATCACCGAGCAGTACACGGCCCACCTCGACGCGATGCGCGAGCTCGATCTCGACGTCGCCTCGGAGTACGTGGCGCTCGCCGCCGAGCTCATCTACATCAAGTCGAAGATGCTCCTGCCCCGCGCGCCGGGGGAGGAGGCGGTGGACCCGCGCGCCGATCTCGCCCAGCGCCTGCTCGAGTACGAGAAGTTCAAGCGCTCCGCCGAGACGCTCCACGCGATCGACACGCTGCGCGGCGGACTGTGGCCCCGGCCCGAGACCGAGCCGCCCAGGGCCGACGGCGAGGAGACGCTCGAGGTGTCCCTGTTCGACATCATCGAGGCGTTCCGCGGGGTCACCGAGCGCTTCCGCCTCGCGCACCCGCCCGCGATCGCGATCCACCACCTGCGCTTCTCCGTCGGCGACAAGATGATCGAGCTGCTCGAGCGCCTGGACGCCGCGCGCAACATGCCCCTTCTCGAGTTCCTCGGCCAGATGCGCTACCGCGCCGAGGCGGTGACCGCCTTCCTCGCCTGTCTCGAGCTCATCCGGCTCGGGGTCGTCCGGGCGTTCCAGGCGAAGCCGTTCGCGGAGATCCACGCCACCCGCACCGACGTTCCCTTCACCGCCCAGCAGATACGCGATAATTACGCCGAGTGAGTCCCGCATGACCGAAGCCGGCACCAACACCGACGCCGCGATCGCGGAGGCCGAGAAGGCCGAACGGCCACCGCGCGAGACGTCCCCCGAGCGGATCGCTCCCGCGATCGAGGCGGTGCTCTTCTCGTCCGCGCGCCCGGTCCGGGAGCGCGACCTCGCCGAGCTCCTCGACGCGACGGCGGGCGCGGTCACCGGGGCCCTTGAGCTCCTCCGCGGCCGGACCGAAGAAGAGGGCCGCGGCGTCCGTCTCGAGAAGGTCGCCGGTGGCTGGCGGTTCGTCACGCGCCCCGAGTTCGACGCGCTCCTGCGCCGCTTCCACGAGGTCAGCGAGCGCAGCCGCCTCTCGCTCGCGGCCCTCGAGACGCTCGCGATCATCGCGTACCGCCAGCCGATCACGCTGCCGGAGGTCCAGGAGATCCGCGGCGTCAACTGCGCGAGCGTCCTGAAGACGCTCTTCGAGAAGAAGCTCGTGACGACCGCGGGCAAGAAGGCCGTCGTCGGCACGCCGTTCCTCTACCGCACCACGCCGGACTTCCTCATGCGCTTCGGCTTGAACGAACTCGACGAGCTGCCGCGCCCCGAGGACCTCGACGCCGACCTCGCCGCGACGCTCGAGGCGCGCGAGATCGCGGCGCCGACCGCCGGTCCGCCGGACATCCGCGTCGAGCCCGGCGAGATCGCGGACGGGCCGGCCCCCGAAGAAGAATCCGAACTGACGCCGGAGCCCGGCGCGGTCCCGGAGGAGTGACCTGGCCCTCGTCCGCATCCAGAAGATCATCGCGTCGAGCGGCCTCGCCTCGCGCCGGGAGGCCGAGGAATGGATCCGCGAGGGCCGCGTGCGCGTCAACGGGAAGCTCGCGGCGCTCGGCGACCGCGCCGATCCGCATAAGGACTCCGTCAAGGTGGACGAGCGCCGCATCCGCGTCGAAGCCGGCCCGAAGACCTACCTGCTGCTGAACAAGCCGAAAGGCTTCGTCACCACGGTCAGCGATCCGGAGGGCCGCGACACCGTGCTGATGCTCCTGCCGGGCCGTCTTCGAAAGACGGTGAAGCCGGTCGGCCGCCTCGACGTCCAGACCGAGGGGCTGCTCCTCCTGACGGATGACGGCGATCTCGCGCGGCTCGTCACCCACCCGTCGACGGGGTGCCCGAAGGAGTACCTGGTGAAGGTTTCCGGCGAGCCCGCGCCGGCGCGGCTCGAAAAGCTCCGGCGGGGCGTCTTCCTCGAGGGGGAGCGCACGCGCCCGTGCGAGATCGAGCGCGTCTCCGGCACGCCGCGACGCGAGGGAGCGGAGGGCAACACGTGGTTCCGCGTGACGCTGCGCGAGGGGAAGAGCCGCCAGATCCGCCGGATGTTCGCTTCGATCGGCCATCCGGTGTCGAAGCTCCGGCGCGTCGCGATCGGGCCGGTCCGCGACGAGAAGCTCCGCCCCGGCGAGAGCCGGCTGCTCCGGCCCGAAGAGGTCGCCGGCTTGCAGCGGCTCGCGAAACCGAAGTGAGCGCGCCGCTGATCGTCGCGATCGACGGCCCGTCGGGCGCGGGCAAGTCCAGCGCGGCGCGGGCGCTCGCCGTCCGCCTCGGCGTGCCGTACATCGATACCGGGGCGATGTACCGCGCGGTGGGGCTCGCGGCCCGCGACCGCGGCATCCTCCTGCCGATCGAAGACGCGGAGGCGGTCGCATCGATCGCACGCCATGCGCGGATCGAGCTGATTCCGGACGCCGCCGGCAACCGCGTGCACCTCGACGGCCGGGACATCTCCGAGGAGATCCGGCGTCCCGAGATCTCGCTGTACGCCTCGGCCGTGTCGGCCATTCCGGCCGTCCGGCGCTCGCTGGTCGCCGAGCAACAGCGGCTGGGGCGGGAGCGGGGGGGCGTCATGGAGGGGCGGGACATCGGCACCCGCGTGTTTCCCGAGACCCCGTTCAAGTTCTTCCTGACCGCGGATCCGGGGGTCCGGGCCGAGCGCCGCGCCGCCGAGCTTTCGGCCCGCGGGACCCCCCAGCCGCTGGAGACGGTGCGTCGGGAGATGGAGCAGCGCGACCGGGACGACGGGTCCCGGGCCGATTCACCCCTGACCCTCGACGGCCGGTACGTCCTCATCGACTCGACGGGCAGGCCCCTGGAGGCGGTCGTGGCCGAGATCGAGCGGCGCGTCCGGGAGGCCATTTGACTCTGCAGGAAGGGGCAACGTAGGATATTGCTTTGCGTCTCAGCGACTTATGAGAGGGGATCCCTTATCCAATGCCGGCTGAAAATCGCAGGGAGGGAGGTCGGGAAACCGAGCCGATGGAAACAGAACAGGAACTGACGCCGCAGGAGTATCAACACCTCCTGGCCCAGTACGAGAGCTCTTTCAAGAATTTGCAGGAGGGACAGATCATCCGGGGGCGCGTTCTCTCGATCACGCCGTCCGAAGTGATCGTGGACATCGGCTACAAGTCGGAGGGCATGATCCCGCTCTCCGAGTTCACCGACTTCTCCGGCCAGGTGACGATCAAGCCGGGCGATCCGGTCGACGTCCTTCTCGAGCGCACCGAGGACCAGAACGGCTACGTCGTTCTCTCCAAGGACAAGGCCGAGAAGATGAAGGTCTGGGACGAGGTCGAGAAGGCGTACCGCTCGGGCTCGACCGTCCGCGGCCGCGTCATCGATCGCATCAAGGGCGGACTCGCGGTCGACATCGGCGTCAAGGCGTTCCTGCCCGGCTCGCTCGTCGACGTCAAGCCGGTCAAGAACCTCGAGGCGCTCCGCGGCAAGGACCTCGACTTCAAGGTCATCTCGGTCGACAAGAAGCGCGGCAACATCGTGCTCTCGCGCAAGGCCGTCGTCGAGGTCGAGCAGGAGGCCCGCAAGAAGGAGACGCTGCAGCTCCTCGAGGAGGGGCGCGTCCTCCGCGGCGTCGTCAAGAATCTCACCGACTACGGCGCGTTCGTGGACCTGGGCGGCCTCGACGGCCTGCTGCACGTCACCGACATGTCGTGGGGGCGCGTCAATCATCCGTCCGACCTCGTGAAGGTCGGCGACGAGATCGAAGTCGTCGTCCTGAAGTTCGACCGCGAGACTGAGCGCGTCTCGCTCGGCACCAAGCAGCTGACCGAGGATCCCTGGACGCACGTGCCCGAGAAGTACCCGGCGGGCTCCCGCGTGACGGGCCGCGTCACCAACGTCACCGACTACGGCGCGTTCGTCGAGCTCGAGGGGGGCGTCGAGGGGCTGGTCCACGTCTCCGAGATGTCGTGGTCGAAGAAGATCAAGAACCCCGCGAAGGTGGTGTCGCCGGGCGACACGGTCGAGGCGATCGTCTCCGACGTCAACCCCGAGGCGCGGCGGATCTCGCTGTCGCTGAAGGACACGCTCCCGGATCCCTGGGAGAGCGTCGCGGAGAAGTATCCGGTCGGCAGCCGCGTCTCCGGCAAGGTCCGCAACCTGACCGACTTCGGCGCGTTCGTCGAGATCGAAGAGGGCATCGACGGGCTCGTGCACGTCTCCGACATGTCGTGGACGCGCCGCGTCAAACACCCGTCCGAGGTCCTGAAGAAGGGCGACGACGTCGAAGCCGTGATCACGTCGGTCGACCAGGAGAACCGGCGGATCTCGCTCTCGATCAAGGAATTCCAGCCGAACGACTGGCAGACCTTCAAGGACAAGCACCACCCGGGCGACGTCGTCTCCGGCGTCGTGACCCGGGTCGCGGACTTCGGCGTCTTCGTGCAGATCGAGGGGCTCGTCGAGGGCCTCATGCACGTGTCCGAGACGCCCATCCCGCGCGGCGGGAAGCCCCAGGATCACTACAAGGAGGGCGACCCGGTCCGCGCGCGCATCCTCCGCATCGAGGATCCCGAGATGAAGGTCGGGCTCTCCGGGCTGAACGTCGACGAGGCCGCTCCGGCGGCCGAGCCGGCGCCGCCCGTGTCCGACGAGAGCGCCGCGCCCGTTCCCGCGCCCGCCGAGGGCGAGGAAGCGCCGAAGAAGAAGCGGTCGCGCAAGAAGACCGACGAGTCCCCCAAAGAGTAACGGAGTGCCGGGGCGATGGAATCTTCTCCCGATCGCGAGGAGACGCGGGCGATGACGAAGGCCGAGCTCATCGAGCGGGTGGCCGTGGCCACCGACGTGACCAAGAAGCAGGCCGAGGCCATCGTCGACACTGTGTTCGAGGCGATCGTCCGTTCGCTGAAGGAGGGACAGAAGATCGAGCTCCGCGGCTTCGGCTCCTTCCGGCTTCGCGAGCGCGGCGCGCGGATGGGGCGCAACCCCAAGACGGGCGTGAAGGTCGCCGTTCCCGCGAAGAAGATCCCGTATTTCAAGCCGGGCAAGGAGCTGAAGGAACTGATCAACCGGTAATGCCGGACGTTCTCTTCGCCCCCTGGCGGTACGAGTACCTCGTGTCGGAAAAACAGCTCGGCTGCATCTTCTGCGAAGCCGCGGCTTCGCGCGACGACGACGCGTCCCTCGTCGTGTACCGCGGCCGGAGCGTCTTCGCGCTGCTCAACCGCTTCCCATACACGAACGGACACGTGATGGTCGCCCCCCTCGCGCACGAGGCGTGGCTCTCCGAGTCGAGCCCCGAGACGCTGTCGGAGCTGATCGCGCTCGTCGCGCGGACCCAGGCGATTCTGGTCGCCGAGTACCGGACCGACGGGCTCAACGTCGGCGTGAACTTCGGAAGCGCCGCCGGGGCGGGGATCGCCGGCCACTACCACGTCCACGCGGTGCCGCGCTGGGCGGGAGACACGAATTTCATGACGGTCGCCGGGAACGTCCGGGTCGTGCCGGAGGAGCTCTCGGTGACGCGCCGCCGACTGGCGGCTCTCTTTTCGGGAGGCGCATGAGCGCATCGGAAGAGCCGCGGCGCCGCTCGACGGCCGCGGCGATGGTGCTCGCCTGGCTGGTGCCGGGGCTCGGCCACTACTACCTCGGACGGCGCAAGACGGCCGTCGCGTTCGCGCTGATCGTGGCCGTCACCTTTCTCCTCGGACTCTCCTTTCAGGGCCGTCTGTACACGGTCGAGGAGGGGCAGCCGCTGACGATCCTCGCGACGTTCGCCGTCTACGGCGCGGGCCTCCTCAACGTCGTCGCGCGCGCGATCTCGGAGAACCCCGGCGGGACGATCCTGTCGCCCACGTACGAATACGGCTGCGCGTATCTCCTGACGGCCGGGCTGATGAACCTGCTGCTCGTCCTCGACGCCCACGACCTCGCGACGGGGAAGAAGCGATGATCACGATCGTGCCGGTCGACCACTTCCTGATCATGACGATCTACGCGCTCCTCGTCTCCGGCTTCTTCGCGCTGCTCTGGAGGCAGGAGCGCCGCGAGCGCTGGAAGCTCTTCGGCCTCCTCGCCGCCTCTCTCGTGCTGGGAGGGCTCGCGGTCGCCTGGCTGATGTATCCCTTCCCCTCGTGAGGCGAAAGCCGTAAGACGGAAGCCGGCCCATGAACCTCCTCCTGTCGGCCGGCGAGGCCTCCGGCGACCTCCACGGGGCGCGGCTCCTCCGGTGCCTCGCCGCGCGACGTCCGGACCTGCGCGCCTTCGGGATGGGCGGGGCGCGCCTCGTCGAGGCCGGCCTGGATCCGATCGTCCGGCGCGAGGCGCTCTCGGTCGTGGGCATCACGGAGGTCTTCGAGAAGCTGCCGGCCGTCCGGCGCGCCGTCCGCGCCCTGGACGCGGCCGCCGCGGCGCGGCGCCCGGACGCCGCCGTGCTCATCGACTTCCCCGACTTCCACGCGCTCCTCGCCCGGCGCCTCTTCCGGGCGGGCGTGCCGCTCGTGTTCTACGTCAGCCCGCAGGTCTGGGCGTGGCGGCGCGGGCGCGCGCGCACGATCGCCCGCCGGGCGCGCCGCATCGTGACGCTGTTCGCGTTCGAGACGGAGATCTACCGGCGGCTCGGGGCCGACGCCGAATGGGCCGGTCATCCGCTCGTCGAGGAGGTCGCCGAGGACCTCGCGCTTCCCTCCGCGCTCCCCGAGAAACGCCGCCGGCGGCTGGTCCTCCTGCCGGGCAGCCGCGCGGGGGAGGTGGCGCGGCACTGGCCGGTCCTCGCCGAAGCCGCGGTCCGCCTGGCACGGCGTTTCGACCTCGACGTCTTCGCCGTCCGCGCCCCCGGCCTCCCGGAGGGCCTCTTCGATGGCGCCGCCTCGCGCGGGATCGCGGTGACCGAGACGGGGCTGCACCCGCTCCTCGCGTCGGCGGATCTCGCCTTCGTGGCGTCCGGCACCGCGACGCTCGACGCCGCGCTCTGCGGCACGCCGATGGTCGTCGTCTACCGCACGTCGGCCGTCTCCCACGCGATCGCCCGCGCGCTCGTGAAGGTCCGCTGGATCGCCCTCGTCAACATCGTGGCGGGGGAGCCGGTCGTGCCCGAGCTCATCCAGGGCGCGCTCACGCCCGAGGCGCTCGAACGCGCGGGCGCCGAGCTCCTGTCGTCGCCGGAGAAGGCGGAGACCATGCGGCGCGGCCTGGCCCGGGCGGCCCGGGCACTGGGTCCCCCCGGCGCGAGCGAGCGCGCGGCCGGGCTCGTGCTCTCCGCGCTCGGGGAGCGGGCTCCGCGGGCCGCGGCATCGGGGGCGCTCGCGCCGTGACGACGCTCCCGCGCCTGCTTCGCTACTTCCGGCGATACGCGCTGCGGGCGACGCTCGCGCTGGTGGCGATGGCGCTCGTCGCGGCGGCGACGGTGTCCCTTCTCTTCCTCCTGAAGAAGGTCATCGACGAGGTGCTCGGCGCCGGCGCGGCGGGAGCGCTCGCCGGCCTCGGCGCCGCGGGCTCGAGCCGCACGGCCCCCCTCCTCGCGCTGCTCGAGCGGGCCTACGACGCCGCGAGCGCCGCGACCCGGTCGATGGGCCTCGACGCGCGCTGGGCCGTGCCGCTGCTCCTCGTCGCCTCGCTCCTCGTCAAGAACGTCTTCGCCTACCTCTCGGAGTACGCGCTGAACGCGATCGGCCTCGGCATGGTCCGCGACCTCCGGAGCGACGCGTACCGCGCGATCCTCGACCAGTCGACGCGCTTCTCGGCGGAGACGGCGTCGGGCGAGCTCATGAGCCGTCTCCTGTCGGACGCCGAGCAGATCCAGGCGGCCTTCGGCTCCCGACTCGCCGACTTCGTGCAGGGGACCCTGACGATGGGCCTCGTGCTCGTCTACGTCTTCTCGCTGAACTTCCGGCTCGCGGCGGCCTTCCTGCTCGTCGCGCCCCTCGTCGTGCTGCCGATCGCGGCGAACTTCCGCTCGCTCCGCGGCGCGAGCTTCGCGGCCCGCGAGCGCGTCGGCGAGATGGGCGCCCTCCTCGGGGAGACGCTGCGCGGCCATCGGCTCATCAAGACGTTCGCGATGGAGGACTTCGAGGCGGACCGCTTCGACGCCGCGAACCGGCGCTACTACGCGGCCAGCCGCCAGACCGTGCGCCTGCAGGCCCTGAACTCTCCGCTCATGGAGATCCTCGCCGGGATCGGCCTCGCGCTCGTTTTCGTCTACGCGGCCGGGCAGATCCGCGCGGGGCAGATGACGGTCGGCGGCCTCTTGTCCTTCCTCGCCGCGATCCTCATGCTGTACAAGCCGCTGAAGGACGTCACGAAGACGAACATCGTGCTCCAGGTCGCGCTCGCGGCGGCCGACCGGCTGTTCGACGTGATCGACGGCAAGAACGACATCGTCGAGAAGCCCGGCGCGGCGCCGCTGCCGCCCTTTTCCTCGCGCCTCCGCTGGGAGGGCGTCCACTTCGCCTACGGCGTGGAGAAGGTCCTCCAGGGCGTGGATCTGACGATCGCGCGCGGCGAGACCCTGGCGCTCGTCGGCCCGTCCGGCGCCGGCAAGACGACGCTCGTGAACCTGCTGCCGCGCCTCTACGACCCGACGTCCGGACGCGTGACGATCGACGGCGCCGACCTGCGGGACGTCACGCTGCGCTCGCTCCGGCTCCAGATCGGGCTCGTGACCCAGGAGACGATCCTGTTCGACACGAGCGTGCGCGAGAACATCGCCTACGGCGAGAAAACGCCCTCGGAGGAGCGCGTCCGCGCCGCGGCGCGCGCGGCATGCGCCGACGAGTTCATCGAGCGCCTGCCGCAGGGCTACGGCTCGCCGGTGGGCGAGGGCGGACGGCGCCTGTCCGGCGGACAGCGGCAGCGCCTCGCCATCGCGCGCGCGATCTACAAGGACGCGCCCATCCTCATCCTCGACGAGGCGACCTCGCAGCTCGATGCGGAGTCCGAGGCGCTCGTCGCCCGCGCGCTCTCGAACCTGATGCTCGGCCGCACGACGCTCGTCATCGCGCACCGCCTCTCCACCGTTCGCCGCGCGGACCGGATCGCGGTGCTCGAGGGCGGCCGCATCGTCGAGGAGGGCAGCCACAGCGAGCTCTTGACTCGCCGCGGCCTCTATCGCAGGCTCCACGACATGCAGCAGTTCGCGGACGACCACGCCGCGCCCGCGTCCCCCACCGCCTCATGACGATCCGCAGCATGACGGGGTTCGGCCGCGCGAGCGGCCCCGCGGGGCCGCACCGCACCGCCGAGGTCGCGGCGCGGAGCGTCAACGCGCGGTTCCTCGACATCACCATCAAGACGCGGGAGAGCGAGGCCGCGCTGGAGCCGGTCGTCCGCCGCGCGTTCGCGCGCCGGCTGCATCGCGGGAAGGTCGAGGTCGCCCTGCGGCTGAAGCGGACGACGGCGTCGGAAGCGGAGATCACGGTGGACGAGGCGCTCCTCGAGGCCCTCCTCGCCAGGATCACGGACCTCTCCCGCCGCTATCCGATCGAGGGGCGGCTGTCGGTCCGAGATCTGATGACGATCCCGCAGGCGGTCGTGGTCGAGGCCCCCGGCGAGTCGTTCACCGAGGAGGAGATCGCGGCGGTCGAGGCGCTGGCCGAGGCGGCGGCCGCCGCGCTCGCGGACATGCGCGCCGCCGAGGGCGCGGCGATCGCGGCCGACCTCCTGGGGCGGCTCGACGTGCTGCGGCAGAAGACCGGGGTGCTCGCCGGGCGAAGGGAGGAGATCGCGCGGCGGCTCGCCGAGACGCTCCGCGAACGCGTGCGCGCCCTGTTCCCCGACGTGGCCCTCGACCCCGCGCGCCTCGAGCAGGAGGCGGCGCTCGCGGCCGACCGATCGGACGTCGCCGAGGAGCTCCAGCGTCTTCAGGGGCACCTCGAGCAGTTCGAGGGAATCCTCCGCTCCGCGGACGGCTCGGTCGGCAAGAAGCTCGACTTCCTGACGCAGGAGATCCTCCGGGAGCTCAACACCCTCGGCTCGAAGAGCCGGGACCTCGCCTCGACCCGCGAGGTCCTCGACATGAAGTCGGAGACCGAGAAGATCCGGGAACAGGTCCAGAACGTCGAATGACCGCTCCGCCGTCGGGGTTCCTCTTCATCGTCTCCTCGCCTTCCGGCGGCGGGAAGACGACGCTCATCCGACGGCTTCTCACGCACCCGCCCGACGGCAAGCCGCTCCACTTCTCCGTCTCGCACACGACGCGTCCGAGGCGCGACGGAGAGGCGGACGGCCGCGAGTACCACTTCGTCAGCGCGACCGTCTTCGAGACCATGGCGCGCAACGCCGAGTTCCTCGAGCACAACGAGGTGCACGGCAACTTCTACGGCACGGCGAAGTCCGAGGTGCTGCCGCGGCTCGCCGCCGGCGACGACGTCATCCTCGACATCGACGTCCAGGGCGCGCGCGACATCCGCACGGCCCATCCCGAGGCGATCTCGATCTTCATCGTGCCCTCGTCGAAGGCCGAGCTCGAGCGGCGCCTGCGGCAGCGGGGGCTCGATGGGGAAGACGCGATCCGGAAGCGCCTGATCAACGCGGCCAAGGAAATCGAGCAAGTCGAGTCTTTTCAGTATGTTATCGTGAACGAGGAGCTCGAGCGGGCCGCTCTTGAGTTAGAATCCGTGATTCGCGCGTCGCGCCTGGCGCCTTCGCGGCAGGCACGGGTACTCGAACGCTTGCGCAAGGACTTCCGCTGAAAGAGGTTGGAGAAAAATGATTCAGTCGATTCCTGAGGGTGTGGACAGCAAGTTCCGTATGGTCCTCCTGATCGCCCGGAGGGCCGAGCAGCTCATGCGCGGGGCGCGGCCGAAGCTCGAGACCGATCGGCCCCTGAAGCCGACGCGCCTCGCGGCCGCCGAGTTCGCGCAGGATCAGATCCGGTGGGGCTACGGCGCCGAGGGCGGCGTGCTCGAGACGCCGGGCGAGGAGACCGAGCCCGAGACGGAAGAGCTCGTCGGCGAAGAGACGCCCTCGCGCTGATCGCGCGCGACTCTCCTCCCATGGACAGGCCGCCCCGGGTGCTCTTCGGCGTGTCCGGGGGCATCGCCGCCTACAAGGCCGTCGAGGCGGTCCGCGAGCTCGTCCGTCGAGGCGCGGAGGTGCGCGTCGCGATGACTCGTGGCGCGCGCGAGTTCGTGGCGCCGCTGACCTTCGCCGCGCTCTCGAGGAACGAGGTCTTCACGGAGGTCTGGGGCTCGGGCAACTCGCCCGCCGTCGATCACGTCGAGGCCGCTCGGTGGGCGGACCTCTTCGTCGTCGCGCCCGCGAGCGCCCACACGCTCGGCAAGCTCGCGCTCGGCCTCGGCGATGACTTCGTGTCGACCGCGTTCCTCGCCTACCGCGGCCCCGTCCTGCTCGCCCCCGCGATGGAGACCGCGATGTGGGAGCAGCCGGCCGTCGCGGAGAACATCGCCCGCCTGCGCGCCCGCGGCGCCCGCACCATCGGCCCGGAGTCGGGACCGCTCGCGTCGGGCCGCGAGGGGACCGGGAGGATGGCCGAGCCCGCCGCGATCGCCGAGGCGGCCTGGAGCCTCGCGACCGGCCGGCGCGCGGATCTCTCGGGTTTGCGCCTGCTCGTGACCGCGGGCCCGACGCGGGAGCCTCTCGATCCGGTCCGCTTCGTCTCGAACCGTTCGAGCGGGCGGATGGGATTCGCGCTCGCCGAGGCCGCCCGAGATCGCGGCGCGCGCGTCGTTCTCGCCGCCGGACCGACCGGCCTCCGCCCTCCCGAGGGCGTGTCGGTCCTCCCCTTCGACACCGCGGACGATCTCCACGCGATCCTCGTCCGTGAGTTCCCCGAGTGCGACGGGATCGCGATGGCCGCCGCCGTCAGCGACTTCATCCCCGATTCGAGCCCGACCCGCCTCCATCGCGCCGAGGGAGCGCGCACCGTGCGCCTCCAGCCCGGCCGCGACCTGCTCGCGAGCCTGGCGCCGCTCCGCCGCCGCCAGACGGTCGTCGCCTTCGCCGCCGAGACCGGCGACCTCGAGAGTGCGGGCCGCCGCAAGATGGAGGCGAAGGGGGCCGACCTGATCGTCGTCAACGACGTCGGCCGCACCGACATCGGCTTCGACGCCGAGAACAACGAGGTCCTCATCCTGCGCCGCGACGGCGGGGCCGCCACGGTCTCGCGCCGCTCGAAGCGCGAAATCGCCGATCACATCTGGGACGCCTTCCTCGCCGTGCGCACGGCGGCCGGCGCGCCGGCCGGCTCGCGCTCCGCGGGCTGACGGGCCGCCCGCCGACGCGGCGTTGCGCGCGGCGGGCATTTTTCGGCGTCGGGCTCTCGGTCCCCTCGACCCCGTCGCCGACGCGGCGTTCCGCGCCGCGGCGGTAGACTCCCGCCGTGCCCGGCGATTCTCCGCGCGATCAGCTCGAGTTCTTCCGCGACATCGGCGTGCGCGATGTCTTTCTCTCGCGCCCGACCGGCGCGAAGCGCGCTCCGGCCCTCGTGCCCGGCTCGATGCCGGACCTGCCGAGCCTGGCGCAGTTTCTCGACGGCTGTCAGCGCTGCAAGCTCGGGAAGTCGCGCACGAACCTCGTCTTCGGGCAGGGGAATCCGCACGCGGAGCTCATGTTCGTGGGCGAGGCCCCCGGCCGGGACGAGGACGAGCAGGGCCTCGCGTTCGTGGGCCGCGCCGGGCAGCTCCTGACGAAGATCATCGAGGCCATCGGAAGGAAGCGCGAGGACGTCTTCATCGCGAACGTCCTGAAGTGCCGGCCGCCGAACAACCGCAACCCGGAGCCGGACGAGGTCGCGTCCTGCCGCCCGTTCCTCGACGAGCAGGTCCGCCTCATCGCGCCGAAAGTGATCGTCACGCTCGGCACCTTCGCGGCGCAGGCGCTCCTCGAGACCGACGAGTCGATCGGCCGTCTCCGCGGCCGCTGGCAGACCGCGAAGGGCGTGCGGGTGATGCCGACGTTTCACCCCGCGTTCCTCCTGCGCTCGCCCGAGCGCAAGAAGGACGTGTGGGAGGACATGAAGCTGGTCCGGGATTTCCTGGCCAAGAAATAGGAGAGGGGGGCGTAACCAGCCCCCCTCACCCCCACCCCCTCTCCCGAAGGGAGAGGGGCGGCGTCTTTTCAGCGGCCCTTCGGGCCGGCCTGTCTTCGACCGCGAGGAAAGATCTAGATCTTGGTGGAAAAGATCGGAAAGTGGCTCGCCGCGCCCATGAAGAAGAGCATGGGGACGGACAGCCACGAGTTCGTGCGCGAGGCGAGGAACGCGCGGCGCGCCCACTTCGGCTGGTCCGCCGGCGCCGGCGTGCCCGACTGTGCGGCGATCGTGGCGGCGATGATCTTCTTCTGGAGCGGCCAGATGATCATCCAGACGTTCAGGAGCATGATCGTGCCGAGCCCGCCGCCGACCATGATCGCCGACGCGCGGTTGCTCGCGCCCCACTGGTGAGCGACCGACGCCATGGTCCAGGCCGCGACGATCACGATGATCGCGACGGCGAGGGTGACCATCCATCCGTTCTTGAGGAAGCCGCCGGCCACGGATCCGCGGAAGACGAAAGCGATGACGGTGAAGGCCACGCTCCAGACGATCAGGAACAGCAGCAGCGCCGTTCCCGCGTTCGAGGGGATCTCCTTTCCCGCGCTCGTGAAGTACCCGAGATAAATGAATCCTGAAAACCACGTCACGATCGCGCCCCACCGGAACCACCACAGCGCGCGCCTCAGGAGCGGTGGATTCGCCTTGCTCTTCGTCGCGGCGTCGATCTCCTTCTGAAACTGCACGTTCACGAGGTTGAAGAAATAGAGCAGCCCGATCCACGTGATGCCGCCGAGGAAGTGGATCCAACGCAACAGGAATTGAAAGTTGGTCGGGAAGTCCTGAGGCCAACTGAACATCTCACCCTCCTCCGAAGTGGGAAGCCGCGACATCTTCTCACACGCGTTCCGCGCTGCCGTAGAATCGAGGGTCCCATGCCGACCAGCGAATCTCCCGCCGCCGGGCGGCCCACTCCGTTCGTCGCCGCCGCGCTCGCGCTCCTGGCCGGCCTCGGGGCGGGCTGCGCGCGCCGGAGCGAGGCCCGCGCGGCGGCGCCGCCGACGGCCGTTCCCGATTCGGCGACGAAGGCCGCGCCCGCCCGCGCGGGCGACGCCGGCTACGACCTCCGTCCCGCCGAGCAGACCGCCGTCGACCGATTCCTCCGGGAGCACCCGGATCTCCGCGTCGCGAGAGACGGCGATCACCGCGCATCCGACGACGGCGGCGTCGCGGGCCTCTACGGCGTCTACCATCCCTACTTCGTCCGCGGCGACGACAACGACGACGGGATCCTCGACTTCGTTCTGGCGTTCGTGCGGCGCGACTCCGATCGCGACACGCCGTGGTTCTCCGTCGTCGTCTTCGCCGGCAAACCGGACGGGACGTTCGCGCCGGGGGCCTTCCTCGAGCGCGACATCTCGCTCGCCGACGGCGACCTCGACGTCGATCGGGACGCGATCGTCGTGACCCCCGACGTGGCCGAGGACGCGGCGCGCCGCTACCGCTGGGACGCCGGGAAGCAGCGCCACGTGTTCGTGCGCGACGAGGACGAGGACTCCGCATCGCCGCCGGCATCGCAGATCTGAGCCCGGCGCCCCCCGCCGTCGCCGTCGCGCTGCCGCTGCCCCTGCGGCGCACGTTCACCTACTCGGTGCCCGCGGCCGTTGCCGTTCCCGAGCGCGGCACGCGCGTGCGGGTCCCGTTCGGGGAGCGCGTGCTCACCGGGGTGGTCGTGGGCGCCCCCGACGGCGCCGGGGTCGCCGGCCCGCTGCGCGACATCCTCGAAGTGCTCGACGACGAGCCCGTCTGTCCGCCCGAGCTCCTCGCGACGGCCGAGCGCGTCGCCGACCGGTTCTTCGCCTCGACGGGAGAGGTCCTAAAGAGCGCGCTGCCGGCGCGCCTGCCGGCGAAGGGCGCCGTTCGCTATCGCATCACCGACCGCGGCGCGCTCGCCGCGGCGTCCGCCGCTCCGGAAGAACGGGCGATCCTCGACCGGCTCGCCCGCGGCGAGGCCCTGCGGGTGCTCGACCTGCCCTCCGGCGGCGGCGCGCGCCGGCAGGTCCTCCGGGCCCTCGAGGAGCGGGGGTGGGTGCGGACCGCCGGATCGGCGCGGCGTTCGGTGCGCCGCCGGGACCTCGCCTACGAGGCCGCGCCGCGACGCGGCGAGCCGGCCGACCGGGCGCTCGGCCGGAGCCCCCGGGGACGCGCCGCGCTCGCCTGGCTCTCGGCGCTCGGGCGTCCGGCGTCCGCCGAGGAGATCCGCGCCGCGACCGGCGCGGGGAAGACGGTGCTCGACGGCCTCGTCTCGAGGGAACTCGTCCGCGCGTTCGAGCTCGAGCGGCCTTCCGGCGGGGTCGCCGCGGCCCCGGCGGCGTCCCGTTTCGCGTCCACGCCCGCCCAGGGGGCCGCGATCGCGCCCATCGTCGCCGCGGTCCGCGAGCGCCGCTACTTCCCGGCGCTGCTCGAGGGCGTGACCGGCAGCGGCAAGACCGAGGTCTACCTCCAGGCGATCCGCGCCGCCCTCGACGCCGGACGCGGCGCGATCTGGCTGGTGCCGGAGATCGCGTTGACGCCCGTGTTCGCGCGGGAGCTCGCCCGGCAGTTTCCGCGCGACGCCGCCGTGCTCCACTCCGCGCTGTCGGAGCGCGAGCGCGCCGAGGCGTGGGACCGCGTGCGGGCGGGGGTCGCCCGCGCGGTGATCGGGCCGCGGTCGGCCGTCTTCGCGCCGGTCCGCGACCCGGGACTCTTCGTCATCGACGAGGAACACGACGCGTCGTACAAGCAGCGCGAGTCGCCCCGCTACGACGCGCGAGAGGCCGCGGCGCTCCGGTCGCGAGCCTGCGACGCCGCCCTCGTGTTCGGCTCGGCCACGCCCTCGGTCGAGGCGCTGAATGCCGCGCACCACGGCCGGCTCGCGCACCTGCGGCTGCCCGAGCGGATCGCCGCGCGCGCGCTGCCCTCCGTCACGCTGGTGGACCTCCGGCGGGAGACGGCCCGTCCGGAGGAGAAGGGCGTGCCGCTCTTCTCGGGGGCGCTCGTGGTGCGCCTGCGGGAGGTCTTCGCGCGCGGCGAGCAGGCGATTCTCCTGCAGCCGCGGCGGGGTTACGCGCCCTTCCTTCTCTGCCGCGACTGCGGGCACGACTTTCGCTGCCGGCAGTGCAGCGTCGCGCGCACGGTGCACGACCGCGGCCGCACTCTCCTCTGCCACTACTGCGGCGAGCGCATGACGAGACCGGTGGGGTGTCCCGACTGCGGCGGGGGAGTGCTCGAGGCGATCGGCGCGGGAACCGAGCGTGTCGCCGACCGGTTCGCGGAGGCGTTCCCGGGGGTGCCGCACGCGATTCTCGACCGCGACGCCGCGCGGCGCCCGGGCGGCGTCGCGGGCGTCGTCGACGCGATGCAGCGCGGGGAGGTCGCGTGCCTCATCGGCACGCAGATGGTCGCGAAGGGCCACGACTTCCCGGGCGTCACCGCCGTGGGCGTCCTCTCGGCCGACTCGCTCCTCCACTTCCCGGACTTCCGGGCGGCGGAAAAGACCTTTCAGCTGCTCGCCCAGGTCGCGGGCCGCGCCGGCCGCGGCGACAGCCCCGGCACGGTTCACGTGCAGACGTTCCATCCCTCGCACCCGGCGATCCGCCGCGCGGCCGAGCACGACGTCGAGGGATTCGCGGCCGCGGAGCTGGAGTTCCGGCGCACGTTCTTCTATCCGCCGTTCTCGGAGCTGGCCGCGATCCTCGTCTCCGCGGAGGAACGCGGGAAGGCGGAGGAGGCCGCGGCCGCCCTCGGCCGCGCGCTCGCGGCGGAGAAGGCGGTGCGCCTCTCCGGCCCCGCGCCGGCGCCCCTCGAGCGGCTGCAGGGGCGGTGGCGCTTCCAGATCCTGCTCCGGGCCCCGGATCGCCGGGCGGTGCTCGCCGCGCTCGAGGCCGCGGTGCCCGAGCGCGCCCCCGCGGGCGTGCAGATCGCGGTCGACGTCGATCCGCAGGACCTCCTCTGAGGGTTTCAGGTCGCCGCTTCCTGCTTTCGAACCCCGGCCCCCGCTCCGCTCGGCCCCGGGTTCGACGCGGCGCTCCCTCGCCGCGAGACCCCGTTACAATCGACTCGGTGAACGCCGACGACGGCAACTTCGAGGAACCGATCCTCCGGCTGCGCCGCCGGATCGAGGAGCTCTCCGCGCTCCCGGACGACGCGGCCCACCGGAAGGAGATCGAGAAGCTCCGCGAGAAGCTCGAGCGCGTGTCGAAGGAGATCTACGCCGGCCTGACGCCCTGGCAGAAGACGCTCGTCGCGCGGCACCCGGCGCGCCCCTATCCCCTCGACTACGTCGAGGCCCTCATGAGCGACTTCGTCGAGCTCCACGGCGACCGGAAGTTCGCCGACGACGCGGCGGTCATCGCTGGATTCGCGAGGTTCCGGCAGCGGCCGGTCGCGGTCGTGGGGCACCAGAAGGGCCGCGACACGAAGGAAAAGATCCGGCGCAACTTCGGCATGCCGCGCCCGGAGGGCTTCCGGAAGGCGCTCCGCGTCATGGAGCTCGCCGAGAAGTTCGGCCGGCCGATCCTCTCGTTCATCGACACCGCCGGCGCGTACCCGGGCATCGACGCCGAGGAGCGAGGCCAGGCCGAGGCGATCGCGGTGAACCTCCGCGAGATGGCCCGGTTCCACGTCCCGATCGTCGTCACGGTCACGGGCGAGGGCGGTTCGGGCGGCGCGCTCGCGCTCGGCATCGGCGACCGCGTCCTCATGCTCGAGCACTCCACGTACTCCGTGATCTCGCCGGAGGGGTGCGCGTCGATCCTCTGGAAGGACGCCGCGCGCAAGAAGGACGCCGCGGAGGCGATGCGGCTAACCGCCGCCGACCTGCGCGATCTCGAGGTGATCGACGAGATCGTCCCCGAGCCGCCCGGAGGCGCCCACGCGGACCCGGCCGGCGCGGCGGCCGCCGTGGGAGAAGCGGTGGAGCGCCACCTCTCCGAGGTGGCCGACCTGACGCCGGAGGAGCGGCGCGAGCGGCGCTACCGCCGGTTCCGCGCCCTGGGACGGTTCGAGACCGCGGGACCCGCTTGAACTCGCCCGCGGCGGGTCCGTGACCGCCGCCCAGACGGCCGGACGCGGTCTGTCCGGGACCACGAGCGAGACTCCGACCGTGGGCACCCTGTGGGAGCTGAGCGCGGCGGACCCCGATCGGGACGGCCCGCTCGCGCGCGAGGCGGGCGTCTCGCGATTCCTCGCGGCGCTCCTGCGCCGGCGCGGCATCGCGCCGGCCGCGGACGCGCGGCGCTTCCTCGCTCCGGAGGAGGGCGACCTCCACGACCCGCGGCTCCTGCGAGGGGCCGCGGAGGCCGCGGACCTCCTCCTGGCCACCGCCCGGCGCGGGAGACGCGTCGTCGTGTTCGGCGACTACGACGTGGACGGCGTCACGGCCGTAGCCCAGCTCCGCGCGGCGCTCTCGCGTGCCGGTGTCGACGCCGCCGCGTTCATCCCTCACCGGCTGCGCGACGGCTACGGACTGAAGCCCGAGACGGTCCGCCAGGTGATCGCCGAGCTCCGACCGGCGACGATCATCACCGTCGACTGCGGCATCTCGGCCGTCGAGGGCGTTTCCTCGGCGCGCGCCGCCGGCGTCGACGTCATCGTCACCGATCATCACCTCGTGCCCGCCGCGCTCCCGGCCGGCGCCGTCGTCGTCAACCCGAGACAGCCGGGCTGCGACTATCCGTACAAGGAACTCGCCGCGACCGGCATCGCGCTGAAGATCGCGGAGGCGATCGGGGCGGCTTCGGGGCGGGGGATTGCGCGCGCCTCGCTGCTGCGCGCGGCGTCCCTCGGGACGATCGCCGATCTCGTGCCGCTCGACGGCGAGAACCGGACGATCGCATCGCTCGGCCTCGCGCATCTCGCGAGCTCCCGAGCGCCCGGCATCCGGGCGCTCCTGGCCGAGGCCGGACTGGCCGAGGGGACGGCGCCAAGCGCCGAGGAGGTCGCGTTCCGCATCGCGCCGCGCTTGAATGCCGCCGGCCGGATCGACACCGCCATGCTCGCGCTCGCGCTGTTCGAGGAGCGCGACGCCGCGCGCGCGAGAGAGGTCGCGCGGGAGCTCTCCGCCCGCAACGCCGAGCGGCAGGCGCTCGAGCGCTCGGTGGTCGCCGAGGCGCGGCGGCGGATCGGCCCGTCCCCGGGCGAGGCCATCCTGATCGAGGGCGATCCGGGATGGCACCGGGGAGTGCTCGGCATCGCCGCGTCGCGCCTCGCCCGGGAATACCACCGGCCCGTTCTCCTCTTCGGATTCGAGGGAGAGAGGGCGGGCGGCTCCGGGCGGTCGATCCCGGGCGTCTCGCTCCACGGCATCCTGAAAGAGCTCGCGGAACACCTCGACGAGTTCGGCGGCCACGATCAGGCGGTCGGCGGGACCCTGCCTCTGGCGGGCTTCGAGGACTTCCGCCGCGCCGCCCGCGACCTCTTCCGCGAGCGCGTGCCGGGCGACGCGCTTCTCCGGCGCTCGATCGCCGAGGCCGAGCTGCCCCTCGAGAATCTCGACGGCGCGCTCGCCGCCGAGCTCGCGCGTCTCGAGCCGCACGGCGCCGGCAACCCGCGCCCCGTTTTCCTGGCGCGCGGCGTTCGCGCGGCGGGGGAGTTCCGGCCGGTCGGGACGGGGGGACTCCGCGGCCGCCTCCGCGCGCCCGCGGGCGACGTCCGCGCGGTCGCGTGGCAGCCGCCCGCGGACTTCGCGGCGCTCACGGCTTCGGGCCGCCCGTTCGACCTGCAGTACCGGGTCGCGGAGGACCGGGGAGGCTGGGGTCTCCGCGTCGAGGTCCTGGAGGCGCGGGCGGCCGCCGCGGGCGCGGCGTGAAGCGCCGGAAGGCCGAGCTCTTAATCCTCGCGGCGGCCCTCGCGTTCGCCGCGGTCCTCGTCTTCTCGTTCCGCTCGGGCGGGCGGCCCGCCCACGGGCGCGGCTCCCGCGGAGCGCTTCCGGCCCCGGGCGAAGGGCTGCGAGGCCAGGCGACGACGCTCCTCGACGGCTTCGACTTCACCGAGGAGTCGGGCGGGAAGCCGCTCCTCCGGATCAAGGCGGACCGCACGGTCGGCTACGGACCCGCGGCCGGCCTCCCGCCGGATCTCTACGCCGGCGAGAAGGTGCAGCTCACCGTCTATCCCGACGACGGCTCGCCCGTGGTCGTGCACGCCGACCACGGCACGTATGACGAGCGGAGCCGGGAGGCGCACCTCTGGGGGAACGTCCACTGGGTCGATGCGCAGGGGGCGATGGCGGAGACGTCCGAGGGCTTCTTCCGCCCCGCGGCGCGCACGCTCGACGCCCCGAAGAAGGTCCACTTCACGCGGGGGTCGATCGACCTGACGGCGCCGTCGGCGCGCTACGACCTGAAGGAGAAGGCGCTCGTTCTCGCCGGCCCGATCCAGGGAGCCGGCGCCGGCACGGACACCGCCGGCCTGTCGGCGCTGACGGCGCGCGCGGGCGTCTACCGCCGGGAGGCCGGCGTGCTCGAGCTCGAGAACGTCGACGGCACCTCGAAGGCGGGAGACCGGTACGCGGCCGACCACGTGACGGTGAAGACGGGGGAGCACGGGGGCATCGAATGGATGCGCGGCGTCGGCAACGTGCACGGGATCCTCGCCCCGGGCCGGGGGACCCCGGGTGAAGCGGGAGCCTCCTCCGTCGAGCGCCAGTACACCGGCGAGGAGAGCGTCCTCGGCTTCGACACCGAGGGGAAGGCGAAGAGCCTGACGTTCACCGGAAAGCCCGCCCTGCTCCTGGAACCGAAGCGTCGCCTGACCGCGCCGAAGATCGACCTCGCCTTCCAGGAGGGCCGCCTCTCCTCGGCGCGCGCCGAGGGCGGCGTGCGCGTCGACGGCGAGGACGGCCGGTCCGACTCGGATCGGGCGACGGTCGGCTTCTCGCCGTCGGGAGAGTCCCAGAACCTCGTGCTCGACGGCTCGGTCCGCGTCCAGGCCGGCGAGCGGCGCGGCGACGCGGCGCGGGCCGTGGAGCTCGACCCGACGGGGCTGTGGCTTCTCACCGGCGAGCCGGGCCGCGCGGCGCGCGTCGAGAGCGGAAAGTCGAAGCTCTCGGCCGACCGCATCGAGCTCGATCGGCCGCGCAACCAGGTGCGCGGGCAGGGACGCGCGCGGGCCGTCCTCGGCGGCGACGACCCGGCGCATCCGGCGGTGACGTTCGTGGGGGACCCGAAGAAGCCGAGCTACGGCAAGGCCGATCGCATCGTGCTCGACGACGGCGCGCAGTCGGCGATTCTGTCGGGCTCCGCGAGCGTCTGGCAGGACGACTCGTCGCTCTTCGCCGACGACATCACGCTGTCGGATGCGCAGAAGACGGTCACCGCCGTCCAGAACGTGCGAGCCGTGATGGCGCCCGACAAGACCGCGAAGGCGCCCGAGCGCGGCGCATCGGTCGTCACCGCGAAGCGCCTCGTCTACCACGAGAACGAGAAGAGCGGCCGCTTCGACGGCGGCGTGACCGTCACCCGCGGCGCGGGCTGGCGCGCGACCGGCGGTGAGTCGACGGCGTGGCTCGGGAAGGATCGCGGCGTCGACTGCATGGAGATCTCCGGGGACGTCGATCTCGCCGACCGAGCGGTCGGCCGCACCGCCAGGGCGGAGAAGGCCGTCGACTACCCGAAGCAGGGCAAGACGCTCCTCTGGGGCAACCCCGCGCGGGTCACGAGCGCGACGGGCAACCAGGCGGCGGGCGCGATCTTGACGATCTTCGACCGCGGGGATAGGGTCGAGATCACCGCGCCGGAAGGCGGCAAGACCGAAACGATTCACCGCACCGAGAAGAATTGAGCGAGAACCCCGCGGAGGCCGGAGCGGTCCGGCCGCTCCTCTCGGCCGAAGGCCTCGTCAAGGCCTACGGCGGACGCACGGTCGTGCGCGACGTCTCGGTCGAGGTCGCGGCGGGGGAGATCGTCGGTCTCCTCGGCCCGAACGGCGCGGGCAAGACGACGATCTTCTCGATGGTAGTCGGTCTCGTGCGCCCCGACCGCGGACGCGTGCGCCTCGGCGGCTCGGACATCACCGACCTCCCGATGTACCGCCGCGCGCGCGCCGGGATCTCGTACCTCCCGCAGGAACCGTCCGTCTTCCGGAAGATGACGGTCGAGGAGAACCTGCTCGCGATCCTCGAGACGCTCGCGCTCGAGCCCGAGGAGCGGGCGGAGCGCTGCCGCGCGCTGCTCTCGGAATTCGGTCTCTCCGAGCTCGCGCGGGACCGGGCCTACTCCCTGTCGGGCGGCGAGCGCCGCCGCGTCGAGATCGCCCGCAGTCTCGTGCTCTCGCCCTACTTTCTCCTTCTCGACGAGCCCTTTGCGGGCATCGATCCGATCGCCGTGCTCGACATCCAGAAGATCGTGCGCCGGCTCGCGTCCTCCGGCATCGGGATCCTCATCACGGACCACAACGTGCGCGAGACTTTGTCGATCGTCGACCGGGCTTATATAATCAGCGGCGGAGAGATTCTCCGGGCGGGCACGCCTCTTGCACTCTCCACCGATACCGTCGTGAGGAAGATCTACCTCGGGGAGGGCTTTCGGCTCGATTAGAGCCCCTCGACATGGCGCTCGAACAGAAGCTCAATCTCCGTCTCTCGCAGCGGCTGGTCATGACCCCGTCGCTCCAGCAGGCGATCAAGCTGCTGCAGATGTCGCGGCTCGAGCTGCAGGAAGTTCTCAACCAGGAGATGGTCGAGAACCCGATCCTGGAGGAGCAGGAAGAGACGGAGGCCGAGCGCGCCGAGGCGGCCCGCGACAACAACGAGGAGGCGCCCACGCCCCCCGCGGTCGACGCGACGCCGGCGACCGCGGAGAAGGATCGCGACTCCTTCGAGGAGATCGACTTCAACTCCTACTTCGAGGACTACCTCGACTCGGCCTACAACCCGCGGCAGTACCAGGAGCAGCCCGAGGAGTTCTCGCTCGAGAACGTCCTGACGCGGCCCGAGGGACTCCCCGAGCACCTGAACTGGCAGCTCTCGATGGCGGACGCCCCGCCTGCCGTGCGGGAAATCGCCGCCTACCTCATCGGCAACATCGACGAGGACGGCTACCTCCGCGTGTCTCGCGAGGAAATCCGCGCGGCTCACTACGAGAACGACGCCGACGTCGAGGCCGCGCTCGCGCTGGTCCGTTCGTTCGACCCCGCGGGCGTCGGTGCCTTCGACATGCCCGACTGCCTGCTGCTGCAGCTGCGCGCGCTCGGCGTCGAGAACCCGCTGATCGAGACGATCATCCGCGACCACTGGCCGGAGTTCCTCAACCGGCAGTTCGCGCCGCTCGCCAAGTCGCTCGGCGTCGGCATGTCGGAGATCCAGGCGGCCTTCGAGATCATCAAGAACCTCGAGCCGAAGCCCGGCCGCAAGCACTCGAGCGAGCGCACGATCTACGTCGAGCCCGACGTGTTCGTCCGCAAGATCGGCGACGAGTACATCATCCAGCTCTCCGAGGACGGCCTCCCGAAGCTCCGCATCTCGGCCGCGTACCGCCGCCTGCTGCGCGGCGGCAACGGCGCCATCGGCGCCGAGGCCGCGACGTACCTGAAGGACAAGATGCGCTCCGCGATCTGGCTCATCAAGAGCCTCGACCAGCGCCAGCGCACGATCTACAAGGTCGCCGACTCGATCGTCCGGCACCAGCGCGCGTTCCTCGATCACGGCATCGAGCATCTTCGACCGCTCGTCCTGCGCGACGTCGCCAACGACATCGGGATGCACGAGTCGACCGTCTCGCGGGTCGTCTCGAACAAGTACATGCACACGCCGCGGGGTCTCTTCCCGATGAAGTACTTCTTCCACAGTGGCATCGACTCGTCGCAGGGCGACGACGTTTCCTCCCTCTCGATCAAGAACAAGATCTCCCGCATCGTCGACGAGGAGGACGCGCGCCGCCCCCACTCGGATGCCCGCATCACCCAGAAGCTCCGTGCCGAAGGAATCCAGATCGCCCGCCGAACGGTCGCGAAGTACCGGGAGGAACTCCGGATCCCTTCCTCCTCCCAGCGCAAACAAAGTTTCTAGTCGACGCCAGGAGGTGCCCATGGCCGTGGAATGCACGGGTCGCAACGTCGCGGTCACGCCGTCGCTGAAGGAGTTCGCCGAGGAGCGGACGCAGCGCCTCGAGCGGCACCTGGGCGGGCCCGCGGTCGTGCGCGTCGTCCTCTCCCACGAAAAGCACCGCTTCGGCGCGGAGGTCATCGCCGCTCACCGCCGCCGGCGCTGGAAGGCCCAGGAGGAGACGGGCGACCCCCGGACCGCGCTCGCGCTCGCGTTCGCGAAGATCGACGCGCAGGCCAAGCGGGACTCCGAGAAACGCCGCGACCGGAAGCACAAGGGCAACGGCCGGTACCCGGAGACGGCCGAGGCGCCCGCGGCGGCCCCCTCGCGCCGCGAGCGGCGGGGGACCCGAGTGGTCCGGGGCCGGACCTCCGCCGTCAAGCCGATGGGAGTGGACGAGGCGGCCCTCGCCATGGAATCCTCGGGCCAGGAAGTGCTCGTGTTTCGCGACGCCTCGAACGAACGCGTGTCCGTGATGTACCGCCGGCGGGACGGAGACCTCGGGCTCATCGTGCCCGAATGCTGAACGGCGCGGGCTCGACCGCGGCGCCGGGCGGCGAGTCGCTCGCCGACCCCCGCCACATCTTCCATCGGCTCCGGGGCACCACCCGCGAGGCCGTGCTCGAGGAGATGGCGGTGCGCATGGCGGAGCGCGGGTTGGTCCCGGACGCCCGCGAGCTCTGGGAGCGTCTCATCGATCGCGAGCGGCTCGGCTGCACCGGGCTCGGAGGCGGCGTCGCCATCCCGCACTGCAAGCTTCGCAACCTCCCCCAGATCGTGGCCGCCGTCGCTTCGACCGAAGCCCCCGTCGAGTTCGGCGCCTCCGACCACATTCCGATCGACCTGATCTTCCTCGTCGCCTCGCCCGCGGACGCGCCCGCCGCGCACCTGCAGACCCTCGCCCGCATCTCGCGCCTGCTGCGCACCCCGGGGGTCGCCGATGCGCTGCGGGCGGCGCCCTCCGTCGAGCAGATGGCCGACGTCCTGCGCGGGGCCGCGGCCGGACTTCCGGTGGCGCCTTGACCGCCGCGCCCGCGCAGCGGCCGACCCCGGCCCTCACGGCCGAGATCCTGCGCACCGCGGCGCTCGAGGACCTCGAGCTGCGGGTCCTGGCGGGAGAGGGCGGGTTCGCCCGTTCGATCTCCTGGGGCCGCATCCAGCGCCCGGGCCTCGCCCTCGCCGGCTTCATCCCGTACATCAAGCCGGGCCGCATCCAGATCCTCGGCGAGAGCGAACTGAATTACCTCGACACGATGCCGCACGAGGTCCGCCGGGAGCGCATCGAGGCGATCTGCGCCCTGCCGGTCGCCGCCTTCGTGATCACGAAGGGCCAGACCCCTCCGGACGACATCGTGCGCGAGTGCCGGCGCCGCGAGATCCCGCTGCTCGTCTCCGATCGCACGACATCGGTCGTGATCCAGTCGATCACGCGCGTCCTCGAGGACGAGCTCGCGCCGGCCACGACGCTCCACGGAGTGCTCGTCGACGTGTACGGCATGGGCGTGCTCCTCCTCGGCGAGTCCGGCATCGGAAAGAGCGAGTGCGCGCTCGACCTCGTCCACCGCGGCCACCGGCTCGTCGCCGACGACGCGGTCGAGATCCGGCGCTACCCGAACGGCGCGCTCGTGGGTCGCGCGGCCGAGATGATTCGATACCACATGGAGCTCCGCGGCATCGGGATCATCAACATCAAGCACCTGTTCGGCGTCTCCGCGGTGCGCACGTCGAAGTCGATCGAGCTCGTCATCGAGCTGCAGCGCTGGGACCCGACGAAGAAGTACGACCGGCTCGGCTTGGACGGCGAGACGTACGCGATCCTCGAGCGCGAGCGGCCGCTCCTCCGCCTGCCGGTCGCGTCCGGGCGCAACCTCGCGCTGCTGATCGAGATCGCCGCGCGCAACGAGCTCCTGAAGAGCCAGGGCTACGACGCCGCGAAGGAGTTCGCCCGACGGGTCGACGAGGAAATTGCGCGGCATGCCCCGGAGGACGCGTCTTGGAGATGACGCCGGCGCGACCCGCGCCCGTCCCCGAGGTCCCGGAGAGTCTCGTCGTCGTGACCGGGCTTTCCGGCTCGGGCAAGAGCTACGTAAACAAGTGCCTCGAGGACATGGGGTACTTCTGCGTCGACAACCTGCCGCTCGAGCTCGTCGAGCCCCTGCTCGATCAGGTCTCCACCAAGAAGCGCGTCGGCATCATCCTCGACGTCCGCAACCCCGACTTCGCGCTCCGGTTCCCGGAGATCCTGGCCCGCCTGCGGCGGCGCGTCCCGGGGACCCGCCTGCTCTTTCTCGACGCGTCGGAGGAGTCGCTCATCCGGCGCTTCTCCGAGACGCGCCGCCCCCATCCGCTCGCGGGGAAGGTCTCGCTCCTCGAGGCGCTGCGGCGCGAGCGCGCGATGCTCGAGGACGTGCGCGCCGCCGCCGACGTCGTGGTCGACACCTCCTCCATGAACGTGCACGAGCTGCGCTCGTTCATGCAGAAGACGTTCGTGGGCGACCCCGAGTCGACGGGCATGATCGTCTCCGCGACCTCGTTCGGCTACAAGTTCGGCATTCCGCACGACGTCGATCTCCTCTTCGACGTCCGATTTCTCGCGAACCCCCACTTCGTGCCGGAGTTGAAGGGCAAGACGGGGATGGACCCGGCGGTCGCCGCATACATCGAGAAGGACCCGGAGACGCAGGCTTTCATGGATCGCCTCATCGGCTTCCTCGACTACCTGCTGCCGAGGTTCGACAAGGAGCACAAGACGTACCTGTCGATCGGGGTCGGGTGCACGGGCGGCAAGCACCGGTCGGTCTACATCGCCGAGCGGATCGCGGCGGCGCTGCAGGACCGCGGTTATCCGGTCCGGGTCTCGCACCGGGACGCCACCCGCGAGTGAGATAATCGCCGCCGTTCCCATGATCGGAATCCTGCTCGTCACGCACGGCCGTCTGGCCGAAGAGCTGCGCGCCGCGGCCCTCACGATCCAGCCCGGACTCGAGCGCATCGTCGCCCTGGCCCTGGAGTGGAGCGAGACGGGGGAGGACGCGCGGGAGAAGATCCGCCGGGGCCTCGAGCAGGCCGACGAGGGGGACGGCGCGGTCATCCTCACGGACATGTTCGGCGGGACGCCGACCAACCTCACGCTGCCCTTCCTGCGCAAGGATCGCGTCGAGATCGTGACCGGGGTCAACCTGCCGATGGTCCTGAAGTGCGCGGCGCTCCAGCGGAGCGGCCGGCCCGTGACCGAGATCGCCCACGTGGCGAAGGACCGCGGCCAGCGGTCGATCTACGTCGCGTCGGACCTCCTCGCCGAGGAGGCCGCGCCGGCGGGCGACGCGGAGAAGGCGGAGAAACAGCTTCCATGATCGAGAGGCAGCTCGCGATCCGCAACCGCCTGGGCCTGCACGCCCGGGCCGCGGCGAAGTTCGTCCAGACCGCCAGCCGCTTCCGGTCGGAGGTCAAGATCCGCAAGAACGGAGAGGAGGTCGACGGCAAGTCGATCCTCGGCATCCTCCTGCTCGCGGCGTCCCAGGGGACCCGCATCACGCTCGCCGTCTCGGGCGACGACGAGCAGGACGCCTTCGCCGCCGTCGAGGAACTCATCGCGCGCAGCTTCGACGAGGAAGAGTAGCTCCTCGTCCCCGGACGCGATGCTCCAGGGCCTCTCGGTCTCTCCCGGTGTCGCCGTCGGCCGCGCCGTGATCCTGCGGTTCGGACGGATGCCTTCGTTCCGGCGACCGGTCGCGGCCGAGGAGCTCGAGCGGGAGGAGCGGCGCCTGCGGCGGGCCGCGGGTCGCGCCGCCGAGGACCTCGCGAGGCACTCGCGAGAGGCGAAGGGCGACATGGGCTCGGAGCTCGCCGCGATCCTCGAGGCGCACAGCCTGATCGCGACCGACGAGACCTACCTCGGCGCGATCACCGAGCGCATCCGCCGCGAGCGCGTCAACGCCGAGTGGGCGCTCTCGGAAGTCACGCGGGAGCTCGGGCAGCGGCTGGCCGCCGCGGACTCCGCCGCGATGCGCGAGCGCGAGGCCGACATCGCCGACGTGGCGCGCGAGATCGCGGCCCAGCTCTCGGGCGGCGCGCGGCCGGGTCCGGGCGAGCTGCCGAGGGGATCGATTCTCGTGGCCGACGAGCTCTCTCCGGTCGACGCCGCCCGGCTCGACCCCCGGAGGGTTCGGGCCCTCGCGCTCGAGCGCGGCGGCCCTACGTCGCACGCCTCGATCATCGCCCGCTCGTTCGGCCTGCCCGCCGTCGTCGGCATTCCGGAGCTGTGCGAGGCGGTGCCCCCCGACGGGCCGATCATCGTCGACGGCGACCGCGGCCTCGTCGACATTGCCCCGACCCGACAGCGCCTGCGGCGGAGCCTCGTCCGCGTGCGGGAGGACCGCGAGCGCAGCCGGCGCCTGCGCGGACGCGCGGGCCGCGCCGCCGTCACCGCCGACGGTCTCGCGATCGCGGTGCGGGCAAACCTGGAGCTCCCCGAGGAGATCCCGGCGCTCGAGCGCTTCCCGGCCGAGGGTATCGGCCTCTTCCGGTCCGAATTCCTCTACCTCCGAGCGCTGCCGCGCTCGCCGGGCGTCGAGGAACAGCGCGCCGCCTACGAGCAGCTGCTCCGCGCCGCGGCGCCGCACCCGGTCGTCGTGCGGACCTACGACCTCGGCGGCGAGAAGGGCATCGCTCCCGCGCCGGGCGAGAACCCGGCATTGGGACTGCGCGGGATCCGCTACTGCCTCGCGCACCCCGAGCTCTTCGAGGAGCAGCTGACGGCGTTGTGCCTCGCGGCGCGGGCCGGCGCGCTCCGCATCCTGCTGCCGATGGTGAGTTCGCTCTCCGAGCTCCGCGAGGCCCGCACGGTGCTGCAGCGCGTCGCCGCCCGGACCGGGCTCGCACAGATGCCGCCGGTCGGCGTGATGATCGAGGTGCCCTCGGCAGCGCTCCTGGCCGATCGACTCGCCCGGGAGGCCGACTTCTTCTCGATCGGCACGAACGACCTCGCCCAGTACACGCTCGCCGTGGACCGGGCGAACCGCGACGTGTCCCCGCTGTATCGGCCTCTGCATCCGGCCGTGCTCCGCCTGATCCAGCTCGTCGTCGATGCGGGCCGCGCGGCGGGGCGGCCCGTCGCCGTCTGCGGCGAGCTCGCGGCCGATCACGCCGGCGCGGCCGCGCTCATCGGCCTCGGAATCACGGACCTCTCGGTGACGCCGGTCGCGATCCCCGATCTGAAGGACTACATCTCGACGCTCGACGCGGCCCGGGCCCGCGGCCTCGTCCAGCGGGCGCTCGAGGCGACCGAGGCCGCGGAAGTCGAGCGGATCTTCGGAGGTGCGGCATGAGGACGGTCCCGAAGCCCTGGGGCAGCGAGCTCATCTTCGCGGAGAACGAGCGCTACGCCGGCAAGCTCCTGCGCATCTCGGCCGGTCAGTCGCTGTCGCTGCAGTACCATGAAAGGAAGGACGAGACGATCTACGTTCTCGCCGGAGAGGTCGTGCTCGACGTGGAAGAGGACGGCGCGATGCGCGAGCGGCGGTTGAGTGAGGGCGAGGCGTATCGGATCCGGCCCGGAGTCCGCCACCGCATGCGGGCGGATTCGGACTGCACGCTGCTCGAGGTCTCCTCGCCCGAGCTGACCGACGTCGTGCGGCTCGAGGATCGGTACGGGCGAGCCGGGACGACGGAGCCATGAAGCCATCCTGCATTTCGGATCTCGGGTTTCGAACGGGCGCCTGGGCCGTCACGCTGATGGCCGCGGCGGCGGTGGCGATGGCCCAGGCTCCGGCCCGGACGCCGACACCGGCTCCGAGGCTCTCAGGCGGTTTCGGCCGCCCGCGCCATACGCCGCCACCCACTCCCGCCTCGGAGGCGGGCGGGCAGGCCTTTTCCGACGTCGTCAGCGCGGCCCGCACGGCCTCGGGAAGCCCGTCGGAGAAGAGCACGCTCACGATCGACAACCGGTCCCTCGTCAAGAATCCGTCCAAGGGCAAACTGACGACCGGCCGGGTTTCGACGGCGCCCGCCCACCCCGCCCCGACCGCCGCTCCCGCGACCCATCCGGCTGCCGCGGCTGCGACGCCCGGTCCCGCCGCCGAATCGGCCGGCGCTCCCGGGACCGAGGCCGAGTGGAAGGCCATCGCCGCGAATGCCCGCAAGCGCGTCGCGGACGACAAGGCGCACGTCGACGAGCTCTCCGCGGCGACCAAGAAGCTCGAGAACGACTTCTACGCGTGGGACGACGGCCAGTACCGCGATCGGGTGATCAAGCCCGCGTGGGATCGGTCCAGGACGGACCTCGAGACCGCCAAGCAGGAGCTCGCCGAGGCCGAGAAGGATCTCGCGGACCTGCCGGAAAGGGCCCGGAAGGCCGGAGCGCTGCCGGGATGGATCCGGGAATGAAATCTCCGAACGGGTCCGCCGCGGAGCTCCCGACTTACCGCGTCGAGACGTGGGGCTGCCAGATGAACGTCCTCGACGGCCAGCGCATGGCCGGCCAGCTCGAGGCGCGCGGGATGCGCCGCGCCGGAGACGGCGAGGAGGCGAGGATCCTCCTCCTCAACACCTGCATGGTGCGGGAGAAGGCGGAATCGAAAGTCTACAGTGCGCTCGGAGTGATCGCCCGGCGCAAGCAGGAGGACCCGGAGCTCGTCGTGGGCGTGACGGGCTGCGTCGCCCAGGTCTCCGGCGAGGAGATGCTCGAGCGCGCGCCGTGGGTCGACTTCGTCGCCGGCACCGGCCACGTCGAGGAGATCGGGGATCTCGTCGACCGGGCGCGGCGCGAGCGGCGGCAGGCGCTCGCGCTGGAGCTCCCCGAGGAGGATCCGGTCTACCAGTTCCGGGAGATCGCCCGCGACTCCGCCTTCCAGGCCTACGTGACGGTCATCGAAGGGTGCGACCAGTTCTGCACCTTCTGCGTGGTTCCGTTCACGCGGGGCAGAGAGCGTTGCCGGGCAACGGACGAGATCCTGTCCGAGCTCGCCCACCTCGCCGCCACGGGCTACACGGAGGTCACGCTCCTCGGCCAGACCGTCAATGCGTATCGCGACCCGGAGACCGGCTCGGGCCTAGGCGAGCTGCTGCGCCGGGCCGCCCGGGTGCCGGGACTCCGGCGGGTGCGCTTCCTGACGTCCCACCCGCGGCTGGTGGACGACGACCTGACGGCGGCGATCGCCGACGGGGGTCCGATCGCGCCGTACTTCCACCTCCCGGCGCAGTCGGGAGCGGACCGCGTCCTCGGGAGGATGAAGCGCCGGTACACGGCGGCCGAGTACCTCCGCACGATCGAAGGGATCCGGCGGGCCGTCCCGGACATCGCGATCTCCTCCGACTTCATCGTCGGGTTCCCCGGCGAAACGGAGGGGGAGTTCCAGGCGACTCTCGACCTGGTTCGTGAGGTCCGGTTCTCGAACGTCTTCGGCTTCCGCTACTCCCGCCGGGCCGGTACCGCGGCCGCCCGCTGGGCTTCGGACGCCGAGATCCCGGATGAGGTGGCGAGGGAGCGGCTCGCCCGCCTCCTGGACCTCCAGACGGCGCTGCAGCGGGAGACCAACGAAGGGCTGGTCGGACGGGAGTTCGAGGTCCTCGTGGAAGCGGAGGAGAAGGGCAAGAGTCGCGGGAGGACTCCCTGCAACCGGATCGTCCACGTGGAGGACGGGCCGGGGCGAGTGGGTCCCGGCGAATACGTGCGGGTGAGGATCGAGCGCGGGCTGCCGAACTCGCTGATCGGGAAGCTGGCCGAATAGACCGGGGCGCTGGGAGGGCGGAATGATCAAGATGGAAATCAAGGGCCTTCTCATGGATCCCGTCTCGAACATGCCGGTCGTCATCCTCCGGGACACCGAGAAGGGCCACTTCCTGCCGATCTGGGTCGGTCTGTTCGAGGCGAACGCGATCGCCCTCGAGATGGAGAAGGTGGCGACGCCCCGGCCGATGACCCACGATCTCCTCAAGAACGTCCTCGCCGAGCTCGACGCGAGGGTCGAGCGCGTCGTCATCAACGACCTCCGCGAGAACACGTTCTTCGCCCGCATTCACCTCGCTCGCAGGGACGGCAATCTCTCGATCGACAGCCGGCCGAGCGACGCGATCGCGCTCGCGCTCCGCTCCCAGGCCGAGATCTTCGTCGAGGAGGAGGTCCTCGAGAAGAGCCGGACGCTCCACGCGGAGGGCTCGGAACAGGATCCCGACCGCCTCCGGAAGTGGCTCGAGGAAGCGAGCCCGGACGAGCTCGGCAAGTACCGCATGTAATTCGCCTCGACGCGAAATTCGCGCGGCTCCCGCGCGCGAAGGCGCGTTGTACACTCGGGCCTCGTGATCATCTCCATCACCAATCAGAAGGGCGGTGTGGGCAAGACGACCACCGCCATCAACCTCGCCGCCGCGCTCGCCCAGAAGGGCATGAAGACCCTGCTGATCGACCTCGATCCGCAGGGCAACAGCACGATGTCGTATCTCGAACGCCGCTCGATCGAGAAGTCGATGTTCGACGTCCTCGTCGAGCCCGAGACGAAGCTGCGCGACATCATCCGGCCCTCGGGAATGAAGAACCTCGATATCGCTCCCGCGCGCATCTCGCTCGCGAAGGTCGAATCGAAGCTCCTCGGCGAGATCGACGGGCACTTCCGCCTGCGCGAAAAGATCGACGCGGTGCGCCGCTCCTACGACGCCATCCTGATCGACACGCCCCCGACCCTGGGCATGACCACCGTCAACGCGATGGTGGCCTCCACCCATGTCCTGATCCCGATTCAGTCCTCCTATTTCGCACTCGAGGGCACGGACGACCTCCTCGAGACGATCGACAAGATCAAGGCCCGCCCGAACCCGAACCTCCAGATCCTGGGCGTCGTCATCACGCTCCACGACAAACGCACGGTGCTCGGCAAGGACGTCTACAAGCAGATCGCCGGCGTGTTCGGCAAGAAGATCTTCAAGACGACCATCTCGAAGAGCGTGCGGCTCGAGGAGAGCCCCGCGCACCAGGAGTCGATTTTCACATTCGCGCCGCGGTCGAGCGGCGCCGCCGAGTACTACTCCCTGTCCGAGGAGGTGCTTTCCCGTGTCTAAGCGCCGCGGCCTTCCCGCCGAATCTCACATGAAGCACGACGCCCACTTCGTCGACTCTCTCTCGGAGCGTTTCGGAGCGTCCATCGGCCGCAACATTCCGATCGAGGACATCGAGACGAACCCGGAGCAGCCGCGCCGGAGCGTCGGCGACCTGACGGAGCTCCGCATGTCGATCGAGTCGAAAGGCGTGCTCGAGCCGCTGCTCGTCCAGCCGACGAGCGAGGGCCGGTTCCGGATCATCGCGGGGGAGCGTCGGTTCCGCGCGGCGATGGAGGCGGGCCTCTCGGAGGTACCCTGCATCGAGCTCGACGTTCCCGAAAACGAGGCGATGGAGATCGCACTGATCGAGAACCTGCATCGGCGCGATCTCCATCCGTTCGAAGAGGCGATGGGCTACTCCGTGCTCGCCGAGACGCACGGCTACACGCAGCAGCAGATCGCGGCGACGATCGGAAAGTCGCGCGTCTCGATCACCGAGTCGCTCTCGCTGCTTCAGATTCCGGAGAAGCTCCGCGACAAATGTCGGCGCGCCGACATCGACGCGCGCTCCGTCCTTCTCGAGATCGCGCGCCTCGGTGACCCGCACCAGATGGAAGAGGCGATCGCGCAGGTCGTCTCCGGGTCGACGCGCGACGATCTGCGCGAGCAGAAGAAAAGCGGCGCGACGGGGAAGCCGAAGGCGAAGGCATTCACGTTCGTCTTCAGACCGAAGGACGGTCCGTTCAAGATCAACGTCTCCTTCCAGAAGTCGCGTGTCCAGCGCGACGAGTTGATCGACGCGCTCAAGCAGGTGCTCCGTCAGCTCGAGTCGGGCGAGCTGCCGTTGAAGCGCTAGCCTCTCCGCCTCCCGGGGCACATGCCCGAGGTCGCCGCGCTCGCCCTCGAGAACTTCCGCCTTCACGCGATCTTCCCTTCGCGCGGAATTCCGGGGGCTCGAATCGAAGAGTCCCGCGCGCTGACGTGGCTCGACTCCGGACTCGACACCGACACGCTCAACCTCGTCCTCGGCTCCCGTCTCGACGCGGGATCCGTGCCGGCGCGAGCGAACGAAGTCGTCGCGCATTTCGAGCGGGTTCACCGCCCGTTCTCGTGGTGGGTGTCGCCGGGCGACGAGCCCGAGGATCTCGGCGAACGCCTGACCGCCGAGGGACTCGCGTTAGAGGAATGGGAGCTCGCGATGTCGTGCCCGCTCGATCGGCTGCGGCCGGCCCCGCCCGTTCCGGGGCTCGAGATCCAGAGGGTCGCCACCGTCGAAGCGCTCGCCGTCTTCGCCCGTATCAGCGCGGAGAACTGGACGCCGGCCGACGCGCTCGTCGAGCGCTACTACGCGCGGGCGTCAGACCGGCTCCTCGAGACCGTCTCACCCCTTCGCTCTACCTCGCCCGGCGGGAGGGGACCGCCGTCGCCGCGGTCGAGATCGCCGCGAGCGCCGGCACTCTCGGCGTCTACAACCTCTCCACGCGCCTCGCGCATCGTCGCGCCGGCGTCGGCGGCGCACTCCTGTCGGAGGTCCTCCGGGGGCAGTGGGCGGAGACCGGAGCGTCAGTCGCGGTGCTCCAGGCGGCGCCAGCGGCCTCGGGCCTGTACCGGCGCCTGGGGTTCGAGGAGTTCGGCCGTATCGCGGAATTCAAGCCTGGACGCAATGTCCGATAAGATATATTATGTAAAATAGCAATTCCGGCGGGCGGGCCGCCTTTACTTCGGGCCTTTCGCTCTGCACTATCGATCCGCAATGCGCCTCGTCTCCCGATCGATCCTCCGCGAGATCTGGCCCCCCTTCCTCCTGGGCTTCGCGGCGTACACGTTCGTCCTTTTGATCCGGACGATTCTCTTCCTCGCCGACTTCGCCGTGCGTCGGAGCGCCGGCGTCGGCGAGGTGGCGCGGCTCGTGGCGCTGTCCCTGCCGTGGATCGTCGTGCTGACGCTCCCGATGGCGTTCCTCCTCGGCGTCCTCATCGGCGTCGGCCGGCTCTCGGCGGACTCCGAGGTGGTCGCCCTCCAGGCCTGCGGCCTCGGGCCCTGGGCCCTGCTGCGGCCGGCGCTCGGAGCCGCGGCCGCACTCTCGGTCCTCGTGTTCGGGATCTACAACGTCGTTCTCCCGCTGACCAATGCGGCGCTCGAGCGAGCCATGGCCCGGGTGGCCGCGACATCGATCGTCAACGTGGTCGCACCCCGGACCTTCCGCGAGCCGCGGCCGGGAATCCTCTTCTTCTTCGACCGGTCCGATCCGGATGGCCGGAGCTTCGAGGGGGTCTTCCTCAAGCTCGGCGACGAGGGCGAGCCGCCGAACCGCGTGATCGTCGCCCGCCGCGGCACGCTGACTCTCGACGAGGACCGGCTCTGGCTCGACCTGACCAACTCGACCGTGCACGAGATCGATCCCGAGGATCCTTCGCGTTACCGCATGACCCGCAACGCGTCCCAGCGCCTCCTCCTCGCCGGCGAGAACGCCAACGCCCAGGGGACGAACGTCGTGACGCAGCGCGGCATTCGCGCCCGCACCCTCCCCGAGCTCCTCGCCACCGCGCGTTCGATGCCCCCCTCCGACCCCCGCCGGAGGCAGGCGCTCACCGAGGTGCACAAGAAGATCGCGATCCCGCTCGCCTGCCTCGCCTTCGCGTTCGTCGGCGTGCCGCTCGCCCGGTCGATTCGCCGCGGCGGCCGCGGCAGCGGCTTCGCGGTGTCCCTCTTGATCCTCGTCGGCTACTACGTCCTCCTCTCGAGCGGCGAGACCTGGTCCGTGGAGGGCAAGCTGCCTCCCGGGATCGCGATGTGGATCCCCAACCTGGCGCTCCTCGCCATCGGACTCGCGGCCGCGCTCATCCCGGCGGAGCGCCGCGGTCGCGCGCTCCCCCGCCCCCTGGCCGAGGCGGCCGCCGCGCTTCCCGAGGCGGGACGCCGCACCCGGGCGGCCCTCGCGCGTGCGGGGGTTGAGCGCCGGCGCGGGCTGCTACTCGTGGATCGCTACGTCCTCGCGCGCTTCCTCGCGGCTCTCGGCCTCGTGCTCGCCTCGGCCCTTCTGATCTCCGTGGTCGTCGACTACGCGGACAAGCTCGACGAGATCGCGCGCCACCATCCCTCGGCGCACGCGGTGCTCGGCTACTACCGCTACTTCCTGGTCTCGATCGGCATCCAGATCGCGCCCTTCGCCGTGCTCCTCGCGAGCCTCGCGGGCCTCGGAGTGCTGTCGAAGAACAACGAGGACACGGCGTTCCGCGCCTGCGGCGTGTCCCTCGGCCGCCTGGCGGTCCCGCTCCTCGCCGCGGCCGCGATCGCCGCCGCGCTCTGCTTCACGATCGGGGAGTACATCGTGCCCTTCGCCGAGCAGCAGGAGGCGCGCTACAAGAACGAGATCCACGGGCTCCCGCCCGAAACCGGCGTGCGCGGCCATGGCGAGCGCAACTGGTATCTCTCCGATCGAGGCGAGATCTGGCACCGCGAGGAGGCGAATCCGGCGTCCACCCAGCTCTTCGGCGTCTCGATCTTCCGCTTCAGTCCCTCCTTCGAGCTCGTCGGGCGGACCGCGGCGCGGGAGGGCGACTGGAACGCGGGCTCCTGGCGCCTGAAGAACGGCTGGACCCGGCAGTTCGCGCGCACGAGCGACGAGCCATACCGCCGCTTCGTCGAGGACACGCTCCCCGGCGACCCGCCCCGGGCGCTCGCGGCCGTGCGGCGGCGCCCCGAGGAGATGCGCTTCCGGGAGCTCGAGCGCCTGACCCGCCGCCTCCGTTCCGCCGGCTACGCCACCGCCGGGCTCGAGACCGCGCTCCAGTCGAAGGTCGCCCAGCCCGCGCTCCTGCCGGTGATGGCCCTCCTCGCCGTGCCGTTCGCGTTCCGGGTCGGCAAGCGCGGAACGCTCGCCGGCATCGGAGTCGGCCTCGGCTTCGGCATCCTCGCCCTGATCGCGAACGCCTTCGCGACGAAGCTCGGCGAGGCCGGCGCGCTCCCGCCGGTCCTGGCGGCGTGGTCGCCGAACATCCTCTTCGCGCTCGTCGGGGCCTATTTCCTGATGAGAATGAGGTCCTGAAGAACAACCAGCCAAAAGAAAAAGGGCGGCCGCGAGGGCCGCCCCGACGTCCCGCCCTTCTTCCTCGTGTCGGGCTAGGTCCCCTCTTCCCAGGACGTCATGTACTTGACCTGCTCGGGCGTCGGCGTGTCGATCGTGACACCCATGGACGCGAGCTTCAGCCGCGCGATCTCCCGGTCGATGTCCTCGGGCACCGCGTGGACCCTCTTCTCGAGCGTTGCATGGTTCCGGACCATGAACTCGGCGGCGAGCGCCTGGTTCGCGAACGACATGTCCATGACGGAGGCCGGGTGCCCCTCGGCGGCGGCGAGGTTGATGAGGCGGCCGTCGGCCAGCAGGTGAACGCGCCGCCCGTCCCGAAGCCGGAACTCCTCGACGAACTCGCGGATCGGCCGGCGGCCCGTCGCCAGTTTCTCGAGCGCCGGGATGTCGATCTCGACGTTGAAGTGTCCCGAGTTGCAGACGACGGCGCCGTCCTTCATCGCGCGGAAGTGCTCCCCTCGGAGGACGCCCTTGTTGCCGGTCACCGTGACGAAGACGTCGCCGATCGGCGCCGCCTCCCCCATCGTCATCACCCGGAATCCGTCGAGGGCCGCCTCGATCGCCTTCGTCGGGTCGATCTCGGTCACGATCACCTGGGCGCCGAGCCCGCGCGCCCGCATGGCGACGCCGCGTCCGCACCAGCCGTAGCCGGCGACGACGAGGTTCAACCCGGCGACGAGCAGGTTCGTCGCGCGGATGATGCCGTCGAGGGTCGACTGGCCGGTCCCGTACCGGTTGTCGAAGAAGTGCTTGGTCTTCGCCTCGTTGACCGCGACGACCGGAAACTTCAGGACGCCCGCCTTCTCCATCGCCTTCAGGCGGATGACGCCCGTCGTCGTCTCCTCGGTGCCGCCCACGATCCCGTCGAAGAGCGCCTGCCGCTCGGAAGCCGAGAGATTCTTCGCCCAGGCGCGGACGACCGGATCGACCTCGGCGTCGCGCCCGAGCGCGAGGAAGAGCAGCGAGGAGACGAGGTCCGCGCCGTCGTCCATCGTCACGTTCGGCGCGTGCGCGAGCGCCGCGCGGATGTGGTCGTAGTACGTGGCGTGATCCTCGCCCTTCACGGCGAAGACAGCGACGCCGTAGTCGGCGACGAGCGAGGCGGCGACGTCGTCCTGCGTCGACAGCGGGTTCGACGCGCAGAGGACGAGGTCGGCACCGCCGGCGGTCAGCGTTCGCGCGAGGTTGGCCGTCTCGCTGGTGACGTGGAGACAGGCCGAGAGGCGGATGCCCTTCAGCGGCTTCTCCTTCTCGAAGCGATCGCGGATCAGGCGCAGCACCGGCATGCTCGCGTCCGCCCACTCGATGCGGGCCTTGCCCCGCGGGGCGAGGCCGAGATCCTTGACGTCGTGCCGCACGGGGGCGCTGGTCGTCGTCGCGGTGGACATACGCCTACCTCCCCACCGCTGTCGCCGTTTCGAGGCCGGCCGACCGCGCGATCGCGTCCGCGCGGTCCGTCTGTTCCCAGGTGAACTCGGGCAGGCGGCGGCCGAAGTGGCCGAACGCCGCCGTCGCCTTGTAGATGGGCCGCCGGAGGTTCAGCGTCTCGATGATGCCCTTCGGCGTCAGCGCGAAGTGCTCGCGCACGAGGGCGACGATGCGGCTCTCGGGCAGCTTGCCCGTGCCGTACGTCTCGACGTGCACCGAGACCGGGTCGGCCACGCCGATCGCGTAGGCGAGCTGGATCAGCACGCGGTCCGCGATCCCAGCCGCGACGAGGTTCTTCGCGATGTACCGCGCCATGTACGCGGCGGAGCGGTCGACCTTCGTGGGGTCCTTCCCGGAGAACGCGCCGCCCCCGTGGGGGGCGCTGCCGCCGTAGGTGTCGACAATGATCTTCCGTCCGGTCAGGCCGGTGTCGCCCTGCGGGCCGCCGATGACGAAGCGGCCGGTCGGGTTGACGTGGAACTTGGTCTCCGGGGTCAGGAGCGCCGCCGGAATGACCGGCCGGATGACCTCCTCGATGATCGCTTCGCGGAGCGAGGCGTGCTTGATCGCCTCGGCGTGCTGCGTCGACACGACGACGGTCTCGACGCGGATCGCGCGGGCGCCCTCGTATTCGACGGTGACCTGGGACTTGCCGTCGGGCCGCAGGAAGTCGAGCTCGCCCTTGCGGCGCGCCTCCGAGAGGCGCTGCACGAGGCGGTGCGCGAGCGTCAGCGGGAGCGGCATGAGCTCCTCGGTCTCGCGGACCGCGTAGCCGAACATCATTCCCTGGTCGCCCGCGCCGCCGGTGTCCACGCCCTGGGCAATGTCGGAGGACTGCGGATCGATCGACGACACGACCGCGCAGGTCTCGTAGTCGAAGCCTAACTTCGCGCGCGTGTAACCGATCTCCTTGATCGTCTGGCGGACGATCGACGGCAGGTCCACGTACGTGCGCGTCGAGATCTCGCCCGCGATGAACGCGAGACCCGTCGTCACGAGCGTCTCGCACGCGACGCGGCCGACGGGGTCGTCGCGGAGCACCGCGTCGAGGACCGCGTCGGAGATCTGGTCGGCGATCTTGTCGGGATGCCCCTCGGTCACCGACTCCGAGGTAAAGAAGTGCCTTCCGGTCTGGAGCATGAAATCGACTCCTTTGATGCCGTTAGGATTCAGCGGCTCGAGAATCGCAGAGCCTAGCATCAAGCCCGGGAGGCGTCAACGCATCCCGAAGAAAAGGAACACGTTGCGGCCATAGGAGCGGCGGTCGAGCCGCTCGATCCGCGCGACGGCGGGCTCCGCGCGGCGGGCGTCCTGCTGCAGCACGAGGAGACCCCCGGGAGCGAGGAGACGGGCGCAGCGGTCGAGTTCCGCCGGCTCGGTCGAGGCCGCGTACGGCGGATCCGCGAAGACCAGGTCGAATCGGTCGCCGCGCCGGTCGAGCGCCGCAAGCGCCTCCCCCGCGGTGGCGTCGAGGGTCTCGAGCTCCTTCGCGCCGCCGATGCGCTCGATCGTCCGCCGGAGCGGCGCCGCGTCGGTCTCGACGAGGACCGCGGAGCGCGCGCCCCGGGATACGGCCTCGATGCCGACGGCGCCGGTGCCGGCATACAGGTCGAGCACGCGCGCCCCCGCGATGCGATCGCCGAGAATGTCGAAAAGCGCAGCGCGGGCCCGCGAGGAAGTCGGGCGCGCCGCCGCGCCGGCCTCGAGGCGGCGGCCCTTCCAACGGCCCGCGATCACGCGCACCGCCGGCGCGCTCATCGGGGGGCCTCGGGCGGGGCGAACTGGAAGCGGAGCTCGTCGATCTTGATCCACTGCGAGTACGGCTCGTTGACGCCCTCGACCTCGACGTAGCCCGTCTCCTTCTCGAGACGGGCCACGCGGAAGACGCGTCCGTCGAAGCGCCGCAGGAGCGTGCCGGGCGAAAGGAGCTCGGCCGTGTAGCGGGACGGCGGCGCGAGCGGCGAAAGGAAGATTCCCTTCAGCCCCTCGAGCGCCGAGCGGAGCGACGCGGAGGAGGAGTCTCCGGGAGAGAGATCGTCCCAGCGGATGTGCTTCCGGCTGCCGTCGGCGCGCGCGAGCGTGACGGAGGACTCCCCCGCGAGCTCGCCCGCGAGACCGGTCCGGAAGTCCGCTGGCATCTTCCAGAAGTCCGCCTGCGCGAAGAAGTCGCAGTAGAAGGCCGCCTCCTTGCCGTCGAGCCGCTCCCGCTTGACGACGTCCTTGCCGCCGCGGTGCGTCTTCCACACCAGGACGCCGTCGCGGAACAGCGTCAGCCGGTCGTAGCCCTCCGAAGACTGGCGGATCCACTCGGCGCAGAAGGTGGGCCCCGGCGGAGGGGTCGGGCTCGGAGTCGGCGTCGCGGCGGCGGCGAGGAGGAGCAGGAGCGCGGCCGTCACGCGCCCTCCTCCCGCGCCGCGCGCAGCGCGAACGCGAGCTCCCCCTCCGGATCCACGCGCCCTTCCTCGAGCGCCTCCCGCGTGCGCGCGAGCGCTCGCCCGATGGCCGGCCCGGCGGGCACGCCCGCCGCCCGCAGGTCGGCGCCGCGGATGGAGAGCTTCGGCGCCGGGGCGGCGATCGCTTCGAGGATCCTCCGCGCCTCCCGCGCCCGCAGCGCAGCCGATGCGGCGGCGATCGTGTCCGCGTCGCGTCCGCGGAGCGATCGCCGCAGCGCGCGCGCCGTGGCGCGCGCCGCCGAGGCGATCGCGGGAAGGGCTTCGGGCCACGCGGCGAGAACCCTCCCCTCGGTTCCCGACAGGGCGAGGCGATGGGAGACGGACGCCGCCTCGTCGGCGCTCGACGGCCCGAGCCAGGCGAGCAGGTAGGCGATCCACGTGGGGGGCGCGATTGCCGCCGCCGCGATCTCCAGCCGGCGCAGGCGAACGCGCGCGCCCGGTCGGCGGGAGAGCGCCGGATCGATCGCGCGGTCGAGTCCGCCGGACTCGACGCGGATCAGCGCGCTGGCGCGGCCCTCCTCGCCGAACAGAAGCTTGAGCTCCCGGCGCATCCGATCGCCCGAGATCGTGTCGAGCGCGCCCGCGGCGACGGCGGAGGCGAGCTCGCGCCGCGTCTCCCGCGAGAGACGGAAGCCGAGACGGTTTCCGTACCGCACGGCGCGGAACGCCCGGGTGGGATCGTCCCGGAACGACGCCCCGTGAAGCACCCGGATCCGGCGTCGAGAGAGGTCGTCGCGGCCGCCGAACGGATCCACGAGGCGACGCCCGCCGAGCTCGAGGGCCATCGCGTGGATCGTGAAGTCCCGCCGGCCCAGGTCCTCCTCGATCGAGGCTCCCGCCGACACGGCCGGCAGCGCGCCGGGCGAGGCGTAGCGCTCGGTGCGCGCGCCGGCGACGTCGACCGTCTCGCCGGAGGGCAGCGTCAGGGTCGCCGTCGCGAACCGCGCGTGCGATCGCAGGTCCGCCCCGAGCCGCCGGGCGAGCGACGCCGCAAATTCCGGCGCGGCGCCCTCGACGACCAGGTCGACGTCCCGGACCCGCCGGCCGAGGAGGAGGTCGCGCACCACGCCGCCGACGAGGTAGACCGGCTCGCGCCGCTCGGCGCCGAGGAGACGCGCGACCCGCGCCGCCTGCGCGAGCGGCCGGGGCAGGCGCGCGAGCGAGAGGGCGGCCGGTAGTGGCCGGCGCCGTCGGCGCTCAGAATCAGAAGACGTACTCGACGGACCCCTCTCCGGCGAGCGCCTGGATCTCGCTCGTCAGCCGGGCGGACGGCGCGATGCGCATCGAGTCGGCGGCCTTGAGGGTCGCCTCGAATTCGCCGGGACGCACGAGGCGGATCGAGACCGGCGTCGTGCCCGGATGATGGCGCAGCCGCTCCTGGAGCCGGGCGAGCACGTTCTCGTCCACGAAGGCCAGGTTGACGCGAATCGCGAGTTCCCGCGCGCGCCGCTCGCGAATGCCCTCGAGCGGCGAGAGCTCCTGGACGGTCAGCTCGATCGCGCCGCCCGACTCGCGGACCGTCGCCAGCGCGAGCACCGGCAGCTCCTCGCGCACCCAGCCCTGCACCTTCTCGTACAGGCTCGCGAAGACCGCCACCGGAACGGTGCCGCTCGTGTCCTCGAGGACCGCCTTCAGCATCGTCTTGCCCTCGTTGACGCCCTTCTTGATCTTCTGCTTCTTGAGCGACCCCAGCACTCCGGCGATGCGGATGGACTGCTCGACCCGGCCCGGGAGGTCGGCGACGCGCGCGTCGGCGAACCGCTCGATCTCCGCCGCGAAGCGGGTCAGCGGGTGGCCCGTCACGTAGAAGCCGAGCGTGTCCTTCTCGCCCTTGAGCTTCTCGTCGAGCGGCCCCTCCGGAAGGTCCGGGAACGCGTCCGTCGGAGGACCCTCCTCGGCCGCCGCGGCGCCGAAGAGATTCGATTGGCCGAGCTCCGCCTCCTCGCGCAGGCGGGCGGCCACGCCGAGCACGCGCTCGCTCGCGCCGGCGAGCGTCGCGCGGTTCTTGCCGAGCGAATCGAACGCGCCGGCCGAGATCAGCGCGTCGATGGCCCGCTTGTTGACGAGGCGTCCGTCGAGGCGCCGGGCGAAGTCGGTGAACGAGGCGTAGGGACGGCTCCGCCGCTCCTCGATCATGGAGCGCGCCGCCGCCTCGCCGACGCCCTTGATCGCGGCGAGCCCGAAGCGGATCGCGCGGCCGACGGCGGCGAACGAGGTGCCCGACTCGTTGATGTCGGGCGGCAGCACCGGGATCCCGCTCTCCTGGCAGTCGCCGAGGACCTTCACGATGCCGTCGGTCGAGCCGATCTCGGACGAGAGGTTCGCCGCCATGAAGTCGATCGGGTAGTGCGCCTTGAGGTAGGCCGTCTTGTAGGCCACGAGCGCGTACGCGACCGCGTGCGACTTGTTGAACCCGTAGCGCGCGAACGGCTCGATGAGCGTCCAGAGCTCCTGCGCCTTCTTCTTCGGCGTGCCGTGCTCGACGGCGCGGCGGATGAACTTCTCCCCCTCGGCGACCATGATCTCGCGCTTCTTCTTGCCGATCGCCTTGCGCAGCAGGTCGGCCTCCGCGAGCGAGTAGCCCGCGACGCGCTGCGCGATGCGCATGACCTGCTCCTGGTACACGAGGATCCCGAGCGTCTCCGCGAGGATCGGTTCGAGCTCCGGCAGCGGGTAGGTCACCCGCCCGCCGCCGCGGCGCCGCACGTAGTCCTCGACCGTCCCGGCGTCGAGCGCGCCCGGGCGGTAGAGCGCGTTCAGCGCCGCGAGGTCGGCGAAGACGCGGGGCTTCGCGCGGCGGAGCAGGTCGCGCATGCCGCCGGAGTCGAACTGGAAGACGCAGGCGGTGCGGCCGGAGCGGAAGAGCTCGTAGGTGGGCTCGTCGTCGAGGGGCACGTGGTCCGTGTCGAGCTCGATGCCGAGCCGCTCCTTCACCGCCGCGGCCGTGGCCTCGATGATGTCGAGGGTGATGAGCCCGAGAAAGTCGATCTTGAGCAGACCCATCTTCTCGACCGCGGTCATGTCGAACTGGGTCGTGATCTCGTCCTTGTTCGTGCGGTAGAGCGGGAGGTACTCGATGATCGGCCGCGGCGCGATCACGACGCCGGCGGCGTGGATGCCGGCGTGGCGCGACAGCCCCTCGAGGCGTTCGGCGATCTGGACGACGCGCGCGACGGACTCGTCGGCCGCCATGGCCTCCTTCAGGCCCGGCGAGTCGCGGAACGCGCGCTCGAAGTTGACGTCGGGGCCGTCCGGCACCAGCTTGGCGATCCGGTCGCCGAGCGCGACCGGCAGCGAGAGGACGCGCGCCACGTCGCGGACGGCGAGCTTCGGCTTCAGCTGCGAGAAGGTCACGATCTGGGCGACGTTCTCTCGGCCGTACTTCCGGGTGACGTACTCGATCACCTCGCCGCGGCGCGCCTGGCAGAAGTCGATGTCGATGTCCGGCATCGAGATGCGCTCGGGATTCAGGAAGCGCTCGAAGAGGAGGTCGTACTTGAGCGGGTCGATCTCGGTGATGCGCAGCGCCCAGGAGACGATCGAGCCGGCGGCGCTGCCCCGGCCGGGTCCGACCGCGATGCCCTTCTCCCGCGCCTCGCGGATGAAGTCCGACACGATGAGGAAGTACGAGGGGAAGCCCATCCGCTCGATCACGCCCATCTCGTACGAGAGCCGCTCCCGGTACTTCTCGGCCGGGATCGCCGCCGCGTCCGCGGAAGACAGCTCGGTGAGCCGCCGCTCGAGGCCCTCCGCGGCGAGGTCGCGGAAGTGCTCGGCCGGCGGGCGGCCGCCCGGGGCGGAGAACGTCGGCAGGTGCAGGGCGCCGGTGTCGAACGACACCGCGCAGCGCTCGGCGATCGCGACGGTGTTCGACACCGCCTCCGCGCTCCAGTTGCGGAATCGCGCCTTCATCTCGTCCGGGTCCTTGACGTAGAACTCGTCGTTGTAGAAGCGCATCCGCCGCTCGTCCTCGAGCGTCTTGCCCATGCCGATGCACAGGAGAACCTCGTGCGGGAAGGCGTCGTCGCGGCGCAGGTAGTGGCTGTCGTTGGTCGCGACGACCGGCGCACCGGTCTCCTTCGAGAGGCGCAGCAGATCGGGCACGATCGCGGTCTGCTGGGGCAGACCGTGGTCCATGATCTCGACGAAGAAGTTGCCGCGGCCGAAGATCTCCTCGTACTCGAGGAACGCCGCCTTCGCCGCCGCGAAGTTCCCCCGGGAGAGGGCGCCCGCAACCTCGCCCTTCAGGCAGCCGGACAGGCCGATCAGGCCCTCCGCGTGCTCGCGCAGGAGCGCCTTGTCCATGCGCGGCCGGTGATAGAAGCCGCTCAGGTAGGCCTCGGAGACCAGCCGGACGAGGTTCTGGTAACCCTTCTGGGTCGCCGCCAGGAGCGTCAGGTGGTAGGCGTAGCCCTCCCCCGACTCGCTCGCCGCCTGCGCGTCGCGGTTCGTCCGCTCGGCCGGCGCGATGTACGCCTCGACGCCGATGATCGGGCGCACGCCCTGCTGGAGCGCCTCGTGGAAGAAGTGAAACGCGCCGAACATGTTCCCGTGGTCGGTGACCGCGACGGCCGGCATGCCGAGCTCGGCCACCCGCTTGCACAGCTCGGGAAGCCGGTTCGCGCCGTCGAGGAGGGAGTACTGGCTGTGGAGATGGAGGTGGACGAAGTCGCCGGGCATCGGTCGTCGATTCTACGGCAAAGATGATAGAACCGCGCGGTCATGAGCGCGCGCGCGCCGGCTCTCTTCGCCGCCGTTTGCCTCGCGCTCGTCGCGGCGCGAGCCGCGCCGCTCCCGGACGATGCGACGCCCGCGCGCGTCACGCGCGACGCCGTGTGGTCGCCGCCCGCCGATTTCGCCGGGGCGATGCACCGCGCGTGCGACGGGAGGAGCGGCGACTTCGGCGCGTGCTTCGTGGGCGAGATGGAGAAGGCCGGCCCACCGGCGGCGGCCCTCGCGTTCGCGCGGCGGACGGGCGACCAGGGTTACCTCGAGGAGTTCCGCGCGACGGGCGGCCGCGTGGACGTGGCGGTCGCGCAGTATCCGTTCCGCGCCAACGAGAACGCCGTCTGCTTCCTCGTCAACGGCGCGCCGCCGCTGATCGACGTGGATGACCCGCGATACCTCGATCGCGATGCCCTTCGCCGCGATCCCGTGTACGCCGGCATTCTTCGAGCCCGCCCGGACGCCGCCGTCTTCCCGGGGCCGCGCTCGAAGGCGGACGCGGTCGTCGATGCCCGGCTGCCGGACGGAGGCCAGACCTTCCGCGTGCCGTACGCGCTCACCGACGGCTGCCATGCCTGCGCGCGAATCGGCGCGCTGACGCTCGAGTTCGACTTCGACGCGTCGGGCCGCTTCGCCGGCACCCGCGTCGCGTCGGTCCGGGCGGACGGGCGCTAGCGAGCGGCCGCGCGTTGGCACTGCGGCGCGATCTCGGAACCTTCGACGCCACCATGGTGGTCGTCGGCGGGATCATCGGAGGCGGGATCTTCATCACGCCCTATCTCGTCGCCGAACGACTGCCGGGCGGCGGCTGGATCCTCGCGGCGTGGGCCTTCGGAGGCCTGGCCGCGCTCGCGGGCGCGTTCGCCTTCGCGGAGCTCGGCGCCCTGTTTCCGGCCGCGGGAGGCGAGTACGCGTTTCTCCGGGAGACCTACCATCCCGTCGTCGGGTTCCTCTTCGGCTGGGCGTCCCTGGTGATGATCCAGGGGGGCGGCCTGGCGGCGGTGGCGACGACGTTCGCGCAGTACCTCCTGCGGTTCGCCGGCGCCCCGGCGGGCAACGCGCGCGGCGTGGCGGTCGTTTCGATTCTCCTGATCGCCGTGGTCAACGCCGTCGGCGTGAAGCTCGGGAGCCGGCTCCTGAATCTCCTCGTCGTGCTCAAGGTTTCGGCGCTCGCCGTGTTGATCGTCGGCGGACTCGTCCTCGCGTCGAGGCTTCCCGCCCCTCCTTCCGTTCCCGGAGTCTCGCGGCCGGGAGGCTCCCTGCTCGCCTTCGGCGCCGCACTGGTGCCGATCCTCTTCACGTACGGCGGCTGGCAGAGCGTCAACAGCATGGCCGAGGAGATCCGCGAGCCGCGGCGCAGCGTGCCCCGCGCGCTCGTCGCCGGGACGCTGATCGTGCTCGCCGTCTACCTCCTCGCCAACGTCGTCTACCTCGAGACGCTCGGCCGCGACGGCCTCGCGGCGACGCCGACGCCCGCGGCCCACGCCGTCCGGCGCCTGTTCGGACCGGGCGCGGAACGGTGGATCGCCGCCGCGATCATGGTGTCGACCTTCGGCTTCCTCGATCTCACCCTGCTCGCGCCCACCCGCATCTACTTCGCGATGTCCCGCGACGGCGTCTTCTTCCCCGCGCTCGGCCGCCTGCACCCGCGGTTCGGAACGCCGTACGTCGCGATCCTGCTCCAGGCGGCCTGGGCCGTCGTGCTGCTTCTGACCGGGACCTACGGCGAGATCGTGGACTCGGTGGTCTTCGCCGACTGGATCTTCTTCGCGCTGACCGTCGCCGCGGTGATGGTCTGGCGGCGGCGCCGGCCGGTCTCCCAGCGCGGCCCCGGCGTCTACGTCTCGCCCGGCTATCCCTGGATGCCGCTCCTGTTCATCGCCGCCGCGGCGCTGGTCCTCGCAGGAGTCGTGAGCTCCAACCCGGTTCGCTCCGCGATCGGAATCGCCCTCCTCGCGGGCGGCCTGCCCATCTACTGGTCGTACTCCGGCCGGTCCCGCGCGAAGGCACCGTCGTCGTGACGCGCGTCCGCGCTCCCTACATGGAGTGGGCCAAGGGCCGGCCGAGGCCGGCGATCGACCTCGCCGGCAGCAATCTCGCGCCGTGCGCGCTCGACGACCTGCCCGGCGCGCGCGAGGCGCTCGACCTCGCCGGCGAGAGCCCCGAGGGATACGCGCCGCTGGTCGCCGCGATCGCGGAGCGCCACGGCGTGGCGCCCGATCGCGTCGCCACGGCCGGCGGCTGCTCGGGCGCGAACTTCTTCGCGTGCGCCGCGCTCCTCGAGCCGGGCGACGAGGTCCTCTGCGAGCGGCCCTTCTACGATCCGATCCCGGCCGCCGCCCGGCTCGTCGGCGCTTCGGTCCGCTGGTTCGAACGGCGCGTCGAGAACGGCTGGCAGATCGACCCCGAGACGATCGCGGGCGCTCTGACCGCTCGCACCCGCGTCGTCCTGCTGTCGAATCCGCACAACCCGTCGGGCGTCGTGACGGCGAGCGAGCGCCTGCGCGCGATCGGGGCCGACGCGGAGCGGCGCGGGATCGCCGTGCTCGTCGACGAGGTGTATCGCGACGTGGTGCTCGAGGACCGCCCCGCGCCCGCGGCCACGCTGTCCGACGCGTTCGTGTCGACGAGCAGCCTGACGAAGTCCTACGGCCTGGCGTCGCTCCGCTGCGGGTGGGCGATCGCCTCGCCGGAGATCGCGCGGCGCATCCGCCGCGTCCGCGACCTCGTCGACGTCTGGGCGCCGATCCCGTCGGACCGCCTCTCGACCCTCGCGTTTCGGCACCTCGACGCGCTCGCAGAGCGCGCCGCCGCGATCGTGCGCGCGAACCGCGCCGCCGCCGCCGGGTTCTTCGCGGCCCACCCGGAGCTCGAGGTCGTCCCCCCGACAGCGACCCTCGCGTTTCCGAGGCACCGTGGCGTCGCCGACGCCACCCCCTTCGTCGATCGGCTGTTCGCGGAGACGGGCATCGCGGTTGCGCCCGGGCACTTCTTCGGCGCGCCGGCGCACTTCCGCATCGCGCTGGGCGCCGCGCCGGAGATCGTGGCGAAAGGACTGGAGGGGATCGGGAGGTTTCTGGAGAGCGGACGAGCCTAGCCGGGCGAGACTCTCTCTTTCGGAACCCGGCCCGGCTTCGCCGGCCCGGGATTCCGACGCGGCGTTTCCCCGCCGCGGGTCATTCCCACTCGATCGTCGCCGGTGGCTTCGACGTCACGTCGTAGACGACGCGGTTGATCCCGCGCACCTCGCCCACGACCCGGCTCGCAATCGCGTCCAGGACCTCGTGCGGCATCCGGAACCAGTCGGCGGTCATGAAGTCCGTCGTCTGCACGGCGCGGACCGCGAGCACCGACTCGTGCGTGCGGCCGTCGCCCATCACCCCCACCGACTTGACCGGCAGGAGGACGGCGAAGGCCTGCGAGATCGCGTCGTAGAGTCCCGCGCGCCGGATCTCCTCGAGCACGATCGCGTCCGCCTTCTGCAGCATCGCGACCCGCTCCGCCGTCACCTCGCCGGGGATGCGCACGGCGAGGCCCGGGCCCGGGAACGGATGCCGCGCGAGGAACTCCCGCGGCAGGCCGAGCTCCGCGCCGAGCAGCCTCACCTCGTCCTTGAAGAGCTCCCGCACGGGCTCGATCAGCTCGAAGCCGAGCCGCTCGGGCAATCCGCCGACGTTGTGGTGCGTCTTGATGACCGCGGACGGGCCCTTGATCGAGACCGACTCGATGACGTCGGGATAGAGCGTCCCCTGAGCGAGGTAGCGCGCGTCGGGGATCGACCGCGCCTCCTGCTCGAACACGTCGATGAAGGTGCGCCCGATGATCCTGCGCTTCTGCTCGGGGTCGACGACGCCCGCGAGGCGCTCGAGAAAGAGCTTCGACGCGTCGACCGCGTGCACCGCGATGCCGAGGTGCGCGAAGGCCTCGACCACCTGCGCCCGCTCGTGGAGGCGCATGAGTCCATGATCGACGAGGATCGGATGCACGCGGTCCCCGAGCGCCTCCCGCAGCAGGATCGCGGTGACGGACGAGTCGACGCCGCCCGAGAGGGCGCAGATCACGGCGCCCGTGGGCGCCTGTTTCCGGATCTGCGCGACCTTCTCGTGCCGGAAGTTCTCCATGGTCCAGCTGGGCTCGACCCGGCAGATCCGGAAGAGAAAGTTCTCCAGCACGCGCGTGCCGTTGACGGTGTGGCGCACCTCCGGGTGGAACTGGATCGCCCAGACGCACCGCTCGGCGTTCTCGAAACCCGCGAGCGGCGTGGTCGGCGTCGCGGCGATGCCGCGGAATCCCTCCGGCGGTGCGACGACGGAGTCGCCGTGGTTCATCCACACCACCTGCTCGGCGTCGAGCCCGGCGAAGAGAGGCGAGTCCGTCGCGAGCGTGGCCACGGCCCGGCCGTACTCCCGGCCCTCGTTCGCGACGCGGCCGCCCGCCGCCTGGGCGAGCCACTGCATCCCGTAGCACAGCCCGAGCACGGGAACGCCGAGCGCGGTCGGATCGACCGAAGGCTTCGGGGCGTCCTCCTCGTAGACGCTCTGCGGTCCGCCCGAGAGGATGATGCCGGCGGGATTCCACTTCCGGATCTCCGCCGCCGGCGCGTTCGGCGGCAGGACGACCGAGAAGACGCGCGCGTCGCGGACGCGCCGCGCGATCAGCTGCGTGTACTGGCCGCCGAAATCGAGGATGACGATCGAGCGCGGGGGGCCGCTCATGCGAGGCTCGCCTTCCAGAGCAGCGCGATCGGCCCGGCGAGCCCGGCTGCGGGCACGAGCGCGGCGGCGGGTGCCGCGAAGGGCGCCGCCGCAGCGAGAAGGGGCGCGACGAGCGAACCGGGGGCCTGCCGAAGCGCCGTCCGCTCCGCGACCCAGAACAGCACGACGCTCGCGGCGAAGAACAGCGGCGGGAAGGCGAGCGCGAACGCGCGCCGGTAGCGCGACGGCGCCTTCCCCGGTCGTCCGCCGAAGAGCGCCCGCTCGGCGAGCGTGATGCTGAGGATGAAGAGGATGCAGAGCGCGTAGGCCGGCACGAAGAAGACGAGCGCCTGCTCGAAGAAGCGGCTCTCGGGCGCCGCCGCGGCGTCGCCGGCCCACGCCTGGAAGAACGGATAGACGCCGAAGCCCGGATCGTCCCGGCCGTGGGTCAACAGAAAGACCAGAACGTTCAGGAGGAAGGCCGAGGGCAGGAGCAGCGCCGCCTGTCGCAGGAACTTCACGGAGGCCGGAATTGTAGCCGATCGCTAGAATGGCGTCGCCGTGCGTCTCCGAAAATCCACGCGGACCTGGATCGCCGTGCTGGCGGTCGCCGTCGGCCTGTCCCTCGTGCTCGAGCGTTCCGCGGCGATCAGCGGCTGCTGGACGCTCCTCGCGAAACTCGTCGCCGTTCAGGCCGCGTGCATCCTCCTCTGGCGCGCCGGCGTCGTCCTCGTGCGCCTGATCGTCCGGCGGCTGACGCTGCGCCTCGCCTTCTCCTACTTCCTGATCGGCATCGTGCCGATCCCGCTGCTCGCCGCCCTTCTCGCCCTCGCGGGATACATCGTCGCCCATCAATTCATGGCGTACCGGCTCCGCCGCGAAGCCACCGCGGTCGGCGAGCAGGGAGCGCGCGACGCGTCGGTCCGGCCCGAGCTCGCGGTCGGCGCGGACGGCCGCGTGATCGCCTCCGATCTCCCGTGGCTCGCTCCGGGCTCGTCCGCCCCCTGGGCGCTCCGGATCGCGCGCCCCGGCTTCGTCGTCCACGGCGACGACGTCTGGCTCGCGGCGCCGCGCGCATCGGACGGGCGCGTGGCGCTGCTGCCGCTGAGCGATCCGAAGGCGCCCTGGCTCCAGGAACTTTCGGACCGAACCGGCTACGAGACGAGCGTCGACGTCGGCACGGCGAAGCAGGAGGGAACGAACTTCTCGATCGACAGCGAGAAGCCCCGCTCCGGGATCACCGTCGCCGGCCGGCCGGCGAAAACCGAAGCGGAGTCCGTCCACCGCCGCCCGCGGGGCGCCGCGGCGCCCGGCGCCGGGTTCTGGCGGCGGGAGTGGGTCCACGCGTTCTATCTCGAGAACGCGCTCAACGCCGCCGACGGCGGCGAGGACGCCCGCCGGGTCGCGGTGGTCATGGCCGTGACCTCTCCGGACGTCGTCGTCCATCAGCTCTTCACCCAGGGCGTCGCCGAGATCTCGGGCGTCTTCCGCGTCGCCTTCCTCGTGCTCGCCGGCATCGTGCTCGCCGTGTACGTCACCGCGCTCGCCGTCGCGTTCGTGCTCGTCGGCTCGATCGCCCGCAACGTCAATCGCCTGACGCGGGCGACCGAGGCGGTCTCCCGGGGGGACTTCTCCGTGCGCGTGCACTCGAAGTCGCGGGACCAGATCGGCGATCTCGCGCGCTCGTTCGACGGCATGGCGGACTCGATCCAGGGCCTCCTCGTCGAAACCGCGCACAAGGAGCGGCTCGAGAGCGAGATCGCGATCGCCCGCACGATCCAGCAGAAGCTGCTGCCTCCTCTCGAGGCCCGGCTGGACGGCGTGTCCGCCCTCGCCCATTTTGCGCCGGTCGCCGAGATCGGCGGGGACTACTACGACCATTTCCGGATGCCGGACGGACGCGTCGCATTCGCCCTGGGTGACGTGTCGGGTCACGGCCTGCCGACCGGCCTCCTCGTCGCGATGGCGAAGGCCGGCCTGGTGTCCCTCGTCGAGGCCGGTCACGACGACGGGGAGCTGTTTTCGCGCCTGAACGACCTGATCCACCGGTCGACCGACCCGAGACACTACATGACGCTCGCATTCCTCGCGGTCGATCCGCGGACGCGCGAGGGCGCGCTGACCAACGCGGGGCAGCTCGCGCCCTACCGCATCTCGGCCTCGGGCGTCGAGGCGCTTCCGCTGCCGTCCTTCCCGCTCGGCCTCTTCACCGCGCGCACGTTTCCGTCGCGCCGCGAGCGGTTCGCCGCGGGCGATCGACTGGTCTTCTACTCCGACGGCTTCGTCGAGGCGACCGACGTCTCGGACGAGCCCTTCGGGTTCGAGCGCTTCGAGGCGGTCCTCCGCGAGCACGTGGCCTCCCCCGCGACGGCGCTCCGCGACGCGCTTCTCGCCGCCGTCGCGGCGCACACGGGCGGCCGCCCCGCCGAGGACGACCGCACGCTCCTGATCCTCACGTTCGAGGAGAACGAACCGCTGGGATAGAGTGCGGCGCAACTTGACGGAGAACCCGATGAAGAAGCTTTTCTGGGGCGGCCTCGGTTGCCTCGTCACGGCCGTCTCCTTCGCGCAGACCTCTCCCTTCGTGTCCGAGAAGACCGAGCGGGCGCTCGCCAACGAGATCTCCGGCGACCGCGCCTTCGAGTTCGAGAGGCTCTCGACGCAGTGGCACAAGCCGTCCGGTTCCGAGGGCTTCTTCGCCGTGACCGCCCTCGTCGAGGAGCGCGCCCGCGCCGCGGGGCTCGCGGACGTGCGCCGCATCGACCAGGTCGGCCTGACGGCGTCGTGGACGCCGAAGCGCGCGGAGGCCTGGCTCGTCGAGGGTCCCGCCTCGTCGGCCCGCGAGACCCTGCTCGGATCGTTCGCCGACGCGAAGACGTCGATCGCGGACGACTCGCGTCCCGCCAACGTGACGGCCGAGCTCGTGGACGTGGGGTCCGGCGAGAAGGCCTCCGACTACGCCGGCAAGGACGTCCGGGGCAAGATCGTGCTGGCGTTCGGGAGCCTCCACGCCGTCATGGAGCAGGCGGTCTGGAAGCGCGGCGCGGCGGGAATCCTGTCCTGGAATTCCTCCCGGCTGAACGCGCTCGCCGAGCACCCCGACCAGATCGCCTGGGCGGGCGTCCCGGAGGACGACGGCCCCCACGGCGAGAAGACGACCTTCGCGTTCCTCGTCTCGGCGCGGCAGGGCAAGGCGCTCGCGGACCGGCTGGCCGGCGAGAGCGCGCGGCGTTGGGGCGGCGGCGGCGCGACGAACGCCGAGGCCCTCCGCGTGCGCGTCGTCGTCGAATCGACGACGCTGCCCGAGAAAAAAACCGCCATGCTCGAGGCGCGGATCCCGGGGACCGACCCCGCCCTGCCCGAGGTCGTCCTGACGAGCCACCTCCAGGAAAACATCTCGGCGAACGACAACCAGTCGGGCGTCGCGAGCATGCTCGAGATCGGACGTTCGCTCACGAAGCTCATCGCCGAGGGCAAGCTCCCCCGACCGCGCCGCGGCATCCGCTTCTGGTGGTGCGACGAGATCTACTCGGAGTACCGCTACTTCGCCGACCATCCCGGCGAGGAGAAGAAGGTCCTCGCGAACCTGAACCAGGACATGGTCGGCGCGAGGCAGTCGGAGGGCGCGCGAACGGAATTCATGGCGCGGACGCCGTGGTGGAGGCCGTCGTACCTCTCGGACGTCGAGGAGAGCGTTCTCGACATGGTCGTGCGCGGCAACAACGCCTACCTCGCCGCCTGGGCCTCCGGCTCGATCCCGCCCGGGATCCCCTTCTCGAAGCCCCTGTTCGCCGTGCGGGGCACGCGCGAGCCGTATCACGCGAAGGCCGTTCCCTACTTCGACTCGACCGACCACATGGTGTTCAACGACTCGTGGGTCGGCGTTCCCGGGACGACGCTCACGAACTGGCCCGACGAGTACATCCACTCCTCCGACGACGAGCTGTGGCAGATCGACCCGACGCAGATCAAGCGCAACGCCTTCGTCGTCGCCGCGACGGCGTGGTGGCTCGCGACCGCGGGCGACGCCGAGGCGAACGCCCTGGCGCGGATCGTGGCGGCGTGGGGCTCCGAGCGGCTGGGCCGGGATCTCGCGACCGCGGAGGCGTGGATCGCCGGCGGAGAGGGCACGGAGGCGGAGCGCGTCGACGCCGCGCGGAACCTCCTGAGCGTGGCGCTCGCGAAGGAGAAGGCGGCCGTCGAGTCGACCGCCGCGCTCGGAGCGTCCCGCGACGTCCGGGGAGCCGCCTCGACGCTCCTCGACGGCGTCGCGCAGACGCTGCGCCAGAGGATCCCGCCGGCGACGGCGTCCGCCGACCCGGCAGAGCGGCGGCTCGAGGCCCGGATTCCGCGCCGGAAAGCCGCGACCCTCTCCGACTGGATGGCGCTCGAGCACGAGGTCGGGGTCAAGCGCGAGGCCGCGGCGCGCGCCGACCGCGAGGCCAAGGAGAAGGACGAGGAGGCGCGCCGCTCGGGCCATGCCCGGAAACCATCGCCCGCCCGCCCGTCGGACGATGAGGGCGAGAAGCTCTCGCCGCTCATGGCGGCGGCGGTCATGAACCGCGTCGACGGAAAGACGAACGCGGGCGAGATCGCGCGCGCGGTGTGCGCCGAGGCGCTTTCCGCGGGGTGGTGGTACTACGGGAAGACGACGCCCGAGCTCGTCGAGAAGTACCTCGAGAAAGAGGCGAAAGACGGACTGATCGCCTGGTGACCGGATTCCCGCACCGGGGCCGGAGCTCGGCTCCTACCTCCAGTGCCCGGGGCGCCAGTACCAGCCGCTCGGCGTGCTCTTCCAGTGGCCCGGGATCCAGACCGCTCCCGGGTGCGGCGGCATTCTCCAGCCGCCCGGGATCCAGGCGTACGCGCCGCCGTGCCAGCGATAGTAGCCGCCGACCCAGACGTAACCGGGCCCCGGCGCGACGACCCTGACCTCGACCTTCGGCGCGGGAGGCGCCACCTTCACGTAGACCGGCACGGCCTCGGCCGAGGCGGCGGCCAGCACGCCGAAGAGCGCGAGACAGCCCAGGATGCGTCGGAACATCGTCGTCCTCCCCCCCTTGGACGCGCGAGGCGCCCCTCCGGTTGACGTCAGATCCCGCCCGCGACGACCCGCGCGAGCGCCGTGCGGTCGATGTTACCTCCGGAGAGCACCACCCCGACCGCGCGCCCCGCGAGCCGCTCCCGCAGCTTCCCGAGTCCCGCGAGGCCGGCGGCGCCGGCGCCCTCCGCGAGATTGTGCGTCGTGCGGAGCAGGAGCCGCAGCGCCTCCGCGATCTCCGCGTCGGTCACCGTCACGAAGTCGGCGAGGCCCTCGCAGAGCGCGGGAAAGGTCATCGCGTAGCTCGACCGGGTCGCGAGCCCGTCGGCGAAGGTCGCCGCGGACGCGGTCGTGACCGGACGGCCGGCGCGCCAGGATTCCCATCCCGCGCTGGCGCCCTCGGCCTGGACGCCGTAGACCTCGAGCCCCGGCGAAAGCGTCCTCGCGACGGTCAGGCCGCCGACCGCCTGCGAGCCCCCGCCGACGGCGTAGACGATCGCGTCGAGCCGCGGCTCGTCCCGCAGCATCTCGAGCGTCAGCGTCGCTGCGCCCGCGATGACGCGCGCGTCGTTGGTGGCGTGGACGAGATGCATCCCGCGCTCGCGCACGAGCCGCTCCGCCACGAGCACGGCCTCGTCGTAGTCGCGTCCCTCCTCGACAAGCTCGGCGCCGAAGCCCCGGATCCCCTCGTTCTTCTCCGGGTTGTTGCCGATCGGGACGCAGACGGCGGCGCGGACGCCGAGGGCCGCCGCCGCGCACGCCACGCCGAGGCCGTGGTTGCCCCGCGTCGGCGTGACCACGCCGCGGCGGCGCTCGTCCTCCGAGAGCGCGGCCATGACGGAAAAGGCGTTGCGCACCTTGAAGGCGTTCGTCGGCGCATGGTTCTCGTGCTTGACCCAGACCGCGATGCCGTCCCCGACGGCGGCGTCGAGCGCGGCGTAGCGCCGGAGCGGGGTCTCCGGCACCCACGGCCGGATCCGCCGCTCCGCGGCGAGCACGTCGGCGAAGCGGATGGGCCAGACGCCGGGATCCGTCTCGACGCTCGCCATGATCCGTGAAACCATACGCTGCCGCGATGCCTCCCCGGAAGAAAAAGAAGGCGGAGCCGAAGTCCCGCGGACTGACGGCGACCGAGGTCCGCGCCGCGGAACCCTCGCGCGCCGCCGCGACGCTGTCGGAGCAGATCGAGGAGGACGGCGGCGCTCCGCTCGCCGCGTACCGCGACCCGCTCGGCGGACACTGGCAGGTGCTGGCCGCCCTTCCGATCGAGAGCGTCGATCCCACGCCCTTCCAGCGCGACCTCTCCGAGGCGCACGTCAAGCGGCTGACGGCCGTGCTCGAGGCGCTCGGCCGGTTCCTCGACCCCATCATCGCGGTGCGGACGCCCGAGGGCCGCTACTGGACGCCGAACGGCAACCACCGCCTCGCGTCGCTCCGGGCGCTCGGCGCGAAGTCGATCGTGGCGCTCGTGCTGCCGGAGACCGACATCGCCTACAAGATCCTCGCCCTCAACACGGAGAAGGCGCACAACCTCCGCGAGAAGGCGCTCGAGGTGATCCGCATGGCGCGGGACCTCGCGCCGCGAGGCGACCAGACCGAGAAGGACTACGCCCTCGAGTTCGAGGAGCCGGCCTACCTCACGCTCGGGTGCTGCTACGAGAAGAACGGCCGGTTCGCCGGCGGCGCGTACCACGCGCTCCTGAAGCGCCTCGACGCGTTCTCGGAGAGACCCCTCTCGAAGGCGCTCGCCATGCGGGAGGAGCGGGCCGCCGTTCTGCTCGAGCTCGACGAGGCCGTCGCGGCCGCGATGGCCGCGCTGAAGGAGCGCGGCTTCGAGAGTCCCTACCTGCGCCCCTTCGTGATCGCCCGGATCAATCCCATCCGCTTCCACAAGGGCGATCCGCCGGAGTTCGACGCGACGATCGCGAAGATGCTCGCGTCGGCGAAGAAGTTCAAGGCCGAGGGCGTCAAGCCGGAGCAGCTCGCCCGCGCGGGCGGGCCGTCGGAGGAATGACGCCCGGGGCTCGAGGAGGAACCATGCGCCCGGGTTCGACGATCCTCTGCCTCGCGCTGTCGGCCGCCACGGCGGCCGCGCAGGACCACTCCCGGCAATCCCTACCCGTACCCGTTCCCGATCTCGCCACGGCGAAGGTGGTCGACCTCACCCACCCCTTCGACGCGCAGACCATCTACTGGCCGACCTCGACGTCGGCCTTCGAGCTGAAGCCGCTCGCGTACGGACCGACGCCCGGCGGCTGGTTCTACTCCTCGAACACGCTCTGCACCCCGGAGCACGGCGGCACGCACCTCGACGCGCCGATTCATTTCGCGAAGGACGGCGCCACGGCCGACCAGCTCGACCCGCGCCAGCTGATCGCTCCCGCCGCGGTCCTCGACATCCGGAAGAAGACGGCGTCGGACCCCGATTACCGCCTGACGGTCGACGACGTGAAGGACTGGGAGAAGCGGCACGGGCCGATCGCCGCGGGCACGATCGTGCTCCTCGAGACGGGCTGGAGCTCGCGGTGGCCCGACAAGAAGGCCTACCTCGGCGACGACACGCCGGGCGACGCGTCGAAGCTGCACTTCCCCTCCTACGGAAAGGAGTCGGCCGAGTACCTCGTCCGCGACCGCCGCGTCGCGGCCCTCGGCGTCGACACGGCCTCGATCGACACCGGCGCCTCGAAGGACTTCATCGTCCACCAGATCGCCAACGGCGCCGGCGTGCCGGGCCTCGAGAACGTCGCGCACCTCGACGCGCTGCCCGAGCGGGGCGCGTGGGTGGTCGCGCTGCCGATGAAGATCGCCGGCGGTTCGGGAGGCCCGCTTCGCATCGTCGCGCTCCTGCCCCGATGACCCCGCATCCGTTCGGCCTCCACCGCTCCCTCGATCCCGCGGGGGTCCTCCCCCAGCTCGCGCGCCGCCTCGACGCGACGCCGACCGCGCTCGAGAACGAGATCGCCGTTTCGGTGCGCGCGCTCTCGATCGATTCCGCCTCCTTCCGCCAGCTCCGGGAGACCGAGTCCGCGACGGGCGAGAGCGTGCGGGAGCAGATCGCCCGCATCGTCCGCGAGCGCGGCAAGATGCAGAATCCCGTCACGGGATCGGGCGGCATGCTCCTCGGCGAGGTCGCGACCGTCGGTCCGCGGCATCCCGCCGCGGCGCGGCTCCGGCCCGGCGAAGCGATCGCCTCTCTCGTCTCCCTGACCCTGACGCCGCTCCACCTCGAGTCGATCGGCGAGATCCACGTGCAGACCGAGCGGGTCGAGGTCCGCGGGACCGCGATCCTCTTCGAGCGCACGCTCTTCGCGAAGCTACCGCCGGACTTCCCCGAACCCGTCGCGCTGGCCGCGTTCGACGTCGCCGGCGCGCCCGCGACGGTCCTGCGCGACGCGGCGCCGGGCGCCACCGTCCTCGTCGTCGGCACCGGAAAGGCCGGCCTCCTCTGTCTGGCGGCCGCGCGCGAACGCGTCGGCGGCAAGGGGAAGGTCCTCGCGGTCGAGCCGTCGCGCGATGCGGCGGACCGGGCGCGCGCGCTCGGCTTCGCCGACGCGGTCTTCGCGATCGACGCGCGCGATCCCGCCGCGATGCTCGGCGCGATCGAGGGGGCGACGGGCGGGCGCCTGGCGGACCTCGTCGTCAACGTCGCGAACGCCTCCGGCACGGAGGCCGCGAGCGTGCTCTGCGCGAAGGACGACGGCGCGGTCCTCTTCTTCGGCATGGCGACGTCCTTCGCCGCGGCCGCCCTCGGCGCCGAGGGGCTCGCGAAGCCGACGCGGCTCGCGATCGGCAACGGCTACGTGCCCGGTCACGACGAGGCGGCGCTCGGCCTCCTGCGCCGGCATCCCGCCCTCGCGCGCGCCTTCGCGGGCCTCGCCGGGCCTGAGCGGTGACAACGGCCGCACGCGCCCTCGCCGGACTCCTCGTCCGCTCCGGCGCGCGGCGCGTGGCGTTCCTCGGCCTCGCGAAGAACGTCGGCAAGACGACCGCGCTCGTAGCCGTCCTCGAGGAGCTTCACCGCTCGGGGGTGCCGGCCGGCGTCACCTCCGCCGGCCGCGACGGGGAGATCTTCGACGCGATCACGGGAGAACCCAAGCCGCGGTTTCGCCTCCACCGGGGACAGCTCCTCGCTTCCGCGGCCTCCACGCTCGCCGCCGCCTCCTTCGCGTCGACACGGATCGGCGCCCTGCCGTTCTCGACGCGGTTCGGCCCCATCGAGATCCGCCGCGCCGACGGGGCCGGCGAAATCGAGATGATCGGCCCGTCGACGGCGTCGCAGACGGCGGCGGCGGCCGCCGCCCTGGAGGAGGCCGGTGCGCGCCTGGTGCTCCTCGACGGCGCGATCGGCCGCCGCGCATTCGCCTGCGCCCGCGTGGCCGACGCCATCGTGCTCGCCGCCGGGCTCGCCGCGGGCCCGACCCTGGAGGCCGCTCTCGGCGCCGCCCGCTCGGCCGGAGGGCTCCTGCGGCTCGGGCCTCCCGCCACGGACGGGGAGGTTCGCCGCGTCGAAGGCGCCCTGACGGGAGCGTGGCTGCGCGCCGCGGATCCGCGTCCGGGCGAGACGCTCGAGGCCGAGGACTTCGCGTCGATCTTCCTCGACCCGGCGGAGCGCGCGGCGCTCGCGGAACGCGGCGTCGCACTCTCCGTCCGCCATCCCGCGCGCCTGCTGGCCGTCGTCGCGAACCCCACCGCGCCGGCGCGGCCGCCGCTGTCTCCCGGCCGCTTCCACGAGCTCCTCGCCCGCGAGTTCGAGGACACGCCCGTGTTCGATGTCGTCGCTGACCTGCAGTCAGCGTAGCCGGCCTTCCGCCGCTTCTGTTTTCGAAACCGGGCCCTCGCTATGTTCGCCCCCGGCTTCGACGCGTCGTTCCCTCGCCGCGACGCGACTTATACTTTCTTCCCGCATGACCCCGAAGCTGGGGCTCTCCGCCGCACAGATCGCCCGCTGCCGGGACCTCGCCATCGAGGTGGCCGCCGGCGTGCGGCGCGAGACCGAGCGTTTCACGACCGTCTCGACCGAGCGGACCGTTCTGCGGCTCCTCGGCGTCGATGGCGTCGACGGGAACGAGGTCCCGATCCCGAACCGTGTCGTGGCGTCCCTCGAGGCGGCCGGCCGGCTCGGCCGCGGCGCGGCGGTGTGGATGGGCAGCGCGCTCGCCGCCGGCGCGGCGGACTCGACCGCGGCCGCCGCCCTGCTGTCGGATCCCGCACGCGCGCGGGCTCTCCCCGAGCATCCACGCTGGCGCGACGCCGTCGCCCCGCTGGTCGAGGCGACGCTCGCGCGCATCCGCGCCAACCGCGCCGAGCGCGAGCGCCGCCTGGCCGCCCACCCGCCCGACGAGCTGCCGCTCCTCTACGCCATCGTGGCCACGGGCAACATCCACGAGGACGTCGTCCAGGCCGACGCCGCGGCCCGGGCCGGGGCCCAGTGCATCGCGGTCATCCGATCGACCGCGCAGTCGCTCCTCGACCACGTGCCGTACGGCGCGACGACCTCCGGATTCGGCGGCACCTTCGCGACCCAGGAGAACTTCCGCCTCATGCGCGCGGCGCTCGACCGCCTCGAGCCCGAGCTCGGCCGGTACGTGCGGCTCGTGAACTACTGCTCGGGGCTCTGCATGCCCGAGATCGCCGCGATGGGAGCGCTCGAACGCCTCGACTTCATGCTGAACGACGCGCTCTACGGGATCATCTTCCGCGACATCAATCCCCTGCGCACGCTGATCGACCAGAACTTCTCCCGCCGCATCAACGCGGTCGCGGGCGTCGTCATCAACACGGGCGAAGACAACTACCTCACGACCGCGGACGCCGTCGAGCAGGCGCCGGCCGTCCTCGCCTCCCAGTTCATCAACGAGCGCCTCGCCCGCGACGCGGGCCTCGCCGACTGGCAGATCGGGCTCGGGCACGCCTTCGAGATCGACCCCGAGCTCGAGGACGGCCTGCTCCACGAGATCGCCCAGGCCGAGGCGGCCCGCGAGATCTTCCCGGACGCGCCGCTGAAATACATGCCGCCGACGAAGCACATGACCGGAAACGTGTTCCGCGGCTACCAGCAGAACGCGCTCTTCGCCCTGACGTCTGTCATGACGCGGCAGCACATCCACCTGCTCGGCATGCTGACGGAGGCGCTGCACACCCCGTTCCTCCACGACCGCTGGCTCGCGATCGAGCAGGCGAAGACGATCCGCAGGAACGCCCGGCACCTCGCCGACGAGATCGAGTTCCGTCCCGACGGACGGATCGTGCGCCGCGCGAAGGAGGTGCTCGACGGCGCGGAGACGATCCTCCGCCGCGTCGCGGGGCACGGGCTCTTCGCCGCGCTCGCCGACGGCGTCTTCGCCGACACGCGGCGGCCGCGCGACAGGGGCCGCGGGTACGACGGCGTGGTGCGCCGCGACGACGCGTACGCCAACCCCTTCCTGGAGGCCTGGAGCCAGACGCCGGCGGAGGCCAACGCGTGAGGCCTCGGATCCTGAGCGGCCCGCGTCGCGGGCCAACGGAGAGAGAGGGAAAGTCGCTCGGGAGCGCTCTCCCTCTGGAGATCGCATGACTCCACCCGCGAGAGAAGAGAACGTCCGTCCGTACGGCGACAAGAAGGGCGACGGCGCCGTACAGGTTTCCTTCACGCTGCCGGTCGCGAAGTCGGCGGCGGCCACCGAGGCGGCCAAGCGCTACGTGGCGAAGATGGGCCTCCGCGAGCCGTACGTCACGCTCGCCGAGTCGATCGCCCCCGAGTTCACGTACTTCATCGTCTACGCGCGCGCCACGCACGACGTCGACATGGCCGGGATCGTCGCCGAGGAGGCTCCGGCCGCCGCCCTGGGCCGGGAGGAGATCGACCGCGAGCTCTCCCGCCGCTTCGGCCGCCGCATCGTCGTCCTCGGCTGCGCGCTCGAGTCCGACGCCCACACGGTCGGCCTCGACGCGATCTTCAACATGAAGGGCTACGCCGGCGACTACGGCCTGGAACGTTACGGCGCGATCGACGCCCGGAACCTCGGGGCGCAGGTCCCGGTCGCCGAGGTCGTCCGCCTCGTGCGGGAGACCCGCGCCGACGCTGTGCTCGTCTCCGCCACGGTGACCCAGAACGAGATCCACGTCCGGCACCTCACGGACCTCGTCGACATGCTGGAGGCCGAGGGACTTCGGGACCGCGTCGTCCTGATCGCGGGCGGCGCGCGCGTCGACCACGCGCTCGCGAAGGAGCTCGGCTACGACGCGGGGTTCGGCCCCGGCACGACGGCATCGCGCGTCGCGGCGTTCCTCCTCGAGGAGCTCTCGCGACGCGCCGCGACGGCGTCCCCCGCGTGAGCGAGCGCGTCCTCCTGCGTCTGCGCGTCGGCGCCGAGCAGGCCCACTACGGGGGCGGGCTCGTCGACGGCGCCTTCGTGCTCAAGCTCTTCGGCGACGCCGCGACCGAGCTCCTGATCCGCCGCGACGGGGACGAGGGCCTCTTCCGCGCGTACTCCTCGGTCGACTTCCTCGCGCCCGTCCACGGGGGCGACTACCTCGAGGTCGAGGCCGAGATCGTCCGCGTCGGAAGGACGTCGCGCGAGATGCGCTTCGAGGCGCGGCGCGTGATCACGCCGGGCGACGGCTCCTCGGCCCGCGTCCTCGAGCCGCCCGAGGTCGTCGCCCGCGCCACCGGAACCTGCGTCGTGCCGCTCGACCGGCAGCGGGGCCCCGCCTGAGCGACGCGCTCCTCATCACGGTCGCGGGCGTCGGCGCGGAGGTGACCCGCTCGCAGCAGCCCCGTCTGCCGCTCCTGCCGGACGAGGTCGGGGAGGAGTACCGCCGCGCGTTCGACGCGGGCGCCACGATCGGCCACGTGCACGGCCGCCGCCCGGACGGGGTGCCCACGCAGGACCTCGAGACGTTCCGGGCCTACGCCGCGGCGATCCGCGCCCGCTGCCCGATCATCCAGCAGTTCTCGACGGGCGGGGCCGTCGGCATGGCCGTCGAGGAGCGCATCGCCGCCCTCTCGCTCCGACCGGACATGGCCACGCTGACCCTCGGCACGTGCAATTTCGGCGACGACGTCTTCGAGAACTCCCTGCCGACGATCCGGACGATCCTCGAGCGGATCCGATCGTTCGGGATCGCCCCCGAGCTCGAGATCTTCGACGACGGCATGCTCGGGACGGCGGACGTCCTCTTCGCGAAGGGACTGCTCGCGCCTCCCGTTCACTTCGACTTCGTGCTCGGCGTGCCGGGGGCGGCCGCGGCGACGCCGGAGAACCTGCTCCACTTCGCCCGGTCCATCCCGAACGGCTGCACGTGGACCGTCGCCGGGATCGGCCGGCGCCAGACCGCGATGGCGACCCTCGCGATCGCGATGGGGGGGCACGTGCGCGTCGGCTTCGAGGACAACATCTGGTACCGGAAGGGCGAGCTCGCCGACTCCAACGTCCGATTCGTCGAGCGGGTCGTGCGGATCGCGCGCGAGGTGGGCCGCGAGCCCGCCTCGATCGGCGAGGCCCGCGCGCTCCTCCGGCTCCCGGCGGTCGCCGCTTGAGCTCCCGCCCCGAGGCGCCCGCACCCGAGGCCTCCGAGCTCTCCCGCGGCCTCAACCTCTGGGACACCTCGCTCCTGGTTCTCGGGCTCGTCATCGGCGGCGGGATCTTCTTAACGCCGACGTCGATCGCGAAGGCGATTCCCTCCGAGCCCTGGATCCTCGGCGCGTGGACCGTCGGGGGGCTGCTCGCGATCGCGGGCGGCCTCGTCTTCGCCGAGCTGGGGGCCATGATGCCCCGCGCGGGCGGCCTCTACGTCTACATCCGCGAGGCCTTCGGCGATCTGCCGGCCTTCCTCTACGCCTGGGTGGCCTACTGGATCATCATCATCGGCTCGGACGCCGCCGTCGCCGTGGGGTTCTCGACGTACCTCGCCGTCTTCTTTCCCTCGCTCGGCAACGACCGCGTCGTCGCGAGCCTCGGCTTCACGACGATCTCCGCCGGCCAGCTCGTCGCGGTCGCGCTGACGCTCGTCTTCTCGGCGACCCACTACGTGGGCGTGCGCGAGGGCGCGCGCATCCAGGGCGTCTTCACGGTCGTCATCGTCGCCGCGCTCGCCGCTCTGGGCGTGGGAGGGCTCTTCGCGGGGGCGCCCCGCGCCGTCGCCGTTCCGATCGCGCCGCCCATCGTGTTCTCGGCCCTCGGCACCGCGCTCATCGGCGTCTTCTGGACGTTCTACGGCTGGAACGAGATCGTCGCGGTCGCCGGCGAGGTGGCGAACCCCCGGCGCAACCTGCCGCTCGCGCTGATCCTCGGAACGGGTCTCGTGACGCTCCTCTACGTCGGCGTCAACGCCGCGTTCCTCAAGGTGATCCCCGCGGCCGAGATGGCGCACACCGAGCAGCCCGGCACGCTCGCGGCGACGCGGCTGTTCGGTCCCGGGGCGGGGCTGCTCGTGGCGCTCGCGATCACGGCCGCCGCGATCGGCTGCACGTCGGCGGGTCTCGTCCCGGCGCCCCGGATCGTCTACGCCCTCGCGAAGGACGGCCTCTTCCCGAAGGCGTTCGCCCGCGTCCATCCGCGCTTCCGTACGCCGTCCTTCGCGATCGTCGTCCAGGCCGTCTGGATGTCCCTGCTGTGCCTCTCCGGCCGCTACGACCAGCTCTACACGTACGCGACCTTCTTCGTGATCCTCGCGTACGCGGCCGCCGGGGTGGCGCTCTTCGTGTTCCGCCGACGGCGGCCGGACCTGCCGCGCCCCTACCGGTGCTGGGGCTATCCGGCCGTGCCGTTCCTCTTCGTCGCCAGCGCGCTCCTGCTCGCCGTGAACACGGTGCGCGAGCAGCCGGTCGAGACGCTCGCCGGCGTCGGGATCCTCGTGCTGGGGCTCCCCTTCTACTTCGCGCTGCGCCGCCGCGCGTCGGCCTCCGGAGGGGGCGGCGCGTCCCCCGACTGCGCCGGCCCGGGCCGCGCGCCCGCGACGTCCGACACGATCGCGTAGGTCGCCTCCAGTCCGAACCGCAGGTTGTCGACCGACAACCGCTCGTCGTCGCCGTGGCTGCGGTCGTCGTCGTCGGAGAGGGCGAACGGCTCGAACCCGTAGACCACGACGCCCGTCTGCCGCAGGCGCGAGGCATCGGTCGAGGACGTCAGGGGCGGCGTCAGGACGGGCACGCCCGGCGCGAAGCGGTCGCGCGCCCGCTCGATCGCGCGGAAGAGCGCGGTATCGATCGGCGACTCCGTCGCGGTCTCCGAGAGGAGCACCTCCCAGCGGAGCGAGCCGTCGCCCGCAACCTCCTTCAGCTTCGCGAGGAAGCGCTGCGGGTCGTCGCCGGGCAGGAGGCGGCAGTCGAGCGAAGCGGTCGCCTCGGCCGGAATCACGTTGATCTTCTCGCTGCCCGACAGGCCCGTAATCGAAATCGTGGTCCGCAGATCGGCGTTGCGCTGCGGATCCTCGACGAGGAGCGCACGGAGCGGGGCGTCGCGGAGCGCCGCCGAGGGATCGGCGAGGGCCCGCGCGAGGTCGCCCTTCTCCCGCAGCGCGAGCTGCCGGAAGTAGTGGTCGACGGCGGGGATCAGACGGATCGGCGGCTCGTAGGCGAGCACGCGATCGAGCGCTCGGACGAGGTGCGCAACCGCGCCGTCCGGCTCGGGAATCGAGGCGTGGCCGGCCTTTCCCGGGGCGATCACCTTCAGCCACAGCGGCGCCTTCTCGGTGACCGCGACGTCCCAGGACACGACGCGCCCCTCCTCCACTGTGATCGTGTTGCCCTCGGTCAGACAGAACTCCGGGTCCCGCAGGTCCGCGCGGTGGCGCTCGAGCATCTCGGCGACGCCGTTCTCCCTGCCCTCCTCCTCGTCCGCCGTGCCGAGGAACAGCACGTCGCGATCGAGCACGGCGCCGGAGCGCTTCAGGAGCAGCAGCGTCATGAGCTGGCAGACCGCGGTGCCCTTCATGTCGGTCGCGCCGCGGCCCCACACGTAGCCGTCGCGGACGTCGCCCGAGAACGGCGGTACGCTCCAGCGCTCGGGGTCGGCAGGCACCACGTCGAGGTGATTCAGAAGCAGGATGGGCCGCCCGAGGCCGCGGCCCGGAAGGCGCGCGAGGATGTTGGCGCGGCCCTCGCCCAGGTCGTAGACGCGGTTCTCGATGCCCTCGCCGTCGAGGATCTCGCGGAAGAACTCCGCCGCCAGCCGCTCGTTGCCGGGCGGGTTCGTCGTGTCGACGCGCAGGTAGGCCTGCAGCATCGACAGCGCCTCCTTCTCCGCGGCATCGAAGTCGGGGCCGGGCGCCGGCGCGGGACTCTCGGGCCCGCGGCGCAGGGCCAGCGCGAGAAGGAGCCCGAGCATCATGGGCAGATCCTATCCGCCCTCGGGCAGGAGATCGGCGCTAGCGCGCGGCCGTGAGGTCGGCGGGCTGCCACCAGCCGAGGATGCGCCGCACGTACGAGACCGTCTCGCGGTACGGCGGCACGCCGCCGTACGTCTCGACCGCGCCCTCGCCGGCGTTGTAGGCGGCGAGGACGAGGTCCGGGCGGTTGCCGTACCGGTCGAGCAGCTCGCGGAGGTAGCGCACGCCGCCCTGGACGTTCGCGGCCGGATCGAAGGGGCGCGCGACCGAGAGACGGCGGGCGGTCGCGGGCATCAACTGCATCAGTCCGCGGGCTCCCTTGCGCGAGACCGCGCGCGGCTCGTAGTTCGACTCCGCGCGGATGAGCGCCGAGACGAAGGAGGCGTCGACGTTCCAGCGCTTCGCCTCGCGCTCGATCAGACCGTCGTAGGAGGAGCCGAAGAGGGGCTTGCGGCCGGCGTTGTAGGAGAGGTCGTACGCCCCCGCCTTCCGGAAGCCGCGCTCTTCGACCAGGACCGTGTCCACCGCCACCTCGTCGTCCACGATGCGGTCGACGCGCGCGAGGTCGACTCGATAGCTTCCGCCGCCCGGCAGGCGAATCTCGAGCTCGTCGTCGAGCAGCCGGTAGCCCTCGGCCTTGACGACGCGACCGTCCTCGAACACGACGAGCTCCGCCCGCGCGTCCGGGGCGGCGGCGAGGAGGCCCAGTCCCATCAGGAGCAGTGCGGGGAGGCGTCGGAAGACCGAGGGCATGCCGCCCTCGGAACCCTCGGGGGCCCGCGGGCATTCCGTCCTTCGCCGGGAGGGCTCGCTCACCCGCGCATTTTGCCACGGGAGGCCCGCGCCCGGGGGTGATACGCGTCGTACACCCGCTGGAGGCGGGAGCGGGACACCTGCGTGTAGACCTGCGTCGTGGCGATGTCGGCGTGCCCGAGCATCATCTGCAGAGCCCGCAGGTCCGCCCCGTGCTCGAGCAGGTGCGTCGCGAAGGAGTGCCGGAGCCGGTGCGGAGTCAGCCGCGTCCGGATGCCCGCCGCGCGGCCGTAGCCCTCGATGAGCTGCCAGAACCGCTGGCGGGTCATCCCCGCGCCGCGCGCGGAGAGGAAGAGGTGCGGCGAGCGGCGCCGGTCGAGCGCGGTTCGCGCCGTTTCCACGTATCGCGCGAGCCACCGCGCCGCCGACTTCCCGAAGGGCACGAGGCGCTCCTTGCCTCCCTTGCCGCGGACGCGCAGGATGCCGGCCTCGAGGTCGACGGCGTCGCAGGGCAGGCCGACGATCTCGGAGACGCGGAGTCCGGAGGCGTAGAGAAGCTCGAGCATGGCACGGTCGCGCAGCCCGAGCGGGGTCGTCGCGTCGGGGCTCTGCAGGAGCGCCTCCACCTCGTCCTCCGCGAGGCTCTTCGGGAGCGCGAGGCCCGTCTTCGGGTTCACGAGTTCCGCCGTCGGGTCATCGCGGAACGCGAGGTGCGCGGCGGCGAACCCGTAGAAGCCCCGCAGGGCCGACAGGGCGCGCGACGCGGACCGGGCCGTCAGTCCTCGCGCGCGGAGCGCCGACAGATATCGACCGAGGTCCGCCCGCGTCGCCGCGGCCGCCTCGAGCCCGCGCTCCCGGAGATGCCGGCCGAACGCTTCGAGGTCCGTCCGGTACGCGGCGACGCTCGCCGCGGCGAGGCCCCGCTCGACCGCGAGGTGGTCGAGGTACGTCGGCAGCTCCCGGTCGAGAAAACGGGAAGCGGCCGCCGGCTTCGAATCTCGGGCTCCGGAACGGGAGCGGCGCATGGCGGCGGCGCGGGCCGGGTCGCTCGGTCCCGCCCCGCGGGCGTTAAGACCGCCCGGCGGCCGCCGGCGCGAATCGCTGGACGACCTCGAGGATCTCCTCGTCCGCGAGGACGTGATCGCTCTCCTTCGCGCGGCGAAAGACCGCGTCCACCAGCTCCGGCCGCGGTTCGATGCCGTGGTCGGCGAGCCAGCACTGGACGTTCGAGAGGCCGCACATGGGCCCGACCTCGATCACCTGGTGGCGGCCGATCATGCTCGCCGGCACCCCCGAGTAGACGCGATCGGCGAGCCACTCGTCGCCCTTCTTGCGGGCCTTGATGATCGCGGCGGCGTGCACGCCGGTGCCGGTGCGGAACGCGTCCCGGCCGACGATCGGGTAGTTGTCGGGAATCGGAACCCCGGTGGCCTCGGAGACCGCCGCGCAGTAGTCGTGCAGCCGCGTCAGATCGCGGTCGATCCAGCCGAGGAGCTGGAGGTTGACGAGCAGCTGATCCATCGGCGTGTTGCCGACCCGCTCCCCGATCCCGAGCGCGCAGGCGTGGACGCGGTGCGCGCCCGCCTCGAGCGCCCAGAGCGCGTTGGTGACGCCGAGCCCGCGGTCCTGGTGCCCGTGCCAGTCCACCTTCACGTTGGGATCGAGGTCGGCGGCGAGCCGCGCGACGAAGCGCACGAGGTTGCGGACTCCGTCCGGCGTCGCGTGGCCGACGGTGTCGCAGACGCAGACGCGCCCGGCGCCGGCCCGGATCGCCGTCGTGTACATCCGCCGGATGTGGTCCGGGTGGGCGCGCGTCGTGTCCTCGGTGACGTACATGACCGGAAGGCCCGCGCGCACCGCGAGCGAGACCGCGTTCTCCGAGAGCCGCAGCATGCGGTCGAAGTCCCAGTCCTCGGCGTACTGCCGGATCGGCGAGGAGCCGATGAAGCAAGACACCTCGATCGGGATGCCGACCTTCTGGGAGATCTCGATGATCGGGAGGATGTCGGCGTCCACCGTGCGCGCCGCGCAGTTCGGCCGGATCTTCATCTTCTCGCGGACGATCTCCTGCGCGAGGCGGGTCACCGTCTCGACCACGTGCGGACCCGCGCCCGGCAGGCCGATGTCGGCGGAGTCGATACCGAGCGCCTCCATCAGGTGGAGAATGCGGACCTTCTGCTCGATCGAGGGACTCTTGACGGAAGGCGATTGGAGGCCGTCCCGGAGGGTCTCGTCGTCGATTTCGACGGCGCCGCGGGCCGGGAACACCGCGCCGCCCGCGCGGTTCCAGTCGTAGATCAGGTCGGAGTCCTGGGGGTGCGGCAAGGGCATCTCTCCCGGGTCAGTGTAAACCCCGTCCCGCGGCCGATCAACCGACCACGCGCCGCCGCTAGCGCGGCGGCGGCGGAGCCGGCGCGCCGATCGCGAAGTCCGCGCCGAGGAAGAACGCGGCCTCCGGCGTGCCGATCGACGTGGAGAGCCCCCCGCCGAAGATCCCTCGCCGGTGCACGTCGAAGGTGACGGGCGGAAGGACTCCCGTCGGATCGGTGAGGTTCACCGTCTCCGATCCCCACGCGAGCACGACGTCGAGGCGGATGCGGATCGCTGGCGTCGCCGCCCAGCGGAACGCCATGTCGAAGTACGCCTCGTCGTTGACCGAGCTCGTGTCGTACCCCTGGTCGAAGGCGAGCTGCTCGGTGCCGAGGACCGCGATCGCGACGAACGGCAGCTTCTGCCGCTCGTACGTCGCCGTCAGGAAGAGATCCGTGCGCGGCCAGGAATAGCCGCCGCCGAGCCGGATCGCTTCGAACTCGGCCGGCTCGGACGTGTTGCGATCGGCGAAATCGGGCTGGCTCTCGCGATGCACGTCGAGGTTGCCCCACGTGCCCTCGCCGTGGAGGAGGACGGTCCAGCCCGACTTCCGCCAGCGCACCTCGGCCTCGCCGCCCCAGAGCGTTCCCTTGCCCTGCTGGAAGGAGAACTGGCTCGAGTTGTAGCCGTTCGGCTCCGACCCGTGCAGCCCGATCTCGGCCTCGAAGCCCGGCCAGCGATGACGCCACCCGAGCGCGAAGTCGGCGCGCGAGGCCGAGAGCGAACGCGACGACGACACGTTGCCGTTCTCCGGTCCGACGTTGATGAGGTCGGTCGAGCTCTCCGCGCGCCGGTCGATCGCGAGCTCGACCGAGTCGCGCTCAGAGACCTTCACGCGGCCGAGCAATGCGAAGTTCTCGTAGCGGCCGGTGCCGGAGGTCAGGATGCGGTCGAGGTCGCCCTCCGGGTAAGCCTTGCGCTCCTGCTGGTCGTGCGACGTGCCGAAGGCGACCCGCGCGCGCCACTCCGACGCGGGCGTTCCCGCGCCGAGTCCGTCCGGTGCCGGCCACGCGTCACCCATCCCCACCAGCACGAATTTCGGCGTGATGTCCGAGGAGTCGACGCGGATGCCCGGGATCACGTCCAACCGCCGCGCCATCGTCGCGTACGAGAACCCCATCTGTCCCGACAGGCCGTCGCGCGGCGCGAGGTCCATCCCGAGGAGCCAGCCGGCGCAGAAGATGCAGGCCGAGACGAGATCCGTGCCCATCGCGGCGGGACCCTAGCGGCCGAGGAATCGGGGAGGACGCTTCTCGAGGAAGGCCGTCATGCCCTCCTTCGTGTCGGCGGTCGCGGCGCACAGTCCGAAGAGCGTCGCCTCGAGCAGCTGGCCCTCCGCGAGCGGCATCTCCATGCCGCGCCGCACCGCCTCCATGGCGTAGCGGCACGCGATCGGGCCGTTCGCCACGATCTTCCTCGCGATCGCGAGCGCGCCCTCCAGGGCCTCGCCCGCGGGCACGACCCTGTTGACGAGACCGATGCGCTCCGCCTCGGTGGCCGTCAGCCCCTTCTCGGCGGTCAGCACGAGCTCGAGCGCGCGCGCCGGACCCACGATGCGGGCGAGCCGCTGCGTGCCGCCGTACCCCGGAAGGATCCCGAGCGAGGTCTCCGGAAGCCCCATGCGCGCGTTCTCCGACGCGATGCGCAGCGTGCACGCCATCGCGAACTCGAGACCGCCGCCGTACGCGAAGCCGTTGATCGCGGCGATGGTGGGCACGGGAAGGCCCGCCACGCGATCGAGGAGCGCCTGGCCGCGCCGCGCATGCTCGCGTCCCTGCACGGGAGAGAGCGTCGCGAGCTCCGCGATATCGGCGCCCGCGATGAACGCCCTCTCGCCCGCGCCGGTCACGATCAGGCAGCGCAGCCCCCCGTCCGTCTCGGCCTGTCCGACCGCCGCCCCGAGGTCGTCGAGGACCGCCGCGTTCAGCGCGTTGAGCTTCTCGGGCCGCGTGACCGTCAGGACCCGGACCCCGCCGTCGCGGTCCTCGACCTTGACGAACTCCCACATCGGCCTACCCTCCGTACTCGTAGAAGCCGCGCCCGGACTTCCGGCCGTAACGACCCGCGAGGACCATCCGTTTCAGGAGCGGCGGCGGCGCGAAGCGCTTCTCGCGGTACTCGTCGAACATGATCTCCGCGATCGCGTACGTCGTGTCGAGCCCGACGAAGTCGAGGAGCTTCAGCGGTCCCATGGGATGGCCGCACCCGAGCTCCATGCCCTTGTCGATGTCCTCTCGGCTGCCGACGCCGTCCTCGAGCGCCCGCACGGCGTCGAGCAGATACGGCACGAGGAGCCGGTTGACGATGAAGCCCGAGTTGTCGTGCGTCCGGATCGGCTCCTTGCCGAGCGACTTCGCGAACGCAAAGACGGCCTCGGCGGTCGCGTCCGACGTCGAGATCGTCCGCACGACCTCCACGAGCTTCATCACCGGAACCGGGTTGAAGAAGTGGAGTCCGGCGAAGCGGTCGGCGCGCTCTGTCGCCGAGGACATCTCGGTGATCGTCAGCGACGACGTGTTCGAGCAGAAGATCGCCGCCGGTCCGCAGATCCGGTCGAGCGCCGCGTACGTCTCTTTCTTCACGTCGAGGTTCTCGACGATCGCCTCGATGACGAGGTCGCAGTCGGCGAGATCCTCGAGCTTCGTCGTGGACGAGAGCCGCTTTCCGGCGGCGTCGCGGTCGGCGGCCGCGAGCTTGCCCTTCTCCACGGCCTTGCCGAGCGAAGACTCGATGCGGCCCATCCCTTTCTTCACGAGCTCGTCGCTGACCTCGCGGACCCGCGTCTCGTAGCCCGCCTTCGCGCACACCTCGGCGATGCCGGAGCCCATCAGCCCCGCGCCGAGCACACCCACCCTACGAATGCTCATCGTCGTGCGACTCCTCTTCTCTCTCAAGCGGCGTTTCCGGTTCCCTGGGATCGGCCTCCGGCGTCTGCCCGCAGAACTCCCGCAGGCCGATCTGCGGCACGAACGACGGTCCCGCGAGCGCCACCGTCGGCTGGTTCGGCGCGAGCACGATCCAGCCGTTGTCCGTCCAGCGCCCGACCGCCTCGCGGCACAGGCTGCCCTCGCTCAGCGTCGTCAGCACCGCGTTCAGGTCTCCCTTTCCGTGGGCGCGGAGCTCGCGGAGGAAGTCGTCGACGGCCGCCGCGCGCACGGGGAACTCGAGGATCCGCTCGCTCCAGTTCACGCGCGAAGCGGGCTCTACGCCGCGGACTCCAGGACGAGAGCGATGCCCTGCCCGCCGCCGATGCACGCGCCGGCGACTCCGTAGCGGACGCCGCGCCGCCGCATCTCCTTCAGGAGCGTCAGCGTGCACCGCGTGCCCGTCGCGGCGAGCGGATGGCCGAGCGCGATCGCCCCGCCGTTGACGTTCAGCTTCTCGCGGTCGAGGCCGAGCTCGCGCACGACGCCGAGGATCTGCCCGGCGAACGCCTCGTTGATCTCCCAGAGCCCGATGTCGTCGCGCTGCAGGCCGGCCTTCTCGAGCGCGGCCCGCGCGGCCGGCGCGGGACCGAGTCCCATCAGCTCAGGGTCGACGCCGACGACGGCCCACGACACCAGCCGTCCGAGCGGCGCGCGCCCCTTCGCTCTGGCCCGGGCCTCGGAGGTCACGACGACCGCCGCCGCGCCGTCGACGATACCCGACGCGTTGCCGGCCGTCACGGATCCATCCTTGCCGAACGAGGGCGGCAGCGCCGCGAGGGCCTCGAGGGTCGAGTCCGGCCGCAGATGATCGTCCTTCTCCACCCGGACCGTCTTGCGCCCGGCCTTGACCTCGACGGGAACGATCTCCTCCGAGAGGCGGCACGCGGCCCAGGCCGCGGCGGCGCGCTGCTGCGAGGAGAGCGCGTACGCATCCTGCTCCGCCCGCGTGATGCCGTACTTGCCCGCCACGCGGTCCGACGTCTGCGCCATGTAGAGGCCGCAGTAGGAGTCGAGCAGGGACACCATGAGCGAGTCCTCGAGCTGGCCCTGCCCGAGGCGCAGCCCCTTGCGCGCGCCGCGGATCACGTGCGGCGCCTGCGACATGTTCTCCATGCCTCCGGCGAGCACGGTTCCGGCCTCGCCGAGGAGGATCCGGTGGGCCCCCTGGACGATCGACTCGAAGCCCGAGCCGCAGAGGCGGTTGACGGTCAGCGCCGGGACCTCCTTCGGGACGCCCGACTTCAGCGCGACGTGCCGGGCGCCGTAGATCGCGTCGCCCGACGTCTGCAGGGCGTTGCCGAAGATGACGTGGTCGATCTCGCCGGGCTCCGTGCCCGAGCGCCGCAACGCCTCGCGGGCCGCGTGGACCCCGAGGTCGATCGCGGAGACGTCCGAGAAGCTGCCGTTGTACTCGGCCATCGGGGTCCGGGCGCCTTCGAGGATGACGACGGGAGAGCGTTCCGCCATAGGGACGGGCAGTTTACCTCACGCGAACGCCGCGTAGGCGGCCTCGTGGAAGCGCTGGCGCACCTCGTTGAACCGGATCTCGCGCACCTCGGGATGGACCCGATTGGTGAGCAGCACGAGGACGAGACCCGCGTCCGGATCCATCCACAGCGACGTTCCCGTGAACCCGGTGTGGCCGAACGCGCGGGGCGACATGCGGGCGATCGCGGAGCCCGCGCCGCGGCTCCCCTGCCACGCGAGGCCGCGCGCCTCCGCGTGATCCGCGGTGCGATCGGTCCAGTACGCCGCACGCCCCGGCTCCAGCCAGCGGCGCGCGAGCTGCCAGACGTCGCGGGCGGTCCCGAAGAGGCCGGCGTTTCCCGCCGCGCCGCCGCGCCGCAACGCGTTGCCGTCGTGGACCTCGCCGCGCACGACGCCGCGGCGGAAACCCGCGTAGGCGAGCCCGCGCGCCTCGGTCATCGCCCGCTCGAAGCGGTCGCCCCTCTCGGTCGCGGCGCACGCCGCCGCGTCCGCCGGACGGAATCGGGCCGCGGACCCCGAGGGTCGCGCGACCGCCGCGTCGAACGCGGCCTCGACCGGCGCTCCCAGGACCTCCTCGAGGACGGCGCCGAGCGCCAGGAAGTTCAGGTCGCTGTAGATCACCCGCTCCCCCGGCGCCGCCTCGGGCTCCATCTCCGCGAGAGTCCGGCGGTAGGCCGCCGGACCCTCGCCGCCGACGTACACCGGGTACCACGCCGGAAGGCCGGACGTGTGGGTCAGGAGACGCTCCAGCGTGATGCCGTCGAAGCGCGTCTTCTTCCACTCCGGCAGGTAGCGCCCGGGCGGGGCATCGAGCGCCAGGGCGCGCGCGTTTTCGAAAACGAGCGCCCCCGTGCACAGGGGCTTCGTCAGGCTGGCGAGGTCCCAGAGCGTCCCGTTCGTCGCCGACGAGCGATCCGGCTCGACCGACGCGGCGCCGGCGACCGCCTCGGCCAGGACCTCGCTCCCGCTGCCGACGAGCGCGGCGCCGCCCGGAAACGAGCCCGCCTCGATCTCCCGCTCGAGGAAGAGGTCGAGCGGCGTCAAGGTCCGGCCTTCTCGAGCTCCCCCCGGCGCGGCGCGATCCGGACGGCGTTGCGGCTCGCCGGTGCCGCCGCCTCCGAGCGGCGCAGCGTCGCGCGCTCGCGCTCGAGCGTGGCGATCTCGGCATCGAGACGGGAGCTCGCCCGGGGATCCCGGGTGCTCCGACGCGTCTCGCGGAGGCGCGCGAGTGCGGTGCCGTACGCGTCGAACGCGGCGTCGCCGACCTGCTTCGCGTCGAGAGCGACGAGCGCCTCCGCGATCCGGGCGCGCACCCAGGCGAACTCCGCGGGGTCGACGCCCATCTCGGTGGCGACATCCGACGGCGGCCGCCGGCCCGCGGCCCGGCGCACGCGCAGGAACAGGTCGATTTGGGCGTCGGTCAGAAGCCCGTCCGCCGGCGGCTGGAACCGAGGTCCCGCCCTGCCCCGGAGCGCTCGGACGGCATCGAGCTCGCGCGTGTCGAACCGGCGGCAGGCCGGGACGGCGGCGAGCACCGCGAGCGCCAGCGCGGCGAGGATCCGTCGCATCGGCCAGAGTGTACCGGGCCGGCCCCGGCGCGATTCCATGCCGGGTCGCTTCGTTTAGACTCAAGGGGGGACTGGGGCGCGGAATGCTCGAGAAGATCGGGAAATACGAGGTCTCGGAGCAGATCGGGGTCGGCGGCTTCGGCGCCGTCTACCGCGGGCGGGACCCGTTCATCAAGCGCACCGTCGCGATCAAGACCTGCCAGGTCAACGACGAGGAGATCAAGCACCGCTTCTTCCGGGAGGCGGAGCTCGCGGGAAACCTCCACCACCGCAACATCACGACGATCTATGACTTCGGCGTCGAGAACGGGATTCCCTACATCGTTCAGGAATTCCTGACCGGGGAGGACCTCGACCGGAAGATCAAGCGCGGCGATGCGCTCCCGGTCGCGCGGAAGATCGAGATCCTCATGGCGATCGCCGAGGGCCTCGGCTACGCCCACGCCGCGAGCATCGTCCATCGCGACGTCAAGCCGGCGAACGTCCGCATCCTGGAGGACGGCACGGTCAAGGTCATGGACTTCGGCATCGCCAAGTCGCTCCAGACCGAATCCAATCTGACCCAGACCGGCATCACGCTGGGGACGTCGGCCTATCTCGCCCCCGAGCAGATCCGCGGCGAGGCGATCGATCCGCGGACGGACGTCTTCGCGATGGGCGTCCTCTCCTACGAGCTCGTCACGTACCGCAAGCCGTTCCGGGGCGAGCACCTCTCGACGATCCTCTACAAGATCCTGAACGAGAATCCCGAGCCGATCCCGTCGATCGCTCCGGACGTTCCGCCGGGCCTCGTCGCGATCGTCGACCGCGCGCTCGCGAAGAGCCCGGCCGACCGGTACGCGAGCATGGAGGAGATGCGGCGGGACCTGCAGCTGATCCACCGGGAGCTGCTCGGCGGGTCGGCCCGCTACCCGGTCACGCAGGTTCTCCCCGACACGCTCCGGACGCCGCGTCCCGCCCCGGACGACGACACGACGCTGGCGACGCCGTCGAGCGGCGTCACCGCGCTTCCCATCACGCCGCCGTCGGGCGCGCTCGCGCGGATCCCGGCCGCCGCGCGCTCCGACGCGACGCCGACGCCCGGAGGCTCGGGCTCCGGCGGGGTTCGCCCGCCGCTCGAGCTCGTCAACTTCCGGGACCCGAGCTCCGAGTCGCTCAACGAGCCTCCCTCATCGGCCCTCGCCACCGCTGCGGCCGCGGCGCCGCGGGCGACCACCGAGACGGGGACCCGCGTCCGCCGGACCCGGCTGACGATCCTCGCCGCGCTCCTGATCCTCGGCGTCGCCGGCGCGGAGATCTACCGGCTGCTGAACCGCCCGGAGGGAGCGTCCGCGCCGGAACCCGTGCCCGCGCGCCCTCCGGCGACCGCCCGGCCGGCTCCCGCGCCCACGGCCCCGCTCGAGTTCCCCGAACCGAAGCTCGGCGTCGGCGAGGCGGCCAGGGCCGCGCCGCCTCCGCTTTCGACGGCCGCTCCCCCGGTCGCCGCGGCGCCCGCCGCGCCGGCCCCGCCGCCCCCCGTCGCGACCGAGAAGCCCGCTCCGCCGAAGAAGTATCGGATCCAGTTCTCGTCGGTTCCGGTCGCGACGCTCACGGTGGACGGAAAGGTCATCGGCCCGTCGATCCCGGCGCGCACGCTCCAGCTCGACGAGGGCGAGCACACGGTGCGGTTCGAGGCGAAGGGATACCCGGTCCACGAGCGCCCGTTTAAGGTCGGTCCGAAGTCCGAGGACCGCATCCACTACCAGTTCCCGGTCTCGATGCTCGTCATCGAGGCGCCGCAGTGGCCCGGCGCGAACGTCCTCGTGGACGGCAAGTTCCGAGGGACGCTCCCGGGCGCCGGCCGGCTCCAGCTCGCCCCGGGCACCTACACCGTCACGCTCTCGCGGGAGGGCCTGAGTCCCGCGACCGAAAGGGTTTCGATCGAGGAAGGCGCGACGAAGACGTGGACCGTCCCGCCGCCGCAGCCCGCCTCGGGAGGCAACTGATGCGCCGCTTCGTTCTGGCCGCTCCCCTCTTCCTCGCCGCCGCGCTCGCCTTCGCGCAGGACTCCGCGCGCCTCGCGGCCGACGCCAAGAAGGCGTTCGACGCCGGCCGCTTCCGCGAGGCGGGCGAGAAATACGCGAAGGCCGCCGAGTCCGCCGCCGCCGATCGCAAGTCGGATTTCTTCCTCCAGAGCGCCTGGTCGTACTACATCGCGGGCAACTCGAAGAACGCGCGCGAGGAGCTGAAGGCCGCCATCATCACCCGGCCCGATCTCCAGGTGATCGCCGACTTCTACAGCCCGGACTTCGCCAACCTCGCCGCGACGGTGCGCGCCGAGGTCGCGGGCGCGAACGTGCCCGCGGTCGACATGGACGAGCTGAAGCGCTCGGCGAAGGCCAAACTCGCCGACGGCAAGGCCGAGGACGCGCTCTTCGACTTGAAGCGCGCCACGGGCTCGACGGATCCCGAGGTCTACCGGCTGATGGCCGAGGCGGACGACAAGCTCGGCAAGAGCGCCGACGCGGACGCGAACCGCCGCAAGGCCGCCGAGCTCGAGAAGGGGCTCGTCAGCTCGGTGCCGATCGGGAGCGGGACCGGAGCGACACCGGAGTCGCCCGCCGCGCCGGGGGCGCCCGCCGCGCCGGCGTCGGCGGCTCCGCTGCTCGAGTCCGCGGACAAGGCGATCGCGGCCGGAGACTTCAAGGCCGCCGCCTTCTATGCCCGCCAGGCGTCGGAGGCCGACCCCCGCAACGCGGACGCGCATCGCATCCTCGGCGATGCGGCGCTCGCCGCGAACCAGAACCCGGACGCGGAACGCGAGTACACGGCCGCGATCGTCCTCGATCTCGCCAACGGAAAGGCCGAGTACGGGCTGGCCGTCGTCGCCGAGCGCCAGAAGAAATGGAACACGGCCGCCAGCCACTACCGGCGCGCGCTCGATCTGAATCCGAAGAGCGTGTCGGCGGCGCGGGGGCTCGGGCGCGCGATGAGCGAGCTCGGAGACAGGAGCGCGGCCCGCATCGCCTTCGGACGCGCCATCGAGATCGACCCCGCGTCCGCCGAAGCCCACAACGACTTCGGCGTGTTCCTCTACCGCTCGGACGAGGTCGACCGCTCGATCCAGGAGCTCATCGAGGCCGTCCGTCTCGACCCGTCCTCGGCGCTGTACCACGAGAACCTCGGCCGCGCCTACCGCAAGAAGTCGCAGTGGAAGGAGGCGGAGCGCGAGCTCGACGCGACGTCGAAGGTCGCCCCGAACGATACCGCCGTGTGGGTCGCCCTGGGACAGACTTGCGCCGCCGAGAAGAAGCTCGAAGACGCGGCGGCGGCGTACGGCAGGGCGCTCGAAATTGACCCGCTCGACGAGGAGGCGGCCGCGGGCCTGGCCGCGACGCTGCGGGCCCAGGGCAAGCTCGCCGAGGCGGAGACGGCGCTGACGAAGTCGCTGTCTTCGATCGCCAAGTCCCCGGCGCTCTGGAACAACCTCGGGGTCGTGCGCGTCGAGCGCGGCGAGTATGCTCAGGCCGTCGAAGCCTTTCAGAAGGCGCTCGCGATGGACGCGGGCTTCGAAGCGGCGAAGACCAACCTCGCCCGCGCGAACGAGCTCGCGGCCCTCGACCGCGCCGCGTCGTAGCGCGGAAGCGTGATGTTCGATGCCGCCGCCCACGCGGCGGAGATCGAGGCGTGGCGGCGGCGCCGCCGGGGACGCCTCATCGGCGACGACGGCTGGCTGTCGCTGACCGGATTGTTCTGGCTCGCCGACGGCCCGAGCGCCGTCGGGGCCGCGCCGGACGCGGCGATCCGGCTTCCGCCGTCCGGCCCCGCCCGCGCCGGCACGATCCTCCTCTCGAAAGGACGTGCGGTCCTCGCGCCCCCCGACCCGGCTCCCCCGGGGCTCTCGGCCGACGGCCGTCCCGTGGAGGGCCCCGTCGAGCTCCGCACGGACGCCGACGGCGAGCCCACCACCGTGGCGATCCGCAGCATCCGGTTCCACCTGCTCGAGAGAGGCGGCCGAATCGCCGTTCGCGTGCGCGATCGCGACAATCCCGCCCGCTCCCGCCTGGGAGCGATCCTGTCCTTCCCGATCGATCCCGCGTGGCGCTTCGAAGCGCGCTTCGAGCCGTACGACCCGCCGCGCCGCATGCCGGTGACGAGCGTCGTCGGGACCGTGGAAGAGGAGACAGTGCCGGGCGCGGTGGCGTTCGAGCTCGCCGGCCACGTGTATCGCCTCGAGCCCGTCCTGGAGCGCGGCGAGACCGACTACTGGATCGTCTTCGGCGATGCGACGAACGGCGCAGAGACCTACGGCGGGGGCCGCTTCGTCTACGTCTCCCCGCCCGCCGGCGGAAGGACGGTGCTCGACTTCAACAGGGCGTACAACCCGCCCTGCGTCTTCACGCCGTATTCGACCTGCCCGCTGCCCGCGCCGCGGAATCGGCTGCCCATCCGCGTCGAGGCCGGGGAGAAGCTGTACCGATCGACGTCCGACTAGCGGCTGGAACTCCCCTCACCCCTACCCCCTCTCCCGCGGGGAGAGGGCTCACTGGTTCTCTTACTGGAGCGCGTCGAGCAGCTCTTTCAGCATCCGCGCGGTCGCCCCCCAGATCACGTGGGCGCCGTAGCGGTAGAAGAGGGTCGGCTCGTCGCGACCCGGGAGCATTCGGCGCTCGAGCGCCTTCGGGTCGAGGAGCGCCGCGATCGGGACGTCGATCACCTCCGCGATCTCCGCCTCCGCCGGACGGAGGACGTGCGGGTACGGGATCGCGCCGACGAAGGGCTCCACGAAGAAGTCCGTCACCGTGACGAGCGGGGTCAGCGCGCCGAGGAGGTGCACGTCGCCGGGCGCGATGCCGAGCTCCTCCTCGGTCTCCCGCATCGCCGTCGCCCACGGCGAGTCGTCGTCCTCCTCCTCGACGCCGCCCGGAAACGAGATCTGGCCGCGGTGGTGCTCGACCGTGTCGGTGCGCCGCGTCAGGAGGACCCGGAGCGCGCCGTCGCGGACGAACAGGGGCATGAGCACGGCCGCCCTCCGCCGTCCCTCCGGCGGCTCGACCGGCTCGCGCTCGACCGCCTCGAGCCGAGAGGCGATCTCGGCCATCCAGGAGAGGCGCGGCGGCGCGGCCTCAGGAGGCACGCGCGGGGCTTCCCTCCGCCATCCACTTCAGGTACGCCTCCACGAACGGCGTGATGCCGCCGTCGAGCACCGAGTCGGTGTCGCCCGTCTCCTGGCCGGTGCGGTGATCCTTGACCATGCGGTAGGGATGGAGGACGTACGAGCGGATCTGGCTCCCCCACTCGATCGACTTCTTCTCGCCGACCCGCCTCTCCTCCTCCGCGCGGCGTTCGTCGAGCGCCCGCTGGTAGAGGCGCGCGCGCAGCACCCGCATCGCCATGTCGCGGTTGCGTCCCTGGCTGCGCTCGTTCTGGCAGGTCACGACGATCCCGGTCGGCAGGTGCGTGATGCGCACCGCGGAGTCCGTGACGTTGACGTGCTGGCCGCCCGCGCCGCTCGAGCGATACGTGTCGACGCGGATGTCCTTGTCGGCGATCTCGATCTCGATGTCCTCGTCGATCTCGGGGGCGACGTAGATCGAGGCGAAGGAGGTGTGGCGCCGTTTCGCGGAATCGAACGGCGAGATGCGCACGAGCCGGTGCACGCCCATCTCCCCCTTCAGATATCCGTAGGCGTGGTCGCCGACGACGTGGAGCGTCGCGCTCTTCAGCCCGGCCTCCTCGCCGTCCTGGCGGTCGATCAGCTCGCCCTTCCAGCCGCGGCCCTCGACGAAGCGCATGTACATGCGCAGGAGCATCTCGGCCCAGTCCTGCGACTCGGTTCCGCCCGCGCCCGCGTGGATCGAGAGCCACGCGTTCCGCGCGTCCTCCGGGGCGCTCATCTTGACCGAGAGCTCGAGCTCGTCGCCGAACGATGCCGCTCCGGCGAGCGCCGCTCGCGCGTCGGCGTCGGCGGGCTCGCCCTCGCGGAGCAGCTCGCCGAAGGTGTCCAGCTCGCCGCGCCACTCGTCGAGGCGCTCGGCGGTCCCGATCCGGCGCTCGAGGCCGCGCATCTCGCGCAGCGTCTCCTGGGCCTTCTCCTGCGCCGACCAGAAGTCGGGGGCGGCGGCCCGGCGCCTCAGATCGTCGAGCGCGCTCCGCGCGGCGTCCAGATCAAAGGTAGCCCCGGAGCGCCGCGAGGCGGTCCGAGGCGGCGGAGAGGGCGGCAATCAGGTCGTCGCGTTCGGTCATGGGTTCGGGAGCCCTGGGCCGGAGGCCGGGCGCCGGCGCTCGCGGATCCAGCGGGCGAAGCCGAAGAGTAGCACGGCCGCGGCGCCCCCGTCGGCGACGCCGGCGAGCCGGAAGCCCCAGCGCGTCCAGGCCGTCGTCTCCTCCTCGAGGCGAACGGTCCCGTGCACGAGCGTGCGCTCGTCCGGCCGCGTCTCGGCGCGGATGCGCCCGCGCGCGTCCACGATGCCGGAGACGCCGGTGATCGCCGCGCGCACCAGCCACCGGCCGTTCTCGACCGCGCGCAGCACGGCGCCCGCGAAGTGCTGTTCCTGCGCCCCCGCGCGCCCGTACCAGGAGTCGTTCGAGATCGTCGCGAGGAGGTTCGCGCCGGCGCGTGTCTCCTCGCGGGCGAGCGACGGGTAGATCGCCTCGTAGCAGATCGCGGTGCCGATCGCGAGCGCGCCGGAACGCAGGAGCTCCGGGCGCGCCGCCGGCGTGAAGGCGCCGATCTCGGTCGAGATCTGCCGCACGAAGAAGAAGAGCCGCGGCAGGGGCACGTACTCGCCGAAGGGAACGAGGTGGACCTTCCGGTAGGAGGGACCGGCGAGGCCGTCGGGACCGAGCAGCCGCGCCGCGTTGAAGTAGCGGCCGTCCGCCTCCTCCTCGACGTCGTTGAACAGGATCCGCGATCCGCCGTGCGCGAGGCGCGCGAGGTCCTGCCGAAGCTCGGGGCTCCGCTGCCAGTACACGGGGAAGGACGACTCCGGCACCACGATCAGCCCTGGAAGGACGCTCGCGGCCTCCCGGGCCTGATCGAGAACCGCGCGATATCCGGAGAGGGCCCCCTCCGCGGTCGCGCGCGACTCCTCGTTCAGATTCGGCTGAAGGAGCGCCACCGACAGGTCCGGCCGCTCGGACACCGGAGCGCCGAGCCGCGCCGCGCCGAACGTCCCGACGGCGATCGCGATGAGAGCGGCGAGGAGCGCCGGGCGCCACCGGCGGGTCGCCGCGGCCCGCGCGAGGAGCGCGGCGGTCCCGATCACGAGCGCGCCCACGCCGAAGACGCCCCAGAGCGAGGCCGTCTGCGTCCAGATCGGGTGCCGGTAGAGCGCGTGCCCCGTCAGGTTCCACGGAAACCCCTTGTAGACGACTGTCCGAGCATGCTCCGACGCGACCCACAGCAGCGGGAACACGCCGAGCCGCGCCGCCGAACCGGGCGGCCCCGCGGCCACCGTGCCCCACGCGACGATCGCCGGCCACTCCGCGAGGATGAGCGCGAGGAGAACGAGGCACACCACGCCCATCGCCGTCCCCTGGCCGCCGTAATGCGTCACGACGTAGACGATCCAGGGAATCGACGCACACCAATACGCGAGGCCGAAGAGCGCCCCGGAGAGGAGCGCGGCGCCGCGGCTCTCCTCCCGGGCGAGGCGCACGAGCCAGGGCACGAGCGCGAGCGGCAGGAGGAGCACCGCCTCGAACGGCGGGAACGCCAGCGCGAACAGGAGGCCCGAGACGATGCCGGCGAGCGCCGTCCGCGCGCCGGGCCTCACGCCGGGGAGGACGCCGCGCGCAGGGCCTCCTCCGCCCGGTACGAGGACCGGACGAACGGTCCCGAGAAGACGTGACGGAAGCCCAGGCGCTCGCCAAACTCGCGATGGCGCTCGAACGTCTCGGGCGGCACGTACTCGACGACCGGTAGGTTCTCGCGGGACGGCCGCAGGTACTGACCGATCGTGACGATGTCGACGTCCGCACCGCGAAGCGCCTGGAGAAGTTCACGGACCTCCCCGTCCCGCTCGCCGAGGCCGAGCATGAGGCCCGACTTGGTCGTGAGCGATGGCTCCAGGACCTTCGCCGCCGAGAGCAGACCGAGCGACCGGTCGAGGCGCGCCCCTCGCCGGACCGTCGGATACAGGCGCGGGACGGTCTCGACGTTGTGATTGAACACGTGGGGCCGCGCGTCGACGACGACGCGCAGGGAATCGAAGCGGCCCTGGAAGTCGGGCGTCAGCACCTCCACGCCGGGCGCGGGCGTGAGCGTCCGGAGCGCCCGGATCGTCGCCGCGAAGTGCGCGGCGCCTCCGTCCGGCAGGTCGTCGCGGTCGACCGAGGTCAGCACCACGAACTCGAGCCCCATCGCCTCGGCCGCATCTCGCACACGCGCGGGCTCCGCCGGATCGACCGGCCCGGGTCGGCCCGTCGCGATGTCGCAGAAGCCGCAGGCCCGCGTGCACACGTCGCCGAGGAGGAGGAACGTCGCCGTGCCGTTCGCGAAGCACTCGCCGCGGTTCGGACAGCGCGCCTCCTCGCACACCGTGTGGAGGCGATGCCGGCGCATCACGCCCTTCACCTCGTGGAGGTCCGAGAGGCGGAGCTTGCGCGCCCGGATCCACTCGGGGGGGCGCGCCGCGGGCCGCTCGCTCACTTCCCCTCCGGGACGATCCACGGCTCCCGGATCTTCTCCTGCCGAGACAGCCTCGCCACCGCCTTCGAGGCCTCCTCCTCGCTGCGGTACGGCCCCACGCGGACTCGATACACCTTCCCCTTCGGCCCGGCGCCGCTCTGCACGACGGCGTGGAACCCGTGCTTCAACAGCCGCGCGCCGAGGGCGTGCGCCTCGTCGGCGGAGGACAGCGACGCGGCCTGGATCCACACCTTGCCCCCGGCGGCGTGCGAAGGAACGCTCGCGGCGGGACGGGCGGGGGGCGCGGGCTTCGGCGCCGCGTCCCCGGGACCCGACGACGGCGCGCCGACGACGGTGGTGCGGCTTCCCGGCGTCACGGGCGCGCTCTCGCTCTCGGCCGAGTCCTCGAAGGTGCTGAGCGTCGCGGGGACGGTCGGCTCCGCGGGCGGCGGGGTCGCGGCGGACGGGGCCGCCCCGCCCCGCAGCGCGGCGACCGGCAGGCCGGTCTCGACCGGGGGGACGGCGAGGTCGGTGCCCGCGACGGCGGTCGGCTCGGGAACCTCCCGGCGCGGCGGCGCCTCGGCGGCGCGCGCCTCGCGGCCGGAAAGGCCCGTCATCAGCCCGAAGAAGTAGGCGAGGCCGAGCGCGAGGAGGAGCGCGACGAAGATGCCGACCGCCTGCCGCGCCGTCAGCGAGATCTGGTAGTGCGTCCGCGACTCCCCCACGGGCCGCAAGTGTAGCAGCGGCGCCGCGACTCTCTCACGTCGAGCCGCTCGCTAGCCGGACTTCGGCTTCGCCAGGAACATCTGGATCAGGTCGAGCGGGAGCGGAAAGACGATCGTCGAGTTCTTCTCGCTCGCGATCTCGGTCAGGGTCTGCAGGTAGCGCAGCTGCAGGGTGGCCGGCTGACGCGAGATGATCTCGGCCGCCTCGGACAGCCGCGTCGCCGCCTCGTACTCGCCCGCGGCGTGGATGATCTTCGCGCGCTTCTCCCGCTCGGCCTCGGCCTGCCGGGCCATCGCGCGCTGCATCTCGGGAGGCAGGTCCACCTGCTTGACCTCGACCAGCGAGACCTTGATCCCCCAGGGCTGCGTGTGCTCGTCGATGATCTTCTGCAGGTCGAGGTTGAGCTTCTCGCGCTCCGACAGGAGCTCGTCGAGGAGCGCCTGGCCGAGGACGCTGCGGAGGGTCGTCTGCGCGAGCTGCGACGTGGCGTAGAGGTAGTTCTCGACCTGGACGACGGACTTCTCCGGCTCGACGACGCGGAAGTAGACGACCGCGTTGACCTTCACCGAGACGTTGTCCCGCGTGATGATGTCCTGCGAGGGCACGTCGTGGACGACGGTGCGGAGCGAGATCCGGACCATGCGCTCGAAGGGCCAGAAGATCAGCACGAGCCCAGGCCCCTTGGGCTTCTTGCCCAGCCGCCCCAGCCAGAAGGTGACCGCCCGCTCGTACTCGTTCAAGACGTTGATCCACTTGAAGAGAAAGACGAGCGCCACGAACAGCGCCAGGACCAGCCCGGGCAGCGACACGATCTGACTCATGCGTTCCTCCGCTCCACGTGCAGCGTGCGGCCGGTCACGCTCGCGATGCGCACGGTCTCGCCCGGCGCGAGACCCTCCGGACCCGCCGCGTCCCAGTACTCGCCGAAGACCTGGACCTTCCCTTCCCCCGCCGGCCCGAAGCCCTCGACCACGCGCGCGGGCTCGCCGACCATCGCCGCCAGCCCCGTCCGCGCGGGCTCGCGCCGCAGCCGCGCCGTCTTCCACGCGAGCAGGCCCACGATCCCGAGCGTCGCGGCGAGCGCGGGAAGGACGACGGAGAGATCGACGCGGTACCCCTCCCCCGCGCTGCCGCCCGAGAACAGCAGCAGCGAGCCGGCGACGAGCGCGATGGCGCCGCCCACGGCGAGCACGCCGTGGCTCGCCGCCTTCACCTCGGCGACGAACAGGGCGATGCCGAGGAGGATCAGGGCGAGGCCCGCGAGGTTCACGGGCAGCACGGAGAAGGCGTAGAGGGCGAGCAGCAGCGCGATCGCTCCCGCGACGCCCGGCAGGATGGCCCCGGGCGTCGACAGCTCGAAGTAGAGGCCCACGAGACCGACGAGGAAGAGGACATACGCCACGTTGGGGTCGGAGACGACCCCGAGCGCCCGCTCGACGCCTCCCATCGGCCGATCCTCGATGCGCGCGCCCTTCAGCGCGAGGGTCGTCTCGGCGCCGCCGACGCGGAGGATTCGGCGTCCGTCGAGCTGCGCGACGAGGTCGGGCACGTCGCGAGCGATGACCTCGATGAGGCCGGCGGCCTTCGCCTCGGTCTCCGTGTAGGAGACGCTCTGGAGCACCGCGGCCTCCGCCTTTTCGACATTCCGACCCCGCTGGCGGGCGAGCGTCCGGATGAACGCGCGGGCGTCCTGCTCGGCCTTCTCGTTCAGCTTCTTCGGAAGGTCCTGCCCCTCCCCGCCCACCGGATGCGCGGCGCCCGTGTTCGTGCCCGGCGCCATCGCCGCCACGTCGCCCGAGAGCAGCAGGAAGAACCCGGCCGACGCCGCCTGCGCGCCGGAGGGCGCCACGAACGTGGCGACCGGGACCTTCGACTGCAGGATCGTCGAGCTCATCGCGCGGGTCGAGGACAGCAGCCCGCCCGGCGTCGACAGCGTCACGACGACGAGCGCGGCGCCGTCGCGCTCCGCCTCGCCGATCGTCTTCTTCAGATAGTTCGCCGACGCGGGATGGATCGCGGTGTCGATGCGCGCTTCGACCACGAAAGGCGCGCGCTCGGCCGCGGCCACCGGCAGCGCGAGTGTCGCGAAAACGAGCAACACCCGCCGTTTCATGGAATGTGGGAGTCTATCCCGTCTCGGGCATAATCCCCCCGTGCGTCTCCGCCCCACCGAAGCCATCCACTGCGCCGCCCTGGCGGTGCTGACGAGCCTCGGGATCCTCCTCTGGCCGCGGCTGGCCGAGCCCGTCGCCATGCTGGCGGGCTACGCCGGGCTCGCCCTCCTCGTCGGGGTGATGGTCCTGATCGCCCCCCGGGAGGACCGCCTGCCGCCCCTGGCGACGTTCGTGGTCGACTTCTACCCGGCGGCATTCCTGCCCCTCCTCTTCAACACCCTCGAGCCACTGATCCAGGCCCTGCGCGGCGGACCGCGGGACGCCTGGCTGATCGCGGCGGACCGGTTCCTGTTCGGCGTCGACGTCACCGTCTGGGCGCAGCGCCTCGTGCGCCCCTGGTTGAGCGACCTCTTGTACGGCTTCTACTCGACCTACTACTTCATCTCGCTGACGCTCTGCCTCGTGTTGTGGCTCCGGAACCGCGCCACCGCGCGCCGCTTCGTCTTCACGCTGATGGTCGTCTATTACGTCTCGTGGACCGGCTACTTCATCATTCCGGCGCTCGGGCCGCGGTTCGCCCAGGCGGCCGAGTACACGGTGTCCCTCACGACCACCCCGATCGCCCGCACGATCAACGACACCATCAACAACATGGAGAAGACCAAGTTCGACGTCTTCCCGTCCGGCCACACGATGATCTCGGTCGCGGTCCTGATCGTGGCCTGGCGTCGCGCCCGCGACGTCTTCTGGGTCCTGCTCCCGATCGCGACCGGCCTCGTGATCTCGACGGTCTACTGCCGCTACCACTACGTCATCGACGTGATCGCCGGGATGACGCTGGCGTTCGTGACGGTCCCGATCGGCGACGGCATCTACGACCGGCTCATGAGCCGGACCGCCGCCGCGCCGGCGGCCGCGCGGCGCGAGCCGCGCCGCGCCTACAACGCCTTCTCGTAGATCCGGTAGGTCTTGTAGAGCCGGCCGCCCCAGAGACGGACGGCGCCGATGACGAGCTCGTTGTCCTCGAGCAGCCAGGACACCTCGGAGCCGGTGTAGCCCTTCGACAGCAGAAAGCGGAGGGAGTCGGCCATCATGATCGACTGGATCCCGCTCTGCCGGTACGGACGCTTGATGCCGAGCGTGAGGACTCGGACGGTCTTGATCTTCTTGACGCCGAAGAGGAACTTCAGCCAACCGAAGGGAAGGAGACGCCCCCGCAGCGGCTTCATCGCGACGTTGTAGTCCGGCAGCATCAGCATGAACGCGATCGGTTCGAGGGTCCCGTCCGGACGGGGCGCCTCCGCGAGCCAGAGCAGCTCCGGGACGAGGAGAGGCTTCATCCGGGCAGCCATGAAGTCCATCTCCTCGGGCGTCATCGGAACGAAGCCCCAGTTCTTCTCCCAGGCCTCGTTGTAGACCTCGCGAATCTTCATCAGGTCCTTCGCGAGAGTCTTCTTCGTCACGTTGCGGACGAGGATGTCCTTCGACCGCTTCCGGAAGCGCTCGGCGACGCGCGACAGGCGCTCGAGCGGCTTCTCCTCGAGCGGGAACCAGTACGCGAGGAGGTCCTTCGCCTTCCGGAAGCCCTGTCCCTCGATGAGCCCGATGTACGACCTCGGGTTGTACGTCATCATCAGGACGGGCGACGAGTCGAATCCGTCCACGAGGAGACCGGCCTCGTCGTTGAGCGTCGGGTTCGTGGGCCCGCGGAGCACGGTCATCTTGCGCTCGCGGCCCCAGACCGCCGCGGCGTCGAGGAGGGCGGCCGCCACGCGGGGGTCGTCCTCGCTCTCGAAGTAGCCGAAGAAGGAGGCCCGCTCGCCGTGGAACTCGTTGTGGTTGCGGTCGAGGATCGCGGCGATGCGGCCGACGTCGGCGCCGCCGCGGCGCGCGACGAAGAGCTGCATCTCGCCGTGGCGGAAGAACGGGTTCTCGTTCTTGAAGACCTTGGCGAGGTCGTCGCGCAGCGGCGCCACCCAGTGCGGGTCCCTGGCGTAGAGGCGGTCCGCGACGTCGAAGAAGCGGGAGAGATCGGCCTTCTCGCGGCCGATCCGCTCGATGGCGATCGGATCGCTCAAGACCGCCGCGTCTCCCGCAGGATCAGACCTCGACCGCGCGGAGGAGGCCCACCTCGCGGCCGACCTTCTCGAAGCCCTCGAGCGCCCGGTCGAGATGCGCGCGCGCGTGCGTCGCCATCAGCGAGGTCCGGATCAGCGCGCGGCCCGGGGGCGTCGCCGGAGAAAGCACGCAGTTGACGAAGACCCCCTCCTCCTCGAGGCGCTTGACCATGCGGAGGGCGGTCAGGTCCTCGCCGACCACGATGGGAACGACCGGGGATCGCGTCTCCCCGGTGTCGAAGCCGAGCTCCCGCAGGCCGGCGAGGAAGTACCGCGTGTTGTCCCAGAGCCGCTGCCGGCGCTCCGGTTCGCGCTCCATGATGTCGACCGTCGCGAGGGCCGCGGCCGCCGACGCGGGAGGCGGCGCGGCGGAGAAGATCAGCGTGCGAGCGCGGTGCTTGATGTACTCGATGACGCGCGCGTTGCCGGCGATGAAACCGCCGACCGAGGCCATCGACTTCGAGAACGTGCCCATGATCAGGTCGACGTCCCGCTCGAGCCCGAAGTGCTCCGCGGTGCCGCGGCCCGTGGGTCCCATGACGCCGATGCCGTGCGCGTCGTCCACCATCACGCCGGCGGCGAACTCCCGCGCGACGGCGACGATCTCGGGCAGCGGCGCGACGTCGCCCTCCATCGAGAAGACGCCGTCCACGACGACCAGGCGTCCCCGCGACTCGTGGTCGTTGCGCAGCTGGCGCCGCAGGTCGGCGGCGTCGTTGTGCTTGAACTTCCGGACGTCGCCGAAGGAGAGGCGTGCGCCGTCGATGATGCACGCGTGGTCCTGCTTGTCGAGATAGACCGTGTCGCCCTTGCCGACGAGGCAGGAGATCGCGCCGAGGTTGACCTGGAAACCCGTCGAGAACGTGACGGCGGCTTCCTGGCGCATGAACTCGGCCAGCCGGTTCTCGAGACGGACGTGGAGGTCGAGCGTGCCATTCAGAAACCGGCTGCCCGCGCATCCGGATCCATATTTCCGGATGGCGTCGATCGCCGCCTCCTTCACGCGCGGATCGTTCGTCAGCCCGAGGTAATTGTTCGACCCGAGCATGACCAACCGGCGGCCGTGGAGCGTGACCTCTGGATCCTGGGCGGACTCGATCACCCGGAAAAACGAGTAGAAGCCGGTCGCGCGGACGCGCGCGGGATCTTCGTATCGATAGCATTTTTCGAAGAACGGAACGGCCTCTGCCGTCTCCGCCCTCGCGGCCCGGGCGAGCTTGCTCATCATCACCCCCACCTGTGCGTGCCGACTCGGCGGGCCGGATCTTAGCAAATTTTACAAACCCTTGCCCGCAAGCCATCCGGCGGCGCGGTACCAGTCCCAGGCCACCCGAAGGCCCTCCGTCAGTGGCGCCGGCGGCGGGAGGTCGAGCGCGCGGGAGAGCGGCGCCCCGTCGCACAGCCAGTCCCCCGCGAGAAGCTCGCGCGCCTTGTCGGCGTTGAACGGCCGGGAGCGCCGCGTGACGAGCTCGAGCCCCGTCTCGAGGGCGCCCAGCGCCCGGACGCCGAGGTCCGGCACGGTCACGAAACGAGGGCGCCGCGACGGGAGGGCGCCGATCATCCGTGCGAGCTCCCCCAGCGCGACCGGCGCGGGGTCGCACAGAAACGACGTGCGGCCGCCGAGGTCCGGGCGCGAGGCCGCGCGGGCGAGCGCGATGGCGGCGCGCTCCACCGCGATGACCTGGACGCGAGATCGCGGCGCGGGAATCGGGACGATGCCCCGCGCGGCCATCTGGAAGTACTGGAGCAGGCCGCGGTCCCCCGGCCCGTACACCACGCCCGGCCGGATCACGTGCCACGGCCCGCGCCAGAGGCGCTCGACCGCCTCCTCGCCTTCCCGCTTCGAGATTCCGTACCAGGAAACGGGCCGCGGCGGATCCCGCTCGGTGACGGGAACGCCGTCGCGCGAGGGCCCGGCGGCCGCCTGGCTCGACACCAGGACGAAGACGGCGTCGGGAGAGGCGCGCGCCGCCTCTTCGAGAAGCCGCTCGGTGCCGCGCGCATTGACGTCCCGATAGTCCTCGAGCGAGCGCGCCTTGACGAGCCCCGCAACATGGACGATCGCGTCGACGCCCGAAAGCGCCGCGGCCGGCAACCCGCCCGGGGAAAGATCGCCCGCGACCGCCTCGGCCGCGACCCCTTCGAGGAGACCCGCTCGCGCCGCCTCGGGCCGCCGCGCGAGGAGCCGCACCGTCCACCCCCCGCCGGCGAGCGCCCGCGCCACGTGGCCGCCCACGAACCCGGTCCCGCCCGTGACGAAGGCCGTCGGCATCGCGCGTCGATTCTATTGACAGCCAGGGCTCCCGGCGACAGGATGGCGCGCCCGCCGGGGAACATTCCGCCGCGCGGGCGCGTATCGCGGTTCGGAGGTGAAGGTGACTCGCACGGCGCTCGCCCTGGTTCTGCTCGCCGCCCCGCTCGCAGCGGCGGCGCCTCCCTCCCCGCCGGTCGTGGACTACACGATCTCGGTGTCGCTCGACCCGAAGGCGAAGACGCTCGACGGCACGGAGCGGCTCGTCTGGCGCAACCCCTCGCCGGACCTCGTGACCGAGCTCCGCTTCCACCTCTACCTGAACGCCTTCAAGAACAACCGCACGACGTTCATGCGCGAGTCGGGCGGGCGGCTCCGCGGCGACGAGGCGGGCAGGAAGCCGGAGGACTGGGGCTGGATCGACGTCGCCTCGATGAAGACCCCGGACGGAGTCGACCTCCGGCCGGCCGCCCGCTTCATCCAGCCCGACGGCAACGATCCCTCCGACGAGACCGTGCTGCTCGTGCCGCTGCCCGCGCCCGTGCCGCCGCACGGGGCGATCACCCTGGACATCGCGTTCCACGCGAAGCTGCCGAAGATCTTCGCGCGCACGGGCTACGTCCGCGATTACTTCCTCGTCGGCCAGTGGTTCCCGAAGATCGGCGTCTATGAGCCCGCCGGGATGCGCGGCCGGAAGGCGGGCGGCTGGAACTGCCACGCGTTCCACGCCAACTCCGAGTTCTACGCGGACTACGGGCGCTTCGACGTCACGATGAGCGTGCCCTCGAAGTTCGTCGTGGGCGCGACCGGAAAGCGCGTCTCCGAGGAGAAGCACGGCGACCGCACGTCCTACCGCTACGTCCAGAGCGACGTCCACGACTTCGCGTGGACCGCCGACCCGCGGTTCATCGTCGTCGAATTCCCGTTCGACCCGGGCAAGGACGTGCCGAAGGAGGTCCTCGCGAAGGCGTCGAAGGAGCTCGGGATGTCCGAGGCCGAGATCGCGCTGAAGCCGGTGTCCTGCCGGCTGCTCCTCCAGCCCGGGCACGAGGCCGTCCGGGAGCGCTACATCCGCTCCACGAAGGCGGGGATCGTCTTCTACGGGCTCTGGTTCGGCGCGTACCCGTACGAGACGCTGACGGTCGTCGACCCGCCCGACGACGGCGGCGGTTCGGGCGGCATGGAGTACCCGACGTTCATCACGGGAGGCCTCTTCCTCCCGTCGTGGACGCAGTACTGGCCCTTCAACAAGGTCCTCACCGTCGAGGTCGTCACGGTCCACGAGTTCGGCCACCAGTACTGGTACGGCATGGTCGGCTCGAACGAGTTCGAGGAGTCCTGGCTGGACGAGGGCCTGAACACCGACTCCGAGTACCGCACGATGGCGCTCTTCTACGGTCCCCGCGACATGGCCGAGTTGCCGGGCGGCTTCGGCATGGACGAGATGTCGTTCGCCCATGAGAACTACACGCACCTGCCGAACCTCGACCCGATCCACGCCTGCGCGTGGTGCTTCGCGGACGGCGCCTCCTACGGCACCAATTCCTATCCCAAGGTGGGCCTCTTCATGGCGCAGCTGCGCCATGACCTGGGCCCCGAGACCTTCGCCCGCGCCCAGCGCGCCTACTTCCAGGAATGGTCGTTCCGCCACCCGGACACGCAGGACTTCTTCGACGTCTTCGAGCGGGTGTCGGGCCGCGACCTCTCGACGTACCGGAAGAACATCGTGGACGGCCGCGCCCAGCTCGACTGGCAGGTCGTCACGGCGCGGAGCGGAGAGGCCGAGGCGAACTTCGGCGTGTTCGAGAGCGCCGGCAAGAAGGCAACGTACGACGACGGCCGGGTCGTCCCACCGGGCGAGAAGAAAGCGAAGCGCTCCGGGAAGAAGGACGACAAGAAAAAGACGTACTCGACGCTCGTCCTCTTCGCGAACACCGGCGACTGGCCGCACGACGCCGTGGCGCGCATGGTCTTCGACGACGGCGCGGTGGTCGAACGCCGGCTGCCGGCGGAGGCCCGCTGGGTCCGTTTCCGCATCGCCCACTCGGCGCGCCTGGCCCACGCCGTCGTCGATCCCGACCGCGTCAACACGTGGGACTGGGACCGCTTGAACGACTCGAAGGTGCTGCGCTCCGGGAAGGGCGCGGCGAAGACGCTCGGACAGCGTGCGGCCGTCAAGTACACGGCGTGGGTCGCGTACCTCGGCGCGCTGTGGTCGCAGCTGCTGTGGGCGCTCGCATGACGCCGCGCCGCGCTCCCGTCGCCGCCGGCTTCGCGTCGATGCGGCACGCCAAGCTGGTCCTGCTGCTCGCGCTCGTCACCGCGGCGCTCGGCGTCGGAGGTTCGCTGCCCCTCCAGCCCGTGTTCCAGGACAAGCTGGCCGGGACCCTCGCCGGCGACCACTTCATCCGCAACCACCCGACGTTCGCCCCCGCCGACTTCTTCGACTTCATGAAGGAGGCCGGGGGAACGATCGGCGGCACGGCCCGGACCATGAACACGCTCGGCTTCTTCGGCGTCGTCCTCCAGATGTTCTTCGCGGGCGGCATCGTCGTCGTGCTCGGCCGGGGCCCGTTCTCGTTCGGCGAGTTCTTCGAGCCGGCGCGCCGGAACTTCTGGCACAACGTGAAGTGTTTCTTCCTCTTCGCGGTACTCGCCGGACTCCTGCTCGGGGTGTGGCTCGGCGGCGTCGGCTGGGCCCGGACGAAGCTCCTCGAGGAGGTGCCGCCCGACGCCGCGGCGCGCAGCCTGACCGGCTGGCTCCTGTTCTTCGGGGCCGTGCTCCTCTTCGCGTCGGCCTCGCTCTTCTACGACTTCGCGCGCGCGGCGCGCCGCTACTCGCCCGCGATCGGCGCGTGGCGCTCGTTCGGCTTCGCCCGCCGGGCGCTCGCGGGTTCCTGGGGCGCGGCACTCGGGCTCTGGGCCCTGTGGTTCGTGCTCGGCAGCGCGGCCGTGCTCGTCTTCTTCGGGATCACCTGGGCGATGCCCGCCGTTTCGGTCCCGGCGATTGCGCTCCTCGCCCTGCTGCAGTTCGCGGCGGTCTGGGTGCGCTCCGCGGTCCGCGTCGGGGCGTGGGGCTCGTACCTCGCGTTCCTCGACCCGCGGGCGGCCGCGGCGCTCCCGGCCGTGGCCCGGACCCGCTTCGCGCCGACGGGGGCGTTTGCCCCCGCCGCCGCCCCCGAGAGGACGCCCTAGGCCTTCGCGACCCAGTCCGCGACGCGGCGGACGCCCTCGGTGACGCGCGCCTCGTCCGCGGCGAACGAGAACCGGACGCAGGCGTCGTCGCCGAAGGCGTCCCCGGGCACCGTCGCCACGTGGGCGTCGGCGAGCAGGCGGTCGCACATTGCCGCCGAGCCCGCGACCCCGAGCCTCTCGTACAGCGCCGAGAAGTCGGCGAACGCGTAGAACGCGCCCTCCGGAGACGGGCACCGGACGCCCCGGATGCGCGAGAGCCCGTCGACCATCAGGCGGCGGCGGGCCTCGTACCGGGCGAGCATGCCGTCGACCGCCGAGGCGGTGCTCTCGATGTCGGTGAGCGCTTCGAGCGCGGCCGCCTGCGAGATCGAGGACGCATTCGAGGTCGTGTGACTCTGGTAGGCGCCGATCGCGGCGACCAGGTCCGGCGGACCGAGGACCCAGCCGAGCCGCCAGCCGGTCATCGCCCACGTCTTCGACGCCGCCCCGGTGACCGCGATGCGCTCGTAACGCGGGCGCAGCGCCGCGGCCGACGCGTGATGCCGGCCCTCGTAGAGGAATCGATCGTACGTCTCGTCGTAGACGAGCCAGGCGCCCCGCGCGGCGCACCAGTCCACGATCCGCTCGAGCTCGTCCGCGGCGACGACGGCGCCCGTGGGGTTGTTGGGAGAGTTGAGGATCACGCCGCGCGTGGCGGACGGCGCGTGCCGCTCGAGCGCCGCCGCGGTCGGATGCCAGCCATCGGCAATCTCGGTCGGGACGAAGGCGGGCGCCGCGCCGGTCAGCCGCACCATCTCGGGGAAGGAGACCCAGTACGGCGAGAACAGGGCCACCGCGTCCCCCTCGTCGAACAGGGCCTGGCAGACATTGAACACGGCCTGCTTCGCGCCGGCCGTGACGATCACGTTCTCGCGCGAGGCCTTCGCGCCCTGCTCGCGGGCGTACTTCGCCGCGATCGCGTCCCGGAGCGTCGCCTCCCCGGAGACGTCCGTGTACCGCGTCTTGCCGGTCTCGATCGCCCGCACGCCGGCGCGGCTCACGAAATCCGGCGTCGGGAAGTCCGGCTCGCCGATCGAGAGGTCCACGACGTCGACGCCCGAGGCCGCCAGGGCCTTGGCCTTGCGGCCGGCGGCCGCGGTGGACGAGGGGGCGAGCGCCGCGATGCGGCGGGACAGCTTCCAGCCGCTCAACCGCGCTCCCGCCACGCGCGCGCGAACGCGTGAAACGCGAGGATCCGCTTCCGGCCCGCAAGCAGCAGGGCGATCTCGACCGCGATCCACGCCGCGTACACCCACAGCATGTCGTGCCGCAGGGAGGGTACCGCGAACTGGACGAGCCACAGAACGAAAAGTCCGGCCGCCTCGTAGGCCTCGAAGCTCATCGAGGCGAGGAAGAGCCAGCCGAGGAAGGCCTGCAGGATCGTCAGGAGAATCTCGAGCCGCTGGAACTCGTCGAACGGGAGGGCCGACGTGTCGCCGTGGCTGACGCAGTAGATGACGGCGAGGAGTCCGGACAGCACGCCCCACTGGTTGATGTTCGAGGACACCATGTTCAGCAGCGCGACGGGCGCGCGCGTGATCCGCCGCGCCCACGCGAACGCCGACGTCTTCTCCGGAAACTCGGAGACGAACGGCGCGACCCACTGGATGAACACGAACTGCGAGATGCCCGCGCTCGCCGCAATCGCCATCATCGAGGCGAGGAACGGCTCCGCGACGAAGAAGATGATCGCGCCGCCGGCCAGGAAGAGGCCTCCCACCGCCGCCCAGCGCCCCACCCCCGTGAACGAGAGGGCCCATCGCGAGACCGCCGGCACCTCGTCGTCCTGCTCCTCGGTCTCCGCCCGCGGCGGGAGCTTCAGCAGCACGACGAGATAGACGACGTACGTGCCCACGAGGAAGACGGCGTCGACGAGAGACAGGCTCCCCTTCGCCCACACGACCACGAAATAGGCGAGCGGCGGGAGGAGGCCGATCACCTCGATCGCGTGGTCGTCCGCGAGGACGATCCGGCCGAGCGGCCGCCCCCGCTTCTGGCGGGACGAGAACGCGGCGACGCCGTAGATCATGGGCCAGCCGAATCCCGTCAGAAGCCGCAGGCTGCCGGTGAAGTTCGCGATCGCGAGGTGCACCATGTCCGGGTTCTTGCCGGCCTTCCAGGCGATCACCGCCTCGACGGCGAACTCGGGCATCGTCTGAATCAGCGCGAGCATCGCCAGTGCGAGACCCTGCGACATCAGGAACTCGGCGGCCTCGGCGCCCCAGGCGACGACGAAGGCCGAGCCGATCATCGCGGGGAACGTCCACAGCGCGGAGTTCGGCGAGCCGGCCGGAACCTGCTCCGCAACGGTCGCGAGCAGGCCCGCGTCGCGGAGCGATTTCATCGCGGCGGGTTATAGCATGGAGCCCGTGCCCGCGATCGAGTCGCCCGGCAATCCTCTCGTTCGCGAGATCGCGCGCGGACTCGAAGAGAAGACGCTGCTCCTGCTCGAGGGCGAGAAGACGATCCTCGATGCCGTCGCGGCCGGGATCCCACTCGAGCACGTGCTCCACGACGCCAGCGTCCGCCCCGGCCGCCTCGCGGCGCTGACGTCGGCGCACCCGCGGCTCGTCTCGCGCGCGATCCTCGAACGCCTCTCCGACGCCCGGACGCCGCAGCACCTGCTCGCGGTGGCGAGGCGCCGGGACGTCCCCGTCGCGGAGGTCCTGGCCCGCCCGGGTCCGATCGTGTTCGTCTTCGGGATCCAGGACCCCGGCAATCTCGGCGCGATCGTGCGGGTCGCCGAAGCCGCGGGCGGCGCGGGCGTGCTCGGCGCGCCGGGCTCCGCCGACTTCTTCCACCCGCGCGCGGTGCGCGGGAGCGCCGGCAGCGTGCTGCGTTTGCCGGTCTCCGGCCGCGTCTCGTTCGAGCCGTTCGCCGCCGATGCGAAGGCCGCGGGGCGTCCGATCTGCGGGGCCGTGTCGCGCGACGGCGAGGACGCGTTCGCCGCGCCGCTCGACCCGCGCTCGGTCCTGGTGGTCGGGGCCGAGGGCGGCGGCCTCCCCGCGGGGGCCTACCGCTATCTCGACCGGCGGCTCACGATCCCGATGGCTTCTCCGGTCGATTCGTTGAACGCGGCGGTCGCCACGGCGCTGCTCCTCTACTCCCCTTCCCTGCGGAGGGCGCCGGAGGCCTGAAGCCGCCGCGTTCGCGCCGAGGGGTCACCACCTTCTTCTGCCGGTTCCCCGTCCCCTTCATTCCGAGAACACCTCCGCGCGAAACGCGAACAGTCTCGCGTCGGGGCGCCGCCACGCGTTCGGGGGAAGGCCCGCCTTCACGGAGACCTCGTCGAGGAAGCGCTCGCGATCGAATCCCCACTCGGTCGCGACCTGCGGCAGCAGGAGACCGCGGCGGCCGCCGAGCTCCAGGATGAGCCCGTCCCGGCCGATCTCGATCTCCTCGGCAGAAGAAACCGGCCGCGGCGCCGTCAGGACGGAGATCTCGAGCTGGCACTCGGCGAGCTCCCTCTCTTCGAGCGGAGCGAAGCGCGGGTCCTCGAACGCCGCGCGCTTCGCGAACTCCGACACGACCCGCGTCAGGTCTCCCGTGGGCGCGAGGGTGCCGATGCAGCCGCGCAGACGGCCGGCCTTGTGCAGCGTGACGAACAGCCCGCGGGGCTCGCCGAACGTCGCGGCGCGGTCGGACGCGAGACGGGGTGGGGGCGCCCCGCGGAAGTGCGCCTCGAGAGTGCCGCGCGCGAGCGCGAGGAGCTCGGCCCGCGCCTCCTCGGAGAGCGTCTCGCCCGCCCCGGCGCTCACGCGCGCGCCCGCGCCCCGCGGGCCGGGAGCCGCGCGAGGAATCCGTCGAGCGCCTCCCCGAGCGCATCGAGCGCGCCCTCGAAGAAGTGATCCGTACCGGGAACGACGACGATCTCCCCGGCGCCCCCGACGAAGCGCGCGAGCAGGTCGGGCGGGCCGTACGTGTCGCCCTCGCCGACCGCGTACAGCGTCGGCACCGCCGGCCGAGGGGTGCCCGCCCCCGATTCGGTCGCGAGCGGCAACCCCAGCGCGATCGCGGCCTCGACCCGGCGATCTCCGTCGATCCCGCGGAGGGCCGCCGCCGCGCCGAAGGAGAATCCGCCGGCGACGAGCGGGAGGCCTGCGTGCCGCTCGGCCTCGTCGAGCGCGGCCCGGAAGTCGTCGACCTCGCCGCGCAGCGCGTCGTACGACCCCTCCGAGAGGCCGACGCCCCGGAAGTTGAACCGCAGCGTGGCGAATCCCGCCTTCGCGAGCGACTGTGCCGCCCGGTACACGACCTTGTTGTGCATGGTGCCGCCGAAGCGAGGGTGCGGGTGCGCGAACACCGCGCCTCCGCGAACCGCGCCGGCGGCCTCCTTCCAGAGGCCCTCGAGAGCGCCCGCCGGTCCGCGAAACCGCACCGTCCGAAGCTTACCGGTCAATGATCCATCCTCCGGTTGGCGAAACGCCTGTCTCATCGTATCCTTCGGCCCGTTTCTCGATTCGACGAACTCGCAGCACACAGGAGATTCCCGATGAAGAAGATCGTCCACGTCGTCGGCACCGGCACGATCGGCGAGCCTCTGATCGGCCTGTTCGCCGACTTCGGGAAGCATCTCGGCGTCGACGAGGTCACCTTTCACAAGCGCACCCCCATGACGACGGAGAGGGCCAAGGTCAACCACTTGATCGAGCGCGGCGCGCGTCTCGCGGTCGACAACGACAAGGTCGCCGACTTCGAGGCGCTCGGCCACCGGGTCTCGCAGGAGGCGCAGGCGGCGCTCGAGCGCGCGACCGTCGTCATCGACTGCACGCCCGCAGGCAACGAGAACAAGAAGGTCTACGAGAAGATCTCCGGCCCGAAGGGCTACCTCGCGCAGGGCAGCGAGTTCGGCTTCGGCAAGATGTACGCGATGGGCATCAACGACGAGGCCCTCGTGCCGGGGCAGGACCGGTTCCTCCAGATCGTCTCCTGCAACACCCACAACATCTCCTGCCTGATCAAGACGCTCGGCACGGACGACTCGGGCGAGCGCACCCTGACGAAGGGGCGCTTCGTCTGCATGCGCCGCGCCAACGACGTCTCGCAGGACTCGGGCTTCGCGCCGGCGCCGTCGGCCGGCAAGCACGACGATCCCGAGTTCGGCACGCACCACGCGCGCGACGCGTCGGCGCTGCTCTCGACGATCGGCTGGCAGCCGCCGATCTTCTCGTCCGCGATGAAGATCAACACGCAGTACATGCACTCGCTGTGGTTCGACATGGAGCTGTCGAAGCCGACGTCGAAGGCGAAGGTGATCGAGCGCCTCAAGGCAAACCGCCGCATCGCGATGACCGAGCGGCGCTCCGCGAACCAGATCTTCTCGTTCGGCCGGGACCACGGCTACTACGGCCGGATCCTCTCCCAGACGGTCATCTCGACGCCCACGCTGGCCGTCAAGGGCGACCGCGAGATCCTCGGCTTCTGCTTCACGCCGCAGGACGGGAATTCGCTCGCCTCGTCGATCCGGGCGGCGCTGTGGCTCATGGATCCCGACCCCAGGGCGCTCGCGGAGCAGATGGCGGTGCTCGACCGGTTCTTCTTCCAGGAGATCTAGGAGAGATCCAGGACACAGACGGCCCGACGCCTCCTGTTACGATAGGAGGCAATGGCCTGGGTCACCTGCCCGCACTGCGGCTTCACCCAGATCCCCTCGGCCCGCTGCCTCAAGTGCCACAAGAGCCTCGAGCGCCCGGCCGGAGGCGCCGAAAAGCCGGCGGCTCCCGCGGAGGTCCCGGCCGCCGCCCCGCCTCCGGGGTACGCCCAGCTCGTGAAGTCGCTCCCGCGGCCGTTTCTCTGGACGATCGCGGGCCTCGCGATCGCGGTCGTCGCCGCGACCCTGATCTGGAGCGGCGGCTCTGCGATCTCCGCGAACACCGCGCCCGAGCCTCCGCCGGCGACGCCGGAGCCCTGGTCGATGGACTTGACCGGACGCTGGCAGGGGCGCGCCGCGACGACGATCCCCGGTAATCCGCCGCGCCCCGCCCTGCGCGAGGCCTTCATCGAGACGGATCGGTCCGGCACGATCGTGGCCGCCGGGGCCGTGCTCACCGATCCCGGACGCGGGGGCGCCGGCGCCGGCTACCTGACGGTGCCGGACGGGCGCCGCCGCGTGCGCGAAATCGCTCAGGCGCTCGCCGCGGCGCCTCGGGGCGCCGCTCTCGCGCTCGACTTCATCCCGCTCTCGCCCTGGGTCCCGCACCGCGACCGCGTCTGGCGCGCCCTCGAGGGCCAGCGCTCGAAGGCGGAGGACGTCTCGTATCTCCTCGTCGAATCGCTCGAACCGGACTACTTGATCCAGGCCGGCATCAACACGAGCGGCTTTCTCTCCTACGTCTTCCTGTCGCGGGAGTACGCCGGGAACCGCGGCGAGGACGCGCTCTCGCGGGTCATCCACCCGGGACCCGAGAGCTCGCTCCGCGGCTTCCGCAACGTGGTGTGGGACATGTCCGGGGCCGCCGACTTCGTGACGCTGCAGGTGCCGGTCACGCTGTCGCAGCCGGCCGGGGCCGCGGATCGGATCGTGTTGCGCCGGGAGGGCGCCGCCACTCGCGCGGCGGCTTCTACCGGCGCATCCGCCGCGAATCCCTAGAGCGGGAGAGGGCGACTCCGCCGACGTTCCCTCTCATGTCGACGCGTCGAGCGCCGCCTAGGACGACACCACGTACCCGCCGCTCTTCGCATCCTTCTTCATCGTCAGGAGCCCGTGCCGCTCGGCGTCCTCGAGCAGCTCCGAGAACGACTTGTACCCGTAGTACGACTCGTTGAAGTAGGGCTGCTTGCGCTGCATGGTCTGCTTGACCATCGAGCCCCAGATCACGTCGTAGTTCTCGCGGCGCAGCGCCTGGAGCGAGTCGAGCACGAGGCGGAAGACCTCCTGCTTCTTCTTCGGCAGGTTCTCGATCGACGGCAGCGCGTGCGTCTCGCGGACGAGGTCCTCGTAGAAGATGAACTCGTCGCAGTTGGTGATCAGGAGGTTCGACGTCGAGTTCTTGACGCCCACGCCGATCACGCTCTTGTCGTTCTCCTTCAGCTTCGAGACGAGCGGCGAGAAGTCCGAGTCGCCCGAGCAGATGACGAACGTCGTGATGTGGCCCTTCGAGGCGACCAGATCCATCGCATCCACGACCATCCGGATGTCCGCGGAGTTCTTCGCGGCGTAGTTGCGCTGGGGGATGTCGATCAGCTCGATGCCGGCCTCGTGGAACTCGCGCTTGTACTCGGAGTAGCGCGTCCAGTCGGAGTACGCCTTCTTGAACACGATGCGGCCCTTCTCGATGAGCCGCTGCAACACGAGCTGGATGTCGAACTTCTTGTACTGGGCGTCGCGCGCGCCGAGCGCGATGTTCTCGAAGTCGATGAACAGCGCCAGGCGCTGGTCGACCGACGCGCGGGTCGGCGGCGCCGACGAGACGCTCATCGAGGCCGCGGCCGCCGCGGTCGTCGTCGCCGGCGCGAGAGCGGCGGCCGGGAGCGGCGCCTGGGTCTCCTCCGGGGGCGCGGAGAATCCCTTGCGCCGCCGGGCTCCTCCCCGCCGCCGGCGCGGCTTGCGCTCCGGCTCCGCGGGCTCCGCCGCGGGAAACGGGACCGTGTCTTCCATCATGGTGTCCTTTCCGTCCTTTCCGGCGCGTAGTCGAACGAGGAGGTCGTCAGGATGAAGGTGGCGAGGACCCGAGCGACCTCTCGGCCATCGGCGTCCACGATCTCGACCTCTCCGACGTTGACTCGCTGCCCCTTCTTCAGGATGCGCGCCCGGGCGCGGACTTCGCCGCGCGCCCGGCGCAGAAAATGAATCGTCAGGTCCGTCGTGGCGAACCCCATCTTGCCGTCGAAATTCGTGGCCAGCGCGAACGCCAGGGCGGTGTCCGCGAGGGTCGCCAGCACGCCCCCGTGGACCGTCCCCGACCCGTTCGTGATCGCCTCCCGGTACGGCAGCCGGAGGACGCACTCGTCCAGGGACAGCTCCTCCAGGCTCGGCGACAGCCATCCGAGCGCGGGATTGTCGGCCAGACGTTTGCGGAGACGCGGCAGGAGGTCGGGGGCGATCCCGGCCCGGTCCCGCCGGACCGTGTGAAGGCTCACGAACCTCGTATTGTACGCGATCCGCGGCGAGGAAACGCCGCGCCGCGGGCACGGGCCGGACGTCGTCCGTCGCGTGGCGACGGAAGAAGCGGCGCTATTCCGGGGGTTCCCGCGGCCCCTCCGGAGCGTAATAGGGCAGCTCCTCGGCCCTCCTCGTCGAATTGTCGAGGTGCTTCGGGACCTCCACGATCGTGCGCGTGACGTTCGGGTCGCAGACGTCGTTCTCGCACTCGTAGGTGTACACGTTCTTCTCCGCCTCCTTCCGGAAGCGGACGAGCGTCTGGTACCCGTCGCACTGGCCGCACTTGACCGACATCATGAAGACGTCGATCACGTGAAGGTCGGGGCGATCCTCGGGCTCGGTCACGCGCGGATGATACGCTTTCGGCGCACGGAGGAGACCATGAAGGGACGGGCCCTCGCCGCCGCCGCTCTCGCGCTCGCCATCGCCGCCGCCGCCCTCGCCGAGGATGGACGATTCGACAAGACGATCCCCTTTCCCCGCAACGGCGACGCGAAGCTCGACTGGAAGTACGACAAGGTCACGATCCGCAGCGTCGAGTGCCGCAACTACCCGAACGACGAGGACATCGAGAAGGCGCGCTCGAAGGACCCGAAGGACCACTCCTGGCTCTGGTGGGAGTTCCGCGTCGACAACCGGGGGCCGAAGAGCTACAAGGTCCGTTTCTGGGTCGACGTGCTCGACAAGGACGGCAGGGTGCTGAAGTCCGACGACCGCAGCGCCTCGATCGACGCCGACAAGATCGACGATTCGATCCGCGTCTCGGGACGGCTCCTGACCCTGCAGGCGGCGGACGCCCCGAAGGTGCGGGTCCGCGCCGAGATCGTCCCGAAGTAGCCGCCGGCCCCGCGTGACGACCCGCCTCGCGCACCGCCGGCGGTCGTTCGGCGTTCTCGCCGTCTCCGGCGCGGACCGCGAGGCGTTTCTGCAGGGTCAGCTGACGCAGGACGCGCGCGGCCTCCGCGAGGGCGGCGCGCGCCGCATGGCCGGGCTGACCCCGAAGGGAAAGCTCCTGTACTTCGGGTGGCTCGTCGGCGAGCGGGACCGGTCCCTGCTGCTCGTCCCCGCCTCCGCGACCGACGCCGCCCGCGTCCACCTCGCGCGCTTCGCCGTCTTCCAGAAGGTCTCGGTCGAGGACGCGACGCCGGCCTACGCGGCGTGGGGGCTCTACGGTCCGGCGGCGGAGCTGCCCCGTCCGGATGGCGCGGTCCCCCTGCCGGCCGAAGGCGAGATGTCGGGCGGGTGGCTGTCGCCCGCCTCCGAGGCGGGGCGGATCGAGGCCGCGCTCGCGGCCGCCTGCTCTCGGGAGATGCCCGAGGCCGAGGCGGAGGTCCTCCGCGTCGAGGCCGGGCGGCCGCGCTTCGGCGTCGACGCCGACGGGGCAAATCTCCCGGACGAGATCGGCCTGGACGACGCGATCTCCACGAGCAAGGGCTGCTACGTCGGTCAGGAAGTCGTCGCTCGGCTCCGCACGTACGGACAGGTCAGCCGGCGGCTCGCGGGGTTCCGTCTGGAGGGCGGCGCGGCGGCCGGCGCGGTCTTCCCGAACCCCGAGAAGCCGTCGCACGAGCTCGCGCGGATCACGAGCGCCGCCGACTCCGCGCGGTTCGGCCGGATCGGCATCGGGATGGCCGCGCGCGACGTCGAGGAGGGGCGCGCCCTCTCCGGTCCCGGCGGCATCGCCGCCCGCGTCGTCGCGCTGCCCTTTTCGTGAGCGCCGGCGACGGGGCCCGTCGCTGGGAGGTCCACCTCGCGCTCGCGGGCGCGCAGGCGGGGTTCGCGCTCTTTCCGATCCTCGGCAAGCTCGCGCTCGCCGGCATCCCGCCCTTCCTCTTCGCCGCCTTCCGGGTCACAAGCGCGGCACTCCTGCTCGAGGGCATCCACCGGCTCGGCGACCGCCAGCCCGTGCGCCGCGCCGATCGGCCGCGCCTCGTCCTCTACGCTCTGCTCGGGGTCTCCTTCAACCAGGTCCTCTTCATCCTCGGCCTCTACTACACGACGGCGATCAACACGACGATCCTGACGGCGACGATCCCGGTGCTGACGCTCGCCGCAGCGGTCGCGCTCCGCCACGAGCGGCTCACGCTCCGGGGGGCGGCCGGGGTCGTGCTCGCGGGCGCAGGCGCCCTCGCGCTCCTGGGCGCCCAGCGCTTCGCCTGGTCGAGCGACACGTTTCGAGGCGACCTGCTCCTCATCGCCAACAGCACGTCCTACTCGCTCTACCTCGTGCTGTCGCGATCGGTCCTCGACCGCTATCGCGTCGTGCCGTTCACGGCCACGGTGTTCCGCTACGGGGCGGTGCTGATCGCGATCGTCGCGTTGCCCTCGCTCCGGGGGTTCGACCCGCGCGCCGTGCCGCGCCTCGCCTGGGCCTGCCTGGCCGGCGTCGTCGTCTTCTGCACGGTGCTGCCGTACCTGCTGAACTCCTGGGCGCTCGCCCGGACCCACGCGTCGCGGGTCGCGTTCTTCGTGTTCCTGCAGCCGCTGATCTCGACCGTCCTCGCGATCGCCATCCTCGGCGAGGGCTTCACCGCCGGCACGGCGGCCGCCGGCCTCCTGATTCTCGCGGGGCTCGCGGTGACGATCTCCCCGGGGCGGCGCCTGCCGGCGCGCGCGATCCCGTAGCCGCCCTCAGGAATCGCGGAACCGCTCGAGTCCCGCGACGAGGTCGGCGGGCGCCCGGATGGCCCTCCCGTTCGGGTCCGTGAACACGTGGCGCGTCGCCCCGTCGGCGAGCCGGTCGCCGTCCGGATTCTCGACCCGGTAGCCGAACGTGCAGCCGCGGCCCGAGAGGTCGGTCATCGCCGTGACGATCCGGATGGCGTCGTCGTAGGACGAGCGCCGCCGGAAGGCCGCCTCGACGCGGGTGACGGGAATGTAGAGGCCGTCCCGCTCCATCGCGGCGTACGGATGACCCGCCGCCCGGCACCACTCCGTGCGGCCGATCTCGAACCAGACGAGGTAGTGCGCGTGGTACACGATTCCCATCTGGTCCGTCTCGGAGTAGCGGACCCGCAGGTCCGTCGGGACTTCGCGCACGCGACGCCTAGAAACGGTCGGCCAGCCGCTGCCGCACGGTGTTCGGCACGAGGCCCGTCAGGTCGCCGCCGAGCCGCGCGAGCTCCTTCACGAGCCGGCTCGAGACGTACGAGTACTCCTCCTTGGCCATGAGGAAGACGGTTTCGACGGAGGGAGCGAGACGGCGGTTCATGAGCGCCATCTGGAGCTCGTATTCGTAGTCCGACACCGCGCGCAGGCCGCGCACGATGATGGTCGCGCCCGACCGAATGACGAAGTCGACGAGGAGGCCCGAGAAGGAGGCCACGGAGATCGACGGGTCTCCTGCCACGATGTCGCGGATCATGCCGCTGCGGTCCTCGACCGAGAAGAGCGGCGTCTTCTGATCCTGCTCCAGGATCGCGACGATGACCCGATCGGCGAGACGCCGCGCGCGCGCCAGAATGTCCAGGTGTCCGTTGGTCAGGGGATCGAAGGAACCCGGGTAGACGGCGATCCGCTCCGTCATGCGCTCCTCCCGCCTTCGCTGGTGACGGCCCTCAGGCCTTCGGCGAGCAGATTATAGGCGGCGACCGTCAGGAACAGCGCGATGCCCGGGAAGAGCGCCAGCCACCACGCCTCTTCGATCCAGTGCGGCGCCGAGGACAGGATGCCGCCCCAGGAGACGGCGGGCGCCGGCAGCCCGACCCCGAGGAACGAGAGGGCCGCCTCGGCGAGGATCGCCCATCCGACGCCGAATGCGGCGGAGACGATCAGCGGCGGCAGCGCGTTCGGCAGCAGATGCCGCACCAGAATCCGCGGCGTCGAGGCGCCCATCGCGCGGGCGGCCCGCGTGTAGTCGAGCTCGCGGATCTTCAGAACCTCCGCGCGGGCGTACCGCGCGTCGCCGGCCCACGTCGTGAACCCGATCGCGGCGATCACGGTGGCCGGAGACGGAGGCAGGAACGCGGCGAGGGCGAGCAGGAGGAAGAGGACCGGGAAGCACAGCATCACCTCGATGACGCGCGACAGCACGAGGTCGACCGCGCCGCCGAAGTAGCCGGCGGTCGCCCCGACCGCGAAGCCGATGCCGAGCGAGACGCCGGCCGCGACGAGCCCGATCGCGAGCGAGATCGGCGTCGCGGCCACGACCCGCGCGAGGAGATCGCGCCCGAGATCGTCCGTGCCGAACGGATGCGCCGCCGACGGCGGCTGGAGCCGCTCTTCGAGACGGATCGAGCGCGCCCGGTCGGCGAAGAGCGGCGAGACCGCGGCCACGATCCACAGGAATGCCACGACCGCCGCCGCGATGCGGGCCGTCGCGGGAAGCCGAGCGAGGAAGAGGCGCCGCCGCATCGTCCGCCTACGAGCCCGCCCCGTCGCGCACGCGCGGGTCTGCGGCGGCGAGCGCGATGTCGGCCGCGAGCGTCGCGGCGAGGGTCGCCGCCGCGGAGAGGAGCGAGAGAGCGAGGACGACCGGATAGTCCCGCGCGAGGATCGAATCGAAGTACAGGCGGCCGAGCCCGGGCCAGGCGAAGATCTTCTCGACGATCACGCTCCCCGAGAGCAGCGCGGGCAGCAGCAGCCCCGTCAGCGTGATCACCGGCAGCAGCGCGTTCGGGAACGCGTGGCTCCAGATCGCCCGGCGGCGCGACGCGCCCCGGGCGCGCGCGGCGAGCACGTAGTCGCTCGAGCGCGCCTCGGCGACCCCGGAGCGGACGAGCCGCGCGACGAACGCGAGCGTGCCGTACGCGAGGCACGTGACCGGCAGCGCGAGGTGCGCGAGCCGGTCGCCGAGACCCGCGAGGCCCGGCGAGGCGGCGTCGGAGGCGGTGCCGTAGAGGGGCAGCCAGCGCAGCCGGACGGCGAAGAGCGTCTGGAGCAGCAGGGCCGCCCAGAACGTCGGGAGCGAGTAGAGCGCGAAGAGCGCGGCGCCCGAGAGGCGATCGAACGCCCTCTCCGGCCTCGCCCCGGCGGCCACCCCGAGCGGGATCGCCACGGCGAGCGCCACCAGGAGCGCGAGGCCGTTTAAGGCCAGCGTGTGGGGCAGCGCCTCGCGAATGCGCTCCGCGACCGGCCGATGATCCGCGAACGACTCGCCGAAGTCGAACCGCGCGACGCGGCCGATCCAGCGTGCGAACTGCTCGGGCAGCGGCCGGTCGAGCCCGTAGAGGCGCCGCATCTCTTCCGCCGCCCGTCCGCTCGAGCGGCGCACCGCATCCGGTCCGCCGGCCGAGGGCGCTCCGGGCGCGAGGTGGAGGAGCACGAAAACGATCACCGCGATGCCGAGGAGCGTCGGCAGCGCCAGAAGGAGCCTCCTCCCGACGTAGCGGATCACTTCGCGGAGCCGCCCCCGGGCTCGGCCCACCAGGCGAGGGGACCGGGCCAGATCCCGTAGAGTCCGAGCGGCGAGGTGGTCAGCCCGCGGATGCGGCGGCGGAAGGCGTTCTTCTGCGACGCGTTGACGACGAAGATGGCCGGCGCCTCGTCGCGGAAGAGGCGGTGCAGGCGGTGGAGGTCCGCGAGCCGCCGGGCGTCGTCCGTCTCGCCGCGGGCCTCGGTCATCAGCCGGTCCGCCTCCGCGCTCGCGAAGCAGCCGTCGTTCAAGCCTGCGGGCGCGCACTGCGAGGAGTGCCAGTACGGATACGGATCGGGATTCGGGTCGACCGCCGACCAGGCGAGCGACGCGGCCTCGAAGGCGCCGCCGTCGACGCGCTCGACGAACGCAGCCCACTCCATCGGCCGCACGCGCGCGGTCACCCCGACTTTCGCGAGCTCGGCCGCGAGCATCTCGTCGATCTGCCGGCCGATCTCCGAGCCCGCCGAGACGAGCAGCTCGAACTCGAACCGGCGGCCGTCCTTCTCCCGCGGCGCGCCCGGCGAGGGCGACCGCCAGCCGGCCTCGTCCAGCAGCTTCGCCGCGGCGGCCGGATCGAACGGGAGCGGCTCGACGGTCGCGTCGTACGCGGGCGAGTCCGGGGCCCAGGGCCCCGAGATGATCCGGGCGGAGCCCCGGTAGAGGTTCCGCACGATCGACGCCCGGTCGAGCAGCATCGTGAGCGCGCGGCGCACCCGGGCGTCTCCGAAGAACGGCGACCGGCTGTTCAGCGCGATGTAGTTGTAGTCGAGGTTGTAGAACTCGACCAGGCGGCAGCAGGCGGCGAAGTCCGGGTCGGCGGCGGCCCGCTGCTTCGCCGCCGCGTCGATCGGATCGGCGTCGAGCTCGCCGGCGAGCAGCAGGCGCCAGGCCGTCGTGTCGTCGGGAAGGATCCGGAACACGACGCGGTCGAAGTGCCCCGCCGGCCCCGCGTAACGCGGGTTGCGCTCGAGGACGATCGACTCCTGCGTCTTCCACGAGACCAGCCGGTACGGGCCGTCCGACAGGGGCGCGCGGTTGTCCCGGGCGCGAAGGAACTTCTGGCGCTCGAAACGATGGGCGGGCAGGACCGGGAGCACGAACGCCATTGCGCGGAAGGCGTAGGGCTTCCGGAATCGGACGCGGAAGCGCCGCTCCCCGACGGCCTCGACGCCATCGAGCTCTTCGAACAGCGGCTTGAACACCGGCGCGGGCACCTTCGGATCCGCGATCTGCCGGATCGTGAAGACCGCGTCCCCGGCGGTGACCGGCTTCCCGTCCTCCCAGACCGCGTCGGGGCGCAGCGTGATCGTGAAGGTCAGGCCGTCCGGGGACCGCTCGAGCGACTCGGCGAGACCCGGCACGAGCGCGAGCGTCGCGTCGAAGTCGAACAGGTTCCGCTGCACGTACTGCAGGACCTCCGCCTCGGGCCCGCTCGACTGCAGCACCGCGTTCAAGGTCGTCGGCTCCCCCGTCAGGCGCCGGCGCAGCACGCCGCCGTCCACGGGCGTTCCGGTCCGCGACTCGTCCAGATAGCCGAGCTTCGCGGGCGCCGAGGTTGGTGTCCGCGCGGGTCCGGGCGTCGGGGGCAGCACCGCCGGCGCCTCGGGGCGCGCGCGGCAACCCGCGCCGGCGGAAAGAAGGGTCCCGAGGAAAACCGCCGCGGCGCCCCGGTTCATGCGGCGAAGATTATGCCGCGATTCGGTACCGCGCCGCGGACGGCCGCTACGGAGCGACGAACGAGGCGGTCGCGACGTTGCGCGCGGCGTCGGTGACGCGCACGAGGAGGTAACCGCCCTTCGCCTCGGGCGGGAGGTGGATGGCGTACGACTCGCGCGGCGAGTCGGAGAGGCCGTCCTTCGGCTCGACGCGGGTCCACTTCTTCGCGTCGACGCTGTACTCGGCCTCGAGAATCGGCGAGGCGGAGTCCTCGGCCGAAAACTCGAGAACCCCGGCCGAGCGCGCGGTTTCCCGGATCACCGGCGGCGTGTTGTCGATCCGCACGGGCGACGTCTCCCGCGAGGCGGTGCGGGCGTCGCCCGGGTTCGTCTCGGCGTCGGAGGCGTGGAGGCGGAAGATGTAGTCGCCGTCGGGCAGGGCGGTCGCGTCGAACGAGTAGAACGTGTCGCGGATGTCCTTGCGGAGCAGGATCCACTTGCCGCCCGAGGCCGGACGGAACTCGAGCTCGTAGACGAGCGGGTCCCCGTCCGGATCGGATGCCTTCCACTGGAGCGTCCGGTAGCCCTTCCGGAAGAGCTTGCGCGGCGAGCCCTCGGAGCGCGGCTCCTCGAGGCCGGTGAAGATGCCGCGCTCGTCCTGGGCCGAGCTCTCGAAGACGTTCGCGCCTCCCGACGCCGATCGCGCGAGCACCTCGGCCGGATCGAGCGCGGTGAACGCGTCGATCACCGGGGTCGCGTTGTGATTCCGGTACGCGGCCTCGACCCTTCGGACGACCGGGGTGAGCCCCTCGCGGCCGGTCATGTGGAGCTTCCACTGGAGGTAGCGCCCGTCCGGCGCCCGGATCTCGACGGATTCCGCCCCCGCCTCCCAGGCCGACCACGCGCTCCACGTGGCGTCGGGCGTCGCGGACTCGCCCGAGCGGAACGCGAACTCGATGCGGGTCCCCCCGGGCACGTCGCCTTGCCAGCGAAACGCGCCGAAGCGGCTCGTGCGGCCGGTGTCCTTCACGGCCGAGACGTACTCGCCCGCGGCCGCGCCGGTGGTCGGGCGGTAGAGCGCCGTCGGCCCGTTCGTCCCGACGTCGCCGCCGGCGAGGAAGGTGACCTGCTTCTCGTCGAACGTCCGCGCGAGCGCCCACGAATCCGGCGTGAGCTCGTACAGCTTGCCGCGCGGCCCGGTTCCGGCGAGGACGCCCTCCCCCGCCGGATCCCGCGCGAGGTCGAAAACGATCTCGTCGGAGCTCGTCCACACGGCCCGGGGCACCTCCGCGCCGTCGAACAGGACGACCTCCGAGGAGTAGCCGCCGCGCAGGCCGCTCCGGCCCGGCGCGAGCCTCGGCGACGACACCGACACCGAGACCTCCGCCTTGCCGCCCCGGTCCTCGTCGTCGCTGCCGGGCGAGGCGGTCCGCGGCGCCTTCGGCGGCGGCAGCGCGGCGGGCAGCGAGACCGGCTCGCCCCCGGAGGAAGGCGACGCGCCGTCGGCCGACGTGAACGCGGCCCAGACACGACCCGCCCGGTCGCCCGCGATCGACGCCACCTCCTGCTTCGACGAGTCGTAGACGGTGGCGACGCGTCCGGCCCTGTCGATGCGCAGCAGCAGGCCCGATCCGGACGTGCCGGCCCAGACGCGCCCCTCGCCGTCGACGTACAGCGCGCGAACGTGGGGGTCGCTCGCGGCGTGCACGCGCTCGCCCTTCCCCGCCGCGGTGACGCGGTGGATCTCGCCCGGCAGACCGGTGCCGACGTAGAGCACCGGCCCGTCGAAGGCGAGCGCCCAGACGTACTGCGCCTTCGTGTCGTAGTAGAGCGACGCCGCCCCGTTCTGGATGCGGTAGACCTTGCCGCCCGGCGAGCCGCCCGCGTAGAGCGCGCCGTCCGGGCCGCTCGCGAGCGCGGTCACCTCCTGCTCGTCGAGGCGGAGATCGGTCGCGGACTTGCCGGAGGGCGGGACGCGGAGGATCACCCCCGAGTCGCCCGTCGCGACGTAGAGATCGCCGGCCTTCCCGGGCGCGGCGGCGAAGAGCACCGGCTCGCCGACGCCTTCGACCTTGGCGAGCGTGCGTCCGAGAAAGAGAGTCCCGGCCGAGGACACCGAGACGCCGCGCGCCTCCCCCGACGAGAAGTCGGACGCGCTGTCGCTCACCCAGATCCGCACGGCCGCGCCGGAAAGCGCGCCGGGGGCGAGCGCCGCCGCGAGGGCGAGCGCCGGGACCGCTCCCGCGCGGAGCCTCACCAGGTCCTCGGCAAAACGTCCAGCGTCAGGCGCGCCGAGCCGGTCAGGGGAACGGGCTGCTCCACCGACTCCGACTGCAACCGGACGAAAGCGAGATCGGGCGTGCCGTCGCCCGGGCCGCGGTCGTGGAGGATCGCCGCGCGGCTCGGCGGCAGCGCCGCGAGCGCCTCCCCGTTGACGAGGGCGCCGGGCGCGGCGCGGTACGCGATGAGGTTCAGGGTGTTCGCGGGACGCACGCGGCCCAGGAACTCGAGAACCTGATCGAGCGAGTGCGGGTCGGGCGGGAAGAGCGAGAGGTCGTACGCGGTGGCGGCGTTGCCGTCGCCGACGAAGAGCGTCATCGGACCCGGCGGCGCGTCGTCCGGCACCTTCGCCGAGAGCACCACGCGCCGCGGGCCGCCGCGGAAGTCCTCCAGGTCGACCCAGATCGGCACGGTGTCGCCGGGCCGCACGCGCTCCTTCTGCGCCTCGACGTGGATCAGGCGCGCGCTCTGGAGCCGGTCGGAGTGGGAGATCTCCACGTCGACGCCGCGGATCGAGAGGTCGCGGAATTCGTTGGCCATGAGGAAATTCGTGAGCACCGCGAGAGAGGCGACGGCGTCGTCCTTCGCCGAGAGTCCCGAGAACACCGAGTCCCAGCGCACGGGTTTGTCCGACGTCTCGATCGAGGACTTCCAGACGATCGTCCGCTCGCCGGCGCGCTTCTCGAGGGTCGTCAGGACGTTGTCGACCGCGACCGCGAGCAGGATCGGCGTGAGCATCGCGTTGTGCACGACCTCGAAGCGGAAGGTTTGCGTGGGCAGGTCGTCGGACTTCATGCGGATCGTGATCGGCACCATCTTCGGCGCCTCGCCGAAGCTGCCGAGGATGCCCGTCGAGCGGTCCTGGGAGATCGAGCCGAGCACCGGACCGCTCGTCGCGAACTTGAACGAACGGTAGAGCGAGGGCAGCACGGTCAACACGTCGGCGCTCGCCATCGGCATGTCCACGGGACCCATCGACAGAAACGGGTGGCCGAACGCGAGCACCGAGTTGCCGTCCACCCAGGTGACGGTTCCGGTCGCCGAGAGCACCATGTCGCCGGACAGGAGCACGGCCGCGACGGCCGAGCCCGGCTCGAGCCGCGCGGGTGGCGCGGGCGGGCCGATCGGCGAGCGCCCCGCCGATGGGGGCGCCGAAGCGCCGGAAGGCGCCACGAGCCAGTTCGCGGCCTCGGAGACTTCGCCGAACACCCGGCCCGGAAGAAGCGTCCCCGAGAGCGAGACCGGAAGCGGCAGAGGCGACGGGCCGGTGCTCGCCGGCTGCGCCTTGAGCGGCGCCAGCAGCGACTCGAACGGCGCGGCGAAGGTGCGGTCGCGGAACGCCGACACGAACGCGGCCGCTCGCGTGGCAGCGCCGCCGATCGGCACCGGCGGCGCGGCGGGCGCCTTGCGGATGTCGAGCATGCTCTGGATCGGGGTGATCCCGCAGATCGGCTCGCGCGAGAACGGCCAGCCGTACGCGAGCGCGCCGACGAGACGCCCGTCGACGTAGATCGGGCTGCCGCTCATGCCGGCGATGATGCCGGTCTTGTCGAGCATGTCCCCGAGGACGCGCGCGAGGATCAGGTCCTGCTTCGGCGCGTAGCTCTTCAGCAGGCCGACGACTTCGATGTCGAAACGCTGCACGCCCTTTCCATCGCCGAGATCGGAGAAGCCGTAGCCCTTCATCCCCGGCGCGAGCTCGCTCGCCGGCATGATGTCGGTCGGTCCCGCGGAGAGAGGCGGCGCCGCGACGAGCAGAGCGGCCGCCGCCGCGATGGAAAGCAGGAAACGCCTCACGGGTGCCACAACGCCTGCGGCGAGATGCTCCATTCCCTTTGACCCCTTGCAGCCCCTATGTTACGGTCGAATTCGATGCTCGTGACCGTCTTTCAGCCAGTCACCTCCGAAAATCTCCCCGGGCAGCCTTCCATCCTCTCCTTCTTCTCGGAAACGGGGCCCACGGCCAAGGTGGTCCTGGGGATCCTGCTCTTCTTCTCGCTCGTGTCTTGGGCGATCATCTTCGCCAAGTTCATCCGGTTGAGACGCGTGTCCCGTCAGTCCGAGAAATTCGTCGCCTTTTTCCGCAAATCGAAGCGATTCTCCGAGGTCAACACGTTCGCCGGCGAACTTTCGGACACTCCTCTGACGACCCTGTTCAAGGCCGGGTATGCCGAGCTCGACGCTCAGGTCAAGGCGATCCGCGCGGAGGACACGCCGGCGACCGGCGGCGGCCCGACCGGCAAGCTCCTCATCAAGAACATCTCGGGTATCGAGCGGGCGCTCGAGCGCGCCATCGGCGTCGAGATGTCGCGGCTCACGCGCTCCATGACCTTCCTGGCGACGACCGCCGCGGCCTGTCCCTTCATCGGCCTCTTCGGCACCGTGTGGGGCATCATGCAGTCGTTCCGGGCGATCGGCCAGACCGGCTCGACATCGATTGCCGCGGTCGCGCCCGGCATCTCGGAGGCGCTCGTCAACACCGCGGCGGGGCTCGCGGCGGCCATCCCGGCACTGATCTTCTACAACTACTTCATGGGCAAGGTCCGCGAGCAGCGCGCCGGAATGGAAGACTTCTCGCTCGAGTTCATCAATCTGGCGGAAAGGAACTTCACCTAGTGTCGCGGTGTCCTCGGAGTTGAGCCATGGCCTTCCAGCGGCAGTCGGAAGACCCCTTCGACCACCTCGCGGACATCAACGTGACGCCGCTCGTCGACGTCATGCTGGTGCTGCTCATCATCTTCATGGTCACGGCGCCGATGCTCCACCAGGGCATCTCGGTGGCGCTGCCGAAGACCGCGACGACGAACCTGCGCTCCGGCCTCGAGGACCCGATCGTGCTCTCGATCTCCCGCGACGGCCTCTACTACATCAATGAGACGCCCGTCGCGCGGGGCCTCCTGAAGGACCGTCTCCGGGCGATCCTGCGCAACCACAAGGAGAAGGCGGTGCTGCTGAAGGCGGACCGCAGCCTCTCGTACGGCACGGTGGTCGAGACGCTCGATCTCCTGAATCGCATGGGCATCGAGAGCCTCGGCATGATCACCGACACCTCGGGTTCGAAGACGAAATGAAGGAGGCGCCCTCCGCGCCGGGCCTTCCGCCAACGGACCCGCGCTCGAGGGCGTAACGCCGATCGACACCGTCGGAGAAATCCTCGCCGAACGCCGGCAGGAGCGGCTTCCCTGGGGGCCGGCGGGCCTGCTCACGGTCCTGCTGCATGCGGGCGTGCTCGCGGCGATCCTCGTCTCCGCGCTCGCCCGGCCGGTCCGTTACATCGCGCCGCGGGCCGTCGCGGTGCGCCTCCTCTCCGCGGGATCCCTGCGGCCGGCCCCGCCGTCGCCACCGACCGAGCCGGCGCCGCCGCCCGCCGCGCCGAAGCCGAAGATCGAGAAGCCCCCCGTCGAGGAGGCGCCGAAGCCTTCGAAGAACGCGCTGCTCCTCCCTCCCAAGAAGGAGACCCGGAAGAAGCCCACGCCGCCGCCCGTGTCGCGCCCGGGCCGGGCGTCCGAGCCCGCCGTCAGCCTGCCCTCCTCCGGGGAGGAGGCGGGCGGGACGCCCGGCCCCGCCGGTGCGGGGGGGACCGCGGGCATCGGCAATCTGAAGCTCGACCAGGCCGACTTCAAGTACCCCGTCTACATCGAGCGGCTGGTCCAGCTCATCAGCATGAACTGGTTCAAGCCGGCACAAACGGTGCAGACGAGTCCCGTCGTGCACTTCCAGATCGAGCGCGACGGCACGATCACCGATCCCCGGATCGTCACGTCGAGCGGCCTGCCCTTCGTGGACCGCGCGGCCCTCCGCGCCGTCTACGCGTCGTCGCCCCTGCCGCCGCTGCCGGCCGAGTACGGCGGCCCGCACCTCGGCATCCAGGTCGTCTTCGAATGAGATCCCGGAGGACATCGATGCGTTTCCGCTTCGCCGCCGCCGCGGCCTCCCTCGCGCTCGCCGCCGTCCGCGCTTCGGCTCAGGCACCTCCCCCGCAGCAGACCCCGTCGGCCGACGAAATCCAGATCGTCATCAAGGGGGGCGGAGAGCGCCGCCTCGCCGTCGCGGTGCCGACCCTCTACGCACCCGGGACCGCGGCGCTCCAGGCCAAGGTCGTCGATCCGTTCACGGGGACGCTGCGCTCGGACCTCGAGTACGCCGGCTCCTTCGCCATCGCCGATCCGGCCCACTACCCCACGGGCTCCCACGACCCGACGACCCCCGAGGAAGCCGCCCGCTGGCTCGGCACCGGGGCGGAGGTCCTGGTGGACACCCGCGGGGAGGTCGTCGGCGACCGAGTCTCGGTCGAGGCGCGCGTGTGGGACCTGAAGTCCCGCAAGCTGATCCTCGGCCGGAAGTATTCGGGCGGCGCGACGTACGTCGACCGGATCGCCCACACCCTCGCCAACGACCTCGTCAAGTACTTCACCGGGAAGCCGGGACTCTTCCTGTCGACGATCCTCTGCGTCGTCGAGCAGGGCGGCACCAAGGAGGTCGCCGCCCTCGACTTCGACGGCCGCAACGTGCGGACCCTGACCGCGCACAAGTCGATCTCGATCTCCCCGTCGGCGGGGGGCGGCCGGGTGGCCTACACGTCGTACGTGCGCCTCTTCCCGCAGATCTGGACCATGGGGCTCGACGGCGGCGACAAGCGCGAGATCTCGACCGGCCTCGAGCTGAACGCCTCGCCGTCCCTATCGGCCGACGGGAGCCAGATCGCGTTCGCCGGCTCGGCCAAGGGCAACACCGACATCTACACGATCGCCGCCGGCGGCGGGACGGCCCACCGGCTCACGACCAGCCGCGCGCTCGAGGCCTCGCCGGCCTGGTCCCCCGACGGCCGCCGGATCCTGTACACCTCGGATTTAACCGGCACCCCTCAGATCTACGTCATGGACGCCGAGGGCACCGGGTCGCGCCGCGTGACCTTCGCCGGCAACTGGAACGACGAGGGCTCGTGGTCCCCCGACGCCTCCCACATCGCGTTCGCCTGCCGCAACGAGGGCGACTTCAACATCTGCGTCATGGACATGAGCTCCGGCCAGACGATCCAGATCACGTCGGACGGCTCGAACAGCCATCCGACCTTCTCCGCCGACGGGCAGAAGGTCGTCTATGCCTCGCGCCGCAACGGCTCGACGCAGATCTACACGGTCGACGTCAACGGCCAGAACCGCCGCCAGCTCACGCAGGGCGCGAACCACCTGCAGCCGTTCTGGGTACCTTGATGCGCATGGATCATTGGGGTTTTTGCGATCTCTTTGCTATATTGAATTTCGGTTTCCCCGCACCGGCTTTCCGCCCGCCTCACGGGCCAAGGAGACAGGAATGAAAAGACGTTTCTCGGCGCTCACGATCGTGGCGCTCCTCGGACTGGTGGCCCTGCCGTTTGCCGCGGCGTGCAAGAAGAAGGCCCCGACGACTGCTCCCGAAGCCCGCCCGCCCGTGACCTCGAAGCCGGCCGAGACGCCCGTCGCTCCTCCCCCGAAGCCGGCCCCGTCGACCGACATCGAGTCCCAGGACATCACGAACCTCGACATCGAGTCGCTGAACAAGAAGGGATACCTGAACGACGCGTTCTTCGACTTCGATCAGTCCGACCTCCGCGAGGACGCGCGCTCGACGCTCGCGACCGACGCCCAGTGGCTGAAGAAGCACCCCTCGGTCCAGGTCCTGATCGAGGGACACTGCGACGAGCGCGGCACCGCCGCGTACAACCTCGCGCTCGGCGACCGCCGCGCCAACGCCGCCAAGGAGTACCTGGTGTCGCTCGGCATCGACGCGTCGCGCATCAAGACGATCTCCTATGGAAAGGAGCGTCCGTTCTGCACCGAATCCTCGGAGAGCTGCTGGCAGAAGAACCGGCGCGCTCACCTCGTGATCACGGCCAAGTAGTCTTGTTCTCCCGGCGCCCCCTCTCCGTTCTCGTCATCCTGGCGGCCCTCCTCGCGGGGGCCGCCTGCGTTTCGTCGAGCGACATCGACGCGCTGCACCGGCAGATGAACGACATCCAGAAGCAGATCCAGAATCTGGAGCGCAAGAACTCGAGCAAGGAAGAGGTCGAGAAACTCAACCAGAGCGTCGGCTCGCAGACGCAGCAGCTGCTGAAGTCGAACGCCGATACCGCGGTCCGCCTGGGCGAGCTGACGACGAAGATGGAGCAGCTCGAGGCGAAGCTCGAGGACACCAACCGGCGCCTCTCGCAGCTGTCGCAGCAGATCGCGGAGACCCAGGGCGACCTCCTGCGCCTGAAGAACGCCGCTCCGCCCGGCGCCGCCACGCCGCCGGCGCCGGGCGCCCCGTCGGCGGCGGGAGCCGCGCCCCGCACCGCCGAGCCGTCCCCGACCGAGCTGTACGACACCGCCTACGCGGACTACACGAAGGGCCGCTATGCCCTCGCCATCCAGGGTTTCGAGGACTACATCGCCGCCTATCCCTCCACGGACCTGTCCGACAACGCGCAGTACTGGATCGGCGAGTCCCACTACGCCCAGAAGAAGTACCCCGAGGCGATTGCCGACTTCGAGAAGCTCCTGAAGCAGTGGCCGGCGAGCGACAAGGCGGCGGCGGCGCTCCTGAAGAAGGCCTACGCCATGCTCGAGCAGGGTCAGAAGAGCGAGGCGATCGTCCAGCTCCAGTACGTCATCCACGAGTTCCCCTCGTCCGAGGAGGCGCGGCTGGCCAGGGCCCGGCTGAAGACGCTGGGAGTGGACACGAAGTAGAATGCGCCGCCGGCCGAGGGGCCGCGCTCGCGAGACCGCCCCCCCGGCGCGGAATGCCGGAAAAACCCGAACAGGAGAAGCAGCAGCCTCATGGCCAACATCAAGTCCGCCGAGAAGCGCAATCGCCAGTCCGTCAAGAAGCGCGCGCGCAACCGCACCCGGGTGTCGCGCCTCCGCAGCGCCGTCAAGAAGTACGGTCAGACCGAGGCCGGGAAGCGCGGCGAGGCGCTTCCTGCCACGCATTCGGAGATCGACCGCGCGCTCGCCAAGGGCGTGATCCACCGCAACGCTGCGGCGCGGTACAAGAGCCGCCTGGCGAAGAAGGCGGGGGCGGGTAAGTAGGAGCACCCCGGCGGAGTCACGGTCGGAGGAGGACCGGCCCGCGAGTCCCGCGGCGAACTAGTCGCTGACGGAAAGCAGCGGCCCGCAAGTCGGGCCGAGCGCTTCGATGGGGTCAGGCCTGATGTTTTCGGCGCTCTTTGCCCTTCGCGGGGATACCACTTTCGCGTCGTCGCTCCGAAAACACCATGCCTGACCCCGAGTCCGGCATCCGGTTTACGCCGACTCGGCACCTCGGGCCTGGATCCGCCTAGAACCCTTCCAGCAGGCTCGTCACTAGGCTCTGGGCGAAGCGATCCGCGACGCGGTCGATCGCGTCGTTGATGAGATCCGTGTACGACGCGGTCGTCGCCGAGAACTGGTAATTGTCCCGGAACGTGAAGGCGGGATTCTCCCAGAGCGGCTTGTCGTCCGGCAGCGTTTTGAGCGAGACGTTCGCCGTCACCTGCACCTGGTAGTCGGTGGCGCGCCCCTGGGCATCGAAGGCGACCGGATAGAGATTGAACGCCAGAACGGTCCCGGCGAGCACGGCGTTGGCGCCGTCCGCGCCCGCCTGCACCTTGAACCGGCCCCGCGACACGAGCTCGCGGTTGATCGCGGCCGAGAACCGCTGCTCGAGCTCGACCTGGGGCGTGCGGTTCTCGAGCGTCGTGAACTGCACGACCTTGATCGACTCCGGGAGCGACGAGCCCCGGCCGACGAGCGTGTAGCCGCAGGACACCGTGAGCAGCGTCAGCCCCGCGGCGGCGAGTCGGCGGAGGATGGACGCCCGGCGGCGGCTCACCGCACCACGAGGTTCAGCAGGCGGTCCGGCACGAAGACGGTCCGCGTGATCTCCTTGCCGGCCAGCCAGGGCCGGATCTTCTCGTCGCCGTCGAGCCGCCGCATGGCCTCCGCTTCCGACGCGCCGCGCGGCAGGTCGAGCCTGCCGCGCACCTTGCCGTTGACCTGCACGACGAGCGTCACGTCGAGCGAGGTCGCGAGAGCGGGGTCGAAGGCCGGCCAGCGGGACTCGACCAGGAAGCCGCGCTCCCCGAGCCGATGCCACCACTCCTCGGTCAGGTGAGGCGCGATCGGATGGAGGAGCTGGAGCAGCGTCCGGACGGCGTCGCGGATCGCGCCGGGCGACTCGCCGCCCGCCTCGAGCGCGTCCGCGATCCCCTTCTGGTACTCCATCAGCGCGGCGATCGCCGTGTGGAAGTGGAACCGCGCCGCGTCCTCGGTCACGCGCTCGATGGTTCGATGCATCAGCCGGCGGAGCGGCGTGTCGGCCGGGCCCGCCTCCCCCGCCACGGCGGACGCCCGCGCGCAGAGCTCGTGGACGCGGTGGAGGAATCGATACGCCCCCGCGACGCCCTCCTCGGACCACTCCGACTCCTTCTCCGGCGGCCCGATGAACAGCGTGTAGAGCCGGACGGTATCGGCGCCGAATCGCGCGATCAGCTCGTCGGGCGACACCGTGTTGCCGCGCGACTTCGACATCTTTTCGATCTTGCCGGTCGCCGGATTCAGGCGCGTGATCATCCCCTGGTTGAAGAGGCGCTCGAACGGCTCCTCGATGTTCACGAGGCCCATGTCCTTCAACACCCGGCACACGAACCGCGCGTACAGCAGGTGCAGGATCGCGTGCTCGATGCCGCCAATGTACTGATCGACCGGGAGCCAGCGCTTCACGCGCTCCGTGTCCACCATGCGCTCGGCGTCGTGCGGGTCCAGGAAGCGGAGGTAGTACCAGGACGAATCCACGAACGTGTCCATCGTGTCCGTCTCGCGGCGCGCCGGACCGCCGCACTTCGGACACGTCGCGCGCACGAACGATTCGGACTTCTCGAGCGGATTGCCCTCGGCGCCCCGGAACTCGACGTCGTCGGGCAACAGGACCGGCAGGTCCGCGTCCGGCACCGGGACGACGCCGCAGCCGGGGCAGTGGATCGCCGGGATCGGCGTGCCCCAGTAGCGCTGCCGCGAGATCAGCCAGTCGCGCAGACGGTAGCCCACCTTTCCCCGGCCGACGCCGCGGGCCTCGAGCCAGCGGGTGGCGACGCGAATCGCCTCCGGGCCGTTCGGCGTTCCGTCCCAGTCGCCCGAGCCGAAGAGGACACCGCCGTGCGGCTCCGCCTCGGTCATCGCGGCCCCGTCGGGCGGGGCCTCGCCGGGGATCCGGTATACGGGCACGACCGGGAGGCCATACTTCCGGGCGAACTCGAAGTCGCGCTCGTCGTGGGCGGGCACGCCCATGAGCGCGCCCGTGCCGTACTCGGGGAGCACGAAGTTGGCGAGCCAGACGGGGATCCTCTTCCGCGTCGCGGGGTGGATCGCGACCGCCCCCGTGTCGATCCCCTCCTTCTCGCCGCCCTCGGCCTCGCGCTCGAGCCTCGACTCCCGGCGCACCCGTTCGACGAAAGCCTCGATCGCGCCCCGGCCGGGCGACCCGGCGAAGAAGCCTGCGACGGCCGGGTGCTCGGGGGCGAGCGCGAGAAACGTGGCGCCGTAGAGCGTGTCGGGCCGCGTCGTGAAGACCGTGATCGGCTCCGGGAGGCCCTCGATCTCGAAGTGGATCTCCGCGCCCTCGGACCGCCCGATCCAGTTGCGCTGCATCGTCTTGACGCGGTCGGACCAGTGGTCGAGCCCGTCGAGCCCGGTCAGCAGGCGCTCGGCGTAGTCCGTCACGCGGAAGAACCACTGCGTCAGGTCGCGGATCTCGACCGGGTCGTCGGATCTCTCGCAGCGGCCGTCGACGACCTGCTCGTTGGCGAGCACGGTGCGGCACCCCGGGCACCAGTTCACGGGCGCCGTCTTCCGGTACGCGAGCCCGCGCTCCCACATGCGAAGGAAGAGCCACTGGTTCCACCGGTAGTACTCGGGGTCGCAGGAAGCGAGCTCCTTCGTCCAGTCGTAGAGGCAGCCGAGCGCGTACAGCTGCTCCTTCATCCGGGCGATGTTGCCGAGCGTGTACTCGCGCGGATGCACGCCGCTCTGAATCGCCGCGTTCTCGGCGGGGAGCCCGAAGGCGTCCCAGCCCATCGGGTTCAACGCCTTCCGTCCGGCCATCCGCTCGCGCCGGTACAGGGCGTCGCCGAGGATGTAGTTGCGCCCGTGGCCGACGTGGAGACGGCTGCCCGAAGGATAGGGGTACATGTTGAGCATGTAGAACTCGTCGCCGGGCACCGCGGTGTCGACGACCGCGACACCGGCCTCCGCCCAGCGGCGCTGCCACGGGCCCTCGATCTCGGCGGGCGCGTAGCGCTCGCTCGCACGCTCGTTCATCGGCAGGGGAATATAACTCGGACTCTGCAGCGGGCCCGATCCGGGACGAGACCGGCTATTTCAAGAGCGGCCGGACGCGCAGCGTGGCCTGCGGGAGACGCAGCACCGGGTAGTCGAGCCGTCCGGAGGTCTCGACGGACGTCAGCGTCAGCCCCCGCGGCCGCTCGAGCTCGCGCCGGCCGAACGGGATGTACCTCGCGTCGACGCCATTGATCGAGGCCGAGGGATCGGAGAACACGAAGCCGCGGTCGGCGTAGTACACCTCGATCCAGCGGTGGTACACGCCGCCGATGTGCGAGTCGTAGCCCTCCGCGTCCGAGCCGGTGCGCAGCACGCCCTGGACGGTCCGCGCGGTGAGCCCGACCCGCCGGAGGAGGTCGACGGCCAGCTCCGCGAAGCCGACGCAGTGCGCCCGTCGCGAGGCGAAGACCGACGCCGGATCCTGGCGCCGCGCCCGGTCCGCGTCGTAGCGCACGGACTCCGCCAGCCCCTCGAGAATGCGCTCGACCGCCTCGGCCTCGAGCTTCGCATCGCCCGCGAGCGCCGCCGCCCAGGCGTCGCGGTCCGGCGCGGGCGGCAGGGTCGCATCGCGGGCCGGCCGGGGGGACGGCGGGTAGGGCGCCCGGCTCGCGAGCGCCGAGGCGCTCACCCGAACGGACAGCTCGAGCGCGCCGTCGCGCGCCCGCGCGACCGCCAGGGAGTAGCCGTCGTTGTCGTACTGGTCGAAGAGCCCGGGCTCGGCGCCGCTCGCGCGGTAGACGGCGAGCTCGTCGGCACGGCCCGCCGCCGCCGCCGTGAGCACCACGAGCAGAAGAGCCGGGAGCGAGCGCCTCACGGCGCGGGCGGGGGCTCGCTCTTTTTCCCCTTGAGCACCCCGTCCAGGATTCCGTTGATGAACTGGGAAGACTTCGGGGTCGAGAACCGCTTCGCGATCTCGAGCGCCTCGTCGATGACGACCGGCCGCGGCGTCTCGGGCTCGTGGAGAAGCTCGAAGAGCGCGAGGCGCAGGATGTTGCGGTCGACGATCGGCATGCGCGCGAGGCGCCAGTGGTCCGCCTGCCGCGAGATGATCGCGTCGAGGTCGTCCCGGTACGTCAGCGTCCCGGACACCAGGCGGCGCGTGAAGTCCTGGAGGCCCTCCGGCGCCGTCTTCAGCTCGTCGGACCGCCGGAACATCTCCTGCGGCTCGGTGCCCGAGACGTCGTGCTCGTAGAGCATCTGGAGCGCGAGCTCGCGGGCCTTGCGCCGGGCGCCCAAGGACTCAGCCCTTCCTCAGCTGCCGCGAGAGGTTCGCCATCTCGATCGCGGCCTCGGCGGCTTCGACGCCCTTGTCGGTTCGGTCGCGCGCCTGCTCCATGGTGTCGCAGGTCAGGATGCCGAAGCCGATCGGGATGCCGGAGACGACCGTGAGCTCCGCGAGCGCCGCCGCCACGGAATGACCGAGGATCTCGTGGTGGGACGTCTCGCCGCGCACGATGGCGGCGAGCGCCACGATGGCCTGGTAGCGGCCGGAGTCGACGAGCGCCTTCGCGCCGGCCGCGACCTCGAAGGCTCCGGGCACGCGCACGACGCCGACGTCCGCGGCCCGGGCGCCCCGGCGGCGGAGCGTGTCCACGGCGGCCTCGAGCAGGGCGTCGGTCACGGTGGGATTCCAGCGGGCGCACACGATCCCGAACCGCAGGCCGGCGGCGTCGAGACTTCCCTCGTACTGCCTCGGCGAGAACGATGCCGTCACGCGGCGCGACACGCGCATGCTCAAAGACCTGCCCTCTCTTCGGAGACGGAAATTGTACCCCGCCGGAGACGGCTATGGGAAAAGCCGCTCCAGCTCCGGTGTTTCTCCGTAATTGCGCACGTAGCGCGCGATGAACTCGACGGGCGCATAGCGGGGCGGCTGGGGCCCCTGGTTCTCCAGGCAGTAGACCGCCGCGATGCTCCCGATCCGCCCCGCCACCGGCCACGGCGCCCCGATCCGGATCCCCCGCAGGAGCCCGGCGCGGTACGCGTCGCCGACGCCCGTGGGGTCGAGCGCCTCCTTCTCGACCTTCGCCGCCGGCACGTGGTGGAGGATCCGGCCGTTGCCGAGCGGCGCGTGGATCGCCGAGCCGTCCGGCCCGTGCGTCACGATCAGCACCGGCACCTGGAGCTCGAAGTCGTCCTTCGACAGGCCGGTCTTGTTCTGGAGGATCCCGAACTCGTAGTCGTTGACGATCAGGATCGCGGCGCCACGGAACCCGTCGCGCATCTCCTCGCCCGAAAGGCGCGTCACCTGCTGGCTCGGGTCGTAGAGGAAGGGCAGGTCCTTCGAGCGGCAGTACTCGGCGTGCGCCGCCATGGCCGGGGGGTCGTTCGGCGAGATGACGACGAACGCGATCGTGTCCGGGTCCAGCCGGTCGAGCGGCAGCGTCCGGGCGCGGGCCATCGCGCCGGTGTAGAACGAGGCCAGCTGGTTCTGATCGAGGTCGGTCGACACGAAGAACGAGGCCGTGAACAGGTCCCGATCGAGCCGCATCGCCGAGACGTCGATGCCCGCGGCCGCGAGGCGCTCCCGGTACTCGACGGCGTCGGCACCCGCGGTGGCGAGGAGCACGGGCCGCTCTCCGAGGAGCGCCAGGTTCCAGGCGATGTTCGGCCCGCAGCCGCCCGGCACGCGGCGCATCTCGTCGACGAGGAACGAGACCGAGAGCCGTTTCATCCGGTCCGGAATGAGGTGCTCGGTGAATTTTCCGGGGAAGGTCATCAGGTAATCGAAGGCCACCGACCCCGTGACCACGATCCGTCCTTCCGGTCTCACAGGTACCTCCCCGCGATAGGCCGCAGCCGCTCCCGGGCCGAGTCCGGGATGGCGGCGCGGTCGGTGATGATCGCGAACCGCATGGCGTCTCGGCAGCCGCACGCGCGAGACGGATCGACCGCCGCGACCGCCGCGGCGAGCGTGCGCCGCGCCGCCGCCGCGTTCTCGCCGAGGATCGCGACGATGACCTCGACCGAGACGTCCTCCGCCGTCTCGTGCCAGCAGTCGTAGTCGGTCACGAGGGACAGGCTCGCGTAGCACATCTCGGCCTCGCGGGCGAGCCGCGCCTCCGTCAGGTTCGTCATGCCGATCACGTCGGCGCCCCAGCTCCGGTACAGCTTCGACTCGGCGCGCGTCGAGAACTGCGGGCCCTCCATGCAGACATACGTGGCGTCCCGGTGCACGATCAGTCCGGCGCCGCGGGCGGAATCCGCGAGGACGCCGGACAGCGCGGGGCACACCGGATCCGCCAGCGCGGCGTGGGCGACGACGCCTCCGCCGAAGAACGTGTCCTCGCGGTGACGGGTGCGGTCGATGAACTGGGAGGGCACCGCGGCATGGCGCGGGGCGACCTCCTCCTTCAGGCTGCCGCAGGCGGAGGCGGAGAGGAGCGCGTCGCAGCCGAGCATCTTGAAGCCGCAGACGTTCGCGCGGTAGTTGATCTCGGTCGGTGACTGCCGATGGCCGCGAGCGTGACGCGACAGGAAGGCCACGGCGACCCCGCCGAGCGTGCCCGTGAAGTAGGAGTCCGATGGCCGACCGAACGGCGTGTCGAGGCGTTCCTCGCGCACGTTCTCCATCGCCGCGAGGTCGTAGACGCCGCTGCCGCCGACGAGCCCGACCCGCGCCTGCCCGTTCACGCGTCCGTCCGCGCGTGCCGGCGGTGGCTGTCGATGGCTTCGACGACCCGCTCGGCCAGAGCGAGCGCGTCGCGCCCGACCTCCCCGGTGACGACGGGATCCCGGCGCTCCCGCACGGCGCCGGCGAAGTCGGCGAGCTCCCGCGCGAGCGAGTCGCCCGTCTCGATCGTGAAGGGCTCCGGCACGACGGCCGCCCGGGCGCCCTCGCGCACGAGGCGGTGGGCCGTCACGGAACGCGCGCGCATGTCGATCGAGCAGTACAGCGGCGGCGCGAAGATCCGGAGCTTGCGCATCGGCTCGGTGGAGACGCGCGAAGCGGTCAGGTTGGCCACGCAGCCGCCCTCGAACTCGATCCGCGCGTTCGCGATGTCGACGCGCTGGGAGAGCACCGGCATCCCCGCGGCCCGCACCTCGCGCGCCGGACGGCGGACGAGCTCGGCCACGATCTGGAGGTCGTGGATCATGAGGTCGAGCACGACGTCGATGTCGAGGCTCCGCTCGGTCGGGGCCCCGAGCCGGTGGCCCTCCACGAAGAGCGGCTCGGTCACGCGGCCGAGCACGGCGGAGACGGCCGGGTTGTACCGCTCGACGTGTCCGACCTCGAGGACGCGCCCGTGCCTCCGCGCGAGCGCCACCAGGGCATCGGCGTCGGCGAGCGAGGCCGCGATCGGCTTCTCGACGAGGACGTCGACGCCGCGCTCGAGGAAGTATTCCGCGAGGGCCGCGTGCGTGACGGTCGGCGTCGCGAGGACCACGGCTTCCGCCCGCGCCGCGACCTCCTCCGGGCTGCCGAGCACGGCGAGGCCCGTTTCCCGACCCACCTCCTCGGCCCGCCCCGGATGACGGTCGTGGACGCCGACCAGGACGAGCCCGGGAGTCTGCGCGGCGATGCGCGCGTGCTTCCTCCCGAGATGGCCGACGCCGACCACCGCGAGGCGGACCGGTGCGGCGGCGCTCACCTCCCGGGGCGCCTCACTTGATGAAGCCCCGTTCGCTCGTGCGGATGAAGCCGACAAGCTCCTCCACGTCGGGCTGCCCCGGCAGCTCCTCCATGATCCGCTCGAGCGCCTGGCTCGTGTTCAGCTTGGATTTGCGCAGGAGACGGTAAGCCTTCTGGAGCGCCTCGACGCGCTCGTCCGAGAATCCGGCGCGCTTCAGGCCGATCGTGTTGACGCCGAACGTCCTCGGGTCCTCCATTCCCTCCGTGCGGCAGAAGGGCAGCACGTCCTGCCGGCAGGCACTGTACGCGCCCATGAACGCGTAGGCCCCGACCCGGCAGAACTGGTGGACCGCGTTGAACGCGCCGATCTTGGCGTGGTTGCCGACCTGCACGTGGCCGGCGAGAACGGAGCAGTTCGCCATCACCACGTGCGATCCGATCCGGTTGTCGTGCGCGACGTGGGTGTAGTTCATGAAGTAGTTGTCGTCGCCGACGATCGTCTCTCCGCCGCCGGTGGCCGTGCCCCGCTGCACCGTGGAGAACTCGCGGAAGACGTTGCGCGACCCGACGACGAGGCGGGTCGGCTCGCCGCGGTACTTCAGGTCCTGCGGCTCGAAGCCGAGGGCCGCGTGCGGGAAGATGCGGTTGTCCTCCCCGAAGATCGCCGGGCCCTCGACCGTGGCGTGGTTGCCGACGGTCGTCCGGTCGCCGAGCACGACGCCCTCCCCCACGACCGCGTAGGGCCCGATCGTGACGCCCTTGCCGAGCTCCGCGCTCGAGGCGACGACCGCCGACGGATGGATGGTGACGCTGCTCATGGGCGGTCCACCAGCACCGAGAGCAGGTCGGCCTCGGCGCAGAGATTGCCGCCGACCGACGCCGTCGCGTGGCACTTGCAGACCCGCATCTTCAGCGACACGATCTCCGCCTCGATGCGGAGTTGATCGCCCGGAACGACCGGACGCCGGAAGCGGCAGCGGTCGACGCCCGAGAGGTACAGGAGCTTCTTCTCCTTGTCCGGCGTGATCCCGAGAAGCCCGACGCCGGCCACCTGCGCCATCGCCTCGAGGACGAGCACCCCCGGCATGACGGGGTTGCCGGGAAAATGCCCCTGGAAGAACTCCTCGTTGAACGTCACGTTCTTGATGCCGACGACCCGCTTGCCCGGCTCGAGCTCGAGGATGCGATCCACGAGCAGGAACGGATAGCGGTGCGGCAGCGTCTTCAGGATGTCCGCGATCCCGAGCTCGGCCATCAGCCCCCCTTCCTCATCTTCGCCACCGCCTCCTCGAGCGCCGCGAGACGCTCGAACGCGGCCTCGAGCCGCCCCACCAGGGCGGCCCGCTTCAGGAACTCTCGATGCGGCAGCGCGGGCATGCCCGAGACGACCACGCCGGCCGGGACGCGGCCGCGCCGGGCGATGCCGGCCTGCCCGGTCAGCACCGCGCCGTCGCCGATCGTGACGTGGTCGGAAATACCGACCTGGCCCGCGAGCGTGACGCCGCGGCCGAGTCGGGAGGAGCCTCCGACGCCGGCCTGCCCGCAGAGAATCGAGTGCTCGCCGATCACGACGTTGTGTCCGATCTGGACGAGATTATCGATTTTCGTGCCCCGTCCGACCACCGTTTCGCCCAGAGTCGCCCGGTCGACGGCGGCGTTCGCCCCGATTTCGACGTCGTCCTCGAGGCGGGCGATCCCGACCTGAGGAATCTTGCGGTGGCGCTCCCCGTCCCAGACGTAGCCGAAGCCGTCCGAGCCGACGACCGCGCCCGAGTGGAGAATACACCGGTCGCCCACGCGGCAGCCGGCGAGCACGGCCGCGCCGGGGCCGAGGACGCAGTCTTCCCCGATCGAGGCGCCCTCGCCGACGAAGGCGCCCGCGCGGAGGCGGGTCCGGGAACCGATGCGAGCGCCGGCCGCCACGGTGGCGCCCGCCTCGATCGAGACCCCGCGGGAGACGCGGGCCGTCCGATGGACGTGCGCGCCCCGCGCCACCCCTCGGGCGGGACGCTCCGGAGGCCGGCGCGCTTCGAGCCAGACGGCGAGGGCGAGAGACGGCGAGGCGACGACGACGCACGGGCGGCCTGCCGCGAGAGATTCCGCGGGCACCAGGAAGGCCGCGGCGGCGCTTCGAGCCCCGTCGGGCGCGCGCCGCTCGTCGGCGATCCAGGAGAGGTCGGACGGCCCGGCGCTCTCGAGCGGCGCGACGCCGGTCAGTCGCGCGCCTCTTCCGACGACGCGGCCGCCGACCGCGGCCGCGACGTCTTCGAGGGTGAAGGTCCCGGCGCTCGCGGAACGACCGGCCCCGCCGGCGCCCCTCCGGGGGACTCGCGACCGGGCCACGGCGTCCGGGTTCCCGTCGTTCTTAGGGCTGCGGCTTCTTCGTCGGCGCGGGGCCCGGCGCGGTCTTCGCCGCTGGGCTCGCGCCCTTCGCGGCCGCGCCCTCGGGCTTCGCGGCGGGCGCCGGCATCGCGACGGTCGTGTTGAAGACTTTCAGCACGTCGTCCGTGATGTCCACGGCGTCGTCCGCGAAGACGAGTCCCGACTGGAACTTGTTGAAGATGAGCGTGTAGCCCTTCTCCTTGCCCACCTGGTTGATCACCGGGAACACGCGCCGCTCGAGCTCCGAGAGCTCCTTCTTCTGCGCCGCCTCGAGGTCCCGGTTCGCATCGTCCTGGAAGCGTTTGAACGCGATCGCCTTCTCCTGGTAGCTCTTCTGGAGCGTCTCGCGCTTGTCGTCGGCCATCGAGGAGCCCTGGTCGGCCAGCTTCTGCTCCATGTCCCGGAGCTCCTTCTGAAGCTTGTCGCCCTCGTCCTTCTTCGCGTCGTTCAGCTTCTTGACCCGGTTGAAGGCTTCCTTGCCGAGGGCGGACTCCTGGACGAGCCGCTCGACGTTGATGACGCCGATCTTTATCGCGCCCGCCGTTGCGGGTGCCGGAACCGAGGCCGCCGCCGGGGCCGCCGTCGAAGCCCCCTGAGCGCCCGCCCCCGCCGCGCAGAAAGCGGCGGCGACCGTCAAGACAATACGTTTCATTCCCTCTCCTTCTCCGCGAAAACGCGTGAGTTTAAGCAAATTCCGCCGCCCGCACAACAGGGCCAAAAGCCCCATCATTCCGGGCGAAGAGTGTCCGCGGAAGGCGGCAAAGCCCCCTATCACGCACTTTACCGACCCCGCTGCGGCACGGAAGTGCCTCTCTCACGTCGGCGCGTCGAGCGCCGCCTTAAAACGTCCTTCCGATGGAGAACGTGAACCCGGACTTCTTCTCGGTCAGGTTCGCGGCCGGGAAGCCGTACTGGTCGAGGGGCTGGATGGGGTTCGGATTGATCGCGTAGATGAACCGCAGGGGGGCCTGGAAGATCGGCAGGAAGACGCGCAGCTCCATGCCAAACGCCATCCGGACGTTCGTCAGCGAGATCGGCTGCGTGTCGTAGTAGTTGTTGCCGAAGTCGTAGAAGGCGAGCAGCGTCGCCGGGCCGACGTTCAGGAACTGGTACTCGGCGTTGATCACGAAGAACTTGTTGCCGCCGAGAATGCGGCCGGCGGAATCGGTGAAGACGACGTTCGTGTTCGGGTGGAGCGGCACGACGGAGCCGAGCGCATAGCCGCGCATGCTCTGCTCGCCGCCGAGCTGGAAGCGCTCGAAGATCGGCAGCGGCGTGCTCCCCACCTGGAGCAGGTATCCGATTTCGCCGTTGAGCGCCACGACCGCGTTGCGCGGCAGCGGCACCGGGATGTAGATCGTCGATCCGAGCGTCGGCTTGATGAACGAGTTGGTGCCTCCGAACACGTCGGGAGCCACCTGCACGGCCGCGGTGAGCCGGAAGCCGCGGGTCGGGTTCATCGGATCGTTGCGGCTGTCGTAGCGATACGCCGGCGTGAGGGACGACGTCTTGCCGCTCGTGTCGACGAGCTTCTGGGGCGGCGCGGGCTGCCCGGGCGGCACCGGCGCCGTGGCGACGGGATAGTTCGCGTTGATGTTCTCGTAGGAGTAGAGCGTGGAGACCGAGTCGAAGAGCCCGAGCCCCTTGGCGTAGTAGAGCGTACCTCCCCGCCGCGTCTCCTGCACGGTCGAGTACACGTAGTCCTGGCTGAAGATCGAGGCGCCGACCGACTGGTTCTTGTCCATGAACCACGGCACCGTGTAGGAGAGGTTGTAGAACTTGGAGACCTTGCCGACCTGCGCCGACACTCCGAGAATCTCGCCCCGGCCCATGAAGTTCAGGGTCTGGAACGAGAACTGGCCGAAGAAGCCGTCGTATCCGGAATAGCCCGCGCCGAACTGGATCTCGTTGCGGCTGGTCTCCTGGCCCTTCAGGACGATGTCGACCTTCTTCTCCTCCTGGCGGACCGAGAATTGCGGCTCCTCGCCGAGCTTGAAGTAGCCGAGCTGAGAGATCTTCTGGATGCTCTTCTTGACGGCCTCCATGTCCATGACGTCGCCCTCGTCGAGGCCGAACTCGCGGCGGATGACCTTGTCCCGGGTTTGCGTGTTGCCGGTGACCTCGAGGCGGCCCAGGTAGTACTTCTCTCCCTCGAACATCCGGATGTCGACGTCCACGCGGTCCTTGCCGACCTCCTTGTAGGCCGGATCCGCGAACCAGTAGATGTACCCGCGCGTCTTGTACATGGTCTCGATCGCGGCGAGGCCCTCGACGAGCTTGTCGTGGTTCAGGACGGAGCCCGGCGGCAGATCCTTGAAATTCTTCAGCAGGAACCGGGACGGAAACACGGAGGCGTCGGGCGGGTCGGCCGGCTGGCCGCTCTGCAGCACGCGCGTGATCGTGATGTCGTTCGTGTAGAACTTATCGCCCTGCACGATCGGAATCGTGATGCGGACGCGCCTCTTGATCTTCTCCGGCTTCGCCTTCGGATTGACGACGTAGACGTCGAGGATCGGATCCTTGACGACGACGTCCTTGAACCCCTTCGACTGATACACGCCCTTGATGCTCTCGACGTCGGCCTCGTAGTTGGCCTGGCTGTAGACCGTGTTGTCGGAGAGGAACCGCCACCAAACCGCGACCTTCGTCTTCGACATCGCGTTGCGCAGCGTCTGCGAGGAGACCGCCGTGTTGCCCGTGAACTCGATCGATTCGATCTTGACCTTGTCCCCCTCGTCGATGAGGAAGACCACCTTCTTCTCGGTCTTCGAGATGTCGTCGATCCGGTAGTCGACCGTGGCGCTCCGGAAGCCCTGCGCGGTGTAGAAGTCGGCGATCACCGACCGGGCCCGCGCGACGTCGCGCTGAGAGAGCGGCGCGCCCGCATGGACCTCGACCTTGCCGTCCTTCATCGCGTCCTTGATCTGGGAGGTCGAGAGCTTCTTGTTCCCGACGAAGTCGACGTCCTTGATGACCGGCCGCTCCTCGATCGTGACGACCAGGGTTACCCCTTCGGGCGACCGCTCGGCCTCGATTCGGGCGTTCTCGAGGAGTCCGGCCTCCCACAACTGCGGGAAGTTCTGCCGCAGCTTCTCCGGGTCGTAGGGATCGCCGACCTTGATGCCGAGATAGTGGGCGATCGTGTCCGGCGACACGGTCTGGTATCCGACGACCCGGATCCCGATGATGCGGTCCGCCGGGGGCACGGGCTGCGAGGGCTGCGTCGGCGGCGCGACGACCGCGGGAGCGGCGCCGGGGGCCGGGGCGGCCGCCGCCGGGGGGGTCGGCACGGGACTCGGGAGCGGGGCGGGAGGCTCCTGCGCCGCCGCAACGCCCGTCAGCGCCGCGGTCAGGACCGCGGCCCCGAAGGACCCGCTCCGCAAACGGCTACCGTCCCTGAGAAATCGGCTCGCCTTCGCGGGCCGTGATGCGCAGCTTGTCCGGCCCGACGCGCACCTCGATCGCCTCGAGCCGCTCGTCGCGCGCCGCGATCAGGAGCTCCGACACCGGGTCCTCGATGTTCTTCTGGATCGCCCGCCGCAGGGGGCGCGCGCCCATGTTCGGGTCGTCGCCGCTCTGGGCGAGCAGCCACTCGACCGCCGCGTCGTCGATGTCGATCCAGGCCCCCTTCGGGGCGAGCGTCGCGTTGACGTCGTCGATCAGGAGCCGGCAGATCTTCGAGAGCTCCGGCCGACCCAGCGGGTGGAACACGATCACGTCGTCGATCCGGTTGATGAACTCCGGCGAGAAGTCGCGGCGGAGCTCCTTCAGAACGAGCTCCTCGATCTCCCGCGTCGTCTGCGCCTCCTTGCCGCCGCCGAATCCGACCCGGCTCCGGTTGACGAGGTGCTTCGTCCCGATGTTCGAGGTCATGATGATCAGCGTGTTCTTGAAGTCGACGACGTTGCCGTAGGCGTCGGTCAGGATCCCGTCCTCCAGAATCTGGAGGAGCAGGTTCGCGATGTCCGGATGCGCCTTCTCGATTTCGTCGAAGAGGATCACGCTGTACGGATTGCGGCGGATCCGCTCCGTCAGCTGGCCGCCCTCCTCGTGGCCCACGTAGCCGGGCGGCGAGCCGATCAGCTTCGAGACGGCGTGCTTCTCCATGTACTCGGACATGTCGAAGCGGACGAGGGCCCGCTGGTTCTCGAAGAGGAACTCCGCCAGCCGCCGCGCGACCTCGGTCTTCCCGACGCCCGAGGGTCCCAGGAAGATGAACGAGCCCATCGGCCGGTTCGGATTGTTCACGCCCAGGCGCGAGCGCCGGATCGCCTTGGAGACGCCGACGATCGCCGCCTCCTGCCCGACGATGCGGCGGCGCAGCGCGTCCTCCATGTGGAGGAGCTTCTCGGCCTCCTCCATCTCGAGCGACGCGACCGGAATTCCCGTCCAGGACGAGATGATCTCCTCGATGTCGCGCCGCGTGACCTCCTGGGTCGCCTCGCTGCGCTCGGCCGACTGCGCCTTCGCGCGCTCGATCTCCTCCTTCAGCTCGATCTCGCGCTCGCGGAGGAAAACGGCCTTCTCGAAGTCCTTGTCCGAGATCGCCTTCTTCATCTCCTTGACGATCTGGCGGATCTCGAGCTCGAGCTTGCGCAGGTTCTGCGTGTCGGCGACGCGCTTCAGCTTCACCTTGGCGCCGGCCTCGTCGAGGATGTCGATCGCCTTGTCCGGGAAGAAGCGGTCCGTGATGTAGCGGTTCGACTGGTAGACCGCCGTCTTGATCGCCTCGGCCGAGTAGCGGACCTTGTGGAACTGCTCGTACCGGTCCTTGACGCCCTCGAGGATCTCGAAGGTCTCGTTCTCGGACGGCGCGGTGACGTTGATGGCCTGGAAGCGGCGCAGGAGGCTCCGGTCCTTCTCGATGTACTTGCGGTATTCCTTGAGCGTCGTCGCGCCGATGCACGAGACTTCGCCGCGCGAGAGCGCCGGCTTCAGGATGTTCGCCGCGTCGAGCGAGCCCTCCGCGGAGCCCGCGCCGATCAGCGAGTGGATCTCGTCGATGAAGATGATGAGGTCGGGGTTCTCGCGGAGCTCGCGGATGATCCCCTTCAGGCGCTCCTCGAACTGCCCGCGGTACTTCGTGCCCGCCACGATGAGCGAGAGGTCGAGCGCGAGGATCTTCTTCGACGAGAGGAAGATCGGCACCGCGCCCTCGACGATGCGCGTCGCGAGGCCCTCGACGATGGCGGTCTTTCCGACGCCGGGCTCGCCCAGCAGGATGGGATTGTTCTTCGTGCGGCGCGAGAGGATCTGGATGATCCGCTCGACCTCCTTGTCGCGGCCGATGAGCGGATCGAAGGCGCCCGTCCCGGCGAGCTGCGTCAGGTCGCGGCTGTACTCCGCCAGGAACGGGAGCTCCTTCTTCTGCTTCGAGACCTCCCGCTCCTTGATGAGCGAGATCGTCTCCTCGCGAACGCCGTAGAGATTGAAGCCGCGGGCCGTCAGCAGGCGTCCGGCGACGCACCCGTCCACCCGGAGGAGACCGATCAGCAGGTGCTCGGTCCCGACGTACGGATGCATCATCGACTCGGCCTCGTGGGAGGCGTACGCCAGGATCTTCTTCGACTCCTCGGACAGCGGCAGCTCCGCGGTCGACGAGATGCGCTCGACGAAGATCCGATCGCCCTCGATCTCGCGGCGCACGTCCTCCGGCTTGACGTTGAAGCGCGCGAAGATCTCCTTGATGATGTCTTCCCCCTCGCGGAGGATCCCGAGCAGCAGGTGCTCGGACTCGATCACCTTGGAACCGAGCTTCGAGGCCTCGTAGCGGGCGAAGAAGAGCGCCCGCCGCGCCTTCTCGTTGTACTTCTCAAACATGGGCGTCGGGCGAGGGGTTCACGGGAAGGAGGGTGTCCATGGAGCGAAGGACCTCGTGCTTCATCCTCGCTCGGACAAACGGACAGACGCCGCGATTCCTTCCCGGGACATCGTGAAAAGTCTATCACAGCGACCCGCCAGGTCCGGGTTGTGCGTGACGACGACCGTCGTCATTCGGCGCTCCCGATGCAGCTCCCGCAGGAGCTCGAACACCGAGTGCGCGGCCGCGGCATCGAGGTTGCCCGTCGGCTCGTCGGCGAGGAGGAGCCGGGGGCCGCGCGCGAGCGCGCGCGCGATCGCGACGCGCTGCTGCTCGCCGCCCGAAAGGGCGCGGGCCCCGTGGTGTCCCCGATCGGCGAGGCCGACCCGCGCGAGGAGCTCCCGCGCGAGCCGCCGCGCCTCACGCTCGGCCACGCCGGCGATGCGGTGCGGGAAGGCGACGTTCTCCTCCGCGGTGAACTCGGGCAGGAGATGGTGGAACTGGAACACGAAGCCGACGTTCTCGTTGCGGAAGCGCGCGCGCTCCCGCGGCCGCATGCCCTCGAGCGAGGCGCCGAGGATCTCGACCCGCCCGCTGTCCGGGCGGTCGATGCCGCCGAGCAGGTGCAGGAGCGTCGACTTGCCCACGCCCGATGGGCCCATCACGGCCGCGAGCACGCCTTCCTCGACGGCGAACGAGAGCCCCGAGAAGACCGTCACGGGCGCGCCCTCGCCCGTGTAGACCTTCGAGAGATCCTCGGCCCGGATCGCGAGCGGCGCGTTCACGGCTTGCGCGTTCGACGTTCCCGTCTCGAATCTCGTCATCGAGAAAGCCGGATCGCCTCGCCCGGCGCCAGGCGCGCCGCGGCCCGTGCCGGCAGGACCGCCGCCGCGACCGCCGTCGCGAACGCGAAGGCGCCGATGACCGCGACCTCGACCGGGTGGACGGCGAACGGCACGTGGGACAGCATGTACACGTCCGACGGCAGCGGCACCACGCCGTACCGGTCGAGAGCGATCGAGATTCCCGCGCCCAGCACGATCCCCGCGATGGTCCCGACCGCTCCGATCGCCGCTCCGAGCGTGAGGTAGATGCGTTCGAGCGACGCGGGCGCCGCTCCCATCGCGGTGAACACCCCGAGGTCTCGCTTCTTCTCGATGACGGTCATCGCGATGTTCGAGACGATGTTGAGCGCGGCGACCAGGATGATCAGCCCGACCGTGAAGAAGATGACCGCCTTCTCGAGCCGCAGCGCGAACGCGAGAGGACCGTTCAGCTCCCTCCACGTCTCGACGCGGTACGAGGGCCCCAGCGCCGCCTGCACCGCGCGCGCCGCGCGCTCGGCGTCGTCGGGCCGTTCGAGTCGCGCCTCGTAGGCGCCGGCGCCCGTCGCCGTGTCCGAGAGAACGCGCGCGGTCTCGACGGAGACCTCGACCTCTCCGGGTTTGTCGAGCGCGCTGCCGAGCCGCACCTCGTCGACGGGTACGACCGCCGTGACCGGCAGGAGGCCGATGGGCGAGAGCCGCGTCCGGGAGGAGGCGAGCCGGATGTCGTCGCCGGCCTGGACGTGGAGGCGCGCGGCGACGGCGCCGCTGACGACCGCGCCGCGCGCGGCGCGCGGACGGTCGGCCGCGCTCCGGTAGCGCACGGGCACGGGGACCACGCCCGGAACGGCGGCGTTGAACGCCCACGCGCGGCCCTCGATCGCCGGAGAGACGCGCTGGACGCCCGGCACCCTTTCGAGCGCGGCCCGCACCTTTTCGGGCTCGGCCAGCCGCGCGCCGCGGGCCGGAGAGACCCGCAGGTGCGCCGTTCGCTCCATCATCTGCCGGCGGATCCGGTCCTGGAACCCGGACAGCAAAGCGAGCGAAACGACGAGCGCCAGGACGCCGACGGCCAGCCCCGCGATCGAGATGAAGGCGACGAGCGCGACGTGGGCGCGCCGGCGCGAGGACGCGAGGTAGCGCAGGGCGACGGCGCTCTCGAATCTCATCGCCGCGCCGGCCGAGGCCTCACGTCCTCGGCCGCATCAGCGGAAACAGGATCACGTCGCGGATCGAGTGCGAGTCGGTCAGCAGCATCGTCAGGCGGTCGATCCCGAGTCCCTCCCCCGCCGTCGGCGGCAGGCCGTACTCGAGGGCCTCCACGTAGTCGGCGTCGTACGCCGTCGCCTCGAGATCGCCGCGCTCGCGCTCCTCGGCCTGACGTCGGAAACGCAGCGCCTGCTCCTCGGGGTCGTTCAGCTCCGAGAAGCCGTTCGCGATCTCCATGCCGCCCGCATAGAGCTCGAACCGATCCACCCACTCGGGATCGTCCGGGCGCTGCCGCGACAGCGGCGAGACCTCGGTCGGAAACTCCTCGATGAACGTGGGCTGGACGAGGTGCGACTCGGCGACGGCCTCGAACACCTCCGCGAGGAGCTTGCCCTTCCGGCCGCGGAACCGCTCGGGCGCGTCGACCTCGTAACGTTCCGCGGCGGCGAGGAGGCCTTCCTCCCTCGCCAGGTCCTCGCGACGGATCTCGCCGCGCGGGTCCTCCTTCGAGAACGCGACCACCGCGTCGCGCATGGTGAGCCTCTTGAACGGCGGCGTCCAGTCGAGCGTGGCTCCGCTCCACGGCGTCTGCGCGCTTCCGGTCACCGCGACCGCGAGACCGGAGAGGAGCTCCTCGGTCAATTGCACGAGGTCCTTCGCCTCCGCGTAGGCCTGGTAGAACTCGAGCATCGTGAACTCGGGATTGTGCTGCGTCGAGATGCCCTCGTTGCGGAAGTTCCGGTTGATCTCGTACACGCGCGGCATGCCGCCCACGACGAGGCGCTTGAGGTACAGCTCGGGCGCGATGCGGAGGTACAGCGGCAAGTCGAGCGCGTTGTGGTGCGTCACGAACGGCCGGGCGACGGCGCCGCCGGCGATCGGCTGCATCATCGGGGTCTCGACCTCGAGGTACCCGCGCGCCTCCAGGAACGCCCGGATGTGGCGCACGATCGCCGCGCGCCGCTCGAACACCGCGCGCGAGTCGGGGTTGACGGCGAGATCGAGGTAGCGCTGGCGGTAGCGGCTCTCGACGTCCTTCAGCCCGTGCCACTTCTCGGGCAGCGGGCGCCAGCACTTGGCGAGCAGGCTGAGCCTCTGCGCCTTCACCGACAGCTCGCCCGTGCGCGTGCGGAAGACCTCGCCCTCGACGCCGATCCAGTCGCCGAGGTCGAGCGCCCGGTAGAGCTCGAAGGCCGCGTCGCCGACCGCGTCCCGCCGCAGGTAGACCTGCACGCGAGTCCGCCCGTCGGAGAGATCGAGGAATCCCGCCTTCCCGGCGGTCCGGAGCGCGAGGACGCGGCCCGCGGTCACGACCGCCGGCTTCCCGCTCTCGAGCCGCTCGGCGTCGATTCCCGCGTACCGTTCCCGGATCTCCGACACCGTGGCGTCGACCGGGAAGCGAAACGCGGTCGTCGGGAGACCGAGCTCCCCGACCCGGCGCAGGTTCTCGCGCCGGTTGCGGAGCAGGTCGCTCTCGGAAGGGGCGGTTTCGGCGGCCGCCCCGGGCTCGCGCTCGTTCATCGCGCGGAGTATACGAGGAGGCGACGCGAGCCGTTCGGGGCTCTAGCGGGTGTCGCGGCGGTCGCGCTGGGGCGCGTCCTGCATCAGCCAGAGGTCGGCCGTCGCGCGGACGAGACGGAAGCGCGTGCGGGTCCAGCTCCGGATCTCCTCCGACGACGAGACCGCCTCGGCCTCGTCGATGACGAAGGAGATCGCGGCGTCGAGGAGCGGCGCGCGCCCGAGCGTCGCCCGGGCCGCCCGGAGGACCTCCGGGGAGGGCGGCGCGCCCGCGTGGGCGCGCAGCGTGTCGGTTTCCTCCTCGGCCTTCAGCCGCAGCGCCACCGCGCGCAGGAGCGTGCGGTCCCGCTCACTCGGCGGTTCGCCGCCGGCCGCGACCGTGCGCCGGGCGGCCTTGAGCTCCCAGGGCTCGAGGCGCAGGTTCTCGAGGCCGGCGATCCCGGTGCGCAGCGCCCCGGTCCCGTCGTCGTAGACCTCGACGGCGCCGAGGATGCGGTCGAGGTACGGCTTCCAGAACGCTTCCTCGGCGCCCTCCGACTCGACCTCCTCGACGAGGCCGAGCGCCTCGTCGATGTCCTCGGCCGCGAGGCCGGCGAGCTCGAAGCGGCCGAGCACGGCGCCGATCGCCTCTTTGAGCTCGACGACCTGGAACGCCTTGACGTTGCCGTCGCGATTCTGCCGCTCGTAGCGCTCGCGGGTCTCGCGGAATCGCCGGAACTCCTCGGTGGTCGGCGTCTCGAGGCCGCCCCGCGCGAGCTCGCGCTCGAGCTCGCCGATCCGGTCCGTCGCCTCCTCGAGGCGCTGCTCCTCGCGCTCGTACAGGCGGTGGAAGACCGAGCGCGTCCGGAGGTTGCAATGGGCCACGGCCACGAGCACCTCGGGATTCGCCAGGCCGGTCGACACGCGGCGCTTCAGGGTCCGCACGTTGTGGAGGAGGCGGGCCGTGACGAGGTCCTCGAACTCCTGCGCGCGCGCCATCTCGGTCGCGAGCTCGTCGAAGGCGCGCACGATGGGGGGCGTGGCCGTCCCCTCGAGCCGCGGCCACACCGAGCCCGACGTGACCACCTCGAAGAAGCGCCGGAGGTCCGGGCGCGGGCGCGGCGACTCCGCGTCGGAGGCCCGGTGTCCGGCCGCCACGACGGTCGCGAGGAAATCGACTTTGTCGACCACGTCCTCGTCGGCGTCGGGCTGCGAGAAGTAGAACCGCAGGAGGTGGACGGCGATCTTCTCGTCCTGCGGCCGCACCTTCTCGAAGAAGCGGCGCACGTAGGATGGCGAGATCATGCGATCCGCCTCGCGGAGCTTCCGGCCGAACGCGTCGAGACGGTCGGAGAGCTCGCGCAGGCGCGGCGCCACCTTCTCGGGCGACGTGGTGTCGATCGCACTCGCGACCGCGCGCACGTCGTCGTAGAGCTTGCCGAAGTCGAGCGCGTATCCCGGCTCCGCGGCGAAGAACGTCTTGCGGACGCCACGCAGGAACTGGTGAAACGTCCACGACGCCTTGAACCTTTCGGTCAGGCGAATGTAGTCCTCGTGGAGAATCTGGATTCGCTCGACGGACATGTGTTGTACCGCGGTTCCGGTTATTCTAGATCGGAAAAGAGGACCGTCATGAAGACCGTCGCCACCGAAGGAGCTCCCCGCGCGATCGGACCGTACTCGCAGGCGATCGCGGAGGGCGGTTTCCTGTTTCTTTCCGGGCAGATACCCCTCGACCCGGCGACCGGCGAGCTGGTCTCCGGCGGCCTCGCGGCCGGCGTCGAGCGCGTCTTCGACAATCTGCAAGCCATTCTGAAGTCGGAGGGACTCGGGTTGGACGACGTCGTGCGGACGACCGTTTACCTCCTGCGCATATCGGATTTCGCGGAGATGAACGGGATCTATGCCCGCCGCTTCGGAAACCACCGTCCCGCGCGCTCGACCGTCGCCGTCGCCGAGCTGCCGAAGGGCGCCGCGATCGAGATCGACGCGATCGCCCGGCTCCGAGCCTGACCCCGGCCCGTCAGGGCCAGAGGGCGAGGCCGACCGCGGCCGCGAGCGCCCCGAGCGAGAAGATCCGGCTCGAACGGCGGTGGAGGCGGTCGAACCGCGCCTTCCAGGGATCGTCGGGTGCGGCCCGGTCGAACGAGCCGACCTTCATCTGGAAGTACTTCATCCGGGGACGGAGCACCATCGCGAGATAGACGTTGGTCGCGATCGCGACGAAGATCCCGACCGCGGCGATCGTCAGCGATCCTCCGAGGCGGCCGCCGCGCTCCAGCGTCGCGAACACCCCGACGACCAGGACGAGCGAGAGGACCTGCTTGACGATCTCGAACCGGCGCAGGATCTCGCCGAAGACGGCGCCCGCGCGATCGCGCGACGCGATCTCACGGAAGACGACGGGCGCCGCGAGGATCACGAGGACGCTCCCGCCGACCCACACGGCGAGCGAGAAGCGGATCGCGAGCGACGGTCCGTCCACGCGCGGCAGTCTATTTCGGTTCGCCCGGCCCGGACTCCGTCCGGCCCGAGCCTCCGCCGCGGCGTTCTCTCGCCGCCCATTTCGGATGACGCTAAGATCGAACGCGCCATGGACGCGGAGCTCTCGGGCGCTCTCGACGACCTCATCCTCGGCCGCGGCGTCGCCCGCGGGCGCCACGACCTGACGTTCCGCGGGCGGGCGGTCCGCGCCGAGTTCGAGGAACGCCTCGCCGCCAACGGCTTCACCCGAGAGACCGTCGCCACCGTCGACATCGCGGCGGGCGAGAAGGTGCCGGCCTTCCACCTCGACGGCGACGCGGCCGATTTCGGCTGGGTCCGCTGGGAGATCTTCACGCCGCGGAGCCGCCGCAAGCTCTTCGCCTCCGAGCGCCGGCGCCCGGACAACCAGGAGTGGGCCGTGCAGCTGAACCTGTCGTCGCCGGAGACGATCTGGGCCTGTCCCGCGCTCCAACAGCGGCACGACGTCGACACCGTCGTCGCCGTGAATCCATGACTGCCGCGCCCCTCGTCGAGACGTTCCCCGTCGGCCCGCTCCAGTGCAACTGCACGATCCTCGCCGACCCCGTGTCCCGCGAGGCCGTCGTGATCGATCCGGGCGACGAGGCGGAACGCATCCTGCGCGCGCTCGAGGCGGCGAAGGTCTCGCCGGTCGCCCTCCTCCATACCCACGCGCACCTCGACCACATCACGGCCTCCCGCGGGGTCAAGGAGGCGACCGGCGCTCCGATCCGCCTCCACGCCGCCGACCGCCCGCTCTACGACGCGCTCCCCGAGCAGGCGGCCTTCTTCGGCCTGCGCGCGGACGCGCCGCTCCCGCCCGACGCGCCCCTCGAGGAGGGCGAGCGCATCCGCTTCGGCCCCTACGTGCTGCGCGCGCTGCACACCCCCGGGCACACGCCCGGCTCGACGTGCTTCCTCCTCGAGGGCGACGCGCCGACGCTCTACTCGGGCGACACGCTCTTTCGCCGCTCGATCGGACGCACCGATCTCTGGGGCGGCGACACGGACGCGATCCTCGACTCGATCCGCACGAAGCTGTTCGCGCTGCCGGGCGACGTGCCGGTCGTGTGCGGCCACGGTCCCGGCACCACGATCGACGAGGAGAAGCGGCTCAACCCGTTCGCCGGTTTATAATCCCGCCCCGATGAGACTCTCGCTGCCCGAGCGATCCCAGCTCGTCGCCTCGTTCTGGAAGGACGCCCCGTCGGTCTGCCCGTCGCACGACGTGCCCATGCGTTCGTTCTTCGTCGACCGCGTCTACAAGCCGCAGGTCGTCATGGTCTGCCCGAAGGGGGAGATGTTCCGCTTCGCGCAGAAGCCGAAGCAGATCGAGTTCTCGCGGCCTCACCTGAAGACGATGGTGCGCGACGCGCAGGAGCGGGAGGCGCCCGCCTGCCCTCAGGACTTCCAGCCGCTCGTCGTGTACCGAACGCCCGCCGTCTTCCTCCCCACGGGCTGGGATTACTCGTTCGTCTGCCCGAGCTGTCTCTCCTACGGCCAGTGGATCGATACCGGCCGGGGGGAAGACGACGTCGTCGCGGCGCCGAAGCCGAAGAAGGAGGCGCCGGCCTTCCACGACGAGACGATCCCGCTGCCGAAGCGCATGGAGATGGCGAAGGACGGCAACCTCGCGCTCAAGCTCTACGCCGCGATGGCGCAGACGGACTGCACCGCCTGCGGCTACGACTGCGAGGGCTATGCCGCCGCGCTCGCCTCGGGCAAGGAGAAGGACCCGAACCTCTGCGTGCCCGGCAAGGAGGAGACGGCGAAGCTGGTCAAGGACCTCCTCAAGGGCACGGGACTCCCCGCCGCCTCGGCCTAGCCGACCCCCTCATCCTCGTCTCCCCGCGCCGAAACCGCGGTGGCGGCCGCCGTCTCCGCCGCCCGCCGCTCGGCCGGCCGGATCGGCAGCGCGAACGTGAACCGGCTCCCCTGCCCGACGACGCTCGATGCCCAGATCGCTCCGCCGTGCAGCTCGACGAGCGAGCGGGCGAGCGCGAGGCCGATCCCCATGCCCGCGTGACCGCGGGTCGCCGAGCCGTCGACCTGGCGGAAGCGCTCGAAGACGTGCGGCAGCTCGCTCTCAGGAATCCCGATGCCGTCGTCCTCGACGCTGACGAGATAGCGCTCGGGCTCGCGCTCGACGCGCACGACCACGCGGCCGTGCTGCGCCGTGAAGTGGATGGCGTTCGAGAGGAGGTTCCACAGGATCTGCTGGAGACGCAGCGGGTCCGCGCGCACGGGGGGCATGGGCTCGGGCAGCGGCGCGAGGATCAGGACGACCCCGCGCGACTCCGCCATGAGGCGGACCGTCTCGACCGAGCGCTGGATGACCTCGGAGAGCGACACGGGCTTCAGCTCGAGCGTCAGCGCGCCGCGCTCCAGGCGGGCGAGGTCGAGCAGGTCGTCGATGAGCGCGAGCAGGACGCGCGCCGACTGCCGGATCTGGCGGAGGCCGCGGCGGAGCGTCTTCTCGTCGAGCTTCTCCTCCTCTTCGAAGAGGTCGGTCCAGCCGACGATCGCGGTCAGCGGCGTCCGGAGTTCGTGATTGACGTTCTGCAGGAAGTGGTCCTTCAGCCGGCTCGCGTGGCGGAGCTCGTCGACGGTGGCGTTCAGCGCGCCGTAGAGGCGCGCGTTCTTCAGCAGCAGCGACGCGAGGTCCGCGAACGAGGTGATCCCGTCCACCTCCTCCTGGCCGAACCCGCCCGGGCGGTTGACGGCGGCCGCGACGCCGAGCGTCTCCTCCTCCGTCTTGAGCGGCGCGAAGACCGCGTTCGTCGCGTTCACGGCCTGTGCGAGTTCCGCGTTCGCATACGGGTCGCGGGCGAGGTCGTTCGCGCAGTAAGCCTCGCCCGTGCGGAAGACCATGCCCATGATCGACCGCGCGTCGACCGACACCTTCAGCTTCTCCGCGGTCTCCGCGGGAAGGTTCCACGCCGGCAGCCTCGCCTCCAGGCGGTTCGTGTTCCGGTCGAAGAGCAGGAACGCGACGCGCTCCGCGCCCGTGAACGCCGCGATCGCGTGGGTCGCCCGCGCCATGACCTCGGCGGGGTCGGTCATGCGGTATGCCGTGCGCGAGAACTGGTGCAGGCGCCGCAGCGTCTCGACCCGCCGCGACACGCGGCGGCTCATCGCGTCGAGGGCCGCCGCGAGCCGCCCCATCTCGTCCGGCCCCTCGCGGCTCGCGAGCTCGACGGGCCGGCCGCGGCCGACGTCCTCGGCGGCGCGGACGAGGTCCTCGACCGGCGCCGACACCCGCCGCGACACGACGCCGACCGCGGCGAGGACGGCGAGCGCGAGGATCGCGAAGAAGAACAGGATCTGCCGTTTCAGATCCGAGAACGACGCCGGCAGGAACGCGCGCTCCGCCTCGGCGCGGATCGTCGCGAGCGCCTCCTCGGACAGGCCCTCGAACAGGACCCACCCGGTGGCGTCCATCCGCGCCGAGGCGAGGCGCAGCGCCTTGCCGTCGACCGAGTACTCGCCCTCGGTGCGCGCCTGCCGCAGCGCCTTCGCCGCGAGCGCCTTGAGCGACGGGGAGGGCGCCTCGCCGAGCGTCGCCCCGCCGACGCCGCTCCAGCCGAGGAGGGCGCCGGCGCGCGGGGTCATGGCGAGCGCGTGGCCCTCCGCGTCCGTCGCGAACCAGAAGTCGCCGACGGGGTCCGAGCCGGCGAACGCCTCGGTCACGTAGCGCCGCGGGTCCACGTCCACGGCGACGCCGGCGAGCAGCCGCCCCTGCGGCGTGCGCACGGGAACGAGGCACGTGGCCAGTCGGACGTCCTCGGCGACCCGCATCGGGCCGGCGTACAGTCCCGTCCAGACCGGCACGTCGCCGTCGGCGGGCTTCGCCTCCGGGAACCGGGCCACGCGGTCGAACACGAAGCGCTCGAGCTCGCCGCCCGACGCGCGGTTCGCGCGGTGGAACTCGACCCAGGGCGACAGGCGCGCCGCACCCGTCGCCGTCCAGACGCCCACGGAGCGGATCGCGGCGTGGCGGCCGCGCAGCTCGGCCATCAGCGGCGCGAGCGGGCGCAGACGGGCCGCGTCGCGGCGCCCGGCGTCCGGATCGGGGCTCGCCGCGGAGACGATCGCGACCGACTCGTCCTCCGGGATCTCCGTCCACACGTGGCCGTCGCGGTCCGGCGAGATGCCCGGCGGCGCTCCGCCCGGTACGTCCTCCGCGAGCGCCCGCGCCGCGACGGCGGCGAGAGACCACGCGTTCTCTTCGGCCGCGCGAGCGCGGCGGTCGATCCACTCCGCGCGGAACCCGGCGTCCTGGGCCATGAGCATCTCGAACTCCGCCGCCCGCACGGCCGCGATCTGGCGCGAGGACGCGGTCTGGAGATTCGTCAGCCGGCGGTCGATCAAGAAGACGAAGAGGGCTCCCGGCAGGAAGAAGGCGAGGAAGAACCCGAACAGAAGGCGCGCCGCGATCGAGGCGCGCGGGTCGAGGCGACGCCGGAGGCCCTCGAAGGGAACCGGAGACATCGAGGAATTTTAGCGCCTGGGAGGCCTACTCGTACCTCAGCGCGTCGATGGGGTCGAGGAGCGACGCCTTTCGCGCCGGGTAGAAGCCGAAGAAGATCCCGATGGCCGCCGAGAACCCGAACGCGAGCGCGATGGCCCCCGGCGCGAGCACGATCGGCCAGTGCGCCTTCCACGCCAGGAACCGCGAGGCGGCGATGCCGAGCGCGATGCCGATCGCGCCGCCCGCGATCGAGAGCGCGAGCGCCTCGATCAGGAACTGGGTGAGGATGTCGCGGCCCTTCGCGCCGATCGCCATCCGGATGCCGATCTCGCGCGTGCGCTCGGTCACCGAGACCAGCATGATGTTCATGATGCCGATCCCGCCGACCAGGAGCGAGATCGAGGCGGCCGAGGCGAGCAGGACTGACAGCGTGCGCGAGGTCTCGTCCGCCGTCTGCGCGATCTCCTGCTGCGAGCGGATCATGAAGTCGGAGTCCTGGCCCGGCTGCAGGCGGTGGCGCTGGCGCAGCAGCGCCTCGATCTGCTTCTGGGCCTCGGGCACGGCGGCCTGGGAAACCGCCGAGGCCATGAACATGTCGATCTTCGTCGAGCCCTTGAGGATCCGCATGACGGTCGTGTAGGGCGCGACCACGACGTCGTCCTGGTCCTGCCCCATCGTGTTGCCGCCCTTCGTCTCGAGCACGCCGACGACGCGGAACGGGAAGTTCTTGATGCGCACCGTCTGCCCGACGGGGTCCTGTCCCTCGAACAGCGAGTCCGCCACGGTCGAGCCGAGGAGGCATACCTTCGCGGCGGCCCGCACGTCGGAGTCGCTGAAGAAGGCGCCCTTGTCGACGTTCCACGACCGCACGAACGGCCACTCGACGCCGACGCCCTGGATCGTCGTGCCCCAGTTCAGGTTCCCCGCGACGACCTGGCCGGCGGTGCGGGAGACGGGCGTCACGTACGCGACCGCGGGGCAGTCGGACTTGACCGCCGCGACGTCGTCGTCGGTGATCGTGGACTGCCCCGTGAAGATGCGCGCCCCCGACTGCGTCGCGATGCCCGGAAAGATCATGAGGAAGTTCGTGCCGAGCGCGGAGATCTGCGCCTGGATCGACGCCTGGGAGCCCTGGCCCACGCCGATCATCGCGATCACGCAGGCGACGCCGATGATGATCCCGAGCGCGGTCAGGGCGGAGCGGAGCTTGTTGCGCCCGATCGCCTTCATGCCGACCTTCAGGATCGTGACGAACTTGAGCATCAGGCCACCGTTCTCGGCGCCTCGCGCCGGCTCGCGACCGCTCGATCCTCGACCACCCGGCCGTCGCGGAAGACCACGACCCGCTTCGCGTATTGCGCGATGTCCGGCTCGTGCGTGATCAGCACGACCGTCTTGCCCTCGTCGTTCAGGCGCTGGAAGACGCCCATGACCTCCTCGGACGTGCGCGTGTCGAGGTTGCCGGTCGGCTCGTCCGCGAGGAGGAGCTTCGGCTCGTTGATGAGGGCGCGCGCGATCGCGACGCGCTGCTGCTGGCCGCCCGACAGCTGGCTCGGCTGGTGCTCCTCGCGCCCGGAGAGACCGACGATCGCGAGGCAGTGTCGCGCCTTCTCCTCGCGCTCTCTCGCGCTGTGGCCGTCGTTCGAGTAGATGAGCGGCAGCTCGACGTTCTCGAGCGCCGAGGTCCGCGAGAGCAGGTTGAAGGACTGGAAGACGAAGCCGACCTTGCCGTTGCGGATCTCGGCGCGTTCGTCGCGGTCGAGCGCGGAGACGTCGACGCCATCGAGGAAGTAGCGGCCCGACGTGGGGCGGTCGAGACAGCCGACGATGTTCATGAAGGTGCTCTTGCCCGAGCCGGAAGGACCCATGACCGCGACGAACTCGCCGGCGCCGATCGACAGGGACACGCCGTCGAGCGCGCGCACCTCGACCTCGCCCATCACGTAGACCTTGACGAGGTCCTCGATGCGGATGACGTCGGCCGCATTCGCGGCGGCTCGCACCACGAGGCTAGAATCTCCGGCCGCCCGGCCCACCCGGGGGCCGGGCCGCGGAGGAGTCCGCCTTCGCGGTCACGAGCCCGACGATGACCGTGTCGCCGACTTTGACGTCGCCCGAGACGACTTCGGTGTAGCGCCCGTCGGTGATGCCCGTTCGGACCTCCATCGGTTTCGGCTCGCCATTGGCGCCGAGCTCGTAGACGGTCTGGCCCGCCTTGCGGGTACGGCCGCCGGCGCCGGCCGTCTTGTCGAACTGCTGCATGGCGCCGGCGGGTCCCCCGCCGCCCATGCGAGCGGCGCGCTCCTCGGGCGAACTTCCCGCTCCCGGCGTCCTCGCCGCGGCCGCCGTCGGCGTGCGACGGGCCGCCGCCGACGCGGACTCCTTCTCCTCGGGCCGGAAGCGCAGCGCACCGTTGGGGACCCGGAGGACGTCCTTGACGGTCGCGACGTCGATGATGATGTTGGCCGTCATGTTGGGCCGGAGCGCGAGGTCGGGGTTGTCGACCCAGATGATGACCGGGTACGTCACGACGTTCTGGTTCACCGTGGCATTCAGTCGGATCTGCCCGATCGTTCCGCGGAACGTCTGGTCGGGGTACGCGTCCACCGTGAACCGGACCGGCTGACCGACCTTGCACATGCCGATGTCCGACTCGGAGACGTCCGCCGACACCTGCATCTTGGTCAGGTCCTGCGCGATCGTGAAGATCGTCGGCGCCTGGAAAGACGCCGCCACCGGCTGGCCGACGTCGTACTGCCGGTCGACGACGACGCCGTCGATCGGCGCGATGATCTTGCTGTTGTTCAGGTCGGTCTGTGCCTGCGCGAGCGACGCTTTTGCCTGGCCGACGGCGGCCACCGCGGAGTCGTAGTTCGCCTGGGCCTGGTCGAGATCCGCCTGGGCGGCGAGCTGCTGCTCCCAGAGCGCCTTCTGCCGGCGCAGGGCGATCGCGTTGTTGCGCACGTCCACGTCGGCCTTGTCCAGCGCGGCCTTCGCCTGGTCGACCCTCTCCTGGAACGGGACGGGGTCGAGCTCGGCGAGAAGCTCCCCCTTCTTGACCTGCTTGTTGAAGTCCGCGTGGAGCACCGCGACGTTGCCCGACACGACGCTCCCGACCTTGACGGTGATGACGGCCGAGAGGGTCCCGGTCGCGGCCACCGTCTGCGTCACGTTCCCTCGATCGACCGCGACCGTGCGGTACTTCGGCTCGGGCGCGCGCCGGCTCTTCAGGAAGGCGGCCACGCCGATTCCCGCCGCCACGAGCAGCACCAGCGCCAGAATCTTCTTCATCTCGCTCCGTCCAACCGCCGGGTGAGGCGGCGTCTTCCCGGCCGTGTCCTCATCTACGGACGCCGTGCGCCAGAGATTACACGGCGGGAGCTTCCTGAAATGCAAAGGGCCCCTCGCGGGGCCCACGGGAGGCGAAAGCGGGAGGAATCAGAGATTGCGGTCGATCAGCTTGACGAACTCGCTGCGCGGCAGCGCGCCGAGCGCCCGATCGGCCACCTGGCCGTTCTTGAACAGGATGAACGTCGGAATCGAGGTGATCTGGTAGCGCATCGCCACCTCGGTCGATTCGTCGACGTTGATCTTGGCGACCTTCAGCTTGCCCGCGTACTGGGTCGCGAGGTCGTCGATGACCGGCGCGACCGAGCGGCAGGGACCGCACCAGGGCGCCCAGAAATCCACCAGAACCGGGACCGAGCTCTTCAGGATGTCCCCGTCGAAGCTCGAATCGGAGACTTCCTTCACGTTCGCATTAGCCATCCACAAAACTCCTTCGGCCGATATACGCCCGGATCGCACCGGCGGGTTCCGGCGGGCCGGCGAAGCTTAGCAAATCCGCTCCCGCGCTGCAGCGCTCAGTGGACGTGCGCGTGGACGCGGCCCCGCACGTGGGCGAGCCCCTCCCGGAGGAACCAGGGCACCATCAGGAGGGACAGCGCGGGGTCGATCCAGGACGGCGCGGCCAAGAGACCCGCGATCATCGCGACGAGCGTCAGCGCCGAGTCGATCGAGCAGGCGATCGACTCCTTGGCTTCCGCGGCGAGGCCCTTGCTGCCGAGCCGCCGGCTCGTCTTCCACTTCAGCCAGCCGACGAACGGCATCCCGAACGTCGCGAAGAGGGTCAGGAGGAGGCCGATGGGGCTCGGCTTCGCCTCCGAGCCGCGCAGGATCTCGTAGACGCCGCGCGAGAGCGTGTAGGTGGCGAGCAGCAGGAACGACACTCCGATCCAGCGGGCCAGGACCTGGTCGCGGTGGGCGTGGTCCTCTTCTTCGTCGGCCAGGTGGCGCAGATGGCGGACCGCCAGAAACGCCGCGCCCCCCTCGATGACGCTCTCGAGGCCGAAGGCGAGCAGGGCGAGGCTGCCCGTCCGGACGGCCTCGAACAGGGCGAGTCCGCCCTCCCCGAAGACGTGGAGGAAGGTCAGGCCGAGCAGCCAGTGCATCCGCCGGCGCAGGGCCGAACGGTCCTCCGGAGGGCCCGAAACCGGCACGGAACGGGGTTCCCGGGAGGCGGTCACGGGCGCATTCTACGTAGGTACCCGCGCCACCCCGGCCCCGCCAGGAATACAATGTCCGAGGACGGCCTTGACAGAATGATGCTCAGCCGAACTCGCCGCTCCCGCGTGGTCCAGGCAGTGCTGTGCGTCGCGGGGCTCGTGTCCCTGTCGGCGGCCTTCGGCCTCCATCCCGAGCCGGGCGGCGCCTCGGCGGCCTCGACGCCACTCCAGATCGCCACCAGCGCGTCCGTCGCGGCCCCGGCCCACGAGTGCATCGCGTGCTTGACGGCATCGTCCGTCCTGGTCTCCGCCCTCTCGACCCACGTCCCCGTCCCGGTCGACTCGACGATCGCCGAGGTCTTCGGCGAGGTCCTGCCGACCGGCCTTCGCGTCGGCTCGAGGCCGCCCGGCCGCGCTCCTCCTTCTCACCGGTCGGCGTAACCGCGCGCGCCGCGTCGGCGCGCCGAACGACCCGTCGGTCAGGAGGACTCGTGAAGACTCGACACTTCGGCTCTCGCGCCGCCGCGATTCCGGCGTTGCGCGGGGATTCGGGCGCAGAAGCCCACCGGGGCTCGCGGGTCCTCCTCGCCGGTCCACGTGGGGAGGCAAGTTGATTCGGATCTTGATCGTTTCCGCCTTCGCGGTCGCCGCGGCCGTCCCGGCCGCCTTCGCGCAGGGCGCGCTCGGGCCGGCGCCGCAGACGGTCGCGCCAGGCCTGACCCGGCAGCAGGCGGTCGACGAGGCGGTCGCTCGTAATCCGGCCATCGCCGCCGCGCGAGAGCAGGTCGAGCAGGCCCGCGCGCGCGTCACCGAGGCGCTCGCGTTTCCCGACCCCTCGTTCCAGGCCAACCTCGAGCAGCAGGAGAGTTGGGTGAAGCCGCGGAGCGCCATGCAGCGGGACTACGGGCTCAACCTGACGCTGCCCTTCCCGGACAAGTTCCACCTGCGCGGCGAGGCCGCCCGCGGCGACCTGCGCTCGGCGGAGTCCTCGCTGGCGAAACTGCAGCAGCAGATCGCCTCTCAGACCTTCCAGGCCTACGACGCCCTGCTGGTGGCGCTGAAGCATCAGGAGGACCTGCGCCAGGGACTGACCCTGTCGCAGGACTTCCTGAAGCGGACGGAGGCGCGCTTCGAGGCCGGGACCGTGCCGCGGTTCGACGTGATCAAGGCGAAGGTCGACGTGGCGCAGGCGCAGAACGACCTGATCGCCAACGAGCGCGCCATCGCGGTGGCGCGCGCGGGGCTCAATCGCCTGCTCGGTCGCAACCAGGGAGCACCCCTCGATGCGACCGATCCGCTCGAGCCTCCCCCTCCCGTGCCCGCCGTCGACGAGCTGGCGAAGCTCGCGGAGTCCGGCCGGCCGGAGCTCCGGGGTCTCGCGGCGCTCCAGAAGGGGGCCGGCTACGCGACGACGCTGGCCACGCAGTACTGGCTTCCCGACTTCAACCTCTTTCTCGCGCGAAACTTCACCTACGGCTTCCCTCCGGCCTACACGTCCTCGATCAATTTCACCCTGCCTCTCCTCTTCTGGCAGCACGAGAAGGGCGAGGTGGCCGAGGCGCGCCACCGGGAGCTCGAGCTGGCCAGCACCTACGCCGACACCCTGGCCCAGGTCGGCCTGGACGTGCGGACGGCCTACGCGGCCGCCACGACGGCCCGGCGCCAGGTCCTCTTCCTCCGGGATTCGCTGCTCCCGGAGGCCCGCGAGGCCTATCGCATCGTCGCGACGAGCTACTCCCTCGGCGGCATCTCCGCCCTCGAACTGCTCGATGCCAAGAGAACCTTGCTCGAAGCGGAGAAGGAGTACACGGACGCCCTGGGCGCCGCCAACGACGCGCGGTCCGACCTCGAGCTCGCCGTCGGCGCTCCGCTCCCCAATGCTCCCACTGGAGGCAACGATGCGCCCTAGCCGAAGATCCCTCCTGGCCGCCTTCGCGTTCGCGGCGTCCATGCTGGCGCTCGCGGCCTGCGCCGCGAAAAGCGACAAGGCGGCGCCGGCGGAGACCCGGGCCGGCAACCTGACCCTGCCCGAGGCGCAGCGAGCGAAGATCCGCGTCGAGACGCTCGCGACGTCGCGCTTCCGCCGCGCCATCGAAACCACCGGCACCGTCGCCTTCGACGCCGACCAGGCCACCCAGGTCCTCGCCCCCATCTCGGGACCCGTATCGCGCCTGCTCGTCAACGTCGGGAGGACCGTCAAGAAGGCCGAGCCCCTGGCGAGCATCTCCTCCCCCGACTTCGGGGCCGCGGTCAGCGCCTACCGCAAGGCCGACGTCGCCGCTCGAAACCTGCGGCGCATCGCCGATCTCGACACGCAGCTCTTTCAGAACGACGCCCTCGCCCGCCGCGAGCTGGAACAGGCCGAAACCGACGCCGTCTCGGCCGAGGCCGACCGCGAGGCGGCCTTGATGCAGCTGCATGCGCTCGGCGTCGACGACGCGGCCCTGGAGCAGTTCCGCCAGGGCCGACAGGTCCGAGGCGGCGAAGGCCTGATCCGCTCTCCGATTGACGGCGTCGTCGTGGAGCGGCTGATCACTCCCGGACAGCTCCTCCAGGCCGGCTCGACTCCGTGCTTCACGGTCGCCGACCTCTCCACCGTGTGGGTGATGGCCAACGTGTTCGGGACCGACCTGCCCTACGTCGCGGTCGGCGATCCCGCGGACATCACGCCGGGAGACACCCCGAACGTGCTGCCCGGGAAGGTCGACTACATCGCCGCGATGGTCGACCCGAACACGCGCGCCGTTTCCGTCCGCATCGTCGCCCGGAACCCCCAGGGAATTCTCAAACGGGACGAGTACGTCCGCGTCGCGCTCCATTCGCGCCGGGACAGCGAGGGGTTGCTCGCTCCGGCCTCCGCGATTCTGCGGGACGACGAGAACCTCCCGTTCGTCTTCGTCGCCGACGCGGACGGCACGTTCGCCCGCCGGCGCATCGAGATCGGCCCCCAGATCGGCGATCGCATCGAGGTCCGGTCGGGGCTGAAGACCGGCGAGAGGGTCGTCGTCGAGGGAGGCCTCTTCATGCAGTTTGCGGAGAGCCAGTGAGCCGGTCGGTTCTCCCCCCTTCGTCGAGCGCTCCCCGAACGGCGTCGGCGATCAACCGCATCGTCTCCTCGTCCCTGCGCCAGCGCTTCCTCGTCGTCATCGGAGCGCTGCTCCTCGTGGGCGCGGGGCTCTGGTCTTTCTCCCGGCTTCCGGTCGATGCCTATCCCGACCTGTCCCCTCCCATGGTCGAAATGATCACGCAATGGCCCGGCCACGCCGCCGAGGAGGTCGAACGGCTGATCACCGTGCCGATCGAAGTCGGGATGAACGGCCTGCCGAACATGACGGCGCTCCGCTCGATCTCGCTCTACGGCCTCTCCGACGTGCGCATGACGTTCGAGCAGGGCACGGACCACTACTTCGCCCGGCAGCGCGTCTTCGAACGGCTGCCGGATCTGGCGCTGCCCGGCGGCGTGACGCCGTCGGTGGCGCCGCTCTTCTCCCCGTCCGGCCTCGTCTACCGCTACGTCCTCGAGAGCCCGGACCGCACCCCGATGGAGCTCAAGACGATCGAGGACTGGGTGGTGGAACGGCAGTACCGCTCGGTCCCGGGGGTGGCGGACGACTCGGGCCTCGGGGGCGAGACGATGCAGTACCAGGTGCTGCTCGACCCGGCGAAGCTCGCGGGGGCGGGTCTCTCGGTGCCCGCCGTGGCGGCCGCGTTCGCCGCCAACAACGGCAACGCCGGGGGCGGCTTCTACTCGCGGGGCGGTCAGTTCTATTACGTGCGGGGGCTCGGGCGGCTCCAGACCCCCGAGGACATCGGCAACGTCGTGCTCGCCGTCCACAACGGCATCCCGGTCCTCGTGAAGGACGTGGCCCGCGTCGAGATCGGCCACGCGCCGCGCCTCGGCCAGTTCGGCTTCGACGACCGCAACGACGCCGTCGAAGGCGTCATTCTGATGCGCACCGGAGAACAGGCTCAGGTCGTCCTGAAGAAGGTCGAGGAGAAGACGAAGGAGCTGAACACCTCCATCCTGCCCAGGGACGTCAAGGTGCACCCCTATTACGACCGCAGCGATCTGATCGCGCTGACGACCCGGACGGTCGAGGGAAACCTCCTGCGGGGAATCGTCCTCGTCGTCGTCGTGCTGATCTTCTTTCTTTACGACGTCCGTTCCGGGCTCATCGTCGCAACGACTATTCCGCTGGCCCTCCTCTTCGCCTTCGTCTGCCTCGACCTCAGGCACGTTCCCGCCAACCTGCTCTCGATCGGCGCCATCGATTTCGGAATCCTCGTCGACGGCGGCGTCGTGATGGTCGAGAACATCTACCGGCAGCTCGCGCTGCGCCACGGAACGTCGTACTCGATCGGCGAGGTCATCCGAGACGCGGCCGCCGAGGTGGACCGCCCGATCTTCTACGCCGTCTCCGTCATCGTCGCGAGCTTCCTTCCGATCTACGTGCTCTCGGGACCCTCCGGAGAGCTCTTCCGGCCGATGGCCGACACGATGATCTTCGCGCTGCTGGGGTCCCTGATCCTGACGCTCACCTTGCTCCCCGTGCTCTGCTCCTGGGCGTTGCGCAAGGGCGTCCGCGAACGGCGCAACGCCGCCTTCGAAGCCGTCAAGAGAGCCTACGCGAAGGGCCTCGATTCCTGCCTCCGACGCCCGTGGCAAACCTTCGTCGTCTCGGGTCTCATCCTGGGAGCGTCGCTGCTGCTCCTTCCCGGCATCGGCGCCGAATTCATGCCTCACCTCGACGAGGGGGCCCTCTGGATCCGCGCGACGATGCCCTACACGATCTCCTTCGAGGAGTCGTCGAAGATCTCTCCGCAGATCCGGGCGCTTCTGCGCTCGTTTCCGGAGGTGACCGTCGTCGCCTCCGAGCACGGGCGCCCGGACGACGGGACGGACCCGACCGGTTTTTTCAACTGCGAGTTCTACGTCGGCTTGAAGCCCTATTCGGAGTGGAAGGGCCCGTACCGCACCAAGCCGGCCCTCATCGCCGCGATCGACAAGAAGCTCCAGGCGTTCCCCGGCATCATCTTCAACTACACGCAGCCGGCCGAGGACGCGGTGGACGAAGCGGAGACGGGCCTGAAGAGCTCCCTGGCCGTGAAGGTCTTCGGGTCGGATCTCTCGGTCCTCGAGACCAAGGGGAAGGAGATCAAGCGGGTCCTCGAACGCGTTCGCGGCATCAAAGATGTGACGCTCGTCGAGGAGCTCGGGCAACCGAGCCTCACGGTCACCGTGGACCGCGCCAAGATCGCCCGCTATGGCGTGAACGTCGCGGACGTCAACGGCGTCATCGAGGCGGCCGTCGGAGGAGCGGCGGCGACGCAGGTCGTTCAGGGCGAAAAGCTCTTCGACCTGGTGGTTCGCCTCGAGCCCCGGTTCCGCGAGACGCCCGAGGCGATCGGCAACATCCTGATCGCGACCCCGGGCGGCCAGCACGTCCCGATCAAGGAGCTCGCCGACATTCAGCTCGTCAGCGGCGCCTCCTTCATCTACCGGGAAGACAACTCGCGCTTCATCGGCGTCCAGTACTCGGTCGAGGGTCGGGACCTTGCGGGCGCGGTCGAAGACGCCCGCGCCCAGGTGGCGGCGAAAGTCCGCCTGCCGGAAGGATACCGGGCCGTCTGGGGCGGCGAATACAAGGAGTACACGAACTCCCGGGAGCAGCTGCGCTTCATTCTTCCCCTGACGCTGTTCCTGATCTTCCTCCTGCTCTTCGCCCTCTACAGCAACCTGAAGTTCCCCCTGATCACGATGGCCGGCGTGCTCCTCTCGGCGCCCGTCGGGGGGCTGCTCGCCCTGCGCCTGACGGGAACTCCCTTCTCCGTGTCCTCGGGGATCGGCTTTCTGGCGCTCTTCGGCGTTTCCGTCCAGACGGCGGTCGTCTACATCTCCTATGCGAACGAGCTGCGCCTCGCCGGAAAGGGAATCGCCGAGGCGACGCGCGAGGCGGCCCTGCTGCGGCTCCGGCCCATCATGATGACGGCGCTCGTGGCGGCGCTCGGCCTGCTTCCCGCCGCGATGTCGACGGGTGTCGGATCCGATTCGCAGCGCCCCTTCGCGCTGGTCATCGTCGGGGGCCTCTTCTCCCGCCTGCTGATCAGCGTCTTCTTGATGCCGGCGCTCTATTCCATCGTGGCAAGGTCCGGTGACCGGCTGGAAGTGTGAGCGGGAACGCTTCCGTCTGCGCGGCGCGGACCCGGTCACGGCCCATCCCCGGCGGCGCTGACGCCGCAGGATGGCGAAGACGATCTACGACGCGCCGCCCGGCGCCTTCCGGCGTCCGAAGTACTCGCGCGTCGCGGCCACGTCGTTCTGGATCTGCGCCTTCAGGTCCATCATCGAGGGGAACTTCCGCTCCTCCCTCAGGCGCTCGAGAAAGAAGAGGCGCACCCGCTCGCCATAGACGTCGGCCGAAAAGTCGAGGACGAACGTCTCGATCGTCGTCGCGAAGTCCTCGTAGAGGGTGGGGCGCCGGCCGATGTTCGAGACGCTCGGGAAGCGCCGGCCGAAGGAGCGGATCTCGATCTCGGTGACGTAGACGCCGTCCGCCGGCGGCAGCTCGTTCTCGGGCTCGAGGTTGATCGTCGGCACGCCGATCTGGTGTCCGAGGCGGTCGCCCCGCGCGACGAGACCGTCGAGCTCGTACTCGCGGCCGAGCATCGCGTTCGACTCGCCGATCGCGCCGCGCTCGAGCGCCCGCCGGATGCGGGTCGAGGAGACCGGCGCGCCGTCGACCACGACCTCCTCGACGGCGGACGCCGCAAAGCCGCACTCCGCGCCGAGCCGCGCGAGCAGGGCGATGTCGCCGCGCTTGCCGCGCCCGAAGGCGAAGTGCGCGCCCACCAGGATCTCCGACGCGCCGAGCCGGTCGCGCAGGAGCGCCCGGACGAAGTCTTCCGGCTCCATGAGCGACAGATCGCGGGTGAACGGGACGACGAGGAGCGTCTCGACGCCGATCGCCTCGATCGCCTCCTCCTTCTGTCGAAGGGTCTGGATCCGCCGCGGCGCCTGGTCGGGCCGGAGAACCGCCATCGGGTGGGGCTCGAACGTGATCGCGAACGAGGGCCGGCCGACGGCGCGCGCCCGCGCGACCACGCTCTCGAGGATCTTCCGGTGGCCGAGGTGGACGCCGTCGAAGTTGCCGATCGTCCCGACGCCGCCCCGCGGCAGGTCGGTCGTACGGAGAGGATCGCGGACGACTTGCATGCGACGGAGCGCGGCGCCGGGGCTACGGCACGACCGCGCCGGAGACGTCGTAGTCGAACGTCCGCTCGATGCGGACCGACACGACCTGCCCGGGCCCGAGCCCGCGATCTCCGGTGTCGGTGACGAGGAGGCGCCCGTCGATCTCGGGCGCCTGGGTGCGAAGGCGGCCCTCGAGCAGGTGCTCGGACTCGTCGGAGGGTCCCTCGACGAGGGCGGGAACCACGGTCCCCTTCAGCCGCCGCAGCCGCGCGCGCGAGATCGGCTGCTGCACGGAGAGGACGAACTCGCGGCGCCGCTCCTTCTCCGCCGCCGGCACCGGGTCGCCGAGCGGCTCGGACCCGGACCCCGGCTCCGGCGAGTAGGCGAAGGCGCCGACGTTGTCGAGCTCGGCCTCGCGCACGAACTCGACCAGCTGCCGGAACTCCTCCTCTCCCTCCCCCGGAAAGCCGACGATGAACGTCGTGCGGACCGCGATCTCGGGGACGATCTCGCGCATGCGGCGGATCATCGCGAGGTACGCGGCGCCGTCGCCGCCCCGGCGCATCGCGCCGAGGATCGGCCGCGCGACGTGCTGGAGCGGGATGTCGACGTAAGGCACGAAGCGGGGCTCCGAAGCCATCAGGCGGAGCACGGACTCGTCGAGCGTCTTCGGATAGGCATAGAGGAAGCGGATCCAGGGGAACGCCGTCTCCGCGAGCAGCGCCTCGACGAGCCGCGTCAGCCCCGCGCGCCCGAGGCCGAGGTCGTCGCCGTAGCGCGTCGTGTCCTGGGAGACGAGCACGAGCTCCGAGACGCCCTGCGCCTCGAGGCTCCGCGCCTCGGCGACGAGAGAGGCGATCGTGCGGCTCCTCTGGCGGCCGCGCATCTGCGGGATCGTGCAGAAGGTGCAGGGATTGTCGCAGCCCTCGCCGACCTTCAGGTAGGCGTACCCGCGGTGTCGCGAGAGGACGCGCGGCGAGAGCTCGTCGTAGAGGCGGGTCGCGAGCGGCTTGTCGGTGAAGCGCGGGAGCGTCGGCAGCCCGGCCGCCGCCGCCGGCGCATACTCGAGCTCGTCGAGACCGACGAACGCGTCGACCTCCGGGATCTCGCCGGCGAGCTCGCGGCCGTACTTCTGCACCATGCAGCCGGCGACCACGACGCGCTCGATCTCGCCTCGCTTCTTGCGCTCGACCTGCTCGAGGATCGCCTCGACGGACTCCTCCTTGGCGCGGTCGATGAACCCGCACGTGTTGACCACGACGACGCGCGCGTCGGCGTCCGGCACGATCTCGTGCCCGGCGCGCTTCAGGTGCCCGAGCATCACCTCGGTGTCCACGAGGTTCTTGGGGCAGCCGAGCGAGACGACGCCGACGGTGGGCAGGGGCTTCGAGGGCATCGGCTCAGGGCTCAGGGCTCATGGATAGATGCGCTTCAACGTTCGCGGATACGGGATCGCCTCCCGCAGGTGATGGATGCCGCAGACCCACGCCACCAGGCGCTCGAGCCCCATGCCGAAGCCCGCGTGCGGAAAGGTGCCGTAGCGGCGCACGTCGAGGTACCACTCGTATGCCTCGCGCGGGAGCTTGTGCTCCTCGAGGCGCTTCTCGAGCAGCGCGAGGTCGTGGATGCGCTGCGAGCCGCCGATGATCTCCCCGTAGCCCTCGGGCGCGAGCATGTCGAGGCCCAGCACGACCTCGGGGTCCTGCGGGTCCGGCTGCATGTAGAACGACTTGATGGCCGTCGGGAAGCGCGACACGATCAGCGGCCGCTCGGACTCCGCGCAGAGCGCCGTCTCCTCGTCGGCGCCGAGGTCGTCCCCGAAGTTCACCGGGAACCCCTTCTGCTGGAGGTGCCGGATCCCCTCGCGATACGTGATCCGCGGGAAGGGCTTCTGGACCTTCTCGAGCTTCGTCCCGTCCCGTTCGAGGCGCTTGAGGTCCTCCCCGCAGCGCTCGAGCGCGCGCCGGACGAGGAACACGACGAAGTCCTCGGCGAGCTCGCAGAGTCCCTCGAACTCGAGGAACGCGACCTCCGGCTCGACCATCCAGAACTCGGTCAGGTGGCGGCGCGTCTTGGACTTCTCCGCGCGAAAGGTCGGACCGAAGCAGTACACCTTCCCGAACGCCGCCGCGGCCGGCTCGAGGTAGAGCTGGCCCGACTGCGAGAGGTACGCCTTGTCGCCGAAGTAGTCGGTCTCGAAGAGCGTCGACGTCCCCTCGACGGAGGAGCCCGTCAGGATCGGCGAGTCGATGCGGACGAACTCGCGCTCGTAGAAGAAGTCGGCGATCGCCTGCTCCATCTCGGAGCGCACCCGCAGCACCGCGTGCTGCTGGGAGGAGCGCATCCACAGGTGGCGGAGGTTCATGAGGAAGTCGACGCCGTGCTCCTTCGGCGAGATCGGGTACTCGGGAGAGGGGCCCAGGATCTCGACGGCGGTCGCGCTCATCTCGAAGCCGCCCGGGGCGCGCCGGTCTTCGCGCACCGCGCCGGTCACCGCGAGCGAGGACTCCTGCGTCGCTTTCTCGGCGGCCTCCCACGTCTCCGGCGAGACGTCGGCCCGCGGCACGACGCACTGGACGTAGCCGGTCCCGTCGCGGACGATGAGAAACTGGATCTTGCCGGACGAGCGCTTGTTGTAGAGCCAGCCCCGCACGCGCGCGGTCGAGCCCGCCCTCTGTCCGATCTTCGAAATCGCGGTCGCTTCCATAAAGGCGCGGGATTATACGGTCTTTCGCGCCTCGGCCCGCGCCGGCGAGGCGAATCCGGGCCGCAGGGCGAACACGGCCAGGGCCGCGAACGTCACCGCCTCGAGAGCGCGCAGCGCGATGCCGAGACCCGGCGAGGGCATCGCGAGGCCGTACGTTCCGAGCCGGACCAGGGACGGCCCGGCCGCGCCGCCGCCCCAGCGAAACAGCGCGCCCGGGGTCTCCGGCGACGCGAGCCCGGCGTAGTCGGGAAACAGAGCGAACTCCGTGACCCAGACGTCGGCGGCGAGCGCGAGGACGAGCGCGGCCGCCACGAGTCCGGCGCGCCGCCGCGCGGCCGACGCGGCGATCGCGAAGCCGAGCCCGACCCCGTACCAGATCGGATCGAAGGCGTGCAGATACCAGCCGGCCAGCCCCGCGCCGGCCGTCGGATGCCCGCGCATCGCCTGGCGGATCGCGCCCCACGCCTGCCCGAGCTCCGCCGCGGCGAAGACGCCGGCCGCGGCGAGGAGGAGAGCCAACCGGCGGCGCGGCAGGTCGGGCCACGCCGTGACCGCGAGCGCCGCGAGGACCGCCCAGGGAAGCAGGAAGAGGACCACGCCGACGGGTTTCAAGAAATCGGCGTGCGGGCCGCTCGTCCAGATGGCGGAGCCGGCGAACACCTTCGCGTAATCGAGCCACGGGAGCGCCGCGACGCTCCGGACCGAATCGCCGGAGAGAGGCACTCCGCCGGGGGCCCGCAGCTCGAACTTGCCCGTCGGGTTCCCCGTCCGCGCCTGCAGGTCGCGCGCCGTCGCGGCCACCGAGACGACGATCGCGAGGACGACGACGAGCCGCCGCGTCCGCGACGCGTCCCGCGGCCAGAGGAGCGGAAGGAGCAGCGCGGCCGGCCACGCGTAGAGCTTCGCGGCCGCCGCGACGGCCCAGCTCGCGGCCTCGCCGATCCGGGACGGCCAGGACTCGCCCGGCCGCGCCGAGAGGAGCAGGGCGACGGCGAGCGCCGCGCAGGCGAGCGCGTCGTTGCCCGCGCGCGCGACGAGCGTGATCCAAGTCGGCGTGGCGACGAGGAGCAGGCCGGCCAGAAATCCCGGCCGCCCCCAGAGCCGCGCCGCCAGGAGCCCGGTCGCGAGCGCCGTCGCGCACCCGAGCGGCACCGCGAGGAGCCTCAGGATGAGCAGCTCCCGGAGCTGCGTCGTTCCGAAGAGGCGGTCGAGCGGCGCCGCGAGCGCGTAGTAGAGCGAGGCCTGCTGCGCCTCGTAGTTCGGGGCGACGAGGTCGGCGCGCGCGGCCCCGTCGAGCGGCACGTCCCTCCAGCCGTGGGGACGGTCCGCGAGCAGCCTCGCCCATCCTGCATTGACCATCCCGAAGCTCGGCGGCGCGTCCCCGAGCGCGTTGAACGAGCGGAAGAAGTACCGCGCGACCGACGGCTCGTCGGCCGAGGGCTGACGCCCCGCGGCCGCGACGAAGGAGATGCGCGCGACGTGAAAGCCCTCGTCGAGCCCGGCGTACGGCGGCATCGCCAGCACCTGGAGGAGGAGGCGCGCGGCGCCGGCGAGCACGAGGAGCGCGATCCAGGACCGCGGGACGCCGCTCCCGCCGGAAGACGTCCGCGCGACTCGGCTACTATTCCGAGCCGCTTCGATGACGAGCCTCAAGAGCGTGCTGCGCGCCCTGGTGGGAAATCGGGCCGCACCGGCCCCGGCGGCCGCGCCGGCCCAGGACGGCTACAAGGCCGCCTGGAACTCCGCGGCCCGCGCCGACGCCCACGACGCGATCCTGACGGGGGCGACGCCCGAGCAGTTCGAGGAGAGCGGAAAGGGCGACGCGGAGCGCGTCCGCCGCTGGCTCCGCGGCGGCGACGCCGTGCTCAACATCGGCTGCGGCGTCGGCCGCGTCGAGCGCTACCTCGCGCCGCTCGTCGGCGAGCTCTGGGCCGTCGATGTCTCGGGCGAGATGCTCGCGCGCGCCCGGAAGCGCCTCGAGGGCCTGGGCAACGTCCATCTGCGCGAGGTCGGCAACGACGAGTTCCTCCGCTCCTTCGAGGACGAGCGCTTCGACGTCGTCTTCTCGTTCCTCGTGCTCCAGCACCTCGAGAAGGAGGACGCCGCCCGCTACCTCCGCGACGCCTTCCGCGTGCTCCGCCCGGGCGGGGTCTTCGTCGGGCAGTTTCCGAATCACCTCTCCCCAGAGTACACGAGGGCCTTCCTCGAGGGCCTCGACCTCGCCTCGCGCAGCCCCGGCCGCGTGCGGACGTACACGGAGCCCGAGGTGCGGCACACGCTGGAGACGCTCGGTTTCGCCGTCGAGGAGCTCCGGTACGGCGGCGACCACGGGAAGAGCGCCGAGATCTACGTCGCGGCCCGCAAGCCCGCCCGCGTCACGGCCGCCGCTCCCCCGCGGTCGGTTGCGGAGACTCCGTGACGCCCGGCTCCCGCGGGGCGATCCGGAACGTCCGCTCGATCACGGTCGTGCCTCCGTCCCGCGCGACGAACGTCACCGTCAGGCGGTGCGTTCCCGGAGCGAGATCGGGAATGCGGAAGGCGAACCCGCCCCGGTCCGACTCCGTGTACTCCGGGTAGAGGCGCTGGAGTCCCTCGCGCGGGAGGTGCGCGGCCACGGGAACGGGGCCGGCCTCGGTCCGGGCGCGCACGTCGGCGATTCCGGAATCGTCGAGCGTCCACCCGAACGCCCAGTCGCCGGGCGCGACGGTCCGCGCCTCGCGCGGCGCGTCGAGGTAGCCGAACGGCGGCGCCAGGCGCATCCCGTCGGCGCGCACCCGGGCGATCCGCAAATCGAGAGCCGTTCGAGACCGGGCGAGATCGTCCCCGCGCTCCCGCAGCCCGCCCGTCTCCGTCGAACCCGCGGGAACGAACACGAAGTCCCGGTCGTCGCCGTGCGGGAAGCTCCGCACCAGTTCGAGCCCGCCGGAGGCCATGGCGCGGTCGAGCACATCCGCGTAGGCGGCCACGAAGATGCCCTCGCGGACGTGGGGGTGATAGACGAGGACGCACGCCCCGAGCTCCCCCATCTGCGCCCAGACCGAGTCGGGGATCGGCCGCCGCTCCAGCGCGAGCTGGAGCCGGCGGTACGGCTCGGGGAAAAAGCCCGAGTAGCCATTGATCAGGTCCCGTCCGTGCTGCGCCTGGCGAAAGACGTAATCGAAGTCGTAGAGAGTGCCCAGCGGCCATTCGACCACGGCATCGGGCAGGCTCTGCGACGCGAGCCAGCGATACACGGGCGGCGCCGCGGAGTCGACGGGATGCAACGCGAGGGGAAACGCCCGGTATTCGAACGCGAGAGCGGCGACCGCGGCCGCGGTCCACGCCCTTCGGGCTTCCGGCGCGCGCCGCCGGAGGAGCTCGGCGAGTCCCCACGCCGCGAGCACGGCGAGCGCGAGGTGGAACAGGACGATGCCGCGGGCCGGAGAGCGGATCGAACGAAAGACCGCGCCGAAGGACTGGAAGAGAAAGCGGTAGAAGGGAGTGTGGCCGCCGAGCGCGATGACGACGCCGAGCATCCCCACGGCGGCGAAGAGCGCCACGTGCGGCGGCACGCGAGACCGCCGGAGCCAATCGCCGGCGTTCGCCCACGACGAACGGCCCGGGAAGGCGACGGCGAGGCGCACGGCGGCGAGAGCCGTCACCCAGACGACGGCGCGGCCCGGGTCGCCGGCCGAGATCCGACCGAGGCGAAGCCCGGGATGCACGCTGGCCGCGATCCAGAGGACCGCCGAGAGGACGATCAGGGCGTCCAGGACGTGGACCGTGACGCGGCGGCGACGGGGCCGGGGCGCGACCGCGGCTTCCGGCGACCGCCGGACCGCGACGAGCGCGACCACCGCGAGCCCGAGCGCGGCGAGCCCCGGAAAGAAGTCGCCCTCGGCGGCTCGCCAGTCCCGCGTGATCGGCCCCCAGAAGCGATTGAGGATTCCCGCCGAGAGAAAGTCACTCCACCTCCCGGAGTAGAAGAGCATCTCCGTGAAGTAGCGGCGCATCCCGTACAGCCGCTCGGCACGGCGGTACGCGAGGGCGAACGGGACAAACGCCAGCCCCCCGGCGACCGCGGCCGCCGCCGCCGCGAGGACCCGCGCGCGCACCGCCCCGCCTCTTTCGACCGCGTAGAAGCCGAGGACGAGCGCCACGAGGAGCCCGGAGAAGAGACCGTAATGCACGTTGGAAAGGACATTCCACGCGAAGAACAGCGCGAAGAGCGCCAGGTCCCGCCGCCCTCCGAGGTCGAGATAGCGGAGCAGGAAGAGCAACAGCAGGCACAGGAACCCGCCCCACTGGTGCTGCAGATGCGACAGCTGAGAGAACCGCCAGGGCACGAAGGCGTAGACGAGGCCGGCGACGACCGAGGCGAGCGGGTCGCCGGACACGTACCGCGCGAGCGCCCACGCGGCGAGCGCCGAGAGGAAGATTCCGAGCAGGAGGAGGAAGTTGAAATTGACGAGGGGCGACATGCCGACCGCGAGGAGCGGCCATCCGAAGAGGGAGACGCCCCACAGGTTCTCCGAGAACGCGAGCACGTCGTGCGCCGGATGAAAGAAGTTGAGGTCGAAGAGGCGCCCTGGATCGTGCGTCGACTGGTGGTAGTCCCACTGGAGAATCCGGGCGTTCAGCTTGGCGTCCCAGATGTCGGCCATCGCGTCGCCGACGTGGAGCGCCTGAGGCCACGTCATCAGGACCGTCGCGGCCAGGAAGAAGAGGGCCGCGAGCGCCGTTTCGCGTCCGGGTCGGGAGGCGCCGCCGCCTCCGCGGCTCACCGCTTCCGCGACCGGACGTTGTTGGCGATCGTCAGGGCCTGCTGGAGGCGCTGCATGCGCCGCTGGCGCTTCTGCGTCGCGTCGACGTCGCCCGTCGGCGGGACGGCGCCGCGGATCTCGCGGAGCAGCTTGTCGAGCTCGAAAGCGAACGTCTGGAAGTCGGCGGCCTGGAACTTCTTGAACGTCAACTCCGAGGTGATGATGTAGCCCTCCGCGATGTCGCGCACCATCGCGTACGCCGACCCGCCGATGAAGTTGCTCATTCCTCGGAAAAGTGTAACCCGGCGAGCGGATTCCCGGCGTCTCCGGCCCCCAGGGTTGGAGGCCGACGGCATCCGGGATACGATCGCCCCCTTTTCGAGGAGGACATTCCTTGGCGACCAGAGCCGACTACCTCGACTTCGACGTCCTTCTGACCGAGGAGCAGCGGCTCGTCCGCGACACCGTCGGCGACTTCGTCGACGAGAAGGTCCTGCCCATCATCGAGGAGGCGGCCTGGGAGGGGCGCTTCCCGAAGGAGCTCGTCCCCGGCCTCGCGGAGCTCCAGGTGTTCGGCTCGACGATCTCGGACTACGGGCTGCCTGGCCTCGACAACATCTCCTACGGCCTGATCATGCAGGAGCTCGAGCGCGGCGACTCCGGGCTGCGCTCCTTCGTCTCCGTGCAGTCCGGTCTCGTCATGTACCCGATCCACGCCTTCGGCTCGAAGGAGCAGAAGGACCGGTGGATCCCCAGGCTCGCGAAGGCGGAGGCGATCGGCTGCTTCGGACTGACCGAGCCCGACTTCGGCTCGAACCCCGGCGGCATGCGCACCGTCGCGAAGAAGGACGGCTCGTCCTACGTCTTAAACGGCGCGAAGGCCTGGATCACGAACGGCTCGGTCGCCGACGTCGCGGTCGTGTGGGCGAAGCTCGGCGGCATCGTCCGCGGCTTCCTCGTCGAGAAGGGGACGAAGGGCTTCTCCACGTTCGAGCACAAGGGCAAGATGTCGCTCCGCGCCTCGGTGACCTCGCAGCTCGCCTTCGAGGACTGCCGCGTCCCCGCCGAGAACATCCTGCCGGGCGTCGAGGGACTCAAGGGTCCCCTGTCGTGCCTGACGCAGGCCCGCTACGGCATCGCCTGGGGCGCGATCGGCAGCGCGATGGCGACCTACCAGGCGGCGCTCGACTATTCGAAGAGCCGCAAGCAGTGGAAGGACCGGCCGATCGCCGCGCACCAGCTCGTGCAGGAGCGCCTGGCGTGGATGATCACCGAGATCACGAAGGGACAGCTCCTCGCGTGGAAGCTCGGGAAGATGAAGGACGAGAAGACGATGAAGCCGCACCACGTCTCGATGGCGAAGCGGAACAACGTCTGGGTCGCCCGCGAGTGCGCCAAGCTCGCCCGCGAGACGCTCGGCGCGAACGGCGTCGTCAACGAATACCCGGTCTTCCGCCACCTCGCCAACATCGAGAGCGTCTACACGTACGAGGGCACCCACGACATCCACACGCTCGTCATCGGAGAGGCCGTCACCGGCGTCGCGTCGTACAACCCGCCTATGGAGTAAGCGGGGTCAGGCTTCAGCCTGACCCCGGTGCCCCGTCGCCCCAGACGGAGTGCCAAATCGAGGTGCGACAATCGCTTGCGCTAAAATACCCGTTCATTGGGCATCACAGGAAATTTAAGGACGATGCAGCTCGGGGAGCTGCTGCAGTGGCTCTCGCTCGGCTCGAAGACCGGAACGCTCCTGGTCGACGGCCGCGGAGTCGAGAAGCGGCTCTATTTCCAGGAGGGCCGCATCGCGTCCACCTCCTCGTCGGACCAGAGGGAGTATCTCGGCCACTTCCTCGTCTCCCACGGGTACATCACCGAGGAGGAGCTGAAGATGGCCATGGAGGTCCAGGAGGAGTCGCAGATCCTCCTCGGCAAGATCCTCGTGATGATCAACGCCATCGCCGAGTCGGACCTCCTGCGCCTGATGAAGAAGAAGGCGGAGGAGTCGATCTACGACATCTTCCTCTGGCCCGAGGGCGATTTCGAGTTCGTCGAGGGGCAGCTGCCGGACCAGAAGATGATCGCCCTCTCGCTCGACGTCACCGGCATCATCATGGAGGGCTCGCGCCGGTACGACGAGTGGCAGGTCATCCGGCAGCGGGTGCCCGATTCGGGGGTCGTCCCCGAGATCCTGCGGCCGCTCGACATGGACGTGCTGACGGACCGCGAGAAGCTCATCGTCCCCTACGTCGACGGGCAGCGGACGGTCGAGGAGATCGCCCTCCACACGCACAACGCCGAGTTCACCGTCTCCAAGCTGATCTCCGAAGGGCTCCGCAGCGGCACGATGCGGCTCACACAGGGCCCTCCGCGCCCGTCGGCTCCCGTGCTCGGTCCCGGCGTCTCGGAGGTGGATCACTTCCTGCAGCGCGGCCGCTCGCAGATGAAGGAGGATCCCCAGGCGGCGTACCGGATGTTCAAGGTCGCCCATGAGCTCGACCCCACCGACGGGCGGGCCGCCGACGCGCTCCGCGACGCCGAGCGGGAGATCAAGTCGGTCCTCGCGAAGGACGGCGTCTCCGGCGAGAAGGTCCCCGAGCTCGCGGTCCCGCTCCACAGCCTGACCGAGCGGCCGTTCTCGCCGCACGAGGGCTTCGTGCTGTCGCGGATCAACGGCCAGTGGGACGTGAAGGCGATCATGAAGATCTCGCCGATGAAGGAGCTCGAGGTCCTCATGATCATTCACAAGTTCCTGAAAGACGGCGTCATCCGCTTCAAGTCGCGCTGACCGGCCCGCCCTCCCTCCCGTGTAAAATGGCTCTTTCGGAGGAGAACCCTAGGATGCGCTCGTCGGGGGGGCGGCCGCGGACGCTTTACCTGCTTCAGGTCGGTGTCTGCGCCGGAGGCGCGGCGCTGCTCGCCGTCCTGTCGCCGGACATTCCCTGGGCGCGGTTCCCCGAAATCCTCTTTTTCATCGGGCTCGGCGTCCTCGCCTTCCGGCTGCGCGTGCGCTACGCCGGCAACTACGTCGGCTTCGAGGCGGCCGCCATCGTGCCGGCGATCCTTCTCCTGCGCTCCCCCGGCGCCGCGATGCTCGTCTGCGCGTCGTCGGATGCCATCGCCAAGCTCCTCGGCAAGAACCGCCGATGGACGCTCCCGAACGCCTTCGACCTCGCCCAGCTGTCCATCGCCTACGCGGCCGCGGCGCTGTTCGCCGATGCGCTCCACCCGGCCGGCAGCGGTGCGGTGGCCGTCGGCGCGCTCGCCGTGGCCGTGCTGCTCGTCTTCTTCCTGGTCAACACCGGGCTCGTCTTCGCGTACCTCGACCTGACCGGCCTCGTCGCGCGCCGCCAGCTGCCGGAGATCGGCCTCTTCCAGTTCGTGGCCCTCGCCGTGCTGGCGCCGATCGTCGTCCTCGAGGTGCTGATCTACCCCGCCTACGGCCCGGCCGGCTCCCTGCTCGCCTTCTTCCCGGTCGTGCTCGCGTCGTTCGTGATGCGGAACCTCTCCTCGATGGAGCGGCGCGTGGAGGAGATCTCGCGGCGCAACCGGGAGCTCGACGCGATGCGCGACATCTCGCTCTCCTTCAGCGGCAGCGCGCGCGTCGACCGGTACGAACGCGTCTTCACCGCGCTCGCCCGGCTGGCCCCGATGGACGCGATGGCCATCGTCGAGTGGACCGGGACGGGGGACGAGCTCGCGGTGCACGTCTCGGAGGGGGCCCGTGCGGGGCGCGACGAGGTCGTCGCCTGGGCGCGGCGCAATCGCCTGGACGAGCGCGCCCCCGACCGCGGCGCCGGCTCGTGCGAGTCTTCCGTGGGCGACGCCCGCGAGCTGCGCCTGGCGCCCCAGGCGCCGTACCAGGTGCGCCTGGCGCTCTCCACGTTCGAGATGCACTCCGGTCTCCTCGTCCTCGAGAGCGCGTCGTCCGAGATCCACGCCCCCGAATCGCTCGCCTCGTTGCGCGTCCTCGCCGACCACATCGCGCTGGTCCTCCAGGACCGCGCCATCCGTGCCCAGATCCAGGATCTCTCGGAGCGCAACCGCGAGCGCGCCGAGACGCTCGACCGGATCCTCGAGATCTCGAACGACCTCAAACGCAAGCCCACGCTCGACGACCTGTTCCAGTCGATTGCGGGCGCGGTCGCCGGGAGCCTCGGGTACGAGCGCGTCGTGTTGTGCCTCTACGACCGCGAGAAGGGCGTCTTCACGCCGCGCGCCCACTTCGGCATGGACGAGACCTGGGACGCGCTCCGCCGCGAGAGCGTGCCCGCGGAAGAGGTCACGCGCCACTGGAACGACAAGAACCGGGTCTCCCGCTCCTTCCACGTGCGGGAACGCCCGCGCGGCGACAGCGGCCCGCTCCGCCTCGCCGGATCCGACCGCGTCCTCGCCGACGAGGCCTGGTCGGCCGGAGAGCTGCTCTGGGTGCCGCTCTACTCGGAGGACCGTCTGCTCGGGTACCTCCAGGTCGACGAGCCGCGCGGCGGCCGGCGCCCGACCGCGGAGACGATCCGCGCGATCGAGATCTTCGCGAACCAGGCCGTCGCCGCAATCGAGAGCGCGCGGTCGTACAACGAGGCCCGAGAGCAGTCGATCCGCGACTCGCTGACCGGGGCCTACAACCACCGCCACTTCCAGGAGGTCCTGCAGCGCGAGATCGGCCGCGCCGAGCGGGTCGGCCGGCCCCTCACCGTCCTCATGCTCGACATCGACGACTTCAAGTCGATCAACGACCGCTTCGGCCATCCGGTCGGCGACGCGGTCCTTCAGGGCATCGTCGCGGAGATCCGCGGCGAGGTCCGCGGCGACATGGACCTCCTCGCCCGCTACGGCGGCGACGAGTTCGCGCTGGTGTTGCCGGAGACGCCCGCGAGCGAAGCCGTCCTCGTGGCCGAGCGCGTGCGGCGCCGCATCGACGAACGGCTCTTCCGCATGCCCGAGTCCGGCCAGGTCCTCCGCGCGACCGTGTCGATCGGCCTCGCGACGTATCCCGAGGACGCGCCGGAGAAGCGGGACCTCGTGGAGAAGGCCGACGCGGCGCTCTACCGCGCCAAGCACGGCGGCAAGAACGCCGTGGTCGCGACGTCGGAGCCCGGGCCGGGGCAGCTGCCGCTCCTACCTCACTAGACGAGAGACCGCGGCCGAGCCGCGGTCGTAGAAACGCAGCGGCCAGTCCTTCGCCTCGCCCGCGTAGTCGACGCCGATCCGCGCGGAGATCCCGATGTCCGGCCGCCGGCTGCGCCGCGCGAAGATCCGGATCGGGCCCTCGCCCGCGAGGTCGCGCCCGCTGTCCGCCACGGTGATCCCGAGGGCCGCGCAGAGTTTCCCCGGGCCGGCCATCAGCCGCGCGGGCGCGCCCGCCGGCCCCTCCGCGGCCCGGAGCAGCACCGCCTCGGGCACGCCCGCCGCGCGCGTCACGACGTTCGCGCAGTGGTGCATGCCGTACACGAGGAACACGTAGAGGTGCCCGCCTTCGGCATACATCGGCTCGACGCGCTCCGTGCGCCGGCCTCCCCACGAGTGCGCCGCGCGGTCCCCCGGCCCCAGGTACGCCTCGGTCTCGACGATCCGTCCGCCGTACCAGCGCCCACGAACTCGGCGGGCGATCCAGGCGCCGACGAGCGCGCGTGCGACGGCGACCGTGGGACGGCGGTAGAACGCGCGCGAGGGCTCGGCGAGACCCATCGCGCGGGGATCGAAGTCCAGCCGGGAATCGGGGCGTTTGTTGGCTATCATGCGAGCGCGGGACGGAAGGGATTCTATGAACATCCTCGTGACGGGCGGCGCGGGCTTCATCGGCTCGCACATGGCGAAACGGCACCTCGCGGACGGCCATCGTGTCGTGATCGTGGACGATCTCTCCTCGGGCCGGACGGAGCGCCTGCCGAGGGAGGCGCGGTTCGTCGAGGCCGACATCGCCGAGACCGACCTCGCTCCCCTGCTCTCCGAGGAGAAGATCGACTTCGTCTCGCACCATGCGGCGCAGATCGACCTGCGCCACTCCGTGTCGGACCCGATCGGCGACGCGCGCGCCAACATCATCGGCAGCCTCAAGCTCTTCGAGGCGATGCGCCGCGCGGGGACGAAGCACGTCCTGTTCGCTTCCACGGGGGGCGCCATCTACGGCGAGCCGGAGGGCGGCCGCCCTGCGACCGAGAGCCACCCGACCAACCCCGTCTCGCCCTACGGCTGCGCCAAGCTCTCGATCGAGAAGTACATGCACTACTACCGGGTGGTGCACGGGCTCTCGACCCGGGTCTTCCGCTACGCCAACGTCTATGGCCCGTCGCAGGACGGCACCGGCGAGGCCGGCGTCGTGGCGATCTTCTCGGAGGCGATGCTCGGGAACCGGCCCCTGAAGATCAACGGCACCGGCGAGCAGACGCGGGACTACGTGTTCGTCGGCGATCTCGTCGAGGCCGCCGCCCGCGCGTCGAGGAGCGAGAAGAGCGGCGTCTGGAACCTGGGCACGGGCGTCGAGACGTCGGTCCACCGCCTCTTCGAACTGCTCGCGAAGGAGTACGGCTACACCGCGACGCCGCCGCACGTGCCCGCGCCCGCGGGGGAACAGATGCGGAGCGTGCTCGACGGCTCGCTCGTCCGCCGCGACTTCGAACTCCCGCCGTGGACGCGGCTCGAGGACGGCCTGAAGAAGACGGCCGACTGGTTCCGGAGCCGGCACCGGGGCTGAGGATCGAGGCTGCTCTCTTCCGAAGCCCGGCCCTCACTCCGTTCGGCCCGAGCTTCGGCGCGGCGTTCCCTCGCCGCGGTCAGGAAACGATCTTCGGCAGCGTGCCGGTCGTCCGGCGCTCGCCCTCGGGGGGCGCCGACTCGTGGTGGCGCTTGATCACGACCACGGTGCGGTCGTCCTCGGGCGCGGCGCCTCCCGTCCACGCCTCCACCCGGCGCACGAGCTCGCGGGCGATCTCGTCGCACGGTCGGTCGCGCACCTCGAGGAACGCCTTCGAGAGCCTCCCGGTGCCGAACTCCTCGCCGTCCTTCGCGTGCGCCTCGACCATGCCGTCCGTGTAGAGCAGCAGCGCGTCGCCGGGCTCGAAGCGGCGATACCCGCGCGCGTACGTGGCGTTCGGGGTCGGGCCCAGAACGAGGCCAGTCTGGAGCAGCGGGGTGACGCCGTCCGCGTGGAAGTGCAGCGGGTGCGGGTGGCCCGCGTTGACGTACATGACCGAGCCGGCGTCCTCGATCTCGCCGTAGAACAGCGAGACGAACCGGGTCGTCAGCTTCGACTCGTGGATGATCCGGTTCAGCCGCTCGACGGTCCGCACGATCTTGAAGTCGCGCTCGACCGCCATCCGGAGGCCCGTGTAGACGTCGCGCACCTGGAGCGCGGCCGGGAGACCGTGACCCGAGGCGTCGGCGATCGCGATGCCGAGGATGCGGTCGGACACCGGAATGAAGTCGAAATAGTCGCCGCCGACGAGCTCCGCGGGCGTCGTGAACCCGGCGGCCTCGAGCTCGCCGCGGCGGAGCGCTCGCTTGGGGAGGATCGACATCTGGATGCGGCGCGCCTCCTGCAGCGCCGAGACGTAGCGGTCCTGGCGGAGCTTCTGGTCCACGGCGAGGCGCAGGATGCCGAGCGAGGCGATGAGATCGTCCTCGGGCGCCGTCGGGTCCACGGCGAAGGCGAGGATGTACTCGTCGTCGCCGGTGGCGATCGCCGCGAAGCGCTCGGCGCCGAGACGCTTCTCGAGCGCCGGGTCGACGCCGGGGGCCGTCAGGTCCATCACCGCGACGCCCTCGTCGATCACGCGCTCGACCGGGGGGTACGTCTCGGGGACGAAGAGGCCCGGCTCGATCGCCGGCACGTCGCCGAAGGTCCGGACGAGCTCGTAGCCGCCGTCGCGATGGGCGTAGAGACGGCCGCCGCGCACGCCGAGCACGTCGGAGAACTGCTCGATGACGGTCGAGGCCGTCTGCATGATGGTCGCGGAAGGGTCGGAGGCGCGCTCGATCGCCTCGATCGCCTTCTCGACCTTGCGAAACAGGAATTTGCCGGTGGCCATGAGCGGCGGGATTCTATCCCGCGCCCCGCGGCCGGATCCGCGCGCGACCGGAGTACAATGAATTTCAGTCTTCGGGAGAACATGCGCGCGCGACGGTTCCTCGCTCCGCTGCTTCTCGGCGCCCTCCCGGCGCTTCGGGCATCCGCTCAGGCGCCGGCGTTCACACCCGAGGGCGTCGTCAACGGCTACACGACCGGCAATCAGATCTACCCGCGGGTCGCGGGCGGGGACGCCAACGGCGACTTCGTGATCGCGTGGGAGAGCTACGGCCAGGACGGATCGGGCTACGGCGTCTTCGGCCAGTTCTTCCCCGGTCTCGGTCTTCTCCCGCCGCAGTTCCAGGCGTCGAGCATCACGACCGGCGACCAGTATCGCCCGGACGTCGCGACCGACGCCTCGGGCAACTTCGTCGTCGTCTGGAACTCACCGTACCTGTTCTCGGGCGCGATCTACGGCCAGCTCTTCGACAACACCGGATCGCCGGTGGGGTCGGAGTTTTCCGTCGACGTGTCCCCGATCGGCACGTTCGACGAGGTGCCGCGGGTCGGAATGGCCGGCGCCTCCGGCCACTTCGCCGTGGTCTGGGACAGCAACGCGAGCGACGGCGACGGAATTGGAATCTCCGGCCAGCGCTTCGATGCCGCCGCCAACCCCCTCGGGGGCCATTTCCAGGTCAACACCTACACGACCGGCAACCAGCGCTATCCGTCGATCGGCGCCGATCCGTACGGCGACTTCGTCGTGGTCTGGCAGAGCGCCGGACAGGACGGATCGGGATACGGGGTCTTCGCGCAGCGTTACGACTCCCTCGGAAACACGGTCGGCGGCGAATTCCAGGTCAACACCTACACGACCGGAAACCAGGCCTATCCTTCCGTCGCCATGGCCGGCAACGGCGACTTCGTCGTCGTCTGGGTCAGCGACGGCCAGGATGGCGATCACACCGGCATCTTCGGACAGCTCTTCGATCCCTCCGGCAACCGCATTCACGGCGAGTTCCGCGTGAACACGAACACGACCTCGTACCAGCAGTCGCCAGCGGTCGCGATGGGACCCTTCGGGGACTTCCTCGTCGCGTGGACGACCGATGCGTTCGACCCCTCCGGGGACATCGCCGGCCAGTCGTTCGACGCGGGCGGTCGGCCGAGGGGAACCGAATTCACGATCAATTCCCACACGACCGGAGCCCAGGGTTTTCCTTCCGTCGCCTTCACCGGGGCCGTCTCCGGCGACGTCGCCGTGTGCTGGCAGAGCGACGGCGAGGACGGCTCGCAGGGCGGCGTCGTGTCGCGGCTACTCCTGACGGGGGCGACCCCCGCGCTCGCCGTGGACCAGCAGACGGTGTCGGGGTCGAGCTCCAACCAGAACGGCGTCCTGGAGGCGGGCGAGACGGTTCAGGTCGCCCCCGCCTGGACCAATCCCGGGACCATTCCGATCCTGGGCTTCGCGGGAGCGGCCTCCAACTTCACGGGGCCGGCGGGACCCGTCTACGCCATCGACGACGCCTCCGCGAACTACGGCAACGTCAACCCCGGCGCGACGCACAACTGCAAGGATCTCGCCTCCGACGACTGCTACCTGGTCACGGTGGCCGGCACGCGACCCGCTTCGCACTGGGACGCGACCCTGCTCGAGACGGTCATCGGTTCGGTCACCAAGACGTGGACCCTCCACGTCGGACAGAGTTTTCCGGACGTGGCGACCTCGAACCTCTTCTACGCCTACATCGAGAACATCTTCCACAACGGCGTCACGGGAGGCTGCGGCGGCGGCGATTACTGCCCGACGACCTCGGTCACGCGCGCCCAGATGGCGGTCTTCCTGCTGAAGGCCGCGCGGGGCGCGACGTTCGTGCCGCCCCCGTGCTCCGGCGTCTTCGGCGACGTGACATGCCCCTCGCTCTTCGCGGACTGGATCGAGGAGCTCGCGGCGGAAGGGATCACCGGCGGCTGCGGCGGCGGGAACTACTGCCCGAGCAACCCGGTGACGCGCGCCCAGATGGCGGCCTTCCTCCTGAAGGCGGAGCACGGTTCGTCGTACACGCCCCCCGCGTGCACGGGAATGTTCGGCGACGTCCCGTGTCCCTCGCTCTTCGCCGACTGGATCGAGCAACTCTCCGTCGAAGGCATCACGGGCGGCTGCGGCGGCGGGAACTACTGCCCGAACAACCCGAACACCCGCGGCCAGATGGCCGTCTTCCTGGTCAAGACGTTCGGGCTGCTGCTCTACGGGCCGTAGTCGCCCCGCGCGCTCGCCCGGCTACGCGGAGGCGGGGGCGGCGTGCGGCGCGAACTTCGACGAACGCTCGTTCGCGGCGTCGTCGCGGATCTTCCCGTCCTTCAGGCGCACGATGCGGCGCGCGTGGGCGGCGATGTCCTCCTCGTGCGTGACGAGGACGATCGTGTTGCCGCGCCCGTTCAGCTCGTCGAAGAGCGCCATGATCTCCGCGCCCGTCTGCGAGTCGAGGTTGCCGGTCGGCTCGTCCGCGAGCAGGATCGACGGGTTGTTGATGAGCGCGCGCGCGACCGCGACGCGCTGGCGCTGACCGCCCGACATCTCGTTCGGCGTGTGGTTCATCCGGTCGCCGAGACCCACGGCCTTCAGGGCGGCGATCGCGCGCTCGCGCCGATCCTTCTTGGAGGCGCCGCCGTAGACGAGCGGCAGCTCGACCTGCTGGACCGCCGACGTGCGCGGCAGCAGGTTGAACGTCTGAAAGACGAAGCCGATCTCCTTGTTTCGGATGGCCGCGAGCTCGTCGTCGGTCATCCGGGCGACTTCCTTGCCGTTCAGGACGTAGGAGCCCGAGGTCGGTGTATCCAGGCAGCCGATCAGGTTCATCAGCGTCGACTTGCCCGAGCCGGAGGGGCCCATGATCGCCACGTACTCGCCCCGCTCGACGCCGACCGTCACGCCGGCCAGCGCCTGCACCTGCTGCTCTCCCATCTCGTAGACCTTGGTGATGTTGCGGATGTCGATGAGCATGCGGCCTCTGGGCGATTGTTACGTTTTTCGGAGCCGAGTGTTTCGGTCCGAGGGGGAACAGGGCACCGGGGTCAGGCTAAAGCCTGACCCCGCATACTCTAAACCCTCAGGAGAAGACGATGCCGATCCCGGCCTTTCCCAGAACGTAGAGTCCCCAGAGCGACAGGACGAGCACGGCGATGCGCCCCCGGGAGGCCCCGGTCGCCGAGGAGAGGCCCAGCGTCATCAGCCCCATCGACCAGAGGGAGAGCAGGTCCAGGGAGGCGAGGAGCGAGTGGAGCGTCTTGTCCGCCCGGCGGTCCACGAGGAACGCCGGGCTCGTTCGGAGGATGTCGTCGATCGACTGGGGATCGATCGTCGAGCGGCCCCAGAGGAGCGCGAAGAGGACGACGGCGGCGGCGACGCCCGGCAGGTACGCGTGCGCGACGACGCCGAAGGCCTGGCGGAAGCGCAGCTCCCAGCCGAAGGCCTGGCAGCCGATGTAGAGGGCGCCCGCCGTGACCACGGCGATGACGGCCGGGACCGCCGCGGCGAAGAGCTCGAAGGCCCACTTCAGGCGGCGCGAGGTCTCCACCGCCTGATCGATCTGCGCCTCGGTCATCTTCGCCTCGCGCCGGGCGGCGTTCTCCAGGACGACCGCGCGCCAGTCGGTGCGGGAGAGCACGAGCTCGGAGACGAGGAACGACGTCGCCGTCCAGAGGACGAGCGGGGCGAGAAAGGTGGGCCGCGCGGCGATCGCGGCGAACGTCCGGACGGGCGAGACGAAGGTCCCGACGATCCGCGCGACGGCGGAGTCGGGACCCGGCGGCTTCCTCGCCGCCGCGGGGGGCTTCTCCCCCTCCGTCTCCATCCGGCTAGGGCGCGGCGGTGACGCCGGCCTCGGCCCGGGCGCGCGCGAGGCTCGCGTCCGGAGGCCGCGGCGCCGCCATCTCCGGAAGGCCCGTGACCTGGATGCCCTTCCAGTCGAGGATGTCGGCGATCGCGTCGTGATAGGCCGCGACGGCCTTGCGGTAGATCGCGAGCGCGTTCAGCTCCTGCGAGCGGGCGTCCGAGAGGCTCGTCTGGAGCTGGGAGACCTCGAAGCCGGTCGTCATGCCGTTCTCGTACTTCTTGCGCGCGGCGTCCAGGTTGCGCTCGGCGAGCTCGCGTCCCTTGGCGGCCGCGACGATCTGCTTCTCGGCCGTGTCGATCACACGGTGCGCGTTGCGCACCTCGACGATGATGTTCTGCTCGGTCGTCGTCAGCGTCGCCTTGTCCGACTCCCAGAGGTACTTCGCCGCTCCCTTCTGTCCCTCGGCCGCACGGTTCAGAATCGGGTACGACACCGTCACGCCGACGGTCCAGTTCTGGAAGAGACGATTCACGGTCTGGTGATAGGCGCTGCCGAGGCCATTGTCGGCCACGATGACCGGAGCAGGAGGATTGGGCCCGCTGCAGTCCGGGGGAGGGCTCAGAGTCACGCAGGGGTTGACGAAGAAGGTTCCGCCCAGGCCCACGGTCCCGTAGCTGCCCACGAGATTCAGGCTCGGCAGCACCTGGTTCTTCCAGTAGTCATAGCGGATCTTCTGCGCGTCGACCGCGTACCCGGCCTGGGCGATTTCCGGCCGGTGGACCAGGGCCGCTTTCACGCCGGCGTCGAGGTCGAAGGTCTGCTGCTGAACGCGCACCGGGTCCGTCGGGACGATCGGCTGGACGCCCCAGTTCGACGGATCGACGTTCAGCTGGCGCTTGAGCTGGTCGTCGGCGAGACCGATGGCGGCCTCGGCGTTGATGATGTCCTGATCGGCCGTCGCGATGTTGACCTCGGTCTGCACGATGTCGATCGGGGCGAGCGAGCCGACGTCGATCTTGATCCGCGTGATGCGGTTCAGCTCCACCGCGATCGCCTTCGACTCGAGCTTGACCTTCAGGTTCTCGTAGGCATACGCGAGGTTCCAGTACGCCTGCTCGACGGCGTCGACGCCCGTCTGCACGCTGCGCACGACCTGCTGGTACGCCGAGTCGCGCTGATACTTCGCGATCCAGATCTGCCACTTCGTCGCCGTCATCCCGAAATTGCGCAGCAGGGGCTGGTTCATCGAGAGGAGCAGTCCCGCGTTGAAGGACGGATTGACGGTGGAGAACTGGGAGTTGGTCGCGAAGCGGCCGCCCGTCGTTCCGAGCGTGAAGTTTCCGCCCCAGGGAGCGAGCTGGGTGACGTTGGCGCCGTAGTTGTAGGTGTCGTCATTCACGCTGAGGGGCGCGCCGGAGAGCGAGCTCGAGGACGGCGTCTCCTGGTGGTTGCGGTTCGCGAAGCCCTGGAGCAACGGGTCGAAGATCCCCTCCTGGGACGTGAGCTGGAACTGCGTTGCCTCCGCGGCGTTGATCGTCACGTTCAGGTCCTGGTTGTTGTCGAGAAAGAGGCTGATCGCCTGCTCGAGCGAGAGGTGCACGCCGTCCTTGTCGGCGGCCGGCATCGCCACCGGATTTCGCTGGCCCGGAACGGCGGAGACGCTCGACGCGTTCTGCGCCGCGAGGGTCCCCGCGACGAGCAGCGAGCCCGCCGCGACCAGCGTGGCGCAGAACGTCCGGACCGTGGGCAAACTCTTCATTCCATGACTCCTTTGTCTACTCCTCTACGCATGGGGGCGGTGGAAAGTTTCGGAAAACCCCTTCATATCATTCGCTTCGCCGGGGAAGAAGCACGCGACGGATCGCCCCGCCTCGGCCGTCTCGAGCGTGGGGAGATCGGTCCGGCAGCGCGGCCTCGCCACGGGGCATCGCGGGTGATAGGGACAGCCGGAGGGCGGGTCCAGCGCGGACGCGGGCGAGCCTCCCGGCGCGCGCTCTCCCGTCCGTCCCCCGGCCGCCGCGACGAGAGCCGCCGTGTACGGGTGCAGCGGCCGCGCGACGACGGCATCCGCGGGTCCCTCCTCGACGATCGCGCCGAGGTACATCACGGCGACCCGCCGCGCGACCCGCGCCACGACCGCGAGGTCGTGGGAGATGAACAGGTACGAGACGCCGGTTCGCTCCTGCAGGTCGAGGAGGAGATTGACGATCTGCGCGGCGATCGAGACGTCGAGCGCCGAGACCGCCTCGTCGCAGACCACGAGACGCGGCGACGGGGCGAGCGCCCTCGCGATCGCGACCCGCTGCCGCTGACCTCCGGAGAGCTCCGAAGGAAACCGCGCGGCGGTCTCGGGCGGCAGACCCACGTCGGCGAGCCGCCGGCGCGTCTCCTCGGCGAGGGCGCGGCGCGGCACGAGCCGGTGGATGCGGAGCGGCTCGGCGACCTGCTCCCCGGCGGTCAGCCGCGGATTGAGCGAGCCGCTGGTGTCCTGGAACACGACCTGGACCTCGCGGCGGCGGCGGCGGAGGGCGCCGCCGTGAAGCGCGAGCCAGTCCTCGCCATCGAGACTCACGCTTCCGGCATCGGGCTCGACCAGGCGCGCCACGATCCGGCCGGCCGTCGTCTTGCCGCTTCCGGATTCGCCCACGAGCGCGAGCGTCTCGCCGCCGTCGATCCGGAATCCGACGCCCCGCAGCGCGGCGAGCGGGCGCGACGCGCCGCCGAACAGCCCTCGCGGAGCCGCGTACCGCTTCACGAGCCCGGCCGCGAGGAGGAGCGGGCGCCGCCCGGTCAAGGCCGCGCCCCGCCGCCCGGCGCGGGGCTGTGAAGGAAACACCGCACGCGGCCGCCGTTCACCCGCTCCAGGGCCGGTTCGCTCTCGACGCACGGCGCGAAGCGATCCGCGCAGCGGGGCGCGAACGCGCAGCCCCGATCCCCCCGCGCCGAGAGATCCGGCGGCGCTCCCGGGATCACCGAGAAGCGCTCGCCGGGCCGCCGCGCGGCCGCGAGCCGCGGCGCGGAACGGAAGAGCCCGCGCGTGTACGGATGCTTCGGCGACGCGAACAGCACGGCGCGGGGCGCCTCCTCGACGATGCGGCCCGCGTACAGCACGAGAACGCGGTCGCCGTGGCGCGCCGCGATCCCGAGGTCGTGCGTGATCAGGAGCACCGCGAGCCCGCGCTCGGCCCGCAAGCGATCGAGGAGCGTCAGGATCTCGAGCGCGACGGTCGCGTCGAGGGAGGCGGTCGGCTCGTCCGCGAGCAGGAGGCGCGGCGCCGGCGCGAGCGCGATCGCGAGACACGCCCGCTGCTGCAGGCCGCCCGAGAGGCGATGAGGATAGGCGTCGAGCGCCGGCCCCGGGTCGGGGAACGACGCCGCCGCGAGCGCCTCGACCGAGGCGCGCCGGACCTCGTCCGCCGTCGCGCGTCGATGGAGACGGATCGCCTCGGCGAGGTGCTCGCCGATCGTGCGGACCGGGTCGAGCGCGGCCGCGGGCTCCTGGAACACCATGGCGATTCCCGGGCCGCGGACCTCGCCCCAGGACGAGTCCGACAGCGCCCTCAGGTCGCGACCCATGAACCGGACGCGGCCGGAAAGCCGCGCGCCATCGGGCGACAGCCCGACGAGCGCGCGCGCGAGCTGCGTCTTGCCCGAGCCGCTCTCGCCGACGAGCGCCACGCCCTCGCCGCGGCCGATCGCGAACGAAACGCGGTCGACGGCCGCGCGCGGACCGGAACCCGTCGGCAGCGCGACCGTCAGGTCTTCGATCTCGAGGAGCGGCTCGGCGATTTCGGCCTTCGCGATCCGGTCCGGGGTCCCCACGGCCGCCTCAGGAGTTTCGGCGAACGGCGTCGAGATCTTTGACCCTCTGCACCACGTCCCGGTAATTCGCGTTCAGGCCGAAGACTTCCTGATACGCCTTGTAGGCCGAGTCGGTGTCGCCCGTGTCCTGGTAGACGCGGGCGAGATCGTAGAGCATCCCCGCCGTCGCCTGCTCGCCGATCGCCGGCGTCTCGAGCCCCTTCCGGAACCACTTGATCGCGAGCTGGGGCATGCCCTTCTCGAGGAAGCAGTGGCCCAGCATGCTGCAGCACTCGACCGCCCGGGTCGGGTCCTTGCTCGCGAGCTGGAATTCCCCGACCGCCTCGTCGACGAGCCCCATCTCCTTGTACGCGATGCCGAGGTTGTAGTGCGTCTCGTAGTCCTCGGCCGAGAGCTGCTGCTCGACGCCCTTCTTGAACTCGCGGAAGATGTCCTCGAGCGACACCTCTCCCTGCGGCGCGGAAATTTCCGCCGGCTCCTCGATCGCCGCCTCCTCGCCGAGCTCCTTCTCGAGCTCCTCCGCGAGGTTGAAGAATTTCTGCTCGTCGGCGAAGAGATTCTGCTCGTCGACGACGGGAACCGGAGAGGGCGCCGCCGGGGGCGCGTCGCCGGCCCGGCTCATCTCGTCCTCGAGCAGGTTCCCGAGCTGCTCGTAGGAGACGAATTCGGCGTCCGCCGGCGCGACCGGCTCGGGCGTCGCCAGCCGCTCCATCGCGAGGGGCGGCTCGGACTCCGAGGCCGTGAAGTCGATCGCGTCCGAGGCAAACGGAGGGGACAACGGGCGCTCCCCCGGCGGCAGGACGGCGTGACCGAGATCGAATTCCTCGAACTCGACCTCGACGGCCTGCGGCAGGGGGATCGCCGGCGGCTGCGGCCTCGCGTCCGTGCCGGCCAGACCGGCGCGCCGCAGCGTCCGGTGCGCCTCCTCGGGCTGCCCGGCTTCCTCGAAGGCCGCGGCGAGCGCCTCGGCCTCGCGCGGCAGCGCGGGATTCCGCGTCTCCGCGAGGAGCTCGACCAGCCGCTCCCGCGCCTTCAGCAGGTCGGGCCGGCGGCGCACGAGCGCGAAGAGCCGCTCGATCGCCTTGTCGGCGAGGCCGTAACGCGCGAACACCTCCGCCTCGACGATCAGCGTCTCCACCTGCGGATCGTCCGCGGCCCCCCTCGGTTCGGCCGCGACCGGCGGCTCCGGCGGAGGGGCCACCGGGACGGGCGGCGCGGGCTCCTCGTCCACCTCGATCGATGGAACCTTCGGCTGGGGTGCATGGATCGATGCCGAGTCCTCGAGGTCGAGGACGAACTCCTGGTACTCCGGCGCCTCGGGCGCCTTCGGCTCCGCGGGAGGGGGCGGAGCGGCCGGCGGCGCGCCGATCTCCTGCAGCCGCTGTGCCGCCGCGACGTTCGACGGGTCCGCCTCCTGGGCTCGAAGGAAATGGTCGCGGGCCTCGGCCGGGCTGCGGGCTTCGACCGCCTGCCCGATCTGGACGTGCACCTTCGCGAGCGCGGACCGGTTGCCCTCCGCCTCGAGGACGTGCGCCAGCTTCTGCAGGCTTCCCACGTGCGCGGGGTCGGCCGCGAGGATCGGCTCGATGTACTCCGCGGCGCGGGCGAACTCGCGGCGCGTGACGGCGGTCAAAACGAGCGGCGCCACGGCGTCGAGCGCCTTGTCGAAGGCGTGTTCCTGCACGCGGAGCCGCGAGAGGAAGAGCCGCGGAGTCTCGGCGTCCGCGTCGAGCGCGAGCGCCTGTTCGGCGGTGCGGACCGCTTCGGCACGCTCGCCCATCTCGAGCTGCGCCTCCGCCATCAGGCCGAGGCTCTCTCCGGTGCGCGGGGCCGCCCGGAGCACCGCCATCGCCGCGGTCCCGTTCTTCTGGGCGAGCAGCGAGCGCACGAGGTTGCGCTGGGTCTCGACGTCGTCCGGCGAGAGCTCGAGGGCCTTCTGGAAGACCTGCGCCGCTTCGTCGTGCGCCCCGCGCTTGAGCAGCATGGACCCGATGAGCCCGTACTGCATGACCGCCTGATCCTTCTGGTTGGCGGCCCGGTACAGGTCCGCCAGCCGGACCTGGATCCGGAGATCGGAGGGATCGATCCCCGCCATCTTCTTGTACACCCCGATGGCGTCGGCGATCCGGTTGTTCTTCTGGTAATGGTCGGCGAGGACCTGGTACTGGCTGCGCGCGTCCTGCACCAGACCCTGCTTGTGGTACAGGTCGGCGAGCCGGTCGTAGACCTCGAGGCGCGCGGGGTCGATCTTGTTGATCTTCTTGTAGATCGCGATCGCCTTGAGGAAGAACCCGTCCTTCGAATAGAAGTCAGCGATCCGCTCGAAGTACGGGATCGACTCGCCGGACCGGTTCATCCGGACGTAGAGATCCCCCACCTTGTTCAGGGTCGGAATGTCCTTCGGGTGGTCCTCCAGGACCCGCAGGTACTCCTTGAGCGCCTGGTCGAGCTTTCCTCGGGAGAGAAGCTTCTCGGCGGACTGGAGGCTTTGTTCGCGGTGAACCGCCATCTGCCGAAGATTCTAACCGGTTCGACTCCGGCGCCGGCCCGAAGAGGGGGTCGGGGGGGCCTCGACGCCGGGCTCCGGCACGACGCCGCGGTACGTCAGCCGATGCTCCGGGCACGGCCCATATCGCCGCAGCGCATCCCAGTGCTCGGGGGTCCCGTAGCCCTTGTGGTGCTCGAAACCGTAGACCGGATGCCGCCGGCCGAGCTCGTCGAGGAGCCGGTCGCGATAGACCTTGGCCACGATCGACGCGGCGGCAATCGAAACGCAGAGCGCGTCGCCATGCACGACCGGCACCTGGGGCACCCGGACGCCGGGGACGCTCACCGCGTCGACGAGCAGGGCTTCCGCGGCGGGAACGAGACCGAGCACCGCGACGCGCATCGCCTCCAGGCTCGCGCGAAGGATGTCGTCGGCGTCGATCTGCCGGGCGGCCACGACGCCCACGGCGAACGCGATCGCGCACCGCCGGATGTGCCGGTCGAGCCGCTCGCGCGTCTCGGCGTCGAGCTTCTTCGAGTCATCGAGGCCCGGCAGGATGCAGCGCGCCGGCAGGATGACCGCCGCCGCCACGACCGGTCCCGCGAGCGATCCGCGCCCGACCTCGTCGACGCCCGCCACGCGCGTGAACCCGCGGAGCGCGACCTCGTGCTCGAGGCGAGAGAGATCCCGGAGGCGCCCCAGCTCGGCGAACAGCGCGGCGAGTGGGTCGGGGGTCACGGACGCGAGCGCCGCCTACTGGTCGGTCTGCTTCTCGTCGATGCGCGCGGCCTTGCCCTTGCGGCCGCGGAGGTAGTACAGCTTGGCGCGCCGCACGGCGCCCTTCCGCTCGACCTCGATGCGGTCGATGATGGGCGAGTGGAGCGGGAAGACGCGCTCGACGCCGATGCCGCCCGAGATCTTGCGGACCGTGAACGTCTCGCGGGCCCCGCCGCCCCGGCGGGCGATCACGACCCCGGCGAACATCTGGATGCGTTCCTTCTCCCCCTCGCGCACCTTGACGTGGACGCGGACCGAGTCGCCCGGCGAGAATGCCGGCACGTCGGTCTTGAGCGTCGACTTTTCGATTTCCAGCAACAGGTCGGTCATGACAAACCTCTCCACGATTTCGGCGGGCGTCGAGCCCGCGGGGCACCCGGGGAAGCGGGGCATTCTACTGGAACGTCTCCCGAAAGTTCAAGAGAGGGGGTCCGGCCTCTCCAGGGCGATCTTCCGGCGGCTTTCGCTCTTCGAGGGACCTGACCCGCCTATTCCTCGCCCTCCCCCGGCTCCGCGGGGCGGCGGGCGAGGAGGTCGGGACGGCGTCTCCGGGTGCGCTCGAGCGCGCGCGCGTTGCGCCAGCGCTCGATGCGGGCATGGTCGCCGGAGAGCAGGACCTCGGGGACGGCGAGGCCGCGGAACTCGCGCGGCCGCGTGTAGTGCGGGTAATCCAGGCGCTCCCGGCGGAAGGACTCGTTCTCGAGCGACTCGGCCGCTCCGACGACGCCGGGAACGAGGCGCGTCACGGCCTCGACCATCGCGAGAGCCGCGGACTCGCCGCCCGGCAGCACGAAGTCGCCGACCGAAAGCTCCTCGTCGAAGAGACCCAGCTCGCGGACGCGTTCGTCGATGCCCTCGTAGCGCCCGCACACGAGGAGGAGGCGAGGGCGCGCCGCGAGCGCCTCCGCGCGCGCCTGGTCGAACCGCTCGCCGTCGGGCGTCATCAGCACGGTCCACGCGCGCGGTCCCGCCTCCGCGTCGCGCCGCGCCTCGACCGCGGCGGCGACGACGGGCGCCATCAGCACCATTCCCGCGCCGCCGCCGTACGGCTCGTCGTCGGCCTTGCGGTGGCGGTCGGTGGCGAACGCGCGCAGATCGGTGACGGTCACCGCGACGAGACCGTCGGCGATCGCCTTGCCGAGGAGACTCTGGCCGAGCGGCGACGCGAAGTACTCGGGAAACAGCGTGAGGATCTCGATCCGCATCATCGCCGCTCGTCGTGCCGGCTCGAGATTCTCACAGATCGAACAGGCCCTCGGGCGGATCGAGCACGACCCGCCGCGACTCCCGCTCCACCCGCACCACGATCGGCCGCGTCCACGGCACGAGCGCTTCGCGCCCGCCGCCCGCGTCGACCGTCAGCATCGGGCCGCCCGGCATGCTCTCAAGGTCGAGGACCGTTCCCAGGAGCCGCCCCGACGCATCCTCGCAGACGAAGCCGCGCACCTCGTGGGCGTAGAAGAACCCCGGCGGCGCGGGATGGGCCTCGGACTCCGGGACGCAGAGCTCGCCGCCCTGCAGCGCCCGCGCCGCATCCACGTCCTCGGTTCCCTCGAAGCGCATCAGCAGGCCGCCGGCGAAGGGTCGCGTGCCGACGATCACGAGCGGCCTCTCGACCGCGCCGCGGCGCCACACGAGGCGGAGGCCCTCCGCGAAGCGCTCGGGAAAATCGGTGCGCACCTCGACGACGACCTCGCCGCGGAGCCCGTGAGGCCGCCGGACGGCGCCGACGACGAGGAGCGGCGGCATGGGGTCGGACCCCACGGGCGTTCCTAGTCGCGGACGCGAATCAGGACGCGCTTGCCCTGCGCGACGGCCGCGGCGGAGACGAACGCGCGCAGCGCGCGGATCGTGCGGCCCTCGCGCCCGATCAGGCGGCCGCGGTCATTCTCGGGAACGTCGATGTCGTAGACGACGGTGCGTCCCTCGAAGCCCTCCGTGATCTTCGCCGACGCGGGCTCGTCGCAGAGGCGGCGGACGATGGTCTCGACCAGGCGCTTCATCGATCAGGCGGCCGGGACGGCTTCGGGGCGCTCGAGGAGGGACTTCACGGTCGGCGACACGAGCGCGCCGCGCGCGATCCAGTGCTTCGCCCTCTCCCGGTCGAGCGCGAGGACCGGCGGGTTGACGACCGGGTCGTAGGAGCCGAGCTCCTCGAGGACCTCGGCGCGCGACGTCAGGCGCGAGTCCGAGACCACGATCCGATAGTAGGGACGGTTGCGGGCGCCCATGCGGCGCAAGCGGATCTTCACCATGCGAACTCCTGCAAAAGCGGGGCATTGTACACGAAAGCCGCCGGTCGCCGCCTCAGCTGCCCCGGCCCCCCGGCAGCACCAGCCGCGACAGATCCAGGCCTCGGACGCCCTTGCGCGCCGTGCGCATCAGCCGCCGCATCTGCTGGTACTGCTTGAGCAGCCGGTTGATCTCGGCCACCGAGGTCCCGGAGCCGGCGGCCACCCGCTTCTTCCGGCTGCCGTTCAAGATCTGCGGGTGGCGCCTCTCGTCCGGCGTCATCGAGTCAATCATCGCCGTCGTCCGCACCAGCGCGCGCTCGTCCACGCTCTGCGGCCCCTTGAGCGCCTTCATCGCGCCGCCCTTCGGCAGGAGGTCGATCAGCGACTCGAGCGGACCCATCTTCTTCATCGAGGCGAGTTGCTCCTTGAGGTCTTCGAGAGTGAACTCCCCCGTCGCGGTCTTCGCCGCGAGTTTGCGGGCCGAATCCGCGTCGACGGTCGCCTCGACCTTCTCGATCAGGGTCATCACGTCGCCGAGACCCAGGATCCGCGACGCCATGCGGTCGGGGTGGAAGGCCTCGAAGTCCTCGGGCTTCTCGCCCACGCCGACGAATTTGATCGGCTTGCCCGTCGTCGCCACGACGCTGAGAGCGGCGCCGCCGCGGGCGTCGCCGTCCGTCTTCGTCAGCACGATGCCCGTCAGAGGCAGCGCGGCCGCGAAGCCCGCCGCCGACTTGACCGCATCCTGTCCGGTCATCGCATCGGCGACGAAGAGCACCTCCTGCGGCTCGACCGCCGCGGTGATCGCGCGGACCTGCGCCATCAGCTCCTCGTCGATGTGGAGGCGGCCCGCCGTGTCCACGATGAGCGTGTCGCGGCCCGTCTGCCGCGCCTCGCGCAGCCCCTCGCGCGCGACCTCCACCGGGTCGGTGCGCTTCCCCGGCTCGAAGACCGGCACGCCGATCTGCCGGCCGAGCGTGACGAGCTGCTGCACGGCGGCGGGACGGGCGAGGTCGGCCGCGACGACCAGCGGATAGCGGCCGCGCGTCTTCAGGAGACGCGCGAGCTTCGCGGCGGACGTCGTCTTCCCGGATCCCTGCAGGCCGACGAGCGCGATGACCGCGGGCTTCCCCTGGAGGTCGAGGGTGGCGTTCTCCCCGCCGAGGAGCGCGCGCAGCTCGTCGCGGACGATGCGCGTGATCTCCTGCGCGGGCGACAGCTGCTGGGCGACCTTCGCGCCGACCGCCTTCTCCCGGATCTTCTCCGTGAACTGCTTCACGACCGGAAGGGCGACGTCGGCTTCGAGCAGCGAGAGCCGGATCTCCCGGAAGGCCGTCTCGATGTGGAAATCGGTGAGGTGCCCCTCGCCGCGCAACTCCTTGAAGACGCCCTGTATGCGGTCTCCCAGGCTCTCAAACACGGTGTAACCCCCGTTCCATCAATTCGCACGAAGCAATGCGTGCGCGCCAAGGATAGCCGCGCGCGACGGCTCCGTCGAGCGGGCCGCCCTTCTCCGGGCTTTGCTTGACAGCGGGTCGGCTTCGGATATGATTCCGCGTCGATTTTCCGTCGGGGCGTCGACGCACCGCGCTCTCAGGGAAAACGCGTTTTTTTTTAGAAAGAAGGAGATGAGGGATATGAAGAAGTTCCTGACCCTGGGTTTCGCTGCGGCGTCCGTTCTTGCGGTCGCGGTCGGTTGCCAGAAGAAGGAGGCAGCCGCGCCCGAGAGCGCCCCCGCCGCGCAGGCCCCGGCTGTCGTCGAGGAGACGTCCACCGCCGCGACGAGCACCGCCACGACGTCGACGGGCACGACGGGTACCGACACCACCGGTACCGCGACCACGACCACGACGACCACGTCGACCGAGACGGCGCCCGCCACGACCACCCCGGCCGCGAAGTAACCCTCTCTCTTCGATTGTCCCCGAGGCCCCCGAAAGGGGGCCTCGCTGTTTTCGGGCTTCGGCGAGCCGCTACACTCTCCACCGTTGCTTCCCCTCTGGGTGGATCTCCTCCTCGCCGCCGCCGCGGTCACGGCGAGCGTGCGCGCCTGGCGCCTCGGCGGACGCGTCCGCACGCTCTCGAGCCGCCTCGAGTCGCGCGACCGCGAGAGCCACCTGCTCGGCGAGTCGCCGGATCCTGCCCAGATTCTGCGCCATGCCTACCGCGCGGCCGCCGGGATCCTGCCGCTCCACGCCTTCGAGCTCTATCGCGTCGACGCGGCGCACAAGATCTACGAGTACTGGACGCTCGGTGGACCCTCCGACGAACGCCGCCCGGTCCGGGACCCGACCTCCCCCTTCATCGGCGAGCACGTGGACTCGCGCGCGGTGCTGCGCTTCGCCGCGACCGAGACCGACCGTTCGTTCGCGCCGATGGACCTGCTCCCGGGCTCCGAGCCCACGAGCCGGCTGCACCTGCCGCTGTATTCGGGCGACGTGCTCCTCGCCTACCTGACCCTCGTCTCGACGGAACCGATCGACGCCCACCGCAAGGCGGAGCTGCGCGCCCTGCTCGCGCCGCTGACCGCGTCGCTCCACGCGTCCCGCAACTGGGAGATCGCCGTCACCGACGAGCTCTCGGGCCTGTCCGCGCGGCGCTATTTCGAGACGCGGCTCGCCGAAGAGTGGGCGCGGCACCGCCGCTACGACTCGCCCGTCGCCGTCGCTCTCTTCGACCTCGACCACTTCAAACAGGTCAACGACACGCTCGGCCACGCCGCCGGCGACGCCGCGATCCGGCGTTTCGGCGAGATCCTGCGGGCGGCGGTACGGGCCACGGATCTCGCCTGTCGGTACGGGGGCGAGGAGTTCGCGGTGCTCTTCCCCGAGACGCACGCCCGCGCGGCGCTCGCCGTCGCGGAGCGCGTGCGTCGGGCGCTCGAGAGGGAGTCTTTCTCGAGCGACGGCCGCGCGTTCCAGGTCACGGTCTCCGGCGGCCTCGCGGACGCGACGGGCCTCGCCGCCGACGAGCGCCACCAGCTCCTGTTCCGCGCCGACCAGGCGCTCTACGCCGCCAAGGACGAGGGGCGCAATCGCATGCGCCTCTGGACCGACCGCCGGCGCTCGCCCCGCCCGCGAAAGGGGCCGGCGCCCGGCGGTCCGGATCCGCCCTAGCGGAAGGCGCGGCGCAGGCGCCGGAGCAGGCCGGCGAGCGCCGAGGGCAGGCGCAGCGCGAGCCGCGGCCGGACGAGGCTCGCGATCGCGTCCGCCTCCGCCCGCGCCCACCGGACGTCCTCCGGCGACGCGCCGAGCTCGCCGAGGAGCCGACCCCGCTCCCGCGCGAGGACCCGGAGCGGATCGGAGCTCTCGTTCGAACCCGGGCCCTCCCTTCGCTCGGCCCCGATTTCGACGCGGCGTTCTCTCGCCGCGCGGGACTCCTTCACGCGAGCCCCGCCGCCGAAAGCAGCGCCGCCACGGGACCGTCCCAGTCGAGACGCGCCGCGCGCGCGCGGCCCGCCGCCCCCATCGCCGCGAGCGCGTCGAGACGCGGCCAGAGCAGGCGCAGCGCGACCCCGAACGCCTCGGGCCGGGGCGGCGCCACGATCCCGGTCTCCCCGTTCGTGACGAACTCGAGCGGGCCGCCGGCGTCCTCGGTCGTCAGCACGGGCTTGCCGGAGAGAAACGCCTCGAGGGGGACGTAGCCGAGGTCCTCGCCCGCCGCGGTGACCGCCACGACGCGCGCCTCCGCGTAGAGGCCGAGCAGCGTCTCGTCGTCCACCTCGCCGGCGAAACGAACGCGTCCGGCGACGCCGAGCTCCGCCGCGCGGGCCGCGAGCCGCGACTCCTCGGGGCCGCGTCCCACGAAGACGGCGCGGGCCTCCGGGGCGTGCGGCAGCGCCTCGAGCAGCAGCCCGGGACGCTTCCACGGCTCGAGGCGCCCGACCCAGAGCACCGTCTCGCCGGACGGACCCGACCGGTAACGCCCGACGAGGGGCGGCGGGTGATAGAGCGGCTCGCTCGCGATGCCGTTGTAACGCTGCAGCCGCGCCGCCACCGTGCGCGAATTGGCGAAGACGCGGCGCGCCTCGGTGAGACCGACCCGGTCGATGCGGGCGATGACCTCCCGGGTGCGGCGGTCCTCCGGCGAGGCGGTCAGGTCGCTGAACGACGTCCCGAACTGATCGTAGGCGGGCCGGTACTGGTGGATGAGCCAGACGACCTTGTTGGGATGGCGGATGGCCCACGTCGGAAATCGCGTGGCGATCACCGCGTCCACCGGCCGGCCTCCGACCTCCGTCAGGTCGAGGCTCCGCCACGCCAGCGCCGCGCGCACGAGATCGTAACGCTCGCGTTCGCCGATCGGCATGGCGACGACGTCGGCGTCGACCTCGCGCTGGACGAGCTCTTCGGTCAGCCGCCGGACGTGCCGCTCGGCGCCGCCGTGCGTGAACGGAGACTGGACGGCGAGGACGAGGACCCGGCGCGGTCTCAAGGCGCGGCGGGGACGCGCGCGACGAGCGCGTAGTCCTGCGGGCCGAAGAGGAGGGCGTTCAGCTTCCGGTCGTTGTCCGACCGCTCCTCGAGGCGCTCCCCCTCCGGCAGCGGCGACCGCCGCTCGAGGACGACGTCCGCGAAGCCGACCGCCTCCGCCAGGAACCGGAGGGCCTCGGCGGGAACCGGCCGGACGTGCGTCGGATCGAGGTAGAACGTCCGGAGCGCCGAGAGCGAGTCCGTGTTGACGGTCTCGAGGAGGAGCACGCCGCCGGGAGCGATCCTCCGGCGCGCCTCGCGCAGGAAGCGGAAGATCGACGCCGGTTCCCAGTGCTCGACGACCTGGAACGCCGTGATTCCCCCGAGCGTCGCGTCCTTTCGCCGCCTGAGCGCCTCGAACGCGTCGCCCTCGAGGACGTCGAGGCCGGCCGCCCGGCACGCCGCCGCGCTGATGGGATTCGCCTCGACGCCCGAGCCCGGGATGCCCGCCCCCGCGAGGAGGTGGAGGAACTCGCCGCGCCCGCAGCCGACGTCGAGCACGGGCCCGGGGAGGCCGCGGAGCCACCGCACGTAGTCGCGCTGCCCGGCCGCGATGTCCTCCGGGCGGCCTCGGAAGTGCTCCTCGAAGAGCGCATAGACGCCCGGCGGAAACGCCCCCACGACCGGAGCGTCCCCGGCGGAAGGAACGGCCGCCCCGGACGGCTCCCTCGCTTCGACGAGGGAGAGGCGCCCTTCGGCGACGGACGCGCGCCGGCCGAGCGCGTCCAGACCGCGCTCGGCCTGAAGGCGGAGGCGGTCGAGCGATTCCGCCAGCCGCGCGAGCGCGTCGAGCGTCAGCGTGTCCCAGGTCGACTGGTTGCGCCACAGGAAGCGCAGGGCGCGGATCGCGAGGCGCTTGACGGGCTCGAGGGGGACTCCGCTCGGGACCGCCGGCGTCACGAGCTCCGAAGCCTGCGCGAGGAGCCGGCGCGCCTCGGCGGTCGCCGGATCTCCCTCGTCATGGACCGAACCGGGCGCGGGCGAGGTCTCGGCGATGGCCGCGCGGACCTCGTCCGCGAGGACGCGTCTCAGGTCGGTGTCGCGCTCCATCAGCCTGCCGGCGAGAATACTGCAACCCCGCGTCCCGACTACAATGCCCGACGCATGAAATACGCCGCGCTTCTCTTCGCCTCGGCGCTCTCTCTGGGTCTGCTCGTCCGCGCTCCCGAGACGGCGCCCACTCCCGCGCCCACGCCGGCCTCGCTCCTGCGGCCCGGCGAGGAGAAGCACCTCGCGAACCTGAAGCAGCTGACCTCCGGCGGCCAGAACGCGGAGGCCTACTGGTCCGCCGACGGAAAGCGGCTGATCTTCCAGTCCGACGAGGGGAACCTCCCCTGCGACCAGATCTTCACGATGAACGCCGATGGCACCGACCGCCGGCGCGTCTCCAACGGCGAGGGGAAGACCACGTGCTCGTACTTCTTCCCGTCCGGCGACCGCATCCTCTACGCGTCGACGTTCCGCGCGAGCGCCGCCTGCCCGCCGCCTCCCGACCGCTCGCACGGTTACGTCTGGGCCCTCGACGATTACGACATCTACACGGCGAAACCGGACGGCAGCGACATCCGTCCGCTCTTCGCGTCGCCCGCTTACGACGCCGAGGCGACGATCTCCCCGGACGGGAAGACGATCGTGTTCACGTCCGCGCGCGACGGCGATCTCGAGATCTACACGATGAACGCCGACGGCTCGAACGTGCAGCGTCTGACCCACACGCCCGGATACGACGGGGGCCCGTTCTTCTCGGACGACGGGAAGAAGATCGTCTATCGGGCCGACCATCCGACGAATCCCGAGGACCTCGCGCGGTACCGGGAGAACCTGGCGCGCCACGCGTACGCCCCGCGGTCGCTCGAGATCCGGGTCATGAACGCCGACGGCTCGAACGACCACGCCGTGACGTCGAACGGCGCCGCCAACTTCGCCCCCTATTTCCTGCCGGGAGCGAAGGAGATCATCTTCTCCTCCAACATGGACGACCCGAAGCGGCGCGACTTCGAGCTCTACACGATCCGGGAGGACGGGACGCACTTGACGCGCATCACCTTCAGCCCCGACTTCGACGGGTTCCCGATGCTGACCCGCGACGGCCGGAAGCTCGTCTTCGCCTCCAACCGGAACGGCCGGCAGCCGCACGAGACGAACATCTTCGTCGCCGACTGGCTCGGCGACTGAGCGATCGGCCCCGGAAAGCCCCTACGCCGGCGCGCTGGCGGTCTCGTCGGCGAACTCGAGGAGCGCGAGGACGAGCGCGAGGATCACGGGGCCGAGGAACAGCCCGACGAACCCGAACGCGGCGAGACCGCCGAGGCCCCCGAAGAAGACGGTCAGCGTGCCGACCCGGCTCTTTCCCGAGACGAGGAACGGCCGGAGGAAGTTGTCCGCCGTTCCGACGATCGCGAGGCTCCACGCCACGAGGAACAGCGTCTTCCAGAGGACGCCCTGCGCGAAGAGGTAGATCGCGGCCGGAACCCACACGAGCGCCGTCCCCACGAGGGGCACGAAGGAGGCGACCGCGGTCAGCGCGCCGAAGACGACCGGCGACGGCACGCCCGTGATCCAGAACCCGATTCCGAGCAGCGACCCCTGAACGAGCGCGGTCACGACGGTCCCGAACACGACCGCGCGCGTGACGCCCTCGAGGTGGCGCTCGAGCTTCTCCTTGCGCCGGGCGTCGTACGGAATGCTGCGGACGATGCGTTCCACCAGCGCGTCGCCGTCGCGAAAGAAGAAGAAGAGCACGAAGAGAGTCACGGAGAGCATGCCGAGGATTCCGAAGACGCCGAGGAGCACGCCGCCGCCGCGGGCGAGCAGGAACTGCACGGCGCGCTGGGAGCCCTGAACGAGCCAGTCGCGGAGCTGCGCGTCCTCGACGCCGAAGCGCCGCCGGAGCCAGTCGATCGCGCTCCCGACGACCGGCAGCCGGAGCAGATCGGTCGGGCCGGCGATCTGGTAGCGCTCCGCCAGGACCGACAGGCGATGGCCGAGCTGGACGGCCTGGTTCGCGAACGCGACCGCGACGAGCGCCGCCGGTCCGACGATGCCGACGGCCACGCCGAGCGTCATGAGCCCGGCCGCGACGCCGCGCCGGCCGCGGACCAGAGTCCGAACGAGGCGGTTGACCGGAAACAGCATGAACGCGAGCAGGAACGCCCAGTAGATCGGAGCGACGAACGGCTCGAAGATCCGGAAGGAGAGGTACGCGAGCAGCGCCACCACGGCGAGGCCGAACACCCGGGTGGAGAACCGATCCTGCGGCACGCTGCCTCCTTCCGCGCGCGGATGCTAGCATCGCGAAGGTGCGACTCCCCGACCGTCTCCTCGCCCTCCGGGTCCTGCGCGAGGAAGCGGAGCGGGAGGGCTTCACGCGCTTCGGCGTCGCGCCGGCCGGCGATGCTCCCGACCGCGACCGCTTCGAGCGCTGGCTCGGCGAGGGCCTCCACGCCGGCATGCGCTACCTCGAGGAGACCCGCGAGGTGAGGCGCTCGCCGCGGGCCCTACTCTCGGGCGCCCGGTCCGTCGTCGCGCTCGCCGCGCCCCACTCGTCCGCGCCGCACGACGCCGCGGATGGCGCGCGCTACGCGCGATACGCGCGCGGCGCCGACTACCACGGGACCCTGCGGGCGCGCGCGCTGCGGCTCGTGGCGAACGCGCGGGAGCGCCTGCCCGGGTCCTGGGCGGCGCGGGTGTGCGTCGACTCGACCCCCCTCGCGGAGCGCGCCTTCGCGGCCGCCGCCGGCATCGGGTGGGTCGGCAAGAACGGCTGCGTCATCGACGCCGTGCAGGGGTCCTGGCTCCTCCTCGCGTTCGTGATCACGGACCTCGACCTCCCGCCGGACGCGCCGGGCGCCGAGCAGTGCGGCGCCTGCGTGCGCTGTCTCGAGGCCTGCCCCACCGGCGCGCTGCGCGAGCCGCGCGTCCTCGACGCGTCGCGGTGCATCGCGTACTGGACGATCGAGCACCGCGGCGCCATTCCCGACGGCGCCAAGGCGCTGCTCGGCGCGCACGTCTTCGGCTGCGACGTGTGCCAGGAGGTCTGCCCGTGGAACGCCCCGCTCGCGGGAGCCGGGCCGCCGGCGGCCGAGGCTCCGCCGCCCTCGCGTCACGAGCTCCTCGCGATGGGCAAGGGCGCGTGGCGCCGCCGCTTCGGGACGAGCGCGGTCAACCGCGCCACGCGGCGCGGTCTCCAGCGCAACGCCGCCGTCGCGGCGGGACTCGCCGTCGACCGCGCGTGTCTGCCGGCGCTCTCCGCCGCCGCACGCCTCGCGGAGCCGGGCCTCGCGGACGCGGCCCGCTGGGCGGTCGGGCGGTTCGAGCGCCGTCCCCTGTAGACTGCGGGCGGACTCGAAAGGACGGTTCATGGCTCCGCAGACGACTCTCTACGTCATCGCCTTCGTGCTCTCGCTCGCGCTTTCGGCGTTCTTCGCCGGATCGGAGACGGCCCTGGTCTCGCTCGGGCGCATCGACCTGCAGCGCCTCCGCGAGAAGGGCGACAAGCGCGGCCGGATCGTCCGTGGGCTGAGGGCGCACACGCCGCGCCTCCTCGCCGTCATCCTGATCGGCCAGAACCTCTTCATGTCGGCCGCGTCGGCCTCGGCCACGACGGTCGCAACGGGCTGGTTCGGCGCGCGCTATGGAGTGATCGTGTCCGTCCTGTTCTCGACGCTGACCCTCTTCGTGTTCGCCGAGATGACCCCGAAGGCGATCGGAGCGGCGTCGCCGGTCTCGGTCGCCCGCGCGGTGGCGGTGCCCCTCGCCTGGATGATGAAGATCCTCTCCCCCGTCGCCGGCGTCTGCGTGCGCCTGACCAACGGCGTGCTCGCGATCCTCGGCATCCCCCAGGGCGCGCAGCGCCTGACGGAGGAGGAGCTGAAGAGCGTGTTCAACCTCGGCGCCGACGAGGGAGTCATCCACCGCGAGGAGACGCGGCTCCTCCACAAGGTGGTCGAGTTCGGCGACAAGACGGTGCGGGACATCATGGTGCCGCGGACGAAGATCATCGCGCTGCCGGAGACCGCGAGCTTCGGCGCGCTCAAGACGCTTCTCAAGGAACAGAAACTCTCGCGTCTCCCGGTCTACCGCGGGACGCTCGACAACATCGTCGGCATCCTCCACGCGAAGGATCTCTTCGACCTCTCCGACGAGGAGGAGAAGGCGTTCCAGCTCGCCCGCTACGTCGACCCGCCGTTCCTGGTGCCCGAGTTCAAGCGCGCCGAGGACCTCTTCCGCGAGATGCGGCGCCGCCGCACGCACATGGCGATCGTCGTCGACGAGCACGGAGGGACCGCCGGACTCGTCACCATCGAGAATGCGATCGAGGAGCTCCTCGGGCCGATCCAGGACGAGTACGACGAGGAGAATCCCCCGTTCACGCCCGCCGGGGAGCGCGTCTTCCTCCTCGACGGGGCGCTGCGCCTCGACGAGCTCCAGGAACAGTTCGGGATCCGCCTGCCCCGCGACGAGGCGGAGACGATCGCCGGCCATCTCATGCTGCGGTTCGGGCGCATACCCCGGAAGGGCGAGCGCTGGAGGGGCCGCTTCGCCGATTTCGTCATCGAGGACGCGACGCCCACCTCGATCCGCAAGGTCCGCATGGTGCTGCCCGCCGGGGCCGAGAAGAGGGAGCCGTCGTGACCCGCGCGGTGACGCTGATCCGCGGCGACGGAATCGGCCCGGAGGTGTCCGACGCGGTCCTCGAAATCCTCGCCGCCGCCGACGTTCCGATCGCGTGGGAGGAGGCCGTCGTCGGCCAGGCGGCGGAGAAGCGCGAGGGCGACCCGCTGCCGGCGTCGGCGCTCGACGCCATCCGGCGCACCCGCGTGGCGCTCAAGGGCCCGGTCGGCACTCCGATCGGCAAGGGCTTCCAGTCGGTCAACGTGCGCCTGCGCCAGGCGTTCACGCTGTACGCAAACCTGCGCCCCGTCCGCAACGTCGAGGGCGTCGCGAGCCGGTTCCAGGGCGTCGACCTCGTGATCGTGAGAGAGAACACCGAGTCGCTGTACAGCGGGCTCGAGCACACGGTCGTTCCCGGCGTCGTCGAGTCCCTCAAGATCATCACGGAGGTCGCCTCGACGCGCATCGCGCGCTACGCCTTCGAGTACGCGCGCGCGAACGGCCGCCGGCGCGTCACGGCGATCCACAAGGCCAACATCATGAAGCTCTCGGATGGCCTCTTCCTGGATTGCTTCCGCCGCGTCGCCGAGGACTATCCCGACATCGCCGCGGACGACCGGATCGTCGACGCCGCGTGCATGCGGCTCGTCATGAATCCGGAGAGCTTCGACGTTCTGCTCCTCGAGAACCTCTACGGGGACATCGTCTCCGACCTCGCCGCCGGTCTCGTGGGCGGGCTCGGGCTCGTGCCGGGCGCCAACCTCGGCAACGACGCGGCCATCTTCGAAGCCGTGCACGGCACGGCGCCCGACATCGCGGGCCAGAACAAGGCGAATCCGACCGCGCTGCTCATGTCCGCCATCCTGATGCTCCGCCACCTCGACCTGCCGGCGCACGCGGACCGCGTCGAGCAAGCGCTCTTCCGGACCCTGCGGGAGGGGGTGAAGACGCCCGACCTCGGCGGCGCGACGGGGACGAGGGAGTTCGCGAAAGAGGTGGTGGCGCGGCTCGCCTGAGGCGAGACTCGGCCGCGACTGTTTTCGAAGCCGGCCCCTCGCTCCGCTCGGCCCCGGCTCCGAGGCGGCGTTCTCTCGCCGCCTAGTAAAGGTCGACCCTCGGGATCATCAGCGCGCGCACGGCGCAATTGCCGCGCACGCGCGCCTGGCAGCCGAGTCGCTTGCCGTCGCCCATTTCGTAGGCCTTCTCCTGCGGATTGATCGCCGTCAGGTTCTCGCCGCCGACGACGACCTCCACACGGCAGGTCGAGCACGTCCCGTTCCCGCCGCACACGTGGCTGATCTTCACGCCCAGGTCGAGCGCCGCCTGGAGAACCGTGGTGCCGTCCGCGACCACACCGGCCTTTCCCTCGTTGACGAAGACGATCGTGGGCATGAGAATCGCGGTTTGTGGAATCAGGGTAGCACAGGGATCTCGCCCGGCCGCTTTCCCGGCGCGCCGGACGAGGAGCTCTGGCCCGCCCGCCCGTTCGATTTCGCCGCCCACTTCGGCCGCGTCGCGCCGCTCGAGCTCGAGATCGGCAGCGGCAAGGCGCGCTTCCTGATCGCCGCCGCGCGCGCGGCGCCGGAGCACGACTTCCTCGGCGTCGAGCGCTCGCTCTCTTACTACCGGCTGTGCCGCGACCGGGTCGCGCGCGCCGGGCTCCGCAACGTGGGTGTCTTGCGCGCGGACGGCCGCCTCTTCATCGAGACGGCGGTGGCCCCGGGGAGCCTCCGGGCGCTCCACGTCTATTTCCCCGATCCCTGGCCGAAGAAGAAACAGAAGAAGCGCCGGCTTCTCGACGGCGTGTTTCTCGAAATCGCGGCGTCGCGCCTCGAGGAAGGCGGCCTCTTCCGCATCGCCACCGACCACCCGGACTACGGCCGCGAGCTCGATACTCTGGTCGAGACCGTCCCGCCGCTCGAGCGGCTCGACGAGACGGCGCACGCGGCGCCGCCGCCGACGAACTACGAAATCAAGTACGCGCGGGAGGGTCGCCCGATCTGGCGCTTCCTGCTGCGGCGGCGCGCCGGTCGGCCTTAGCCGCCGTCGCCGGCGGCGGGCGGCGTGAGGACGATGCGGCGCAGGAAGCGCGTGAAGTACTCCGTCCCCGAGACGAGGGCGACCGCGACCACGAGCCACAGCGCGATCCGCCCCGGCAGCGCGAAGTTCTCGTGGCGCAGCGCCAGGATGAGGAGCGAAACCGCCGCGATCTGGGTGAACATCTTCGCCTTCCCCCAGACCGACGCGGAGATCACGACGCCGCGCCCCGACGCGATCGAGCGCAGGCCGGACACCGCGAACTCGCGCCCGATCACGACGACCACCATCCACGCGGGCGCGAGCCCGAGCTCGACGAGCGAGATGAACGCCGCGGAAATCAGAAGCTTGTCCGCAATCGGGTCGAGGAGCGCGCCGAGCGTGGTGATCTCGCCGCGGCGCCGCGCGAGAAACCCGTCCAGGAAGTCCGTGGCGACCGCGGTCAGGAAGATGAGGAGCCCGACGGTCTCGCGCCCGTCGAACTTGGTCAACAGCACCACGACCAGGAACGGCACGAGGAAGATCCGCAGGAGCGTCAGCGCGTTGGGAAGGTTGATCTTCAAGAAGCGCCCCCTCGAACTATAGCTCGGACCCTCCGAGGTCGCCGAACGCTCGACGGAGGAGAGCGGAGAGGCCGCTTCGTGGCGCATTCCCTGAGAACAACGACGCCGCTTCGGCGGCGATTTCAAACGGGCGGGCGCCGATCCGGGACTCCCCGGGGGCAGGTCCGGCGGCGATTTCCCCGACTCGCCGGTTGGGCCGCGCGGCGGTCCGTTTAAAATGGATCCGTGAACGTTCCGTGCCCGATTCACTCCGGCCGGCGCGCTCACAAGACCTGCTCCCACTGCCGGAACCCCATCTGCCGTCTCTGCGAGGTGAAGATGCGGGGGCAGATCTACTGCTCGGAGAAGTGCGCCCGCGATGCGGGCCGTCACGAGGTCTGGCGGAGAATCCAGGGCATCCTCGCGCGCCCGGTGCCCGCGCGGCTGGCGGTCGCCGCCGTGGTCCTCGCGGCGGCGGCGCCGGTGACCCTCGCTCTCCGCACGGCGCGCGAGCTGGACCGCGTGACCCTCCCCGTCGCGTCCGCGAGGCCGTCCCGGGGACCGGCCTCGCCGCGGCTCGAGTCGGTGACGGAAACGCCCGCCGGGCTGCGGCTCGAGGGCTCCGCGCCCTCGGGCGGCGCCGTCTTCCTGTTCTCGGGAGCGCGGTTCGTGGGAGCGGCCCCGGTCGAGAACGGACGCTTCCAGTTCGACGGGGTGAGGGAGCGGGGCCCCTTCCGGGTCGGCGCGCTGCCGCTGTCGGCGCCGATCGCCTGGGCGCCCTCCCCCGCCGCCGCGCCGGTCCCGGTCGCCCGGGCGCTCCCGACCCCCCGCCCGCCCGCGGCCG
>DAHUXD010000015.1 GCA_027307335.1 Acidobacteriota bacterium
CCGCGCGGCCGGCGTCGGGACCGCAGGAGCCCCGGTGACCGTCGGAACGGCGGCGGGAACGCGCTCCGGTGCGGCGCGACGGGCGACCGACGGGCGGCGGGCGACGAGGAAGGCGGCCGCCGCCACCGCAAGGAGGACCACCGCGGCGGCGAGCCACGACGTTCTCCGCGCCGGCGTCCTTTCTCCCGGACCCCGGGGCGCGGCCACGGTCGCGGCGGCCGTCGCCGTCACGGGCACGGCGGCGAGCGCGTCCCCGAGCTCGCGGGCGCTGCCATAGCGCCGTTCGCGCTTCTTCTCGAGCGTGCGCGCGACGATGCCGGCGAGAGCCCGTCCCGAGGGCTCCGGGAGGTCGGCGACCGGGAGCGGCGGCGCCGGAGCGTGGAGGTGCTTGCCGAGATATCCCTCGGGGGTGTCGGCCTCGAACGGCGCGTTTCCCGACAGCATCTCGTAGAGGACGGCCCCGAAGGAGTAAATGTCGCTGCGGGCGTCGATCGGCGTCTCGGCCGGCAGCGAGCCCGCCTGCTCGGGCGAGCAGTACTTGAGCTTGCCGAGGAAGAGGCCGGTGCCGGTCATCTGGAGCGACTCGGCGGCGACCCGCTTGGCAATCCCGAGGTCGATGATCTTCGCGCGCACGCCCGCGGGCGTCTCGCGGAGCATGATGTTGTCGGGCGAGAGGTCGCGGTGCACGATGCCCTGCGCGTGGATCTCGGCGAGGCCGGCGAGGACCTGGCGCGCGACGTCGAGCGCCAGCTCCGGAGGCAGACGCCCGCGGCGGCGGAGCCATGCCTCGAGGGTGACCCCGTCGATGTACTCCCAGACCATGTAGTACGAGCCGTCGGCCTGGCGCGAGAAGTCGTACAGCGCGGCGACGTTCGGGTGCCGCACGAGGGTCGCCAGCCGCGCCTCCTCCTGGAAGCGGCGGCCGGCCGCGCCGCCGCCGGCCGGGTCGGGCTTGGTGATCTTGATGATGCGGATCTCGTCGAGGTGGAGGTGGCGGACCCTCCAGACCTCGCCCATCCCGCCCTCGCCGATCTTCTCGAGGACCTCGTACTTGCCGTCGAGGACCTGGCCCGGCGAGAGCCGCGCGACGGCGAGCCCGCACGCGGGGCAGAAGCGGGCGTCCTGCGCGAGCGCCGCCGCGCAGCGCGGGCAGGACCGGCCCGGCGAGGACATCGGGCGCCATTGTAAGGGCCACGCGGCGAGAGAAGAGCGCGGCCGCCCGACCCCTGCTGTTCCCCCGCATGGCAGAATCGCCAGATGGGTGCGCTGCGCGTGGTGTTCGTCACCAGCCGGGCCGAGAAGGCGCAGGAGGCGAAGCGCCTCGGCTTCGACATCGAGCGTCTCGATCTCGATCTGCCGGAGCCGCAGGGCCTCGATCCGTCGGACATCGTGGCCGCGAAGGCGCGCGCCGCCTACGAGCGGCTGGAGCGGCCCGTGCTCGTCGAGGACAGCGGTCTCGCGATCCGCGCGTGGGGCGGCTTCCCCGGCGCGCTCGTGAAGTGGCTCGAGAAGAGCGCGGGCGTGCCGGCGCTGCCGCGGATGCTCGACCCCTTCTCCGACCGCTCAGCCACCGCGATCTGCGCGATCGCCTACTGCGACGGCGGCGACGTCGTCGCGGCGCGCGGCGAGGCGCACGGCTCGATCGCGGAGGCGCCGCGCGGGGAGTTCGGATTCGGGTGGGACTCGATCTTCGTTCCCGACGGCGGGAAGCGCACGTTCGCGGAGATGGCGCCGGAGGAGAAGGACCGCGTGTCGCACCGGCGCCGCGCGTGGGACGCCCTGGCGCCCCGGCTCGCCCTCGAGCGGCGATGAGACGCTCCGCCGCGGCCGCGGCGGGGATCGCGGCGCTCTTCACCAGCTGTTCCCGCAGCGCGCCGGCCGAGACGGAGCCGCTGCGCGTGACGACGCGCTCCGGAGCGGTGCTCGTGGTCTCGACGTTCGTCCCGGGCCTCGAGGTGCCGTGGTCGATGGCCTTCACGGGCCCCGACCGGCTGCTCGTCACCGAGCGGCCGGGGCGCGTGCGCGTCGTCGAGAAGGGCCGCCTCCTCGAGAGGCCCCTCGCGGTGCTGAAGGACGTCGAGGCGTCGGGGGAGAGCGGCCTGATGGGGATCGCGCTCGCTCCCGACTACGCGCGCTCGCGCGAGCTCTGCCTCTGCTACGCCTACGACGCGGGGGGAGGGCCCGCCGTCCGCGTGTCGCGGTTCCGCGACGGCGGCGACACTTTGTCAGACGCGAAGGTGCTCATCGAGGGGATCCCGGCCGCTCGGTTCCACGCGGGCTGCCGCCTCCGCTTCGGCCCCGACGCGAAGCTCTACGTCACGACCGGCGATGCGACGACGGGCGGGATCGCGCAGGACCTCGCCTCGCTCGGCGGCAAGACGCTGCGCCTCAACCCCGACGGCACGATCCCGCCCGACAATCCCTTTCCCGGCTCGCCCGTCTTCTCGTACGGCCACCGCAACTCCCAGGGACTCGACTGGGACCCGAGGTCGGGTCTGCTCGTCGAGACGGAGCACGGCCCTTCGGGGTTCGACGGACCGGGAGGCGGGGACGAGGTCAACATCGTCGAGGCGGGCCGGAACTACGGCTGGCCCGTGGTGCATCACCGGGCGAGCCACGAGGGCATGGTGTCGCCGATCCTCGAGTACACGCCGGCGGTCGCCCCGTCGGGCGCCTCGTTCTCGCGCGGCGACCTCCTGCCGACGTTCCGCGGCGACTTCTTCTTCGCGACGCTGCGGGGCGAGCGCCTGATCCGCGTGCGGTTCGACGCGGCGGACCCGCGGAAAGTCGCCGAGACGGAGGAGCTGCTGCAGGGCGTCTACGGCCGCCTCCGCGACGTCGTCTCGGGGCCCGACGGCGCGCTCTACGTCGCCACGAGCAACCGCGACGGCCGCGGCCGGCCCCGCCCCGGGGACGACCGGATCCTCCGGATTGTCGAAGCGCCGCCGGTGAAATAGGATTCGGGACTCCTCGACCACAACCGAACCGGATGGAACTCGCCGAAGTCGTCGGACATCTCGCCGGCCTGCGCCGTTTCCCCGTGCGGGGGCTCGGCGGCGAGGCGCCGGACGAGATGCACGTCCAGGGCGCCGGCCTCGCCGGCGACCGGGTGTTCGACCTCTACGACGAGGCGGCGGGCGCGCTGTTGAGCGCGCGCGCCTGCCCGCTGCTCCTCCGATACCGCGCGCGCTATCTCGATCCGCTCGTGCGCGGCGACGACCTCAAGCCCTGGATCCTCGTCCGCAAGCCGGACGGCGACGAGGTCGCGCTCTCCGACTCGGCGTGGCTGGACGACCTCTCGAAGCGCCTCGGGCGCGCGGTGCGCCTGCGGCCTCGCCCGGAGGCCGCCACCGACGACGCCCCGCTGCACCTCATCTCGGCGCCCACCCTCCGTTTCCTCGAGCAGCAGTACCGCGGGCCCCTGGAGTCCCAGCGGCTGCGGGCGAACGCGTATCTCGAGCTGCCGGAGTCGCGCGCGTTCGAGGAGGACCGCTGGATCGGGCGGCAGCTGTGGATCGGCGACGTCCTCGTCGAGATCGTCCGGCCGTGCGAGGGCTGCGTGGTCGCGACGCTCGATGCGGAGACGCCCGAGCGTTCACCGGGAATCCTCGCCGCCATCGCCCGCGGGCGCGGGGGACGCCTCGGCGTCCACGCGCGGGCGCTGACCGGCAACCGGCTGCGCGTCGGCGATCCGGTCGCGATCATCGACTGATACACTCCGCCGCGATGTCCCGACCGATTCGGGTGCTCATCGCGAAGCCGGGATTGGACGGCCACGATCGCGGCGCGAAGGTCATCGCGCGCGCGCTGCGCGATGCGGGCATGGAGGTCATCTACTCGGGGCTCCGCCAGACGCCGGCGCAGGTGGCGGCCGCCGCGATTCAGGAGGACGTGGACGTCGTCGGCCTCTCGATCCTCTCGGGCGCCCACAACGTCCTCTTCCCCGAGATCCTGAAGCTCCTGAAGGAGCGGGGTGGCGAGGACATCGTCGTCGTCGCCGGCGGCATCATCCCCGAGAAGGACATCGCCCCGCTGAAACGGCTCGGGATCCGCGAGATCTTCCTCCCCGGAACCTCGACGCAAACGCTGGTGGACTTCATCCGCGAGGCGGCCGCGGAGAAGGTCGCGCGCTCGTAGCCTCGCCTGCATGGAGCCGCTCGCCACCCGCGTCGACACCCGCTCCCCGGAGTTCCTCGAACGCAGCCGCGCGATGGAGGCGCTCGTCGCGGACCTGCGCGCGCAGCTCGCGGCGGTGCGGCGAGGGGGCGCCGGACGCGCGCGCCACGCGGAGCAGAAGAAGATGTTCGTGCGCGACCGCGTGGACGCGCTCCTCGACCCGGGATCGCCGTTCCTCGAGCTCGCGCCGCTCGCCGCCCACGGCCTCTACGACGGCGAGGCGCCCGGGGCGGGGCTCGTCACGGGCATCGGCCGCGTCTCCGGCCGCGAGGTGATGGTCATCGCCAACGACGCGACCGTGAAGGGCGGGACGTACTTCCCGCTCACCGTGAAGAAGCACCTCCGCGCCCAGGAGATCGCCGAGCAGAACCGGCTTCCGTGCGTGTACCTCGTCGACTCGGGCGGCGCGTTCCTGCCGCTGCAGGCGGAGGTCTTTCCCGACCGCGAGCACTTCGGCCGGATCTTCTACAACCAGGCCCGCATGTCCGCGATGAAGATCCCGCAGGTCGCGGTCGTGATGGGCTCGTGCACCGCGGGCGGGGCCTACGTGCCGGCCATGTCCGACGAGGCGGTGATCGTCCGCGGGACCGGCACGATCTTCCTCGGCGGACCGCCGCTCGTGAAGGCGGCGACGGGCGAGGAGGTCTCGGCGGAGGACCTCGGCGGCGCCGACGTCCACACGCGCATCTCGGGGGTCGCCGACCATCTCGCCGAAGACGACGCCCACGCGCTCGAGATCGCGCGCTCGATCGTCGCGACGCTGGGGACCACGAAGACGCTGCCGGCGGACCGCGAGGAGCCCGAGGAGCCCGCGTGCGACCCGAAGGAGCTCTACGGCATCCTGCCGGCCGACCCGCGGGAGACCTACGACGTGCGCGAGGTGATCGCCCGCCTCGTGGACGGCTCGCGCTTCCAGGAGTTCAAGGCGCGGTACGGCACGACGCTCGTCTGCGGCTTCGCGCGGCTCTCGGGTTTCCTCGTCGGGATCGTCGCGAACAACGGCATCCTGTTCTCGGAGTCCGCGCTGAAGGCCACTCACTTCATCGAGATGTGCGCGGGCCGGAAGGTGCCGCTCCTCTTCCTGCAGAACATCACCGGCTTCATGGTCGGCAAGGAGTACGAGCGCGGCGGGATCGCCAAGGACGGCGCGAAGATGGTCCACGCCGTCGCGAACGCCGCGGTGCCGCGGCTGACCGTGATCATCGGCGGCTCCTTCGGCGCCGGCAACTACGGGATGTGCGGCCGCGCCTACGGGCCGCGGTTTCTCTTCACCTGGCCGAACTCCCGCATCTCGGTGATGGGCGGACCGCAGGCCGCCGCGGTGCTCTCGACCGTCAAGCAGGAGCAGCTCGCCCGGGCCGGCAAGCCCCCGATGACCGCGGAGGAAACCGCGGCCTTCGAGCGCCCGACGCGCGAGAAGTACGAGACCGAGGGGCACCCGTACTACGCGACCGCGCGGCTGTGGGACGACGGCGTCCTCGATCCGGCCGAGACCCGCACGGCTCTCGCGCTCTCCCTCTCGGCCGCCTACAACGCGCCGATCCCGGACACGGAGTTCGGCGTCTTCCGGATGTGATCATGGCCGCACTCGCTCTGTTCGCTCTCCTCCTCGGCGCCGCTCCCTCGCAGCCCGCCGCGGCTCCCGCCTCGCCGGTCCGCTTCACGCTCGCCATCTCCGGCGAGACCAGCATCCGCGTCACGCTGTCCGGAACGGGCGACGTGCCGGGCGGTCCGTTCCAGGGCTCGATCGCGGTCAACGGCTCGGCCGCCGAGCTGCCGATCTCCGGCACCGTCGAACGGGCGGGCAAGGACTGGAAGCTGCCCGTCACCGTGCGCTACGCGGACGTCCCCGCGGACTGGGCGGACCGATTCCGGGCGGACGGCTTCGCCTACCGGCTGCGCTCCGCCTCGGGGCGGGAGTGGACCGGCACCGCCCGCTGGCAGGACGTCGAGCTCGAGGGCTCGCGCGACGCCGCGGAGGAGTTTCTGAAGCTCGACGACGTGTCGCTCACCAACGTCTCGCTTCTGTCGAGCGAGGCGAGCGCGCAGCTGATGGTGCGGAATCCCTTCTCGTTTCCCCTGAAGATCGCCTCGACCGAGTACACGCTCTTCGCGGACGGGCGGGAGGTCGGCTCGGGGCGGACGCAGGGCCTGATCCTCCACGCCGCGCAGAAGAACCGGCTCGCGCTGCCGATCGACGTGGACCACTCGGAGCTCCTCGCCGCGGCAGGGGGGGCGCTGGTCTCCGGCGGCGACGTGGCCGTCCGTCTCCAGGGCAGGCTCGTGGTGCGGCTGAAGGGCGGCGACGTGACGGTGCCGCTCGCGCTGTCCGGCCATTTGTCGGAGGGTTCGTGAACGCACCCTATCGGAGCCTCCGCTACGAGACGCGGGGCGCGGTCGCCCGCGTCGTCCTCGCGCGCCCCGAGGTCCGTAATGCGTTCGACGACGTCCTGATCGAGGAGCTCACGCGCGCCTTCGCGGCGGCGGGCGAGGACGCGGCCGTGCGCGTCGTCGTGCTGTCGGGCGACGGGCCGACCTTCTGCGCGGGCGCCGACGTGAACTGGATGCGCCGGGCCGGCGGCTACTCGAAGGAGGAGAACGAGGCCGACGCGGAGCGGATGGCGCGGATGCTGCGGGGCATCGACGCCTGTCCGAAGCCCGTCGTGGCGCTCGCCCACGGCGCGGCGATCGGGGGCGGCGTCGGCCTCGTCGCCGCGGCCGACATCGTCATCGCGACCGAGGAGACCGTGTTCTCGCTCGCCGAGGTCAAGCTCGGCATCCTGCCGGCCGCGATCTCGCCCTACGTGCTGCGCGCCATCGGCCCGCGCGCCGCGCGCGATCTCTTCCTGACCGGCGAGCGGTTCGACGCGGCGCGGGCGCTCGCGATCGGGCTCGTGCACAAGGTCGTCCCCGCCGCCGAGCTCGAGGAGGCGGGACGGCGGAAGATCGCGGCGCTCCTCTCGTCGGGGCCGGAGGCCGTCCGCGCGGCCAAGGCGCTCATCGAGCGCGTGACCGGAAAGGGACCCGAGGACGCGATGCCGCTGACCGTCCGCGCGATCGCGGAGCGGCGCGCGTCGGCCGAAGCGAAGGAGGGCCTCTCGGCCTTCCTCGAGAAGCGCAAGCCCGCGTGGGCGAAGGAGCTCGAGAAGTGAAGGGAACGCAACGGAAGCTGACCTGTCCCAAGTGCGGCAAGGCGTTCACGGCCTGGCGGCCGGACGATCTGCCGGGCGCGCTCGTCAAGTGCTACTTCTGCGGCAACCAGTTCGAGGACGACGCGGCGCGGCGCAAGCCCGCCGCGCCTCCGCCGGCTCCCGCGCCCGCTCCCGAACCGGCGGCGGCCGAGCCGAAGGCGAACTGATGCGCCGCGCCGCTTTCGCCTCCGTCCTCCTGGCCGCGTCGCTCGCCCACGGTCAGGACGCCTCCGCGGTCATCGAGCGCGCGACCGGACCGTCCTCGCATCTCGAGAGCGACCTGAGGGTCCTGACCGATCAGATCGGCGGCCGCGTGACCGGCGGCGCCAACTACACGCGCGCGCTGCAGTGGGGCATCGAGGCGTTCCGCCGCGCGGGCGTCGACTCGGTGAGACTCGAGTCCTATCCGGTCCCGGCGCAGTGGGAGGGCATCTCCGCATCCGCCTCGGTCGTCTCGCCTTCGGCGATCCCGCTGCGCGTCGTCTCGCTCGGCCTGGCGCCCTCGACGTCCGGACCGCTGACCGCGGCCCTCGTCGACGCGGGAGACGGGCACAACGCGGACTTCGAGCGCCTCGGAACGTCCGCTCGCGGCGCCATCGTTCTCGTGCACAACAAGCCGATGAACTCCTTCGAGGATCTCTTCGCCGAGTACATCGGCGGTCCCGAGATCATGCAGTCGGCGGTCGAGCACGGCGCCGCCGCGCTGCTCTTCATCTCCACGCGGCCGCGCGACCTCCTCTACCGCCACACGATCACCTGGGGGCCGATCGCGCCGCTCCCGATGGCGCAGGTCGCGCGGGAGGACGGCCTTCGTCTCGCGCGCCTCGTCGCGGAAGGGACCGCGCCGCGCGTGACGCTCGACGTCCGCAACCGCGTCGGCGGACCCGGCGAGGCCCAGAACGTCGTCGCGGAGATCCGCGGCGCGGAGCGGCCGGACGAGATCGTCCTCCTCGGCGCGCATCTCGACGCCTGGGACCTCGGCACGGGCGCGCTCGACAACGGCGTCAACTGCGCGCTCGTGGTCGACGTCGCGCGGGTGGTCGCGGCGGGGCCGCGGCCGAAGCGCACGATCCGCTTCGTCCTGTTCACGGGCGAGGAGGCTGGCCTCCTCGGATCCCACGGCTACGTGCGCGCGCACCGCGACGAGCTCGACCGGCACGTCGCGGTCGTGATCCACGACATCGGCGACGGCAAGATCACGGGCTACTTCACCAACGGCCGGCCCGACATCGACGATCCCGTGCGCGCCTTGCTCGCGCCCGTGGCCTCTCGCGGCGCGGGCGGCGTGGACGAGGAGGCGATCCTCGGGACCGACAACTTCGACTTCCTGCTCGAGGGCGTGCCGAACCTGGTCGCGAACCAGGACACGTCGCGCTACCTCGCCGACTACCACGCGGAGTCCGACACCTTCGACAAGGTGGATCCCGAGCTCGCTCGCGGCAATGCGGCGATCGCGGCGGTGACGGTCCTCGGGCTCGCCAACTCGCCGAAGCCGATCGGTCCGCGCCAGAGCCGCCAGGAGATCCTGAAGATCCTCGACGATTCCCGCTGGAAGCTCGCCGCCCAGATGAAGATCTACGGCGTCTGGCCGGACTGGGAGAGCGGGAAGCGGGGCCGGGCGCAGTGACGGCCGGGGCGCCGGCCCGGCGCCGGTGAAGCGGCTCCTCGTCGCCAATCGCGGGGAGATCGCCGTGCGCGTGGCGCGCACCGCGCGCGAGATGGGAATCCAGACGGTCGCCGTCCATGCGGCGAACGACGCCGCCTCGCCGCACGTGCGGGCGGGCGACCTCGCCGTATCTCTCGGAGACGGACCGCCGTCCGAGACGTACCTCTCGATCGATCGCCTCCTGCGCGCGGCGCGCGACTCCGGCGCCGATGCCGTGCACCCCGGCTACGGGTTCCTCTCGGAGAGCCCCGCGTTCGCTCGGGCGGTCGTGGGCGCCGGCCTCGTCTGGGTCGGGCCGCCCGCCTCCGCGATGGAGGAGATGGGCGGCAAACTCCGGTCGCGGGCGCGCATGGAGGCCGCGGGCGTCCCGGTCGTCCCCGGCTCGTCCCCGGGAACCGACGCGAAAGGCCTCGCCGCCGCGGCGGCGCGAATCGGCTATCCGCTCCTCGTCAAGGCGTCGGCCGGGGGCGGCGGCAAGGGCATGTCGCGCGTGGACCGTCCCGAGGACCTGGCGGCGGCGGTCGAGGAGGGGCGGCGCCTCGCGGAGGCCGCGTTCGGCGACGGCACCGTGTACCTCGAGCGGCTCCTCGAGCGGTGCCGCCACGTCGAGTTCCAGGTCTTCGGCGACGGGTCCGGGAACGTCGTCCACCTCTTCGAGCGCGAGTGCTCCGTCCAGCGGCGCCACCAGAAAATCGTCGAGGAGACGCCGAGCCGCGCGCTCACGCCGTCGCTGCGCGCGGCGATGGGAGAGGCGGCCGCGGCGGCGGCGCGCACCGTCGGCTACGTGAGCGCCGGCACCGTCGAGTTCCTCGTGGCGCCGGACGGCCGCTTCTACTTCCTCGAGATGAACACGCGCCTCCAGGTCGAGCATCCGATCACCGAGGCGACGCTCGGCATCGACCTCGTCCGCGCGCAGCTCGAGGTCGCCTCCGGCGCGCCGCTTCCCGCCGCCTGGCGCGACGGCCGGCTCGCCCCGCGCGGGCACGCCATCGAGCTGCGCCTCTACGCGGAGGATCCCGAAACGTTCCTGCCCCGGACCGGCCGTCTCCTCGCGTGGCGCGAGCCGGAGGGGCCGGGGGTTCGCGTCGACGCGGGCGTCGAGGAGGGAAGCCGCGTCGGCGTCGAGTACGACCCCCTGCTCGCGAAGCTGACCGTCTCGGCGGAGAGCCGCGACGCGGCGATCGCGCGCGCGAGGCGGGCGCTCTCCGAGTGGATCGTGCTCGGTGTCGAGACCAACCTGCCGCTGCTCGAGGCCGTCCTCGACGCGCCGGAATTCGCTTCGGGCGGCTACGACACCGGACTCGTCGAGCGCCTGCCGCCCCGCCGGCCGACGGAACCGCCGGATGCCGCGTGGATCGAGGCCGCGCTGGCGTCGTCCGGGCCGGCCGCGTCCGCGGGCGCTTCGACGCCTCCGTCCGGCCCCGCGGGCGGCGGCGATCCCTGGGATGCCGCTGCAGGGTGGAGGCCGGGCGCGTGAGGACGGCGCGGCTGTCCTCCGGCGGCCGGACCGAGGAGGTCGGGCTCGGCCCTTCCGGCGAGGCCTCGCTCGGCGGGCGGCTCGTGCGCTACGCGCGGGAGGACGCGGGCGGAGGCCTCTCGCGGCTCGCCACCGGGGGGACGGCCCGCCGGGTCCTCGCCGTGCGCGACGGACAACGCGTGTGGGTCTGGTGCGACGGTTCGGTGCACGTCTTCGACCGCACGCGGCGGGCGCGCTCGGGCGCGGACCACGGCGCCGGTCTGTCGGCGCCGATGCCGGGCCGCGTGCGGCGCATCCTTGCCGCGCCGGGAGAGTCCGTCGCCCGCGGTGCGGTCCTCGTGGCGCTCGAGGCGATGAAGATGGAGCACGCGATCCGCGCGCCGCGGGATGGCGTCGTGAAGCGAGTGATGGTGCGCGAGGGCGATCTCGTCGACGCGGGTGCGGAGCTCGTGGAGCTGGAACCCGCGAAATCCTGAGCCCGTCTCGTCTCGCCCTCTCGGAACCGACCCCTCGCTTCGCTCGGCGCCGATTCCGACGCGGCGTTCCCTCGCCGCGTCCCGCCTTTTCGGAACCGACCCCTCGCTTCGCTCGGCGCGGGTTCCGACGCGGCGTCCCCCCGCCGCGTCCGTCATAATGGTCGAGATGGAACCCTGGGAGGAGCATGCCATCCGGCGTCCGCACCTGCCGGAGCGCGTGACGGTGTACGAAGTCGGGCCACGGGACGGCCTCCAGAACGAGGCCGAGACCCTCTCGCTCGAGGTCAGAGCGGAGTTCATCGACGCGCTCGCCGAGGCCGGGCTGCCCGCGATCGAGGTGGGCTCCTTCGTTTCCCCGAAGGCGATCCCGCAGCTCGCCGACAGCGAGGAGCTCTACCGCCGCATCCATCCGGTCAGCGGCGTCCGGTACCCGGCCCTCGTGCCGAACCTCAAGGGCCTCGAGCGCGCGCTCTCGGTCGGCGTGCGCGAGATCGCCGTGTTCACGGCCGCCTCCGAGACGTTCAACCGCAAGAACATCAATGCCGGCGTCGACGAGTCGATCGAGCGGTTCCGTCCCGTCGTCGCGCGCGCCAAGGAGGAGAAGATCCGCGTGCGCGGCTACGTCTCGACCGTGTTCGGCTGCCCCTACGAGGGCGACGTTTCGCCCGAGGCCGTGCGCGAGGTCGTGCACAAGCTCCTCGATCTCTCGGTCGACGAGATCTCGCTCGGCGACACGATCGGCGTCGCGACGCCCGCCGACGTCTACGACGTCATCGAGGCGCTCTACGACTCGGGCGTCACGCGCGGCGTGCTCGCGCTCCACTTCCACGACACGCGGGGCACGGCGCTCGCCAACGTGTTCGCCGGCCTCGAGTGCGGCGTGACGACCTACGACGCGTCCGCCGGGGGGCTCGGCGGCTGCCCGTATGCGCCGGGCGCCTCCGGCAATCTGGCGACGGAGGACCTCCTCTATATGCTGGAGGGGCTGGGCGTCGCGACCGGGGTCACCCTCGCGCGGGTCGTCGAGGCGTCCCGCCGGCTGGCCGAGAGCCTCGGCCACCGGCCGTCGGGGCGCTATCTCGCGGCCGTCTGGGGGTCGAACGGTTGACTTATCGGCGGCATCCGTGTAACCTCTCTAATTACAGCGCTTAACCGTGACCAAGAAGATCCTTCTGGCTGACGACAGCCTCACGATTCAGAAGGTCGTCGAGTTGACCTTCTCGGACAGTGAATACGACCTGGTCTGCGTTTCCAACGGGCAACGCGCCCTGGATCGGATCGCGGCGGGGGAGGTCCCGGACCTGATCCTCGCCGACGTCGTGATGCCCGAGAAGAACGGCTACGAGGTCTGCGAGGCGATCAAGGCGAACCCGGGGACCGCCCGGATCCCGGTCGTCCTCCTCTCCGGCACGTTCGAGCCGTTCGATCGCGATCGCGCGGAGCGCCTCGGTTGCGACGCGATCGTCTCGAAGCCGTTCGATTCCCAGCAGCTCCTCCGGCAGGTCGAGCAGCTGCTGTCCCGGCCGCCGGCGGAGACGCCGGTCGCCGCGACCGTGGCGATTCCGACCATGCCGGCACTGGCGCTGCCGCCGCCGCCCCCGCCCGAGCCGCCGCCGGCGGCCGAGGCCGGTTTCCGGCCGGACGATTTCACCGGTTCGATCCGCCTGCCGCGCCCGAGCGAGGGCGGCGCGGATCTGTTCGAGGAGGAGTACGGCCAGGGCGACGTCGAGTCGGCGATCGCGGCCTTCGAGAAGGCCCATCCCGAGTTCGCCTACGCCGAGGAGGGCCGCTCCGACGGCGACGGTCCGCCGAGCGAAGACGGCGACCGGCCCGAGGAGTCGCACGCGCCCGAGTCCGCCACGGCCGGCTGGATCGCGGAGGAGACCGAGGCCGCCGCTCCGCCGCCGCCGGCGCCCGCGCCCTTCTGGATGCCGCGCGAGCCCGAGCCGGACGTCGCGCCGATTCCGTTCGGCGCGGACGATTCCGCCAGCCGACACACGGAACCCGAGTTTCCGCCGCCGCCGGTCCTCGCCGCTCCCGCTCCCGCTCCCGAGCCGGCGCCGGCCGTTCCCCAGCCGCCGCCGCCCGCCGCGGCGGAGGAGGAATGGCGGACGGCCGCCGCCCCGGTCCCGGAGCCGTGGCGCGCCGACGAGGCGCCCACGCAGCAGATCCCGCTCGCCGCCGAGTACGCGGCGCTCACGCGTCGGACCGAACCGCCGCCGGACCGCGACACCGATCCGACGCAGCCGCGCCGGGAAGCACCGCCGGCCGGGGAATCCTCCGGAATCCGCGAGAGCGGTCCGCTCGGCCTCGCCGTTCCGCCGGCGCCCCCTCCGGCGGAGAGCCCGGTGCCCGCCGAGATCGAGGAGCTCGCCTCCACGACGTCGATCGGTCAGCTGAAGGAGATGTTCTCCTCCGTATCGCGCCCCGAGGGCGGCAGCCTCTCGGATGACGAGATCGACCGTCTGGCGGCGCGCGTCGTCGAACGCCTGTCCGAGCGCATCGTCCGCGAGATCGCGTGGGAGGTCATTCCCGACGTGGCCGAGATCGTCATCAAGCAGCGCATCAAGGAGCTCGAGTCGGGCGTGGAATAACCGCGGCACTCGCGGCATCTGATATGAAAGGGCTCCCAGAGAGCCCTTTTTTCATGTCGAAAACCGCCGATTCCGCGCCGGCGCCGGTCCGGGTCCTCGAAAAGACCTTCGATCCGGCCCACTTCGAGGAAGCCTGGTACGCCCGCTGGGAGCGGGACGGCCGCTTCCAGCCTGAGGGGCCGCCGTCGTCGCCGCGGTTCGTCATGGTGATCCCGCCGCCGAACGTCACGGGACGCCTCCACATCGGGCACGCCTACGGCCGCACGATCGAGGACATCCTCGCGCGATGGAAGCGCATGGGCGGACACCGCGTGCTCTGGGTGCCGGGGACCGACCACGCGGGCATCGCGACGCAGATGGTGGTCGAGCGGCAGCTCGCGAAGGAGGGCGCCGATCGCCGCTCGCTCGGCCGGGAGAAGTTCATCGAGCGGGTGTGGGCCTGGCGCCGCGAGTCCGGCGACCAGATCCTCGCGCAGCTGCGCAAGCTCGGCTGCTCGCTCGACTGGAGCCGCCTGCGCTTCACGATGGACCCGGATCTCTCGCGCGCGGTCCGGCACGCCTTCGTCCGGCTCTACCGAGACGGGCTCATCTACCGGGGCCGCTACGTCGTCAACTGGTGCCCGCGCTGCGAGACGGCCGTCTCGGACCTCGAGGTCGTGCACCGCGAGACCGAGGGGACGCTCTACCGGATCCGCTACGACGTGCCGGGCGTGCCGGAGGGCGCCATCGTCGCGACGACGCGCCCCGAGACGATGCTCGGCGACACCGCGCTCGCGATCCATCCCGACGACCCGCGCACCGCGGCGCTCCGGGGCAGGACGGCAATCCTCCCGCTCATGAACCGCTCGATTCCGGTGATCGAGGACCCGATCCTGGTCGACCGGGAGTTCGGCACCGGCGTGGTCAAGGTGACGCCCGCGCACGATGCGAACGATTTCGCGTCGGGGCAGCGCCACGGGCTGCCCGCGGTGGTCGTGATCGGGCCGAACGGGAAGATGACGAACGAGGCGGGCGCCTTCGCGGACCTCGACCGCTTCGAGGCGCGAAAGCGCGTCCTCGCGCGCCTCGAGGAGGAGGGGCGGCTCGTCGGCACCGAGAAGCACCTCCACAACGTCGGCTACTGCCAGCGCTGCGACACCGTCATCGAGCCATACCTCTCGACGCAGTGGTTCGTGAAGATCGCCCCGCTCGCGGAGCCCGCGATCCAGGCGGTCGAGGACGGGACGGTCTCCTTCGCCCCGGCCTCGTGGGCGAAGACCTACTTCGAGTGGATGCGCAACATCCACGACTGGTGCATCTCGCGGCAGCTCTGGTGGGGCCACCGGATCCCGGCCTTCACTTGCGAAAACGGCCACGTCACGGTCGCCGACGAGGACCCGACGGCCTGCGAGACCTGCGGCTCGAAGACGCTCGAGCAGGATCCGGACGTGCTCGACACGTGGTTCTCCTCGCAGCTCTGGCCGTTCTCGGTCTTCGGCTGGCCCGACGACACGCCGGACCTGCGCGCGTACTACCCGACCGACGTGCTCGTCACCGGCTACGACATCCTCTTCTTCTGGGTCGCGCGCATGATCATGGCGGGCCTGCGCTTCACCGGAAAGGCGCCCTTCCGCACCGTGCACCTGCACGGGCTCGTGCGCGTCGGCGGCGAGAAGATGTCGAAGACGAAAGGCAACGTCATCGATCCGCTCGAGGCGATCGCCGAGTTCGGCGCCGACGCCGTGCGATTCACGCTCGCCTCCGCGGCGTCGTCCGGACCGACGGTCTCGGTCGAGCGCGGCCGGATGGCCGGCTCCCGCAACTTCGCGACGAAGCTCTGGAACGCGGCGCGCTTCACGCTCGCGCAGCTCGGCGAGGGCGGCGGGTCCGAGGCGATCGATCGCGCGCGCCTCTCCCTGCCGGACCGCTGGATCCTCTCGCGCCTCGACGCGGTCGCCGGCGACGTGAACCGCCACCTCGAGGGGTTCCGCCTCGACGAGGCGGCGGGCGCCATCTACGGCTTCGTGTGGCACGAGCTCTGCGACGGCTATCTCGAGATGGTCAAGCCGGTGCTCGCCGGCGTCGACGCCGCGGGCGCCGATGCGGCGCGCGCCGTGCTGCGGCGGTGCCTCGAATCCGCGCTCGCGCTCCTGCATCCGTTCATGCCGTTCTTAACCGAGGAGATCTGGGAGAAGCTGACCGGCCGCTCGGGCGCGCTGATCGTCGAACCGTATCCCGCCGCGACGGGCGCGTGGAGCGATCCCGCGGCGGAGTCGGCCGTCGAGGCGCTGCGTTCGATCGTGACCCGGGTGCGCAACTTCCGCGCGGAGCGCGGGGCGACGCCGACGGAGCCGGTCGCCCTCTCGATCGACCCCGCCTCGCCGTCGCGCGCGATCGTCCCGGACCTGAAGACGCTCGCCCCGCTGCTGCGCCACCTCGGGCGTCTCTCCGAGCTCGAATTCTCGGCCGCCGCCGACCGTTTCCAGGACGTGGTGGCGGGCCTCGGCCTCGGGCTGGCGCTCCCGCCCGGCGCCTCGACCGACGCGGGCGAACGCATCGCGAAGGACCTCGCCGCGACGGACGACGAGATCGCGTCGCTGCGGGCGAAGCTCGAAAACGGCGCGTATCTCGAGAAGGCGCCCGCCGCCGTCGTCGAGAAGACGCGGCGCCGGCTGCGCGAGCTCGAGGAGAAGCGCGCCGCGCTCGGAGCCGCCCGCCCGTGATCGCGTTTGCCGGAGGCGTCCTCGAGCCCGGGAAGTGGCGGGCCCTCGAGAACTGCGTGTGTCTTCACGCCATCCGCTCGTCGAACGGCCTCGCCCGCGACATCATGGACGTCTACTTCGAGGAAGGGCTCGACCCGAGGCCGACGGTGCTCGTGGCGGATTCCCAGTTCGGCGCGTACGGGCGCCAGGGCCGCCGCTGGGAGGCGCCGCTCGGCCGCGGGCTGTACTTCACGGTGCTCCGCGCCGCGGCGGCGGGGGAGCCGCTCTCCGTCGTTCCGATCGCGGTGGCGCGCTGGACGCGCGCCGTCCTGGCGGAGCAGACGGGCGCCGCCATCTCGCTGAAGTGGCCCAACGACCTCTACGTCGGCCGCAAGAAGCTCGCCGGCGTGGTCGCCGAGTCCCGCACCCAGGGCGACGACACGTGGATCGCGGTCGGCGTCGGCATCAACGTCCTCGGGACGGCCACGGCCCTCGGTGTTCCGGACGCGACCACGCTCGAGGAGGCGACGGGCCGCGCGCCCGGTCTGACGCCCCTGCTCCAGGCGCTCCTCGACCGTTTCGACCGGGAACTCGCGGCGCCCCGCTGGGACGAGGAGGCGCGCGAGTGGGAGCGGTTCGCCGCGCACCGGCCGGGCGACCGGCTCACGATCCGCCGCGACGGCGAGGAGATCAGTGGCGCCTACGTGGGCCTCGACGCATCGGGCTTCCTGCGGCTGGACACCGGCGCCGGCGAGACGACGATCGCCGCGGGCGAGGTCGCCGCGTGGTGAGCGGCCGCGGCGGGGAGACGCTCCTCGCCGTCGACGTCGGCAACTCCAACACGGTCCTCGGCCTCTGGAAGGGGCCGGAGCTCGAGCGCCACTGGCGCCTGACGACGCGCCGCGAGGCGACGTCGGACGAGCTCGCGCTCTCGGTCCGGGGCCTGCTCGCCGCGGGTCCGGCGGGCGGCGCGGGCGCGGAGCCGACGCGCGTGATCGTCGCGAGCGTGGTGCCGTCGCTGAAGTTCCCCCTGCGCCAGGCGCTGCGTCAGCTCTTCGGCCGCGAGCCGCTCTTCGTGGAGCCCGGCGTGAAGACGGGGATGCCCGTCCTCTACGAGGTCCCGCAGGAGGTCGGCGCCGATCGCATCGTCAACGCCGTCGCGGCCTTCGACGCGGTCGGCGGCCCCTGCATCGTCGTCGATTTCGGCACGGCCACGACCTTCGACGTCGTCACCGCGAAGGGCGAGTACGCGGGGGGCGTCATCGTGCCCGGGATCTCGATTTCCGCCGAGGCCCTGTTCGAGAAGGCGGCGCGCCTGTGGCGCGTCGAGATCCGGCGCCCGGAGCGCGTGGTCGGGAAGACGACGGCGGGCTCCGTGCAGTCGGGTCTCTATTTCGGATACCTCTCGCTCGTCGACGGCATGATCGACCGGATCTCGGCCGAGATCGGCGGACGGCCGCGCGTGATCGCGACCGGGGGCCTTGCCGAGCTCTTCGGCGGCGGCTCCGACCGGATCGGGGAGATCGATCCGCTCCTGACCCTGAAGGGACTGCGTCTCATCGATGAGCGCAACCGGGGAGGATAGGGCGTACTACGAGGCGGCCGAGGCGGCGTTCATCCGGCGCCGCGGCACGCCGTTCCTCTTGTCGCCCCCGGATTTCGCGCTGCTGAAGGAGTGGCGCGCGCACGGCGTGCCGATCGAGGCGGTCGAGGCCGGAATCGACGAGGCGTTCTCCCGACGCGAGGAGCGCGGCGCCGTCGGCCGCGTGAACTCCCTCTCGTACTGCCGCGACGCGGTGCTCGAGGCCTGGGAGCGGCGGGCGGAGACCGCGCGCGGCCGCGGCGAGGGCACCGGCGCCGTCGAGCCCGACGTCGCCGCCGGGCTGGCCGGCCTCGAGGCCGCGCTCTCCGCGACCCGGGCCGGGAGGCCGGACCTCGCCAAGCCCCTCGACGCCGCTCGCGGGGCGCTCTCGCGTCTCGCCGCGTCCGGCAAGACGGCCGAGGAGGTCGAGGCGTCGCTCGCGCGGCTCGACCGGCGGCTCGCGCGTTCGCTCTACGAGGCGCTCCCGGAGGCGGAGCGCGCCGGCCTCGATCGCGAAGTCCGGGAGCAGCTCTCGGGCGCCATCGAACGGATGGACGCGGCGGCGGCGGAGAAGACCACGAAGGCGCTGACCCGCCGCTCCGTGCGCGAGCGGCTCGCGCTGCCGCGCCTGTCTCTCCTGTGAGCCGCACCCGCGAGGTCCGGATCGAGAAGCTCGCGCCGACGGGGGAGGGGATCGCCCGCACGGAGGACGGCGTGGGATTCGTGGACCGCGCGCTGCCCGGCGAGCGCGTCGCGACAACACTGTATGAGATGAAGAAGCGCTTCTGGCGGGGCACGACCGACGCCGTGCTCGAGGCCTCGCCGGACCGCGTCGGGGGGCCGCACGACGGCTGCGCGGGGTGCGACTGGGCCCACTTCGAGCCGGCCGCGGCCCGTCGGACGAAGGCGGACCTCTTCCTCGAGACCATGGAGCGGATCGGGCGGCTCGACCGGTCGGCCTTCGGGGCGCCGGAGGTGGCCGCCTCCCCGGCCGGCTACCGGCTGCGCACCCGACTGCACGCGGGCGGCGGACGGATCGGCTATCACTCGCCCGGGAGCCATCGCATCGATCCCGCCGGTTCCTGCGAGGCGATCCCGGCGGCCACCCGCGCGCTCTTTGCGGGAATCGAAGACGCCGTGCGCGCGAGCGGCGCCGCCGTGTCCGAGGTGGCGCTGCTCGAGACGGTCGACGGCGCGCGCCGGCTCCTGCGCGCCACGGCGGCGCCGGACGCGCCCGCGGCCG
>DAHUXD010000024.1 GCA_027307335.1 Acidobacteriota bacterium
CGGGCGGGCGGCGGCCGCGGCGCCGATCAGCGCCGCCAGGGTCGAGCGGGCGCCCTCGAGGGCGGCCCGCGCTCCGGCGAGCTCGGCGCGCACCTCGGCGAGGACCGCGCGCGCCTGCGCCGGGTCCGCCTTCGTCGTCAGCCCTTCGGAGGCGAAGTCCTCGGCGCTCGAGAAGTCCTTCTCGGCGTCGGCCTCGCGCTCCGAGAGCAGCGCGATCGCATCCTCGGCCCTTCGGGCCTCCGCAAACGCCGCGATCGCCTGGAACGCGGTGGCGTCGCGCATCCGGTCCGAGCCGAGGGAGGCGGCGCGCGCCGCGTCGCCGGCGGCGCGGGCTCCGGCGCGGCTCGCGCCGAAGAGATCGATCGACCACGCGGCCGACAGGGCGCCGCTCCAGTCGTTCGTGAACGGCGGATTGTTCGGGTCCGAGGCGAAGAACTCCGCCGCCGAGAAGCGCTTTTGCTCCAGGGCCAGCGAGAACGCGGTGACGGGGTTGTCCGACGTGAGAAAGCCCGCGTCGGCAAAGAGCGAGGGCCAGAGCTGCGCGCGCGCATACGACTGCCGCGCGCGCGCGGCGTCGCTCTCGGCTCGGGCCCGCTCGACGGAGGGCGCGCCCGCGGCGGCGAGCGTGGCCGCCTCCTTCAGCGACAGCGGTGCGGCGGAGGTGGCGGCGACGGCGGCGAGTACCAGCGGCAGGAGCATCATCGTCTTGACTTTATGACCATATAGCTATATAGTCAAGAACGAAAATGAAGGGTTCCGCGAATTTCGAGCCGGGAGGCGGTTGCGGCTATCCTGCGGGGATGCCGCCCTTGACCGCCCTCTCGGACCGCGCCCGGGAACGCATCGCGGAGCGCTTCCGCGCCCTCTCCGAGCCCATGCGCCTGAAGATTCTGGAGCGCCTGTTCCGGTCCCCCGCCTCCGTCGGGGAGATCCTGGCCTCCGTGGGGGGAACCCAGGCGAACGTGAGCAAGCACCTCGCCCTGCTCCACGCCGGGGGCCTCGTGGAGCGGCGCCGGCAGGGCCTGAAGACCGTCTACTCGATCGGCGACCCGACGCTCGAGCGCATTTGCGCGATCGTCTGCGACGCGGTCGCCCGCGACGCCCGGGACGAGGCGCGCGCGGTGTCGCCGGGCCCCCGCCGGACCGCCCGAAAGTCCTAGCACCGGGGGGCGGCGGTCCGCGCCGTCGGAGCGGCGTACCATCCTTCCGTGGATCCCGTTCTCGCCGCGCTGCGGCGCGCCTCGGATCGCGACCTCCTCCCCCGGGGAGCCGGAGTGCTCCTCGCCGTCTCCGGCGGCGCGGACTCGATGGGCCTGCTCCACGCCGCCGCCGAGTCGGCGGACGAGCTCGGCTGGCGCCTCGCGGTCGGCCACGTCCACCACGGCTGGCGGGGCCTCGACGCCGACCGCGACCTCGCGTTCGTCGCGGAGCACGCCCGCCGGCTCGCGCTCCCCTTCCTTCATCGCCGGGGCGAAGCGAGGCGCGCCGCCCGCGATCTCCGGCTCTCGCCCGAGAGCGGCGCCCGCCACGTCCGCTACGCGGCGCTCCACGAGATGGCGGCGGAGGCCCGCGCGGTACGGATCGCGACGGCCCACCACCGAGACGACGCGCTCGAGTCGCACCTGATCGCCCGGGAGCGGGACGGGGGCCTCGCCGGCCTCGCCGGACCCCGGGAGGCGCGCGGGGACGGCGTCGTCCGGCCGCTGCTCGCCGTCGATCGCGCCGCGATCCGGGAGTTCCTCGGCGCGCGCGGCATCGCCTTCCGCCGCGACGCGACGAACGGCGATCTGCGTCTGGCCCGCAATCGCATCCGCCGGAGCCTCGCCGCCTGGCGCGCGTCGCCGGGAGGCGCCGACCGGATCGCCGCGCTCGAGGAAGGTCTCGACCGTTTCCGCCGGGAGCGCGACCGGGTCGAGGCGGCGTTCGAGTCGGAGATCCTGCCCTCGGTCCGGCGCGAAGGGCACGCGACCTCGGTCGACGCCGCGCTCCTCTCCTCCTGCGCGGAGGACGTGCTCCGCCTCGCGCTCGAGCGGCTGGCCGAGCCCTACGCGCGCCCGGGGCGCGCGCCGATGACGGGAAGGGAGCGCGAGCGCCTTCTCGAGCTCGTCGCGTCGGGAAGCGCGTTCCGGTTCGAGGCGGGACGGCGCATCCGCTTCGAACGGCGGCGCGGCGTGCTGCGCGTCCGGCGGCGGGACGTCGGTCCGGTGTACCATGCGGCCGACATCCCGACGCCCAAGATGCGCAGGTCCGTTTCGTGAGACTCGAGCGGCGCTACGAATCGCGCCAGATCGCCGAACGCGTGGAGGCGGTCGCCGGCGCCGTGGACCGGGACCTCCGCGAGCGCCCCCTGATCGTGGTCTCGATCCTGAAGGGCTCCGCCTTCTTCATGGCCGACCTCGCCCGGAAGCTCCGCGGCCCGTTCGCCTGCGAGTTCCTGCACGTGCGCCGGGCCGAGGGCGCCCGCGAGGTGCTGCAGATCGACTTCTCGAGCGGATTCCACGTCCGCGACAAGCACGTCCTGCTGCTGAAGGACGTCGTCCACACGGGCGTGATCGAGACCTACCTGATGGACCACCTGAAGGGCGCCGGGGCCGCCTCGATCCACCTGGGCGCCGTGGTCGACAAGCCCCTCGACCGCAAGACCAACGTGTCGGTCGACTTCTCGCTCTTCTCGACGGAGGGCGAGGGGATGTTCGCGGGCTACGGCATGGAGCACGAAGGCCTGCACGCCCACCTGCCCGACATCTACGAGGTCCTGCCGGAGCAATAAATTCCCCCGGGAGTTCGTTAAACTGGGGGACCTGGGACCGGCCCGGAAGGAGACCCATTGAACGCCACGATCAAGAACCTGCTGCTCTGGATGGTCATCCTGGTGCTGATTATCCTCGCCTGGAACGTCTTCAAGACCGGCGCGACGACCGTCGAGGAGGTCACGTTCTCCCAGTTCCTCGATCAGGTCGCGCAGGGGCACGTCCAGAAGGTGCGGATCCGCGGCGAGGAGATCAGCGGTCAGTACGCGCCCTCCGCGGGCAAGCGCGACCCGCTCTTCAAGACCTACGCCGCCAACTATCCCGACCTCGTGAAGGACCTCCGCGCGAAGAACGTCGAGATCGAGATCACGCCGCAGAAGGACTCGACCTTCGTCTCGGCGCTCGTCATGTACGGGCCGCTCATCCTGCTCGTCGCGATCTGGTTCGTGATCATGCGGCAGATGCAGGCGGGCGGGAACAAGGCCCTCTCCTTCGGCAAGTCGCGCGCGAAGCTGCTGACGCCCACCCAGAAGAAGGTGACGTTCAAGGACGTCGCCGGCGTCGAGGAGGCCAAGGTCGAGCTGCAGGAGATCATCGAGTTCCTCAAGGATCCGCAGAAGTTCCAGAAGCTCGGCGGCAAGATCCCGAAGGGCGTGCTGCTCATCGGCTCGCCGGGCACGGGCAAGACGCTGCTCGCGCGCGCCGTGGCCGGCGAGGCGAACGTGCCGTTCTTCACCATCTCCGGCTCCGACTTCGTCGAGATGTTCGTCGGCGTCGGCGCCTCGCGCGTGCGCGACCTCTTCGAGCAGGGCAAGAAGAACGCGCCGTGCATCATCTTCATCGACGAGATCGACGCCGTCGGGCGCCACCGCGGCGCGGGACTCGGCGGCGGCCACGACGAGCGCGAGCAGACGCTCAACGCGCTGCTCGTCGAGATGGACGGCTTCGACACCAACGAGGGCGTCATCCTGGTCGCGGCGACGAACCGGCCCGACGTCCTCGACCCGGCGCTGCTGCGCCCCGGCCGATTCGACCGCCGCGTCGTCGTGGACCGGCCCGACCTGCGCGGCCGCGAGCAGATCCTCAAGGTCCACACGCGCAACACGCCGCTCGCCGAGAACGTCGACCTCTCGATCATCGCGCGCGGGACGCCGGGGTTCTCCGGCGCCGACCTCGCCAACCTCGTCAACGAGGCGGCGCTCAACGCGGCGCGGTTCAACAAGAAGAAAGTCGAGATGATCGACTTCGAGTACGCCAAGGACAAGGTCATGATGGGGCCCGAGCGGAAGTCCATGATCATGACCGAGGACGAGAAGAAGAACACCGCGTACCACGAGGGCGGCCACGCACTCGTCGCGGCGCTGCTGCCGGACGCCGACCCGGTCCACAAGGTCACGATCATCCCGCGCGGCCGCGCGCTCGGCGTCACGATGCAGCTGCCGGCCGAGGACAAGTACTCCCACACGAAGGAGTACCTCGAGGCGACGATCACCGTGATGATGGGCGGCCGCATCGCCGAGGAGAAGTTCCTCGGCCACATGACGACCGGCGCCGGCAACGACATCGAGAAGGCGACCGACCTCGCCCGCAAGATGGTCTGCGAGTGGGGCATGAGCGAGCTCGGGCCGCTGACCTTCGGACGGCCGGAGCAGGAGATCTTCCTCGGCCGCGACTTCGGCCGGACGCAGGACTACTCGGAGGCGACCGCGAACCAGATCGACGCCGAGGTCAAGCGCATCGTCACGAACGCCTACAACCGCGCGAAGCGGTTGATCGACGACCACGAGAAGGCGATGCACAAGATCGCCCGGACGCTCCTCGAGAAGGAGGTCCTGGACGGCGACGAGGTCCTGCAGATCATCGCGGACGAGTCCGGCATGGACGTCGCGAAGCTCCGCAAGACCGGACCGCCCAAGCCGCCGATCCTGCCCGGCGCGACGCCCGAGATCGCGGACGGCTCGATCGGCCCGCTCGTTCCGGAACCGGCGTAGGCTCGGACCTCTACCGGTCCGCTGCGCGGACCGTGGAGAGAGGGGGAATTCGCAAGCGGGACCTCTCCCTGTGAAGCCCGATTTTCCCGAACCGCCCTCGAGTTCCCGGGCATATAGCTCGGTATGAACACCATTCAATCGTTCCTCCCCGAGTTCGATCACGAGATGACCACCACCCGGCGGCTCCTCGAGCGCGTCCCGGCCGACCGGCTCGCGTGGAAGCCGCATCCCAAGTCGAGGAGCCTCGGCGAGCTCGCGACCCACGTGGCCGAGCTCGCGCGCTGGGGCATCCGCTTCCAGAAGGACAGCTTCCAGATCGGGAGCGAGGCGGCGCCGTCCCTGAAGTCGGCCGGCGACTTCGTGAACCGCTTCGACTCCAACGTGAAGGAGAGCCGCGAGAAGCTCGCCGGCATGGGCGACGACCGGCTGGAGGGCGAATTCACGGTCCTGAAGCCGAACGGCGAAGTGTTCTTCAAGGTCCCGCGCCGGGCGGTCCTGCGGAGCGTGCTCCTGAACCACCTGATCCACCATCGCGGCCAGCTCACGGTGTACCTGCGGCAGAACGAAGTGCCGCTGCCCTCGATCTACGGGCCGACAGCGGACGAAAGCATTTGAGGACGGATCCCCTCTCCCTTAAGGACAGATCCCCTCTCCCTCCGGGAGAGGGGCGTAGGGGTGAGGGGTTTGCGTTTGCCCCTCCTCCCCTCCTCACCCTCGCCCTCTCCCCCCTCTGGGGGGAGAGGGTTTGTCGTTTGGCGGTTTCGTCGGCCGCGTCGAGTAAGCTCCCTCCCCGCAAGGAGGACCGTCCATGCCGCTCGTGCGCGTCGACGTTCTCGAAGGCCGCTCTCCGGACGAGCTCGCGTCGATCGGCGACGGGGTGCACCGCGCGCTCGTCGAGGCGATCGGAATCCCGCCGCAGGACCGCTTCCAGGTCCTGACGCGCCACGCCGACGGCCGCCTCGTCTTCGACCGGCACTACCTCGGCATCGCGCGCACGGACGGCGTCGTCTTCGTGCAGATCACGCTGTCGACCGGCCGCAGTCTCGAGCAGAAGAAGAATCTCTTCGCCGTGATCGCGAAGAACCTGGCGGAGAAGCCGGGCGTCCGTCCGGAGGACGTCTTCGTCAACCTCGTCGAGGTCGTCAAGGAGAACTGGTCGTTCGGGAATGGCATCGCCCAGTACGCGTCCTGACGCCGCCGGCGAGCCGGTCGCCGAGACGCCGCGCCTGCTCCTCCGCCGGCTCGACGAGGGCGACGCGCCCTTCATCCTCGAGCTGCTGACGGACCCGGACTGGCTGCGCTACATCGGCGACAAGGGCGTGCGGAACCTCGACGATGCGCGCCGCTACATCGTCGAGGGGCCCGTGGCCATGTACGCGCGGCACGGCTTCGGCCTCTTCGTCGTGGGCCGGAAGCCGTCCGGCGCGCCGATGGGCCTCTGCGGCCTGATCCGCCGCGACGGCCTCGACGACGTCGACGTCGGCTACGCGTTCCTCCCCCGCTTTCGCGGCTGCGGCTACGCGGAGGAATCCGCGGCAGCGATGCTGCGCTTCGCGCGCGAGCGCGTCGGCCTCGGCCGCATCGTCGCGATCACGAATCCCGAGAACGAGCGCTCGATCCGCGTGCTCGAGAGGCTCGGCTTCGCGTACGAGCGGATGATCCGGCTGACCCCGGAAAGCCGCGAGGTCAAGCTGTTCGGACGGAACATCTAGTCCCCTCCGTATCCACTAGACTCCCCGGGTGGCCGTCGACCTCGTGATCCCCGCGACGGACGTCGAGAGCCTGCGCGAGATCGCGGGCTGGGACGGCGTCCGACCGGCCACGTTCGCGGCGGCCGACTTTCCGGTCGACGTCGTGCGCCTCGCGGGCTCGTCCTCGCCGCCGATCGCGATCTCCCGCTGCCGGCGCGCCGAGACCCTCAGGGCGCTCCCCGCGAGCCTGCGGTCCCGGGCGGAGGCCGCGTTCGCCCGCGCCGCGAAGCGCCCGGCGGCGCTCGGTCTGGCGCACGGACGGTCGCTCGACCTGTCGCACGGTCCGGCCGTCATGGGGGTCATCAACGTGACCCCCGACTCGTTCTCGGATGGCGGCGCGCACCTCGACCGCGACCGGGCCTGTGCGGCGGCGCTCGCGATGCTGGAGGCCGGGGCGGCGATCGTGGACGTCGGCGGCGAATCGACGCGCCCCTCCCACTACGGCGCGGCGCGGGAGGTGCCGGCGGACGAGGAGATCGCGCGCGTCGTGCCGGTGATCGCCGCGATCCGCGCCAGGACGGACGCGCCGATCTCGGTGGACACGCGCAAGGCATCCGTCGCCCGCGAGGCCCTGGCCGCGGGCGCCGATCTCGTCAACGACGTCTCCGCGCTGCGCTTCGACCCGGAAATGGCGGCCACGATCGCCGGCGCCGGCGCGGGGGCTATCCTCATGCACATGAAGGGCCTCGACCCGCGATCGATGCAGGACGACGTGACGTACGCGCATCCGATCGCCGACGTCGCCGAGCACCTCGAGGAGGCGTCGGCGCGGGCGATCGCGGCGGGCGTGCCGGCGGGGTCGATCGCGGTCGACCCGGGCCTCGGCTTCGGCAAGAGCCCGGACGGCAACCTCCTGCTGCTGCGGCACCTCCGCGCGTTCGCCGCGCTCGGCCACCCCGTCGCGGTCGGCGCCTCCCGCAAGGGGTTCGTGCGGCGCTTCTCGGGCCTCGGCGAGGACGCGCCGGCGGCGGAGCGGCTGCCCGGCTCGCTCGCCGCGCTCGCGGCCGCGGCGGCGGGCGGCGCGGCGATCCTCCGCGTCCACGACGTGCCGGAGTCCGTCCGGTTCCTGCGCTTCTCCGGGGCCGTGGCACGGTCCGGGCCCCCCGTGGCGCGGCCGGCGGGAGCGGCGGCCCGCTGATGCAGGCGCTCGCCTCCCGCTTCCCGTCCCTCGGCCACCTGAACTTCGGCTGGCGCGACGCGCTGGACATCGCCGTCGTCGCGATCATCACCTACGCGCTGCTGCGGCTCATCCGCGGCACGCGCGCGGTCCAGATGGTCCTCGGCCTCTTCGCGGTCTTCGCCGTGTACGCCATGGCGAGCCTGCTCGATCTCGCCGCACTCACGACGATCCTGAAGACGCTCATCTTCTACGTGCCGTTCGCGATCATCGTCCTCTTCTCCCACGAGCTCCGCCGCGCGCTCGCCGCCTTCGGCCGCACGCCGTTCTTCGCCCTGTTCTCCGGCTACCACGCCGAGGAGACCGTGTCGGAGATCGTGCTCGCCGTGACGTCGTTGTCGGCGCGGCGCGTCGGCGCCCTCATCGTTCTCGAGCGGAGGGAGGGATTGAAGACCTACATCGAGAACGGCTCGCGCATCGACGCGGCGGTGTCCTACGAGCTGCTCGTCACGCTCTTCGCGCCGGGCACGCCGCTCCACGACGGCGCCGTCATCGTCTCGGGGGACCGCATCGCGGCGGCCGCGAGCTTTCTGCCGCTGTCGCTGCGCGAGGGGCTGCCGAAGCGGTTCGGCACGCGGCACCGCGCCGCGATCGGCATCAGCGAGGAGACGGACGCGCTCGCCGTGCTCGTCTCCGAGGAGCGGGGGACGATCTCCCTCGCGCACGCGGGTCAGCTCCAGGAGGAGCTCGACGCGAAGTCCCTCCGCGACCTCCTCTACCGCGAATTCGCGGCGTACCGGTAGCGCGGCATGAGCCTCTCCCGCGTCCTCTTCCGCAATGCCGGCACCAAGCTCCTCGCGCTCGCGATCGCGGCCGTCACCTGGTTCATCCTGACGGGCCAGCGCCGCGAGCGCATCTCGGAGCGCAGCTACCGGGTGCCGCTCTCGATCGTGAACGTGCCCTCCGGCACGATGGTCGTGTCGCCGCTCCCGGACTCCGTGGACGTGCGCGTGCGCGGCGCGCTCACCCCGCTGCGCACGCTCGACCCGGCGCGCCTCGAGGCCGTCGTCGACCTCGCCGACTCCGCCCCCGGCGAGAAGCGCTACCCGCTGGAGCCGGGGGACATCAACGTGCCGCCGGAGGTCGAGGTCATCGGCATCAATCCGGCCGAGATCCGCATCGTGCTCGACGAGATCGCGGAGAGGACCCTGCCGGTCCTGGCCTCCGTCGTGGGCGCGCCCGCCGAGGGGGCCGTGGTGGAGGAGGTGACGGTCGATCCGAAGAACGTCCACGCCATCGGGCCGGCCCAGGTGATCGCGACGATGTCGAACGTCCCGACGCAGCCCGTGTCGCTCGAGAATCGCCCGGCCTCGTTCACGGCGGCGACGACGCTGGCGCTTCCGGCGCCGGGCGTCCGCGTGCGCGAGGGACAGGCCGCGAGCGTTCAGGTCAAAATCCGCCCGGCGCCCACGCCGGAGCCCACCGCGAGGCCCGCTCCGGCGCGGCCGAAGAAAGGAACCTCGTGAAACTCTTCGGGACCGACGGACTGAGGGGAAAGGCCGGCGAGTTTCCGCTCGACTCGCCCTCGGTCCGCCGCCTCGGCCGCGAGCTCGGCCGGCGCCTCGCCGGCGCGCGCCCGGCGCGGGTCGTGATCGGGGGCGACACGCGGGAGTCGACGCCCCGGATCGTGGCGGACATGGCGGCTGGCCTCGCGGAGGCGGGCTGCAACGTGGCGTCGGCCGGCGTGATCACGACGCCGGGCGTCGCGGAGCTCGTCCTCGAGCTCGGCGCGCGCGCGGGAGTCGCCGTGTCCGCGTCGCACAATCCCTACGAGGACAACGGCATCAAGATCTTCGGGCCGGACGGCCGCAAGTGGCCCGATGCGGAGGAGGAGCACCTGGAGATGCGCCTCCTCGAGCCGGCGACGGCCGACGGCCCCGCGCCCACGCCCGCGCCGCCCGATCCGGACCCCGGGCTCGTCGCGACGTACGTCTCGCGGCTGCGCGCGAGCCTCTCGCGCGATCTCACCGGCTTCGCGGTTCTGATGGACGCGGGCAACGGCGCGGCGTTCCAGATCGCGCCGCGCGTGTTCGAGCGCGCCGGCGCCACGGTCACGGCCATCAACGCCGCGCCCGACGGACGCAACATCAACCGCGGCTGCGGCGCGCTCCACCCGGAGGGCATGGCCCGCGCGACGCGCGAGGGCGGCGCCGCGCTCGGGGTCGCGTTCGACGGCGACGCGGACCGCTCGATCTTCGCGGACGAGACCGGCCGCGTCCTCGACGGCGACGACGTACTCTGGATCGTCGCGCGCGACTGGAAGGCGCGGGGCCGCCTGACCGGCGGCGGCGTCGTCGGCACCGTCATGTCCAATTTCGGCCTCGAGGCGGGGCTCGCGAACGAAGGCATCGCGTTTCACCGCGCCTCGGTCGGCGACCGCAACGTCGCCCGTCTCATGGACGAGACCGGCGCGGTCCTCGGCGGCGAAACCTCGGGACACGTCCTCCTCGCGCCGCTGTCGCCGGCCGGCGACGGCATTCTGACCGCGCTCGTCCTCGCCTCGATCGTCCGCGACGCGGGCGTCCCGCTCTCGCGCCTCGCGACGCTCGAGAAGATTCCGCAGACGCTCCGAAACGTCCGGGTGCCCCGGCGGGTCCCGCTCGAGAGCTGCCCGGGCATCGGCGCGGCGGTCGAGCGGGCCGAAAACGCGCTCAAGGGGCGCGGCCGGATCTTCCTGCGCTACTCCGGCACCGAGCCGCTGCTGCGCGTCCTCGTCGAGGGACCCGACGCCGCGGAGGTCGGCGCCGTGGGGGACGCGGTCGAGGCGGCCGTCCGCGCCGAGCTCGGCGGGTGAAAGGCATCCGCGCCGTCCTCTTCGACGCGGGCGGCACCCTGATCCACGTCGACGGCGAACGCGTGTGCCGGGCCGCGGGAGTCGACTTCGACGCGGCGGCGTTCCGGACGGCGGAAAGCGAAGCCGTCGCGGCGGTGCGCCGCCTCGTCCTCGAGCGCCCCGAGTCCCGGGACGCCGAGCGCATTCCGCTGTACATGACGACGCTGGTGCGCGGACTCGGGCTCGATCGAGAGGAGGCCTGCCGCGAGGCCGCCGGTCGCATCGCCGCCGAGCACGGCCGCGCCAACCTGTGGTCGAAGGCCGCGGACGACGCCGTCGAGACGCTCTCGGAACTCCGGGCGCGCGGCTACCGCATCGCGGTCGTCTCGAACGCCGATGGCCGGGTCCGCCGGCTCCTCGAGGTCGCCGGCCTCGCGCCCCACCTCGAATTCGTCGTCGACTCGGCCGAGGTGGGCCTCGAGAAGCCCGATCCGCGGATCTTCCACGCCGCGACGGACCGGCTGGGGCTTCCCCCCGGCGCCTGCGCGTACGTCGGCGACATCTACGAGATCGACGTGGTCGGCGCGGAGCGCGCGGGTCTCTCGGCGATCCTCGTCGGCGACGGCCCCGCGCCCGAGAGCGTGCGCCGCGTCGCCCGGCTCTCGGGGCTTCATCCCCTCTTCCCGGGCTTCGCATAGACTCGGAAGCAGCCGGGGATCGCGCCGTTGCCGGCGCGGGAAGGAGGCGTCATGATCCGTTCACTGGCGCAACACTGGTGGGTGCTGCTGCTCCGGGGATTGCTCGCGATCGCCTTCGGTGTCCTCACCTACGCACGGCCCGGGCTCACCATCCTGCTCCTCGTCACGTTCTGGGGCGCCTACGCGCTCGTGGACGGCATCTTCGAGGTGATCGCCGGCGTGCGCGCGAAGTGGGGCTCGCTCGTCTTTCTCGGAGTCATCGGCATCGCGGCGGGAATCGTCGCGCTCTTGCGTCCGGGGCTGACCGCCGTGGCGCTCATCTGGGTTCTCGCTTTCTGGGCGATCATCGCGGGCGTCATGCAGATCTCGGCCGCGATCCGCCTGCGGAAGGAAGTGCAGGGCGAGTGGCTCTGGATCCTCTCCGGAGCCCTGACGATCGCGCTCGGCGTCCTCTTCCTCGCCCGTCCCGGCGAAGGAATCCTCTCGGTGACGTGGCTGATCGCGACGCTCGCGATCGTCTGGGGGATCCTGCTCGTGATGCTCTCGTTCCGCCTGAAGGCGCACCACGGGAGACTGGCGGCGAAGGCGGCGTAGGGCTCGGACTCTGAGCGGCCCGCTTCGCGGGCCGACGGAGAGGGAGGGAACGTCGCCCCCTCACCCTCTCCCGAAGAAAGGGCGATCCACCTTCTGGACGCCCTATCCGTAGCGTTCCACGTCGGGCGGAATGGCGCCGATGGTGTTCGCCTCCTGGAAGATCAGACCGGTCTGGTGGATCGGGAGGTACACCGTGTGGTTGCCGCCCGCCATGTCGATCCGGAGCTCGTAGTAGCCGTGGGGCGAGATCGTCATCAGCATCGCGGGCTTGTTCTTGAAGTCGACCAGGGGACAGAACACGATCACTTTCGACGGCATCGGCGACTCACTCCTTCTCGAGCATCGCCCGGATCTCGTCCCAGGAGACGACCCGGACTCCCAGCGACCGGGCCTTGTCGAGCTTCGATCCCGGTGATTCTCCCACGACCAGGTAGTCGGTCTTCTTCGAAACCGAGCCGGAGACGCTCGCGCCGGCCGCCTCCAGCCGCGCCGCGGCCTCCTCCCGGGAGATCCCCGGCAGCACCCCGGTCAAGACCACCCTCCTCCCGGCGAGCGCGCCCTCCGGCTCCCTCCGGCGCTCCCCCTCGAACCGCACGCCGTGCGCCCGCAGCTTCTCGATCAGCTCGCGATGACGCGGGTGCGCGAACCAGGACCGGATCGCCGCGGCGGTGCTCGGTCCGACGTCCGGCGCCTTCTGCAGATCCTCCTCCGAGGCGGCCGCGAGGGCGTCGATCGAGCCGAAGTGCTCGACGAGCGTCTTCGCCGCCTTCTCGCCGATGTGCCGGATGCCGAGCGCGTAGACGAGCCGCGAGGCGTCGAGGTTCTTGCTGCGCTCGATCTCGCCGATTAAGTTCGCCGCCGACTTCTCGCCCCAGCGCTCGAGCTCCCGGAGGTCGGACGCCTTCAGGTCGTAGATCGACGCGACGTCCGACAGCAGGCCCGCCGTGACGAGCTGGTCGGCCAGGCGCTCCCCCAGCCCCTCGATATTCATGGCGCGGCGCCCGCAGAAGTGCGTCAGCGCCTCCCGCACGACGGCCGGGCACGCGGGATTGACGCAGCGGACCGCGACCTCGCCCTCCTCGCGGACGACCGGGTCGCCGCACACCGGGCAGCGCTCCGGCATCCGGAAGGGCTCGGCGCCGGGCGGGCGCTTCTCGGCGAGCACCCGCACGACCTTCGGGATGACGTCGCCGGCCTTCTCGACGATCACGGTGTCGCCGGCGCGGACGTCCTTGCGGGAGAGGTCCTCGTAGTTGTGGAGCGTCGCGCGCCGGACGGTCGTGCCGCAGAGCGGAACCGGGTCGAACTCGGCGAACGGCGTCAGGACGCCCGTGCGCCCGACGTTGACGCGGATCTCGCGGACGACCGTCGCGGCCTCCTCCGCCGGGTACTTGTACGCGAGCGCCCAGCGCGGCGACTTCGCCGTCGCGCCGAGCGCCTCCTGGGTCGACCGGTCGTCGACCTTGATGACGACGCCGTCGGTCTCGAACTCGAGCGCGTGCCGCTTCTCGCGCCACTCCTCGACGAACGCGCGCACGTCGGCGAACGTCTCGCACCGCCGCCAGTGCGAGTTGACCGGGAAGCCGAGCGCGGCGAGGCGCTCGAGGGCCTCCGACTGGGCCCGCGGCAGGACGTCGGCCTCGACGACGCCGTAGAGCCAGGCGTCGAGCCGCCGGCGGGCCGTCTCGCGGGAGTCGAGGAGACGCATCGTTCCCGCCGCCGCGTTGCGCGGATTCGCGAAGAGCGGCTCGCCGTCGGCCTCGCGACCGACGTTGACCCTCTGGAAGGCCCTCTTCGAGTAGTAGACCTCGCCGCGCACCTCGAGGGCCGCCGTCTCCGCGATCGTGAGCGGGATCGTGCGGATCGTCCGCACGTTCGCGGTCACGTCGTCCCCGCGCTCGCCGTCGCCGCGCGTCGCGCCGCGGCGCAGCCGGCCGCCCTCGTACCGCAGCGACAGCGAGAGGCCGTCGATCTTCAGCTCCGCGACGAAGCCCGCGACCGGCCGGCCGAGGACGCGCTCGGCGCGCGCGAGCCACGCCTCCGCCTCCTCCCACGAGTACGCGTTCTCGAGCGACAGCATCGGCCGCGCGTGCACGACGGTCGCGAAGCCGTCGACCGGAGCGCCGCCGACGCGCCGGGTGGGCGAGTCGTCGGTCGCGAGGTCCGGGTGAACCTCCTCGAGCGCGGCGAGCTCGCGCATGAGCGCGTCGAACTCGGCGTCGGTGATCTCGGGCCGCCCCTCGGCGTAGTAGAGCCGCTCGTGGCGGCGGATCTGCTCGCGCAGCGCGGCGATGCGGCGCGGCGCGTCGTCGTGCGGGGCGCTCTCGGGCGGCACGGGCGCCATGCTACAGTCACCGCAATGTCCGCGGCAAAAGTGCGAGTGCTCGTCCTCGCGCTCGGCGCCCTGGTCCCGCGGCTCTCCGCTCAGCCGTTTCCTCCGCCGATCGCCTCGTACCAGATCACGTGCCGGCTCGACCCGGAGAAGAAGACGCTCGACGCGAACGAGGTGCTGACGTGGAAGAACAACACGTCGAGGCCCGCGCCGACGCTGCGCCTCCACCTCTACTTGAACGCGTTCCGCAACACGCTCTCGACCTTCTGGCGCGAATCCGGCGGCGAGGCCCGGGATGGCAAGCTGCCCGACTCCTGGGGCTCGATCGAGATCACGCGGATGACCGGGCCCGACGGCGCCGACCTGCTCCCGGCGATGCGCTTCATTTCGCCCGACGACGGAAACCCGGACGACCGCACCGTGGCCGAGGTGATTCTCCCGCGCCCGGTCGCGCCCGGCGAAACGATATCGGTCGCCCTCGACTTCGCGGCGCGCCTGCCGCGCGTCTCCGTGCGCACCGGGTACAAGGACGACTTCTTCATGGTCGTCCAGTGGTTTCCGAAGGTCGGCGTCCTGCAGGAGAGCGGCTGGAACTGCCACCAGTTCCACGCCTGGAGCGAGTTCTTCTCCGACTTCGGCAACTACGACGTCTCGATCGACGTGCCCGCCCGCTACAAGGGCAAGGTCGGGGCGACGGGCCAGCGCGTCGAGGAGCGGGAGACCTCGGCGGGCCGCGTCCTCTACCGTTTCCGCCAGGACGGCGTCCACGACTTCGCGTGGACCGCGGACCCGAGCTACGTCGTCCTCGAGGACACGTTCCGGGAGGCGGGCCTCGGCGACGTGCGCCTGTTCCTCTATCTCCAGCCCGAGCACGGCGCCCAGGCGGCGCGCTACTTCGGCGCCGTGAAGGCGGCCCTCTCCGGATACGGCCGCGTCCTCGGCGCCTACCCGTATCCGACGCTCTCGATCGTCGACCCGCCGTGGGGCGCGCGGGCGGCGGGGGGCATGGAGTACCCGACGCTCATCACGGGCGGCACGCCGTGGAGCGCGCCGAAGTCGATCCTCCGGCCCGAGGCCGTCACGGTGCACGAGGCCGGGCACCAGTTCTTCTACGGGCTCCTCGCCTCGAACGAATTCGAGGAGGCGTGGCTCGACGAGGGATTCAACACCTACATGACCGACCGGGTCCTCCGCGCGACGTACGGCTCGAACCGGGTGGACCTCGACGTGTTCGGACTCCACTTCCCCCTGGGCATCGAGATCCACTACCCGCTCGACGCCAATCGCCGCTACTTCGAGGTCGCGACCTGGGACGTGCTCGCGACGCCGAGCTGGAAGTTCCGCTCGCGCGTGTCCTACGGCGCGAACGTCTACTCGAAGACCGCGCTCACTCTGGCGACGCTCGAGCGGCTCCTCGGCACCCCGACGATGGACAGGGCGCTCCGGCTGTACGCGGACCGCTGGCGGTTCCAGCACCCGACGACGCGCGACTTCATGGCGGCCGTGAACGACGCGACGGGCGCGGACTGGACGTGGTTCTTCGACCGGACCTTCTTCTCCTCGGGCGTCGTCGACTACGCGGTCGCGGAGGCGAAGACGACCCCGGCGAAGCCGCCGAGGGGCCTGTTCGAGCGCGACGGCAAGCTCGTCCCCGATCCGCCCGCGGCGCTCGCGAAGGCGCGCGGCTGGGACAGCACGGTGCTCGTCGTCAACCGCGGAGACGTGGCGCTGCCGGTCGACGTCGTCCTGCGTTTCGAGAACGGGCACGTGTACCGCTCGCGCTGGGACGGCGCCGGCCGGTGGAAGCGCTTCCGGGTCTCCGCGGGACCGAAGCTCCTCGAGGCCCTGGTCGACCCGGACGAGAAGATCCTCCTCGACGCGGACCGCACCAACAACGGCCTCCGTCCGGAAGAGGATGCGGACCTGCGCGCGGCGACCCGCTGGACCGCGCGCGCCGTCTTCTGGGTCCAGAACATGATCGACTTCATGACGGTGGCGTGGTGACCCGACGGCCCGGCGTGCCCCGCGCGCTCGCCTGCTTCCTCCGCGGGCTCGGGAAGTCGCTCTCGAAGCCCTACCTCGCGGTGGCGCTGTGGCTGATGCAGCTCCTCATCGCCGCGGTCCTGATCCTGCCGATCGGGAACGCGCTCCACGCGCTGCTCGACCGCTCGCCCTCCGGGGAGAAGATGGTCGCGGTCCCCGACTACGGATGGTGGGAGACCGTCCGCCGGACGCATCCCGACGTCCTCGGGAACTTCCCCGAGTTCGCGACGGGACTGCTCTCGCCCGAGGGCATCAAGTGGTCGGAGATCCCGGGCATGCGCGGGGTCGGCGCGACCGCCTTCGGGCTCGCGCTGCTGGCGATCGTGCTGCACGCCTTCGCGCTCGGCGGCACGCTCGGCACGCTGCGGGAGCCCTCGGCCTCGCTCGTCACGTTCGGCCGCGAGGGCATGCGCTACATGCCCGCGTTCCTCCTCTTCACCTTTCCCGCATGGGGCCTGGCGTTCGCCGCCTATCAGTGGATCTACGTCGGCTCGGGCGAGGCGCTCCGGCTGCGGGTGCGGGAGCTCCACACCGAGCAGGCCGCGCTCGCCGTGACGGCCCTGCGCCTCGCCGCAACGCTCGTCGCGCTCGCCGCGATCAAGCTGCTGGCCGACGCGGTGCGCACCGTCTGGGTCGCGCGGCCGGACCTGCCGCCCGTCTCGCGGTTCCTCTTCGGCATCGGAGGCGCGTTCGCCCGGCCGCTGCGGCTCCTCGGCATTCTCGGCCTCTACGCCGTCACGACCGCCGGGCTCTACGCGATCTGGCTCGTGGCGGACCCTTCCGCGGGCGGCGAGGCCCGCTTCGCGCTGGTGCCGCTCATCCTGACGCAGCAGCTCTTCGTCTTCGCGCGCCTCCTGATCAAGATCGGCTACTACGCCGGCGTCTCCGAGGCGCTCACGCGCGCGCCCTCGCCCGAGTACTCCTACGTCGCCGGCGCGGCGCCGGCCGCCGAGGCGCCGGAAGCTCCGACGGTCCCCTGACCGCGCCGGGCGCGGCCCGGTAGTAGCCTTCGGCCATGGACACCGCCGCGCGCATCGCCGCATTCCACCGACTCCACGAGTCCGGCTGTTTCGTCATCCCGAATCCCTGGGACCCGGGCAGCGCGCGCCTGCTCGAGCGCCTCGGCTTCCCGGCGCTCGCGACGACGAGCTCCGGCTTCGCCTGGTCCATCGGGCGCGCCGATCACGGCGCGACGCTCGAGGAGGCGCTCGCGCACTTCGGCGGGATCGCCGCCGCCGTCGGGCTGCCCGTGAGCGCCGACTTCGAGGGAGGGCTCGCGACGGAGCCGGAATCCGTGGCGCGACACGTCGCGCTGGCCGCCGCGACCGGCGTCGCGGGCCTCTCGATCGAGGACTCGAGCGGCGAGCCGTCGTCGCCGCTCTTCGACTTCGCCCTCTCCGTCGAACGGGTGCACGCGGCGCGCCGCGCGATCGACGCCTCGGGCACGCGCGTGCTCCTCACCGCGCGGTCCGAGGGCTTCATCGCGGGCGCCCCGGATCTCGCGGAGACGGTCCGACGTCTCGCGGCGTATGCGGAGGCCGGCGCGGACTGCCTCTACGCACCGGGCCTCCCCGGTCTCGACGAGGTGCGCGAGATCGTCCGGGCGGTCGCGCCGAAGCCGGTCAACGTTCTCGCGACTTCGCGCCTCGGCTCGGTCGCGGAGATCGCGGCGACGGGCGCGCGCCGGATCAGCGTCGGCGGCGCGCTCGCGCGGACGGCGTGGACCGCGTTCCTCGCGGCCGCGCGCGAGATCGCCGAGCGCGGCACCTTCGCCGGGCTCGCCGGTCTCGTCACGGGCGACGCGATGAACGAGGTCTTCGGCAAGCCGGCGTCGCCGGCGCGCTGAGCCCGGCGGGCGTCCCCGGTTACTGCCGGCCGCCCCGGACGAAGCCGCGCTCGACCGGGTGGAGCGCGGCGTCGAGCCGCACCCGGTACACGAACGGCTGGCGGCGGATCCCGCCCTCGCCGCCCCTCTCCCACGGCCCCGTGAACCACGGCAGGAAGCGCAGGTCCTGGACGACGATTTCCGTGCCGCCGTCGCGGGCGGGCTGGACCGTCTCGAGCGGAAACCGGGCGAACGCCATGTAGACCTCGATGTCGGGCAGAGCGCGCGCGGCCTCGAGCGCGCGGGAGTCCGGCGGACGCTCGAAGCGGCGGATCGTCGCGCGCTCGGGCGGCGGGTAGAAGTCGCGGAGGCTCGAAAGGACCTCGGTCCAGCGCCGCGGCGGCTTCGGGTCCGGCTCCCCGGTCGCGAACGGTCCGATGTCGAAGAAGGCGGCGTGCACCTCGTCGGCGCGCTCCGTCAGCCCGAGCCAGCGGAATGGCGAGAGGAATTGCGGCAGGGCCGCGACGTTCGCGCCCGGGGGCGGCGCGTCCATCCGCCGCCAGATCTCGAGCGCGCGCGCATGCTGCCACGCGCAGAAGCCGATGTACGCGAAGAGCACGAGGGAACCCGCCGCGGCAATCCCGCTTCCACGAGCCCGGAACGCGAGGACGAGAGCGAGCGTCACGAGACCGATGCCCGTGAACCACGGGTCGAGAATGAAGACCCAGTCGAGAGAGTGGCGTGCCCGCGACAGCGGCGTCCAGAACATCGTGCCGAAGCTCGTGATCCAGTCGAACACGATGTGCGACGTGATGCCCGCCGTCGCGTACAGCCAGAGCGCCGCGATCCGCGCGCCGCGCGCGAAGAGCTTCGCGACGAGCGCGACCGCGAGCGCGAGCGCCGGCATCACGAGGAACGAGTGCGTCCAGCCGCGGTGCTCGCTCAGGTAGTCGAGCCGCGTGCGGATGTAGAGGAAGTCGAGATCGGGCAGCATCGCGGCGATCCCGGCCACGAGCAGCGCCGTCCGCGCGCCGACACCGTCGGAGAAGGAGCGGCCGAGGACAGAGCCCGCGATGCCGTGGGTGACGGTGTCCATCGGGAGCGCGATGATACATTTGAGACGAAGCCTTCGAGGTCATGGCCGAGTCGTCGCTTCGCGGAAAGGTCGCGCTCGTGACCGGGGCCTCCTCGGGCCTCGGCCGATCCTTCGCGCTCGCCCTCGCGGAAGCGGGCGCGAAGGTGTTCCTGGCCGCTCGCCGCGAGGAGAAGCTCCGCGAGGTCGTGGACGAGATCCTGAGCGCGGGAGGCGAGGCCGCGTACCACGTCGTCGACGTCCGCGTCGTGCCGGCGCTCTACGACCTCGTCGACGTGCTCCTCGCTCGCTTCAAGCGGCTCGACATCCTCGTCAACAACGCCGGCGTCGGCTACCGGTCTCCCCTCCTCGAGACGCGGCGCTCCGAAATCATGGAGATGCTCGAGACCGACCTCGCCGCCGCGATCTACCTCTCGCAGGCGAGCCTGAACGCGCTCCTCCGCGCGGCGCCCTCGGACATCGTGAACGTCTCCTCGATCGCCGGCCTCGAGGGGTTCGCCGAGGGGACGGTCTACTGCGCCGCGAAGTCGGGGCTGGTCGGATTCACGCGCGCGCTCGCGCAGGAGCTCAAGCCCGCGAACATCCGGGTGACCGCGATCTGCCCCGGGTCGATCGAGACCGACTTCTTCGAGCGATTCCGGCCGACCCTCGACCGCCCGCAGATGCTGCGCCCCGACGACGCCGTCCGCGCCCTCCTGTACGTCCTGACGTCGCCGCCGAACGTGCTGCACGGCGAGATCGTCCTCCGGCCGCGCGTCGTGTGAGCTTGGACACCAATCGTCCGGCGAAAATGCCGGGGCCCTGGGGTCAGACCCCCTGACGGGGGTCAGACCCCTCTATACTTTTTGGGATGGCCTCGATCCTCCTCGTCGACGACAGCGGCCTCTTCCGCGGCGCGGCCGAGGAGGTCCTGCGCCGCACGGGCTGCGAGACGCTCAATGCCTCGAGCGGCACCGAGGCCCTCGACGTCGCGCGGCGAGCGCGGCCCCAGATGATCGTCGTGAAGGCGAGCATGGCGCGCATGACGGGCCTCGACCTCTGCCGCGTGCTCAAGGCCGACCCGGCGTTCGCGAAGACGCCGATCGCGGTGGTCGCGCTCCCGGGCACCGAGGAGGAGGCGCGGCGGGCGGGCGCGGACGCCGTGCTCCAGTTGCCGCTCGACCCCGAGGCGTTCTTCGCCGTGACCCGGCGCTACCTGCAGGTCGTCCCGCGAGAGGAAGCGCGCGCCGCCGTCGAGTGGTCGATCACCTTCTGGCGCGACGGCGTCCAGTACTCGGGGACGATCCGCGACCTCTCGCGCGGCGGGTTCTTCGTGAAGACGACGGCGCGGCAGCCCGTGGGCGCGCGGCTGGACGTGTCCTTCGACGTGCCGGTCGAGAACGGCGTGCGCACGATCGTCGCCGAGGCGATCGTCGTTCGCGCGGGCCGCGACGCGGAGCAGGGCCTCGGCTGCCGCTTCTTCCAGCTCACCGCGGCCTCGCGGCAGAACCTGGAGGAGTGCCTGAAAATCCTCGCCCTCGGCGACGTTCCGGCCTAGAGGAACCCGGCTGACTTCCTGGGAGAGGACCGGTCAGCGACGTTCCCTCTCTCTCCGCCGGGCCGGAAACGGCGCGCTCAAAGGTCGCGCCGCGAAGCGGCCCGCTAGGAGTCCGAGACCGCGGACAGGTCGAACAGCTCGATGCCGGCTTCCGTCGCCACCTTCAGCGACCGCTCGTCCCGGTAGAACTCGCCGAAGTAGACGCGCGACAGGCTCGAGTTCGCGATCAGCTTGAAGCACGGCCAGCAGGGGCTCGCCGTCGTGTAGATCTCGGCGCCGTGGATCGCGACGCCGTTCTTCGCGGCCTGGATGATCGCGTTCGCCTCGGCGTGGACAGTCGACACGCAGTGCCCGTCCTCCATCACGCAGCCGACGTCGGAGCAGTGCGGGAGGCCGCGGATCGAGCCGTTGTACCCGGTCGAGAGGATCGTCCGATCGCGCACGATCACCGCGCCGACGTGCTTGCGCGGACAGGTCGATCGCGTCGCGACCTGCCGCGCGATGTTCATGAAGTAGGTGTGCCAGTCGACGCGTTCTCCGGCCATTGCGCCGCGATTATCCCAAGCTTGTCAATCCCGCGCCGGGCGGAACGCCGCGAAAAGAGGCCGCTGCGAGACGGCCTCGACGAAGGAACCGCGGGCGAGCCCTCTATGTCAGAATCCAAGGGTGAACCGCCGCCGGGTCGTCGTCACCGGAATGGGCGCCGTCACGGCGCTCGGGCCGACCCTCGCGGACACCTGGAGGGGGCTCCTCGACGCCGCCTGCGGCATCCGGCCGCTGTCCCTCTTCGATACCTCCGCCTACCGCACCCGCACGGCCGCCGAGGTCGAGACGATCCCCGACACCTTCCTGACGCCCGCCGAGCGGCGGCGCATGTCCCGCGCGGACCGGATGGGCGTCGCGGCCGCCCGCGAGGCGATCGAGGCCTCGGGGCTCGACCTCTCCCGCGAGGACCCGACCCGGCTCGGCGTGATTCTCGGCGGCGGGACGTCGGGCCTGATCGACTCCGAGGCGTTTTTCGAGCTGTACCTGCGCGGCCGGAAGGCCCGGCCGTCGAAGGTCCTGAACCACCTGCCGGACTCGATCACGGACCGGATCGCCCAGCGCTTCGGCCTCGAGGGCATCAAGTCCACGATCACGACCGCCTGCTCGTCCTCGGCGAACGCGCTCGGCTACGCCTTCGACGCGATCGCCGCCGGGCTCGCCGACGTCGTGGTCACTGGCGGTTCCGACGTGCTCGCCCGTCTGACGTACGGCGGGTTCAACTCGCTCCGCTCGGTCGATCCCGACCCCTGCCGTCCGTTCGACCGCGACCGCAAGGGCCTGTCGATCGGGGAGGCCGCCGGCATCCTCGTCCTCGAGGAGGAGGAGCGTGCGCGGCGCCGCGGCGCCCCCATCGTCGCCGAGTTCCGCGGCTACGGCGTGACCTCGGACGCGTACCACATGACGGCGCCCGATCCCTCCGGCTCCGCGGGCGGCCGCACGATCGCCGCGGCGCTGAAGAACGCCGGCGTGTCGCCCGACGAAGTCGACTACGTCAACGCGCACGGCACCGCCACGCCGCAGAACGACTCCGCCGAGACGGCGGCGCTGAAGGCCGCGCTCGGGGACCGCGCGCGGCGGATCCCCGTCTCGTCGATCAAGTCGATGATCGGCCACTGCCTGTGCGCCTCGGGCGCGATCGAGGCGGTCGCGACGGCCATGACGGTGCGCGACGGCCGGGTCCCGCCGACCATCCACTACGAGAACCCGGACCCCGCCTGCGACCTCGACTACGTGCCGAACGAGGCGCGCGACCACGACGTGCGCGTCGCGCTCTCCAACTCCTTCGCCTTCGGCGGCAACAGCTCGGTCGTCGTGCTCGGCCGCTACGGCGCTTAGGGAGCGGGCGCGACCGATGACGCACCCGGCACCCTCCCCCGGCGCGCGGCCGGGCCGCGGCCTCGTCACCGGAACCGGCGCGGTCTCGCCGCTCGGGCGCAGCCCCGGGGAGTTCTACCGCCGCCTCTCCTCGGGCGAGAGGGCGGTGCGCCCCCTCGCGGCCGACGAGCGGCGGGGGCTCCAGGCGACCCATGTCGCTTCCTTTCCGGCGTTCTCGCCCCAGCCCGAGATCCCCGCGATGAAGGCCCGTCGTCTCGACCGCGGCAGCCAGTTCGCGCTGATCGCCTGCGCGCAGGCCGTGGCGGAGGCGGGCTACCGGATCGACGAGGATCACGAGGCGATCGGAATCGCCATGGGAACCGGCTCGGCCGGCGCGGGCGCGCTCACCGAGTTCCTGCGCGTGCTCTTCCTCGAGTCGCCGGAGGCGGCGCCTCCGTTCCACTTCCCGAACACCGTCGCGAACGCGCCCGCGTCGCAGACGTCGATCGAGCTGAAGATCTACGGCCCGAACGTGACGATCACTCAGAAGGACCCGTCGGCGCTGAACGCGCTGCTCTTCTCATCACTCGCCCTGGCCTCCGGCCGCGCGCGGGCGATGCTGGCGGGCGCCGTGGACGAGTGGAACTTCTTCTACGCGATGGGATTCGACCGGGTCGGCGCCCTGCGCGGCGAGAAGCGCGCCTCCGGCATCGTGCAGGGCGAGGGCGCCTTCGTCGTCCTGCTCGAGGACGAGGAGAGCGCCCGGGCCCGCGGCGCGCGGCCGCTCGCCCGCCTCGCGGGCATCGCGACGGCCGGCGTCGCGTCCGAGCCGTACCGGTTCGCGCCGGACCCGGCCGCGATCGCGCGCGCGGTGCGAGGGGCGCTGGACGACGCGGGCGTCGGTCCCGACGCGATCGACCTGTGGTTGCCCTCGCGCGACGGGGTCGCCGACATGGACCGCGCCGAGGCGGCCGTGATGGGCGAGGTCTTCTCCGGGCGCCTGCCCCGGGAGCTCGCGGTGAAGGACGCGATCGGCGAGATGGCGGCGGCGGGAGGCGCGCAGCTCGTCGCCGCGGCCCGCGCGCTGGCGGAGGGCTCGGCGCGCCGCGCGCTCGTCAACTCCTTCGGCGCGGGCGGCAACTTTCTCGCCGCTGTCTTGGAGGCGGCGTGAGCGCCGCCGGTCTGGAGGCGGCATGAACGCCGCGGCCCGCCGCGACGAGAAGGCGCCCCTCCGCGGCCACACGATCGACATCCCGGTGCGGTTCGCCGAGTGCGATCCCTACGGGGTCGTGTGGCACGGCCACTACGTCCTCTACCTCGAGCACGCGCGCGAGGCCCTCACCGGGAAGTTCGGCTTCACGGCCGCCCGCGCGCTCGAGATGGGCTACCGCGTGCCGATCACCCGCCTCGAGATGACCTATCGCGCCCCCGCGCTGCCGGACCGGATCGTCCGGGTGATCGCGCGTCTTCGCGATCCGGCCGTCGCCCGCTTCGTCATCGACTACGAGATCCGGAACGAGACGGGGAACCTCCTGGCCACGGGACTGACCGAGCAGGTCGTCGTCAAGAGCGACGGCGAGCTCCTCCTGACGATGCCGTCGGGTCTGCGCGCGCTGTGCACGTCGATCCTCGCGTACCAGGAAGGCCTCGACGCCGAGCCGGCGCCATGAGAGACGCGTCCGTCGCCGCCGCCCCGGCATCTTCCCGCCGGCGCTCCGTGCTCTTCCTCGTGCGCTTCGTCGCTCTCCTCGTCGCGTTCTACGCCGTCATCGCCTGGAACCCGGTCAACGATGCCGTCGTCGTCCCCTTCACCGCGGCGATCGCGCGGGTCTCCGGAGTGCTCTTGAACGCGCTCGGCGAGCACGTCGCGGTCGCCGGCACCGCGATCCGCTCCGACCGGTTCGCGGTCGAGATCGAGAACGGCTGCAACGGCGTCGAGGCCGCGCTCCTCTTCGTCTCCGCCGTCCTCGCCTTTCCCGCGCCGTGGCCGCGCCGCCTCGCCGGACTCGCCGCGGGATTTCTCGCGATCCAGGCGCTCAATTTCGTGCGGGTCGTGTCGCTCTTCTGGGTCGGCGCGCACCGGCCGGCGCTGTTCTCCTCCTCGCACACGGTCGTCTGGCAGTCGGCCGTCGTCCTCGCGAGCGTCCTGCTCTTTCTCTTCTGGGCCTCGTGGAGCGGACGCAAGCCCGCCGAACCCGGCCCGAAGCATGCCGCCTAAGGGCCGCAAGGGAGCGGCCCTCCCGCTCGCGCTGCCGCGGCGATTCGACGCGCGGGTCGCCCTCCGCATGGCGGCGGGCTTCGCCGCGGGACTCGCGTTCTGGCTCGTCTTCGCGCCGGCCTACGAGCGGGCGGTGGCGGCCGGCGCCGGGGTCCTGCTCCGCCTGGTCGAGCACCCCTCGGTCACGACGCTCGGCGCGTCCGGCGGCGAGTTCCGCGTCGACCGCTCGGACTTCCCTCCGGCCTCGCCCCGGCCCGGGCTGCCGGCGGCGGATCTCCATTTCAACTTCGTGCTGCTGACGACACTCTTCGCGATCTCGCCGCATCCGCTCGCGCCGGGGCGCTTCGGACGCTTCTGGCTCGCGGCGCTCTTCCTCTACGGGATCCACGTGGTCGCGCTCGTCTTCCAGGTCGAGGCCCTGTACGCGACCCGCCTCGGCCCATGGAGCGAGGCGCACTACGGCGCCGTCGCCCGCAACCTGTGGGCCGGCGGATTTCACTTCTACCAGGTGGCGGGGCGCTTCGCGGCCCCGTTCGCGCTGTGGTGGGCGCTGAGCGCCCCGCCGCCCGAGAGTTAGTTCCGTCTCCCCCGCTCGCGCCGAAGGTACCGGTAGTCGGGGACGCCGAACTCCTTCAGCTTCGCGATGAGAGAACCCCGCGAGATGTTGAGGATCTGCGCGCCGCGCGACTGATTGCCCTCGACGCGCCGCATCGCGCGGTCGATGACCTCGCGCTCGACGGTGTCGATGATCTTCTTCAGGTCGTCGGTCGAGCGCAGCACGATCTCCGCCGGGCTCGCCTCGGGCACCGGCGCCGGCGCGGCCGCCGCCTCGGAGGCCGGGCGGGGCGAGGCCATCGCCTCGCCCTCGCGGCCGAGGAGCGTCGTGAACGCGACCCCGGCGAGGTGGCACAGCTCCTCGACGAACAGGACCGCTCGCGCGGCGAGGCGGGGAGACTCGCGCACGAGAATGCCGACGCTCCCGGCGCCCTCGGACGCGGGCTCGACGACCAGCGTCAGGACTCCCGTCACGCTCTCCGACCGCGCCAGCCGCTCGCCCGCGCGGATCTCCTGGACCATCGAGGGCGGCAGCGCGGGGTTCTCGCGGAACGTCGACGCGAGCGGGCGGAACCCGGACGCCGCCGAGAACTCGCCCACCGCCCACTCGGTCGGCGGGAGCTCCCGGTCGAGAAAATCTGTCAGCTCGATCGCGAGCTCCTCGGCGCTGCGCGCCTCGCGGCAGAGCCGGTAGGCGGCCAGCCGCAGCACGCGGTACTCGACCTCGGTGGTGGGCAGGGACGAGGGCGCCGACGAGGTCGGACCGCCGACGGGATCGCCGTTCGGCACGGCCGACATCGGCATCAGCGAATCCGCCGATGCCTCCGCTCCGAGCGAGCGCGAGACGGGCGCCGCGTCGACGACCGTGATCGTCGCCTCGCCGATCGTGATGCGGTCGCCGGGCACGATCGTGCCGCCCCCGAACTCGCGACCGTTCACCTGTACCGCGGCGATGCCGCGAAAGAGATCGAGGTGATAGGCGCCGTCCTTCTCGAGCAGGCGCAGGTGCCGTCCATACACGCCGCGCGCGCGCACGACGACTTCATTTCCCGACGAGGCGCCGACGGTGGCGCTCGGCCCCGGAATGCGGTGCATCTCCACACTCGTACCCGGGCGTCTTCGGACTTCGAGGGTCAACATAGTGGCGGGTCTCCCGTGAATGACGTCCTAGAAGCGCTCACAATACACAGATCCGGTCGCGATCTGCAATATCGTTCAACACGGAGACGCGTCCGGAAATTGTGTCGAAAATTTTGGACGAGCGAGCGAACACTCGCGGTTCCAAAATCAGAACAGTCCCGAGACGCGTCCCTCGGCGTCGACGTCGATGGTCTCGGCCGCGGGCTTCTTCGGAAGGCCCGGCATCGTCATGATGTCGCCGCAGATCGCGACGACGAACCCCGCGCCCGCGAAGAGCCGCGTCTTGTCGACGTGGAGCGTGAAGCCGGACGGCCTCCCGCCCTTGCGCGGATCGTCGGAGAACGAGTACGGCGTCTTCGCGACGTTGATCGGCAGATTCCCGAATCCGTGCTTCTCGTACCGCGCGAGGCGGCTCTCGGCCTCCTTCGAGAAGGACACGCCACCGGCGCCGTAGAGGCGCCGCGCGATGATCTCGATCTTCTCCGCGAGCGGCCGGTCCCAGGGATAGAGCGGCCGATACCGCGCTGAGCCCGACGCGATCTCGTCGAGCACGAGCCGGGCGAGGTCCTCGCCGCCCGCGCCGCCCCGGGCGAACACCTCCGAGAGCGCGACCTTGACGTCGAGCTCCGCGCAGCGCTTTTCGAGGAACGCGATCTCGGCCGGCGTGTCCGTCGGGAACCGGTTGATCGCCACGACGGCCGGAAGGCCGAAGATGCGGACGTTGTCGAGGTGGCGCTCGAGATTCAGCACGCCGCGGGAGAGCGCCGCCAGGTCCTCGACGCCCAGCGCGTCCTTCGGCGCCCCGCCGTGCATCTTGAGCGCCCGCACCGTCGCGACGAGCACGACGACCGACGGCCAGACGTCTCCGTACGCGCACTTGATGTCGAGGAACTTCTCGCCGCCGAGGTCGAAGCCGAAGCCCGCCTCCGTGACCGCGATCTCGCCGTAGCGCATCGCGATCCGGGTCGCGAGGATCGAGTTGCAGCCATGCGCGATGTTCGCGAACGGGCCGCCGTGGATGAGCGCCGGCGTGCCCTCGAGCGTCTGCACGAGGTTCGGGTGGATCGCGTCCTTCAGCAGCGCCGCCATGGCGCCGTGCGCCTTGAGGTCCCGCGCGCGGACCGGCTCCGCGTCGCGGGTGTAGCCGGCGACGATCGCGCCGCAGCGCTCCTTCAGGTCCTGGAGGTTCCGCGACAGGCAGAGGATCGCCATGACCTCCGAGGCGACCGTGATGTCGAACCCGGTCTCGCGGGGCACCCCGTTGATCTTGCCGCCGAGGCCGATGACCATCTCGCGCAGCGCGCGGTCGTTCATGTCGAGGACGCGGCGGAACGGGATGTCGCGCTGGTCGATCCCGAGCGCGTTGCCGTGGTGGAGGTGGTTGTCGATCATCGCGGCGAGCAGGTTGTGCGCAGCGGTGATCGCCGGGAAGTCGCCGGTGAAGTGGAGGTTGATGTCCTCCATCGGCACGACCTGCGAGTAGCCGCCGCCGGCGGCGCCGCCCTTGACGCCGAAGCACGGCCCGAGCGACGGCTCGCGAAGCGCGATGATCGCCTTCTTGCCGAGACGGTTGAGCGCCTGCCCGAGGCCCACCGTCGTCGTGGACTTGCCCTCCCCGGCCGGCGTCGGCGTGATCGCGGAGACGAGCACGAGCGGCGCCTCCGGGCGGCCCTCCGCTCGCGCGATCGCGTTGATGGAGATCTTGGCCTTGTCGCGGCCGTACGGGATGAAGTCGGCGGGATCGATGCCGGCCGCGCGCGCGACCTCTTCGATCGGGCGCAGGCTCGCTTCCTGGGCGATCTGGATGTCGGATTTCATGTCGGTCGCGGATCCTAGCAGGCCCCCGCGCCCTCCACCGGGTATTGGGGACCGGCCGGGGCGAGCCCCAATAAGTTGTGGCAGCGCCGCCGGGCATCTGCTACATTCCGAGGAAGATGCTCCGCCTCAAGCGCGTCGAAATTTCCGGCTTCAAGTCCTTCTTCGACAAGGTGGATCTGGCCTTCCCGGGCTCCGTGACGGCGGTCGTCGGCCCGAACGGCTGCGGCAAGTCGAACATCTCGGATGCCGTGGCCTGGGCCCTCGGCGAGCAGAGCGCGCGGGTGCTGCGCGGCGAGAAGATGGACGACGTCATCTTCAACGGCTCGGCGAAGCGCCGGCCGCTCGGGATGGCCGAGGTCATCCTCACGCTCGCGGCCTCGAACGGCGACAGCGAGCGCGGCAACGGCGACGGCGAGCTCCGCGTCGGCCGCCGCGTCTACCGCGACGGCGAGGGCGAGTACTTCCTGAACGACAAGCAGGTGCGCCTGCGCGACATCCAGGACCAGCTCCTCGGCACCGGCCTCGGCGTGCGCGCCTACTCCGTCATCGAGCAGGGCCGCATCGACCAGGTCCTCTCGACCAAGCCGCAGGACCGCCGGCGCCTGATCGAGGAGGCCGCGGGGATCACGAAGTACAAGCTGAAGAAGCGGCTGGCCGAGGGCAAGCTCGAGGAGACGAGGGGCAACCTGCTGCGCCTCTCCGACATCATCTCGGAGATCGAGCGCAACGTCGCGTCGCTCAAGCGCCAGGCGTCCCGAGCCGCGCGTTACAAGGAGCAGACGGCGCAGCTCAAGGAGCGCAAGGCGCGGCTGACGCGGGCGCGCGGCGACGCGCTGCGCGAGACGCTGTCGGCCGCCGAGCGGCTGCGCGACGAGCGGCGCGACCGCGAGGCGGAGGCCGCCGCCGCGCTCGGGCGTGCCGAGGCCGAGCTCGCATCCGCGCGTCTGGCATCCGCGGAGGCCGCGAGCGCGCGCGACGCGCTGCGCGAGGCGCTGGCCGCCCTCGAGGCTTCGATCGCCCGCGACGACGCGCTCCTCGAGTCGAACCGCCGCGCCGCCGTCGACCTCGCGGCGCGCCGGGCCGCCCTCGAGCGGGAGGGCCGGGACTTCTCCGCCGAGCAGATGCGCGCGGCCCACGATCTCGCGGACCTGGAGGAGCGCCTCGAGCGCGCGGTCAACGAGGCGCGGTCCCGCTCGCTCGCCCGCGAGGAGGCGGACCGGAAGGCCGCCGAGGCCGCGGCCGCGTGCACGGCGCTCGAGCGCGAGCTCGAGGAGACCCGCACGCGCGCCCTCGCCGCCTCGGGCGAGCGCATCGCGACCCGCAACGCCCGGCACGAGGTGGACCTCGCGGCCGAGCGCGTCGCGGCGTCGCTCGCGCGGCTCGCACAGACGGCCGAGAAGGTCGGCGCGGAGCTTTCGGTGCGGGAACGCGACGCCGCCGAGGCCGAGGCGGAGGAGGCGCGGCTCGCGGCAACATCCGCAGCGGCCGCGGCCGGCGTCGCCGCCATCGAGACCGAGCTCGCGTCGGTCGCCGCGGCGCTGTCGGACGCCGAGGCCGCCCGCGAGGCCGCGCACGCGTCGGCGGGCGCGCTCGAGCACCGGCTCGCGGCGCTCGAGGAGACGCTGCGCGCGCGGGAGACGAGCGTCGACGAGGTGCGCCGGGCGCTCTCCGGCGCCGGCCTCTCGGCGGGCCGCGCCCTGGCCGAGCGGGTCCGCCCCCGCCCCGGGTGGGAGGACGCGGTCGGGCTCGCCCTCGGCGGCGACACCGACGCGCTGCTCGCGTCCGGCGACGTCGCCGCCGCGGTGGCCGCCATGCGTCCGCTGTCCGCGGGACGCCTCGTGCGGGCGGACTGGAAACACGACGCCGGCCACGCGCGCACGGAGGACGCGCTCGGCTGGGCGGACGTGCTCGAGGGCTGGAGCGATCTGACGACGGCGGAGCGCGCGGCGCTGCCGGCCACGGCGTTCGTCGAGGACCTCGCCCGCGCGCTCGGCCTCGCGGAGCGGCACGCGCAGACGACGTTCGTCACCCGTGGCCGCGAGGTCGTGCGCGGCCCGATCGTGCGCGTCGCGGGGCCGTCCGCCGAGGCGTCGGGCGTCTTCGCGCTGCGCCGCGAGGCGGAGTCGCTGGTCGCGCGGCTCTCGGACGCGCGGCGGATGCTCGGGGACGCGGAACGGCACGTCGAGGAACGACGGGCGTCGCGCGCCACGGCGGAGGCGGCGCTCCCGGCGCTGCGCGAGGCCGAGCGCGAGTCGAAGGCGGCCCATAGCGCCTTCGCGGCGCGGCTCGACGAGCGGCGCGCCGACCGCGATCGCCTCCGGCGCGAGCGCGACACGCTCGCCGGCGAGGATCTCGCGCTGCGCGAAGAGGCGGCGGCGCTCGCGGCGCAGCGCGGCACGCTCGAGGCCGAGGAGCGTCGTCATGCCGAGGCGGAGGACGCCGCGCACCAGCACACCGGAGTGCTGTCGGTCTCGCTGTCTGAGGCGAGGGCGGTGGCGATGTCCTCGTCCGAGGAGCTCGCCCACCGCCGCACGGAGGCGGAGGTCGCCGCCGAGCGGCGGCGCGCGATGGAGGCGGCGCGCGACACCCTCCGGGAGTCGCGCTCGACCCTCGAGCGGCGCCTCGCCGAGGCCACGGAGGAAGAGGCGCGCCTCGTCGCCCGGGCGGCGGAGCTCGCGCAGGAGGAGAATGACGCCCGGGAACGCCAGAAGACCAACCTCGCCGCGCGCGAGGAGCGCGCCGCCGCGCACGCGGCGTCCACGGAGACGGCGCGCGAGGCGACGGTCCGCGTCGACGCCGCCGAGGCGGCGACGCGTTCGGACCGCGCCGTGCTCGACGCCGCCCGCGAGGCGCGGTTCGAGGCGGAGGTCCAGGCGACCCGCGCGGCCTCCGACCTCGAGCACCTCGTCGCGCAGACTCGCGAGGAGTTCGGCGTCGCGCCGGAGGAGCTCGCCGCGCCGGAGGACGTCTCCGCCGAGGCGCTCGCGGCTCTCGAGGCGGAGGTCGCGGAGCTCGCCGCCTCGATCGAGCGGCTCGGCCCCGTCAACGTGCTCGCGTACGAGGAGCACAAGGAGATGTCCGAGCGGCTGACGTTCCTGACGACGCAGCGCGACGACCTTTTGAAGTCGATCGCGGAGCTCCAGGACTCGATCCGCAAGATCAACGCGACGTCGGCGGAGCGCTTCGCCGAGGCGTTCCACGAGATCAACGCCAACTTCAAGGCGATGTTCGAGCGCCTCTTCCAGGGCGGCACCGCCGAGATGAAGCTCCTCGACGAGACCGACATCCTCGAGACGGGCATCGAGATCGACGCGCACCCTCCCGGCAAACGCAACCAGTCGATCCTGCTCCTCTCGGGCGGCGAGAAGGCGCTGACCGCGATCGCGCTCCTGATGGCGATCTTCCGCTACAAGCCCTCGCCCTTCTGCATCCTCGACGAGGTCGACGCGCCGCTCGACGAGGCCAACATCGACCGGTTCACGCGGCTCCTGCGCGACATGACGGAGGAGACGCAGTTCATCGCGATCACCCACAACAAGCGCACCATGGAGACCGCCGACGTGATGTACGGCGTCACGATGGAAGAGCCGGGCTGCTCGAAGATCGTCTCGGTCCGCTTCGACTGAGCGCGGGGACGCGCGCCCGGCGCCGGCGAGCGCGTTACGCGCGAGGGTTGAGCGAGAGTTTCGCGTTCAGGCGGCGCACCCGGTCCGACAGGACGCGCATCATGCGCATCGCGAACGCCGGCGAGCGCTGGACGAGATCCTGAAACTGCCGCTGATCGAGCGCGACGAGCTTGACGTCGGTCCTCGCGACGGCCGTCGCGGCGCGACGGTCGTTCTCGATCACCGCCATCTCGCCGAAGAGGCCACCGGCGTGAATCGTGTCGACCAGGACGTCCTTGATGAGGATGTCGACTTCGCCCTCGACGAGCGAGTACATGCAGTCCGGCGGATCGTCGACGCGGAAGATGATCGTGCCCGCGGCGACGGATTTCGCCTCGCCCGGAAAGTCGAGAGACTGGATTGTGCGCATGACCGCTCGCCGCCGGTCGGAAATCGTACTGCAAAGGCACACACGACGTCGCCGATCTTGACGAAGTTCCATGGCTCCAGTAGGATGCCGCGCCTCGGGCCGATGTAGCTCAGTCGGTAGAGCAGCGGTTTCGTAAACCGCAGGTCACCGGTTCAAGTCCGGTCATCGGCTCCAACAAATCAATCACTTGCGGAAAGCCCTGACATCCCCTTCCTCGGCGTGTGGACTCAGTGTGGACTCGGCGTCGGGCTGCGGCACGCGCGCGAGCGTCTCGCGGATGCGCTCTTGGCTATCTGCTCTATCGATGCCGCCGGTGTACCACTGGACGCGCCAATGCCTCGATTGTCGAACGTGACCACGTGACGCTTCTCCGCGAGACTAAGCGAACTCCACTCCGCCTGCGGTGATCGTCCGCGTTGGCACGTTCTTCCAATTGACCGTCTGGTCCTGCGATGTACTCATGTGGCTCTCCTGTCGCGGTGAACCTAACCCCAGTGTGTTCACCTGACCCGCCGCGTTTCACCTCAGCGAGACGACGACCTTGCCCCTTGCGCGTCCTGCTTCGACATACGCCATGGCCTCCTTGGTCGATGCGAAGGGGAAGACTCGATCGACGACTGGGCGAATGGTTCCGTCATCGATGAGAGACGTGATCATGGTCAGCTGCTCGCCGTCCGCTCGCATGAAAAGAAACGAGTATTGAGCCTGGCGGCGCGCTGCTTTCGCTGAAATCCCGTAGCTCAGGACGCCCATGATCGTTCTCAAGACCCATGACGCGCCGATGCCTCGCGCAAAGGCAGCATCGGGCGGGCCGGAGATGGAAATGAGCTGTCCGCCGGGCTTGAGCACTCGCAGAGATCTCTCGAGCGTCGCCTTGTCCAGGCTATTCAACACGACGTCGTAGTCACGGAGGGCGTGTGCGAAATCCTCCTTCTTGTAGTCGATCACGATGTCTGCGCCGAGGCTTCTGACCAGATCCACGTTGGCCGTGCTGGTGGTCGTCGCCACCGTCGCGCCGACGTGCTTCGCCAGTTGAATTGCAAATGTGCCCACGCCACCCGAGCCCGCGTGGATGAGCACCCTTTGTCCCTTTTGGAGATGCGCTCTTTCGATCAGCGCTTGCCAGGCGGTCAAGCCGACCAGGGGGATCGCAGCCGCCTCTTCCATGGTGAGGGCTTTGGGCTTGACCGCCACGTCACACTCCTTGATCGCAATGAACTCGGCGAATGCACCGATTCGCCCGTCTGCCGGCCGCGCGTAGACTTCGTCGCCGGGCTTGAATCGGCGCACTCGAGGTCCGACCCGGGCCACGATGCCGGCGACGTCGTGGCCCAAGATGAGCGGCAGGCCATACCGCAGAATAAGCTTGAACTCGCCGTTTCTGATTTTGGAATCCAGAAGGTTGACACCAGCGGCGTGGACTTGGACCAAGACCTCGTCATCGCGCAGCTCCGGAGTCGGCATGTCTGCCAACCGCAACCCGCTCATCTTTCCATAGCGATCGAGGACGAATGCTTTCATGTTGTTTTCACTACCAGCATCGGGTCGAGCCGCAGATCTCTGCGAATCCCAGCATCCATCAGCCCAGCAGGCGCAAATCTGCGTAGGAATCGCAGGCGGCTCGCGAGCCCGCCGGCTGTGTATCGGAGTTTCGGGCGAGCGGCACCAGCGGCTTTCAGCACGACGTCAGCCACGACGCCCGGCTGTTCTGCGGTTGCCATCACTTCCTTCACGCGCTGTTTCACGGCGGCGCGAACCTCGCGATACTCATCGAGCTTGGCGTCGGGTTCCAGGAAGTTAGCGTCGAACGGCGTCTTCACGTATGCGGGCTCGATGATCGACACGCGGATCCCCCTCGTGCGGAGCTCGTGGTCGAGCGATTCTGAGTAGCCTTCGATCGCGTGCTTGGTTGCGGCATAGAGGGCGCCGTACGGCATCGGCAGGAAGCCGAGCACGGAGCCGATGTTGATGATGCGACCGTTCCCTTGGCGCCGCATGTGGGGCACGACGGCACGCGTCATCCGGACCACTCCGAAGAAGTTCGTCTCGAAGATCGACCGTGCCTGGTCGAGGGAGCTTTCTTCCGCTCCCCCCGGGGCGACACCAAAACCGGCGTTGTTCACGAGCAGGTCGATGCGTTCCTCCAGCCGCATCACTTCCTTGACGGCAGCTTCCACGGATTCGTCGCTCGTCACGTCGAGCGGCAGCATCTCGAACGATCGCTGGCCTGCTTTGGCGCCGCGCCTGCTGGTGCCGTAGACCTTGTAACCAGCCGCCGCGAGCCTCTGCGCGGTGGCTTCGCCGATGCCTGACGACGCTCCGGTAACGAGCGCGACCTTGCTCCTCATTGCGACCTTGCTCTTCATAGTGTCCTTCCTTCCACGCCCTGCAGTTTCCCGGCCGGCTGAACGCGAAGTATGATGATCATCATATTTAGATACGCACGGGTGGTCGGCACGGGTTCTTGTGAAATCAGTCGCCGGTGTGGCTGAGCTGCTTCAGCGCCGCTTCGCGCAGCGCGTCCGAGAGGCGTCGGTCGTCGACCGCGCGCGCGAGCACGAGTGCGCCGACCATCGTTGCCACGTTGACGAGCGCGTGCTCGTGCGCGCCCGGCTGCCCCCAGTCTGGTGACTGACGGGCGACGAGGTCGATCATCTCCTTGATGCGACGCGTGGCGGCGTGCCGCACCTCGGGCGCCTGGCGCGGCATCTCCGAGCCGAGCGCCGCAACCGCGCAGCCGGTCTCCACGCCTTCCAGGTGCGCCGTCGAGAGGTAGGCACTGCCCAGCGCGTGCAGCGCCTGCTTCGGCGGCGCAGCCGCTGCGATGCGCGCCACCGCGGCGATGCCGTCGGCGCCGGCACGGTCGGCCGCCTCGGCGAGCATCGCCTCCCGCGAAGCGAAGTGGGCATAGAAGCCACCATGCGTCAGGCCGGCCTCCTTCATGATGTCGGCGACGCCGGTGCCACCGTAGCCGCTGCGCCGGATGGCGCGTGCGGCGGCCTCCACGATGCGATCGTGAGTGACGTCCTTTCGTCTGGAACTGTTTCGTTTTTTCGACGCAACTCGCATATGATGATCATCATACCATCTGCGGCGGCGGAACAAAAGCGTTGGCTGGAGCTCCGATTCCTTGTGATTAAACAGCCCCCAGCCGTTGGCGATGAGCCGGTCGGCGAGCGCGAGGTCGACGTCGTCGAGGCTCGCCGTCCGAAGCGTCAACGCATCGAGGATCTCCTCCTGGAAGTCCTGTCTCTTCTGACGCTAATCGGATATCGAGACCGACGGTCGCCCGCCCGGCCACCGCCCTTCCCTCCCGTGCCCGCAACTACTTGGCGGCGGCCCTTGCCCTTCCCGAAGGCGCCGGTGGACTCAGCGTGGACTTAGCGTCGGGCTGCGGCGGCTGACAGAGAACGGGTCCCTTCCTTTGTGGCTGTCGGACAGCCAGCGTCTCCTTTACAACAAAGACGGAGGGATCTGGATCATCGACCGTTCCCGCCTTCCGGGCTGACTAATTTCGCAAGGCGAGCAGCGGATCTCCGGCCATCGCTCGCCGCGCAGGGATGTAGCACGCGAGAAGGGCGACGAACACGAGCAGGAGAGTCGCGCCGGCCAGCGTGACAGGATCGGAGGGACTCACCCCGAAGAGGATGCTGGCGAGGGCACGCGGCACGACGAGCGCTGCTGCCAGGCCGACGAGCGCTCCGGGAAGGATCAGCCTGAGGCCGTCACCGAGAACGAGTCGGAGGAGATCGCCGGGCTTCGCACCGATCGCGATGCGGATAGCTATTTCTCTCGCGCGCTGGGCGACGCCGTAGGCGAGCACTCCATACAGGCCGATCGATGCCAATAGGAGTGCCAGAACAGCGAAGGCACCGGCAAGTTTCGACATCAACCGCTCGGTTCCGAGCGATTCGGCGGCAAACTCCGACTGCGTTTCTACGCTGACGATCGGCAAGTCTTTGTCGATCGCCTGCACTTCTCGGCGGATCGCGGCCGCGCCGGCCTTGGCATCCATCGCCGTGCGCAGCGCGATCGTTATCTGGCCGAGTCTGTTGGCGGGGGTCTGCGTAATCGGGATGTACACCGCCGGACGGGAACTTTCGTCCCGGAGACTCAGCGATTTCACGTTTCGGGCCACGCCGACGATCTCGAATCCCTCTGCGATATCAGCTTCATCTCCGAAACGGAAGCGCTGGCCGAGAACGCCGGAATGCGGAAAGTATGTGCGCGCGAACGCTTCGCTGACCACGGCGACTCGGGGTGCCGTGGGACCGTCCCCGGGTCCGAAGTCGCGCCCCTGGAGCACTGGCACGCCCATGGTCTCGAAGAATCTGCTGGAGATTGGATAGCAGAAAGCCGTCGGGCCGTCGGGACGTGCTCCCGGGAATGAGATCTGCCTGGACCAGCGCCCGGCCAGAAAGCCGAAGCGCGAAAGGCTCGCGGAACGCACGCCCGGGATCCCTTGGAGCTGCTCCTGCAGGCGCGAATACAGATCCAGTTCCCTGGCCCCCTCATATCCCACGATCGTCGGGTAGGCTCGGACGAGAAGGACTCGATCCCGCTCGAACCCCGGGTCCACTCGAGTCAACTCGTAAAGAGTTCTCGCGAGCAGTCCCGCGGCGACGAGCAGGACCACGGACAGGGACACCTGGAACATCACGAGCGCTCTTCGAAGGCCGGTTGTCCGCCCGCCTCCGCCCTGCACGGAGGCGTCCTTGAGTACAGAGTTGAGGTCCGTCGTCGTGGCGCGCAGCGCCGGCGCTAGACCGAACAGGATTCCGACCGCGAGCGAGAGCGCGGCGGTGAACCCCATGACGCGCGCGTCGTGGTGAAGCTCGAGCGAAATTGAGGCGGGGCCGGTGCCGACGAGTTTCAGAAGCGCATCGCTGCCCCACGCCGCGAGCAGGAATCCGAGCAGCCCGCCAGCGAGCGCGAGCATGACGCTCTCCGTGAGTAGCTGCCGGATCAGCCGGGACCGGGCCGCTCCGATCGCCAGCCGGAGTGCGATTTCCTTCCGCCTCGCCATCGACCTCGCCAGCATCAGGTTGGCGACGTTGGCGCATGCGATCAGGAGAACGGCCATGACGACCGCCATCAGAATGGCGAGCGGAACGGCAAACTCGTCCCGAAGATCGGAAAGACCTCTCGCTCCCGGGACGAGCACGATACGGGACGCGTCGCGTGCCTGCCCGTTCGACGAGGTCGCATCGAATTGGGGCGCCCTGACGTCGGATGCCCGATAGATTGCGTCAAGCTCATCTCGCGCAGACTCCTGACTGATCCCTGGTCTCAGCCTTCCCATGATTCCCACCGAGACGTGGTCGTTGAGACGGAGCCGGGCCCAATGAGCCATGGGCATCCAAAGATCCGGAGCGTCGCCGGGCTCGATTCCGAGAAATCCCTCGGGAGCGACTCCGATAATCGTGAATGGGATGCCCTTGAGCACGATCGTTCGGCCCAGAACGGAGTCGAGAGCGAAGCGGCGTCTCCAGTAGCTGTAGCTGATGACGGCGGCAGGAGGACTTCCGGATCGGTCGTCATCGGGCACGAGGGTTCGCCCGCTGGAGGGTCGGATACCGAGGAGTTCGAAGAAATTTCCAGAGACGCACTGTCCCCAGAGGACCTCCGGCTGTCCGTCGACGCCAGCGCTCAGACGGGTCGTGTCGAACGCCAAGACGCCTGACAGGGATTTGTTGTTATCGCGGATTTGCTCGAAGAGCGTCTTCGGAAAGCCGTCATCCGTTCCCGTTCTCGAGACCGCTTCGAGAAAAAAGAGCTGCTTGGGGCTCCTCACGGGAAGTGTCCTCAAGATGACGGCGTCGACGAGACTGAAAATCGCGGTGTTGGCCCCAATGCCCAGCGCCAGCGTGAGAATCACGGCGATCATGAATCCGGGGCTCCTGCGGAGGGTGCGCAGCGCAAGCTGAGTATCTCGTGCGAGGATCTCCATCGGCCGGAGGAATCAGCGAGGATAGTGCCAGCTGTCAGATCAGCTAAGTCGCTGAGGAAGCGAGAGCGACGGGTTTCGAGGTTCCCGTGGGTTGTGCGCTTCCGGGAAGGGGCTGTCCGATTCTGAACGCCCGCCGGAATGGACGCCCGGACAGTGCGACGCCTTCACCCCTCAGAGAACCACCTGGCGCTTTCGAGGGTCGCCTAGAGGGCGCGGAGCAGTTCCTCGGTGAGAGCCGAACAGGAGGCCCTGATCGTGTCCTCCGGCTCGAGTCCTGCCGCTGCGCGGGATGCGAGAATCGAGCCTGCCGCCGCCGGGCGTGCGAAAAGACCTTCGAGATGCTGCAGCGCCTCGGCGGTGACGACTGTGGATCGCGAGTCCTGGCTGAGACGGCGCAGGCGCTGCGCGATGTTCTCCGTGGAAACGCCTCGAAGGAGCCTGAGGATGTCGAGGGCATCCTTGTCCTTGACTCGGCTGGGCTCCTCGATCCGCTCCGAAAGCTTGTGGAGCTTACTGACGAGCAGCGCGGCCGGACCGGCCACGAGGACCTCGAATCGCCGTCCACCCTCCTGGAACGAAGTGATCTCCCGGATTTCCTGGTCGACCAAGGCTCCCTCTAAGCCACGGGCCTTGCGGGCGGCGCGGTTACCATGAGGCCCGAGTCTCGCGCCACGCGTGCCTGCGGCGGCGATCGCCTCGGGAACCATCAGGTCGACCCGGGCATCATCCTTGACCCACTGCCCAGGTTGATCACCGAGCACGAAGCCGGATGCCTGAAGCGCCTCCCCAATGATCGGGTGGTCGGCAAGACCAGCTGGGTCGATGATGACATCGGCGTCGGTGGTGAAGGGGGCGACGGCGATGTCGGCTTCCCCGGTTTGTAAGTAGATCGCCTGAGCGCCGACCAGCACTAACGATGAGCGGTGCGGGCCGAGAGCGTCGAGGGCGTCGAGCAGGACCTCCCGCGCCTTGACGTAGAGCGAGTCAGGCGCGCCAGGCATCAGTGTTCTTCCTCATCCAGGCGATCAGTTCCTCGCCCTCGGAGGGTCCTCGTCCGGGGCTCGTCAGAAGATCCGCGGCGACCTGCGACAGGGCTGCATACCCGATGCCCTCATCGACCCAGCTCCTCGAAAAGACTACCGAATCGAGAGGACGGACCAGGGTCACGTTGCCGCCCGACTCAGCGGGACGCAGCGCGAGCGCCTTGGCAGCGGCCTCCGGGTCATCGACGTAGACGGCGGCCAGGCGGGGCGACGCTACCGGCGCGCGACGCACCGCCGCCAGCGAGCCGGTGACCACCGCACGCACCTTGAGATCCCTCACCTTCGCTGGGAAAGAGGCGAGACCCCGAGGGTCGAGAAACATCGCGACCTCGTTCGACGAGAGAAAGCCGTAGTCCTGAATCCAGCGCTGGAGCAACCCGGCCCAGTCGACCTCACGGATCTCATCGCGCGGCCCGCGTTCGATCAGGGCTTCTCTCTCCAGCAGACTGACGACGCGTGAGGCCGACGCTGGCGCCGTCTGTGCGATGTCAGCGAGTCGGCGCACGCCGTAGGGCGGGCGAACGTCGCAGAGCGCCCGCACGACGCGGGCGGCTGCGGGGCCCTTTAATGATGCCAGCGGTCGCGGCTCCCGTCCGGGATCCTTCTGGGCTCCCTCCGCCTCCACAAAGATTCCCGGCCGGTCGGCCACGACGCGCATGTTGCCGGAGGCGTCCGCGTAGCTGGCGCCGGCCTCCTTCAGCAGCTGCCGGGTGCGCGGGCTCAGAAACTCCGCCGTGACGAGGGTGCCCTTTAAGTCCGGTCCGGATGCGATGCGGAGTGCCTGCACGTCCTTGGGCTCCAGCTTCCGTCGCCGCAGAACAGTGAGCTTTGCAGTCGTGCCGTCTGGTGCGCGAAGGCTCACCGTCGAGGCCATGGGCGGACCTTCGAGGCGCCAGGTCGGCGGAAGACGGTTGGCCACGAGCCGTAGCGTCGTGCTAAGTTCACGTGTTCCAGAAATATCGCTGTTCCTCATAACGCGGAACAGTCTAAATCATGGAACACTACGAGTCAACTCTGAGTACTCAGCTGTCGAGATGGCGGCCACCATCGCGTATCGACAATCTGCTTCGTAAACCGCAGGTCACCGGTTCAAGTCCGGTCATCGGCTGAATCCCGCTTTCCGCGCGACGCACGCGCTTCGGAGCTTCTGAAATGGCGCGAACCGCTCACATTCGGGAATGGCTCCCCTCCGCCGCCGGGTTTCCCCCTTGAACGGAGTCGTCAGGGGCAGGACAATCAATACGGTGAATCGACACAGTCATTCTTCCGGTCGCGGACTCGAACGCCGCGCGGCCCTTCTGCTGTTCACGATCGGGGCGCTCCTGTTCGTGGGCATGCAGAGCCGCGTCGCGCAGAACCTCCCTTCGAGCTCCTCCCAGCAGCTCCTCACCTCCTATTCGGACCCGGTGAGGTTCCCCCCGCCGGAGGAGCGCGACACGGAGGTCGTCTGCCTGGCGGCGATTCCCGTGGCGGTCGTCGCGCCCCCGCGGCCGCGCGTCATGGACGCCGTTCCCGTCTCCGTCCCCGACGTGGGCGACGGGCACGCTGCCGTCCATCTCTTCCGCGGTCCTCCAGCCTCTCTCTGATTCTCCCGGGGGCACTCCCCCGGAAGCGGCGCCCGGCGCCGCGGATTGTCGGCGCGGGATCGATCCTCGCGCGATCCTTTGGAAGAGAGGGAAACATGGTCTGGCATCGGAAACGCACATTCTTGGTCACGGGCACCGTGCTCGCGGCAGCGCTCTTCTGGAGCATGTTCGCGAAGGGACGAGCACCTCGCCCGAACGCGGCTGCCGCCCCCGCCGCCCGGCCCGTCTCCGTCGCGATCGCCCGCAAGACGCCCCTGCAGTCGACGCTGACGCTGTCGGGAGAGTTCAAGCCCTTCCAGGACGTGGACGTCCACGCCAAGGTCGCCGGCTACATCCGGACGATCTCGGTGGACGTCGGCGACCGCGTCCGCGCCGGCCAGGTCCTCGCGGTCCTCGAGATCCCGGAGATCGACGCGCAGCTGCAGGAGGCCGAGGCCTCCGTCGCGAGGTCCCGCTCCGCCCACGAGGCGGCCCACTCGGCCTACCAACGGCTCAAGGAGGTGTCCGAGACACGGCCCGGCCTGATCGCGGCCCAGGAGCTCGAGGACGCCTACGCCCGCGACCAGCAGACGGAGGCGCAGATCGCGCAGGCGTCCGCGACACAACGGCAGGAGTCCGCGCTCTCGGACTACTCGCGGATCACCGCTCCGTTCTCGGGCGTCATCACGAAGAGGTACGCCGACACCGGCGCGCTCATCCAGGCGGGCACGTCGTCCAACACCCAGGCGATGCCGGTCGTGCGCCTCGCCGAGGACGACAGGCTGCGGCTGGTCCTGCCGGTGCCCGAGTCCGCCGTCAGCCGGATCCACGTCGGCACCGTGGTGCAGGTGCGCGTGCCGGCGCTCGACCGCACGTTCGAGGGCCGCGTGGCCCGCCTCTCCGACGACCTCGATCGCCAGACCCGCACGATGGAGACCGAGATCGACGTCGCCAATCCCGACCAGCGCCTGGTGGCCGGCATGTACGCCGAGACCGCCCTCGATCTCGTCCGAAAGGACGCGTCCCTGTCGGTCCCGATCCAGGCTGTTTCGCGCAACGGCGACGCCGTCACGGCGCTCGTCGTCGGACCGGGCAACCGCGTCGAGCGGCGGCCCCTTCGGCTCGGCATCGAGGCGGCCAATCGCGTCGAGGTCCTCGAGGGGCTCGTCCCGGGCGACCGGGTCATCGTCGGCGGCGGGCAGATCCGGCCCGGCGACGAGGTCGCGCCGCAGCCGATGGCGGAGAGCCCGGCGGACGCGAGGGGGGAGAGCTGATGTCCGGCTTCGCGATCCGCCACCCCTACTTCATCATCGTCGTGTTCCTGATCGTCGCGCTGCTCGGCACGACGACGCTCACTCGCATGCCGGTGGACCTCTTCCCGCCCATCAACATTCCGGTCGTCGTCGTCGCCACGTTCTACTCCGGCATGCCGCCCGAGCAGATCGAGACGGACATCACCGGCCGCTTCGAGCGTTTCTTCACGCTCGGCAGCGACATCGACCACATCGAGTCGCGCTCGCTCCCCGGCGTCAGCCTGATCAAGATCTACTTTCATCCGGGCGCGGACGCCAACGCCGCGCTCTCCCAGATCTCGAACCTCGCGCTCGCGAACCTGCGCCGCCTGCCGCCGGGGACGCTCCCTCCGGTCGTCCTGAAGTTCGACGCCTCGAGCCTCCCCGTCTGTCTCATCACGCTGAAGGGCGAGGGCCTCGACGAGACGCAGCTGCGCGACCTCGGCCAGTTCACGGTCCGCAACCAGGTCGCCAACGTCGCCGGCGCGTCGGTGCCCCAGCCCTTCGGCGGGCGGTACCGCCAGATCATGGTGTACGTCGACCCGCTGAAGCTCGAGGCGCACCAGCTGTCGGTGATGGACGTCGTCCGGACCGTCAACGACGCCAATCTCATCCTCCCGGCCGGCGACGTGAAGATCGGCCCGCTCGACTACAGCCTGTACACGAACAGCCAGCTCCCGAACACCGAGGAGATCAACGCGCTGCCGCTGAAGACGGTCGGGGGCGCCTCGGTCCTCGTCCGCGACGTCGGCCACGCGGCCGATGCGCAGCAGATCCAGACCAACGTCGTCCGTGTCGACGGCCAGCGCTCCGTCTATCTCCCGATCCTGAAGCAGGGCGGCGACACCAACACGCTGGCGGTCGTCGACGGCATTCAGAAGGCGGTGCAGGGACTGACCGACATTCCGAAGCAGCTCTCGGCCCAGGTCGTCTTCGACCAGTCGATCTTCGTGCGCCGCGCGATCGAGAATCTCCTCCACGAGGGAGGCATCGGCCTCCTCCTGACGGGCGTGATGATCCTCCTCTTCCTCGGCAGCGTCCGCGCCACGGCGGCGGTGTTCCTCTCGATTCCCCTGTCCGCGCTCGCCGCGTTTCTCGCGATCAGCGCCGGAGGCGGAACGGTCAACACGATGGTGCTCGGCGGACTGGCGCTCGCCTTCTCGCGACTGATCGACAACTCGGTCGTCGTGCTCGAGAACATCTTCCGGCACATGGAGCTCGGCGAGTCGCCGGCGGAGGCCTCCGAGAAGGGCGGCGCGGAGGTGGCGCTGCCGGTGCTAGCCGCCACGCTGACGACGATCGTCGTGTTCCTGCCGGTCATCTTCCTCTATGGCGTCAGCCGCTTCCTGTTCACGGCCCTCGCGCTCGCGGTGGCGCTGTCGCTGCTCGCCTCGTATTTCGTCGCGATGACCGTCGTCCCGCTCTTCTGCTCGCGGTTCTTGAAGACGGCGCACCTCGAGGAGGACCACGTCGACACGCTGTCGCGGTTCGGCAAATTCGTCCACCGCTTCAACCACCGCTTCGAGCAGATGCTCGACCGATACGTGCGGTCGCTCGGCGTCGTGACCGCCCGGCCCGTCGCCGCCGTCGCGGGAATCCTCGGCGTCTGCCTGATCAGCTTCGCCCTCTTCCCCTTCCTCGGCGTCTCGTTCTTCCCCCGCACCGACCCGGGACAGTTCGTCATCAACCTCAAGGCGCCGTCGGGCACGCGGCTCGAGCTCACCGAGGGCTACGTCAAGAGGATCGAGGACACGATCCGCAAGATCGTGACGCCCGGGGACATGGGCATGATCGTCTCGAACATCGGGACGACGCCCGACTTCTCCGCCATCTACACGCCGAACTCCGCGTCGCACACGGGCTTCGTCCAGGTGAGCCTCAAGGAGGGGCACCGGATCGGCAGCTACGAGTACATGAATCGCGTGCGGCAGCGGCTCCAGAAGGAGCTGCCGGAGCTCTCGACGTACTTTCAGTCGGGCGGCCTCGTCGATGCGGTTCTCAACCTGGGGCTTCCCGCGCCGATCGACGTCCAGGTCAGCGGCATGAATCTGGAGAAGACCCAGGAGACCGCGACGCAGATCGCGAATCGCGTGCGGGGGACCCCGGGCGTCAACGACGTCCTGGTGCCGCAGGATCTCGATTACCCCTCGCTGCGCCTCGACATCGACCGGGAGCGGGCGAGCCTCGTGGGTCTCTCGCAGAAGGAGGTCGTGGACAACGTGATCACGGCCCTGACCTCCAACCAGATGATCGCGCCCAGCTTCTGGGTCGATCCGAAGACCGGCAACGACTACATGCTCACCGTGCAGTACCCCGAAGACCAGATCCGTTCCGTCTCCGACTTGAAGCAGATCCCCCTGCGCGCCGCCGGGAACCCGAACCCGACCCAGCTCGACGCCGTCGTCAAGATCAAGCCGATCGAGGCGCCGACCGAGGTCGATCATTACCAGCTCCGCCGCATCGTGGACGTCTACGTGACGCCGAAGGGCGAGGACCTCGGCCGCCTCGCTGCGGCGATCGACCGCATCGTCGCCGGCACGAAGCTGCCGGAGGGCGTCCGGGTCGATCTCCGGGGCTCCGTGCAGGGCATGCGCGCCTCGTTCCGGAGCTTCGGGTTCGGCCTGATCCTCTCGGTCACGCTCGTCTACCTGATCCTGGTCGCGCAGTTCTCGTCGTTCCTCGACCCGTTCATCATTCTCCTCGCCATTCCGCCCGGGCTGACCGGCGTGATCCTGATCCTGCTCGCCGCGGGCAGCACGCTGAACGTCATGTCGCTGATGGGCGTCGTCATGATGGTCGGCATCGTCGTCTCGAACAGCATCCTGATCGTCGACTTCGCGCGGACGCTGCGCCGGGAGGGCGCGACGCTCGACGATGCGCTGGCGCGCGCCTGCCGGATCCGGCTGCGGCCGATCCTGATGACGTCGCTCGCGACCATCATCGGCCTGATCCCCATGGGAATGGCGCTCGGCACGGGCGCCGAGGCCTATGCGCCGCTCGCGCAGGCGATCATCGGAGGCCTGCTCGTCTCCGTGGCCGCCACGGTCTACCTGGTGCCGGCGGCGTACCGCCTCCTCCATCGCCGCGAGGCGGAGGTCGAGTCCCCGACGGTGGCGGCATGATCGCGGCCGCCGCCGGATTCCTTCTCGCGCTCGCGACGCCGCCTCCGCCGACCCCGACCCCGGGTCCGACCACGGCGCCGGCGACCGACGCACCGGTCCTGCCGCGGCTGACGCTGGCGGAGGCCGAGGCCATCGCGCGGCAGAACAATCCCGCGATCAGCGTGGCGCGGCTGAACGCCCTCGCCTCGCAGCAGGTGTCGCGCCAGACCCGGGCCGCCTACTACCCCACGCTCGACGCCTACCTGACCGGGGTCGCGGCCCAGGAGGGCGGGCGCATCAGCGCCGGGAGCCTCAACAATCCCGCGATCTATTCCCGCGCCGCCGGCGGCGTGGCGGTGAATCAGCTCATCACCGACTTCGGCCGGACCTCGAACCTCGTCGCGAGCTCGACGCTGCACGCCGAGGCCGACGACGCGCGCTCGATGGCGACTGCGGCGGACGTCCTGCTCGCCGTCGACCGCTCGTTTTACGCCGCGCTCGGCACGCAGGCGCTCCTGCGCGTCGCCGAGCAGACCGTCGCCGCGCGCCGGAGCGTCGCGGAGCAGGTCGGCGCCCTCGCCCAGAGCAAGCTGCGCTCCGAGCTCGACGCGAGCTTCGCGGCCGTCGACCTCGCCGAGGCCAACCTGCTGCTCGTCGACGCCCAGAACAACCAGAAGGCGGCGATGGCCGCGCTCTCGGCGATCCTGGGGTACCCGAACCAGCGCGACTTCGACCTCGCGGACGACGCCGCGCCGCTCCAGGCGCCGCCGGCCGACGTGGAGCTCCTGATCACGGAGGGCCTGTCGCGCCGTCCCGAGATTGCCGCGCTCGAGCTCGACACGCGGTCCCTCGAAAAATTCCATTTCGCCGAAAAGGACCTGATGCTCCCCGACATCCGGGCGCTCGGAACGGCCGGCGGCGCGCCCTGGCGCAACGACGCGATCACTCCCTGGTACGGCGCGATCGGCGTCAACGTGGCGATCCCCATCTTCAACGGGTTCCTGTTCCAGGCCCGGGCGACGGAGGCGGGCCTGAGGGCGGAGGCCGAGAAGGCGCGCCTCATCGATCTGCGCAACGCGGTCGCCCGCGACGTCCGGACCGCCTGGCTCGACGCCGGCGCCGCCTACGAGCGCGTCGGTGTCGCCCAGCAGCTCCTCGCACAGGCGAACCGCGCCATGGATCTCGCGCGGAGCCGTTACGACCTCGGCCTCTCCTCGATCGTCGAGCTTTCGCAGGCGCAGCTGCAGCAGACCCGGGCCGAGCTCGGCGAGGCGGACGCGCGGTACCGCTACAAGATCGCGTCCGCCACCCTGCAGTACCAGTTGGGGGGTCCCTAGCTCCTCAGAACGCCCGCCGCGCCGTCGCCAGCCCGGCGCGGCGGGCCTCATGCGCCCGCAGCTTCCCCGGTTCGTTTCAGAAGTTCAAGATGTACGTCGCTCGATACACGCTGTGGATCGCCGGCTGGCGGCTCACGGGGAAGTCGACGCCGAAGGAGATCGAGTTCTCGGGGACGAACCAGAAGCGAAAGCCGGGCGTCACCGTGACGTTCGTCTTGCCCGAGCTGGCGCCGTCGAGGAACGTCTGCCCGAAGAATTCGACGAACGTCGTGACGTTGTCGAAGAACTTCGTCGAGGGCGCCGTCCAGGTCTCCGCGAGCGACACGTCGTAGCCGATGTCGTTCTGCGTGGCGCCCGCCTTGCGGGGCCCGAGCAGGGCCTCGTACTGAAAGGAGTAGTACAGGCCGAACCGGCCGAGCGCCGGCACCCACGAGTGCACGTCCTGCCAACCGGCGAGGCCGAACTGGAGCGACGTCTGGGTGCCCCCGATCCCCCGGTTGGGCGCCGAGACCCGTGCCTGGAACGAATACGACTGGTCCGCGTTCTCGACGAGCTGGAATCGCGTCAGGAACGCGGCGCCCGATCCGCTGACCGGAGGCGGGTGCACCGGGTCGTTCCACTGGTAGTTGCCGATGACCTCGAGCATGAGCCGCCGGTTCACGGCATAGGCGATCAACATATTGAGGAAGTCGGTCGAGTCGAGGGTCGTGCTGTTGGCGACGGACGTGTTCGCGTAGTCCGCCCGCAGCTCGCGCTCGAGGAAATTGGTCGTCACTCGGAGGAGGGCCATGTCGGGCGTGTGGTGCCGCCACTTCTCCCAGCCCTGGTTCCAGCCCTCGGTGAAGAAGTTGCCGATCGACAGGTCCGACAGGTGTTCCGTCGTGGCCTTCTCGGGCGGGACCGGCACGGCCGCGGCGGCCGCATCGGCGTCGATCGCGCCGTCCGAGCCCCCCGCCGCCAAGCCCGGAAGACGGTCGGGTTCCTGGCCCCGGGCCGCGCCCGCCAAAGCCGCCGACGCCAGAAGCCCCACCGCCATCCGCCGACGCCACACCGACCCGCGAGCCCCGCTGCCCGTCATGCGCGCCTCCGTGCCAACCGCCTGGAGCATTTCGTTTCATACGGACTTGTGCAAGTCGATCCGTATGAAACCGTATATAATCGGCTTCCATTGCGCCGCACCGATCGGACCCGCGCCCGTCTCACCCCGGCCGAAGCGGCCGCCGCGCTCGGGGTCAGCTACCCGACGGTCAAGCAGTGGATCTACCGGAAGAAGCTGCGTTCGACCCGGACGCCGGGCGGCCACCACCGGATCCCGGTCTCGGAGATCCGCCGCCTGGGCGGCCCCGCCGTCGCCGGGCCGGCGGGTCTCGACGCCATCAGCGGTCGCAACAAGCTGCTCGGAACGGTTTCGCGGATCCGCGTCTCGGGTCTCCTCGCCGAGGTGACGCTCGACGTCGCGGGACAGAAGCTGACGGCGATCATCACGAAGTCCGCCGTGACGGATCTCCGATTGAAGGCCGGCTCCCCCGCCTACGCGCTGATCAAGGCGACGGAGGTGATGGTGATCCGCGCGGGGTGAGGCGTCCGATGCGAAAGGGGCTCGCCCTCCTGCTCCTCGTCGCCGCCCCGGCGGGAGGCGCGGTCCTTTTTCGGAACCCCGTCCCTCGCTTCGCGAGTCCCGGGCTTCCGGCGCGGCGTTCCCCCGCCGCGCTCCCCGCGGCCGATCCGAAGCCGGAGCTCCTCGTCTTCGCGGCGGCGAGCCTCATCGACTCGCTCCAGGACCTCGGCGCCGGGTACGGGCTCAGGACGGGCCAGAAGATCTCCTTCTCCTTCGGCGCGTCGAGCGACCTCGCCCGCCAGATCCTCGCGGGCGCACCGGCGGACGTCTTCTTCTCGGCCGACACGGCGAAGATGGACGCGCTCGACGCCGCGGGCCTCGTCCGGACCGCCGACCGGCGCGAGTTCCTCTCGAACGCCCTCGTCGTGATGGTGCCTCCCGACTCGAAGACGAGGGTCGCTTCGCCGAACGACCTGCTCCCGCTGTCGAAGATCGCGCTCGCCGACCCCGCCGCGGTGCCCGTCGGGGTCTACGCGAAGAAGTGGCTGACCGGCCTCGGCCTCTGGGACCGCATCGAGCCAAAGCTCGTCCCGACGCTGGACGTCCGCGCCTCGCTGGCGGCCGTCGACGCCGGCGGCGTCGCGGCGGCCATCGTCTACCGGACGGACGCCCCGATGGCGAAGTCGGCGAGGATCGCCTACACGGCCACGAACGGTCCCCCGATCCTCTACTCGGTGGCGCCGGTGGCGTCCTCGAAGCACGCGGCCGACGCCGCCGCCCTCGTCGCCTTCCTCGCGGGCCCGCTCGGCCGCGCCGAGTTCGCGAGGCGCGGCTTCCTCGTCGTCGCCCCGAAGTAGCGTGACGGCACAGCCCGACCTCTCGATCTTCCTGCTGACCCTGAGGGTCGCGGCGCTCGCGACGCTCTTCATTCTCCCACTCGGCGTCGCCGCCGCGTGGTACCTCGCGCGCCTCGGCGGCCCGTGGCGCACGGCCCTCGAGACGCTGCTCTCGCTCCCCCTGGTGCTGCCGCCGACCGCCGTCGGCCTCCTGCTTCTCGAGCTCCTCCGCCGCAACGGCGCGCTCGGCCGGCTGCTCGACCGCGCCGGCATCGAGGTGCTCTTCACGTGGAAGGCCGTCGTGCTCGCGACCGCCGTCATGTCCTTTCCGCTCCTCGTGCGGCCGGCGCGCACCGCCTTCGAGGAGATCGATCCGCGCCTGCTCGCGATGGGCCGCTCGCTCGGCGGCCGGCCGTTCACGGTCTTCCGGCGGGTCGCTCTGCCGCTGTCCTGGCGCGGCGTCGCCGCCGGAACGCTCCTGGCGTTCTCGCGAGCGCTCGGGGAGTTCGGCGCGACGATCATGATCGCGGGCAACATCCCGGGCCGGACGCAGACGATGGCGCTCGCGATCTTCCAGCGCACGCACATCGGCGAGGACGCGGCGGCCCTGCGCCTCGTGGCGATCACGGTGGTCGTCGCGTTCGCGGTCGTCGGCGCCTCCGAGGTCCTCGGCCGCCGGCGCGAGCGCCGGTTCGCCGCGTGATCGAGCTCGACGTCTCGCTGCCGCTCTCGCGGTTCCCGCTGCGCGTCCAGGCGGCGCTGCCCTCCGACACGGTGGCGGTGCTCGGCCCCTCGGGCTCGGGCAAGACGTCGCTCCTCGAGACGATCGCGGGACTGCGTCCGAGGGCGGCCGGAAGGGTCGCGATCCGCGGCGAAGCCGTCATGGATACCGCACGCGGGCTGCGTCCGCCTCCCGAGCGCCGGCGCATCGGGTACGTGCCGCAGGACTCCCTGCTGTTCCCGCACCTCGACGTCGAGGAGAACGTGCGCTTCGGCATGGCCCGCGGCGCCGCGACACGCCTCTTCGACGAGGCGGTGCGGATCCTCGAGATCGAGCCGCTCCTGCGCCAGTATCCCGCGACGCTGTCGGGCGGCGAGCGCCAGCGGGTCGCGCTCGCCCGGGCGCTCGCGACGGAGCCGCGCCTCCTGCTCCTCGACGAGCCGCTCGCGGGCGTCGACGCGGCGCTCCGCGGCCGCATCCTTCCCTACCTCCTGCGCATCCGGGAGAGCCTGGCGATTCCGTTCCTCTACGTCACCCACAACGCGGGCGAGGCGCGCGCCGTCGCGGAATCGGCGCTCGTCCTCCGCCGGGGCGCGGTCGTCCACGCGGGCGCGCCGGAGGAGTCGATCGCGGCGCCGTCGCGCGACGACCCGGAGGCGCGCTTCGACAACGTCCTCGCGGGAATGCTGTCCGCGGGCGAACCCGGCGCCGCGGGCGTCTTCGTGGTCCACGGACAGCGGTTCGCGGTCCCCGCCGAGCGCGCCGGCGCCCCGGGGCCGGCGCTCTACGCGGTCGCTCCGGACGACGTGCTCGTCTCGACGCGGCCGCTGGCCGGCGTGTCGGCCCGCAACGTCCTCCGCGGCCGCGTCCGGTCGGTCGAGGAAGCCGGCGGCACCGCATGGATCCGGATCGGCGCGGGCGGCTTCGACTGGACCGCGCGGCTGACCCGGGGGGCGCTCGAGGAGCTCGGGCTCACGCCGGGCCTCGACGTCTGGCTCGCCGTCAAGACGCACGCGTTCCGCCGGCTGCGCTGACCTCCCCGGCGCCAAAACGTCAGACGCGGAAATTCGTAGGTCGCGGCAGGAGGAATCCCCATGCTCGCTCTGCCTCTTCTCGTCGCGCTCCTCGGCGCTTCCCCGCAGGGCGCCTCGCCCTGCGCCTCGCCCGAGCACCGCCAGTTCGACTTCTGGATCGGCGAGTGGGAGGTCACCCGGCCGGACGGAAAGGTCGCGGGCCACAACCGGATCACACCGATCCTCGGCGGCTGCGCGCTGAAGGAGGAGTGGACGGGCGCGGCCGGCAACCAGGGCACGAGCCTGAACGCCTGGGACCCCGAGGCGCACGTCTGGCGTCAGACGTGGGTCGACCAGAGCGGGACGGTCCTGCTGCTCGCCGGGGGGATCGAGGGCGTCCGGATGGTGATGGCGAGGGGCGACGGTCCGTCGCGACAGCGGATCACGTGGACGCCGATGGCGGACGGCCGCGTGCGGCAGCTGTGGGACTCCTCGGCCGACGGCGGCAAGACCTGGAAGGTCCAGTTCGACGGGACCTACGCGAAGAAGTAGGAAGAGTCGCGGTCGGAGGCGGAAGCGTCGCGGGCCACTTCTCGATGGTCGGCGGTGCGGTGGGCGCGGCGGCGGCGGACGGCGCGGCGCGGCAGAGAAAAAACAAGGTTCAACGGGACGAAACGCCGCGCGGCGCCGGGAGCATCGGTCGTGCCGTCCCGGGAATCGCCCCGTTCGTCCTCAAAGGTTTGGCGGCGGTGGACGAATTCGGCTCGGCGTTCCGGTTTCTGAACGTTTCGTCCGGAATCTTGAGTTCGCCGTCGCGCGGCATTTTCGATAACTCCCTTTGTTTCCTTACGTATCAGGCTGGGAAACGTTGCCGCGGGAACGAAGGAGGAACGGGATGAAGATCCGAGCTCTGATCGTGGACGACGAGCCGCTCGCGCGTGAATGGGTGCGCAACGGCCTCCAGAACGAGCCCGACGTCGAGGTGATCGGCGAGTGCGGCGACGGCTTCGAGGCGGTCCGGACGATCGCCGCCGAGAAGCCCGACCTCGTGCTCCTCGACGTGCAGATGCCGGGCCTCGACGGCTTCGGCGTCCTCGCGAGCGTCGAACCGGAAAAGCTGCCCGCGGTCGTCTTCGTGACGGCCTTCGACCGTTACGCGCTGAAGGCGTTCGAGGCGCACGCGGTCGACTACCTGATGAAGCCCTTCTCGGGCGAGCGCCTGCACCAGGCCGTCGAGCGCGCCCGCGCCTCGATCGACCGCAGCGCGTCGAAGGACCTGAAGACCCAGCTGCGCGCGCTCCTCGACGACATCGAACGCGAGCGGCAGTACCCCGAATGGCTGCTCATCAAGAAGGAGGACCGGAGCGTCTTCCTGCGCGTCGAGGACATCGACTGGATCGAGTCGGCGCGCAACAACGTGAGGCTGCACGTCGGCAAGGACGTTTACGTGTACCACGAGACGACGACGGGCATCGAGGCGCGCCTCGACCCGAAGCACTTCTTCCGGATCCACCGCTCGACGATCGTCCACATCGAGCGGATCCGGGACATGCACCCGTGGTTCAACGGCGACTACGCGGTCACGCTCAAGGACGGGACGCGGCTCACGCTCTCGAGCACGTACCGCGAGCGCCTGAAGGACTTCCGGAGGCTCGCGGTCTAGAAAGGGAGTTGGGTGAGCCACAGGATGTCCCTCACCCCCACCCCCTCTCCCGGAGAGAGAGGGGCGGCGAGTCTTTGGACGCCCCTCACCCCTACCCCCTCTGCCAAGGGGAGAGGGGTAGCTGTTCTTTCTCTGTGGACCGGCGCCGCTCTGTTCATCGCGACGCAGCGCTACCTGCGCGGCCCGTCGCTCGAGCCGCGCCTCGCGCTCTCGTGGGGCGGCGCGCTCGCCGCGAGCGGCGTGACCGCCGCGATCTGGGCGCTGCTGACTCCGGCGTGCCTGCGCGCCGCGCGCCGGTGGCGCCCGCGCCGCGGCGCCTTCGCGCGTCACCTCGCGATGCTCGCGGCCACGGGTGCGGCGGCCTCGCTCCTCCACCTCCTGATCACCACCGCGTTCTGGAGCGTCGTCGGCGCGGCCGGCCGAGGTCCGGATTTCCTCGGCACGGTCCTCGCGACCCTCGCCTTCGGCGGCGCCGCTCGCTTCGCCACCTTCTTCGCGATCGCGGGCGTCGCCTGGGGCGTCGACGACTTCCGCGCGTATCGCGACACGGAGCTCCGGGCGTCCGAGCTCGAGCGCGAGCTCGTGGGCGCTCAACTCGAGACGCTGAAGCTCCGCCTCCAGCCGGGCTTCCTCTTCGACACGCTCTCGACTCTTCTCCCGCTCATCCGGAGCGATCCCGCCGCCGCGGCGCGGACCGTGGTCCGGCTCGGCGACATCCTCCGGCTTGCGCTCCACCACGAGGCGGGCGGCTGCGTGCCGCTCCGCGAGGAGCTCGCGGCGGCGCGCACCTACCTCGCGCTCGAGGAGACGCGGCTGCCCGGTCGCCTCGAGGTCTCGGTCGACGTCCCTCCCGAGGCCGCCGACGCTTCCGTCCCGGCGCTCCTTCTGCTGCCGCTCTGCGAGGGCGCCATCGCGAACGGACCGGGACGTCGGCCGGGACGCTCGCGCGTCGCGATCCGCGCCCGGACGGACGGCGACGTCCTGCGCCTCGAGGTCGACGAGTCGGCCGCGGAGCCCGGAGGGGCGGCCGGCGCCGCGTTCGACGAGTCGTACGCGCGCCGCACCCGCGAGCGCCTGGAGCTCCTGTATCCCGGCGCCCACGGTCTCGTGGCCTCTCCGGACGGCCGCGGCGGCCACCGCATCGCGCTGTGGCTCCCCCACGCTCCCGCGACGGCGCCCACGCTCTCGATCCGGGGGGCGGCGTGACGCGCCCGCGCCTCGCCCTTTCCGCGAGGTCGGCCGCCGCGGTCCTCGCGATCTGGACGCTGGTGGGCCTCTTCCGCGGGATCGATCGCTGGTTCAGCGATCCGTTCCACCGCCATCGGCTCGAGTTCGGCCTCTCGGAGGCGCTCGCGCAATGCCTCCTCTCCGCCTACCTCTGGGCCGCCCTGACGCCGGCGGTCGTGGCGCTCGCGAAGCGCTGCATGCCGACGCGCCGCCGCTGGGCCGGACCGACGGGCGCGCTCCTCGTCGCGGGAGCCGCCGCCCCGCTCCTCCACGGGACCGCCTTCGAGCTCGCGTATCCCTTCCTGATGGGATTCCCGTGCGTCGTCGAGACGCAGATCGGCGCCCTCGCGGAGATGCTGCCGACGTCGTTCCTGACGGAGCTCGCCACCTTCTGGGCGATCGTCGGCGCCACGTGGACGGTCACGTACGCGCATCTCTCTCGCGAGCGGGCCCTCCGCTCCTCGCAGCTCCAGACGCGCCTCGCCCGCGCGCGGCTCGAGGCGCTGAAGACGCAGCTCCATCCCCACTTCCTCTTCAACGCGCTCCACAGCATCCTGCCCCTCGTCTTTCGCGACGCCGACGCGGCCTCGCGCACCGTCCGGCGCCTCTCCGATCTGCTGCGCCTGTCGCTCCGCAACGAGGCGTACGACCTGCTGCCGCTCTCCCGAGAGCTCGAGATCCTGTCCGTCTACCTCGAGATCCAGCAGACGCGTTTCGCCGACCGGCTGACGGTCGCGCTGGACGTCCCCGACAGCCTCGCCGACGCGCTCGTGCCGACGCTGATCCTCCAGCCGCTCGTCGAGAACGCGATCAAGCACGGCATCGCCGCGAGGCCGGGCGCCGGTCGGGTGGAGGTCCGCGCGCGGCGCGGGCGGGACGGACGTCTCGCGCTCCTCGTGTCCGACGACGGTCCGGGGCCCTCGGCGGGCGAGCGCCCCGAGGGCAGCGGCGGAGTCGGGCTCCGCAACACGCGGGAGCGCCTCGCGCTCCTCTACGGCGACGACCACGAGTTCGCCTTCGAGGGCGCGCCGGGGCACGGTTGCCGCGTGCGTCTGAGCCTCCCGCTCGTGGCGGCCGGCGACGCTTCGTCCCGGTCCGGCGCCGTCCCGGAGGGCGCGCGCATCGCGGCGGAGGCTCTGCCGGCGGGGGTCGCATGAGACCGCCTTGCGGCGGGAGAACGCCGCATCGGCGGCCGGGCCGAGGGAACCGAGGGCCGGGCGCCGAAAGAAGGCCCTCGTCGGTCCGCTGCGCCGCGGTCGCGGTCCTCGCGGCGGCCCTCGCCGCGGCCGTCGCGGCGGCCGGGTCGCCGGCGTCGCCCCACGCGAAGGCGATCGAGCGATCGCGAGCTCTCCTCGACGCGGCGCTCCAGCTGTACCCGGGAACCTCGGTCGCGGTCGCGGTCGGCAACGACATCGTGTGGTCGACCGCGTTCGGGTACGCCGACGTGGAGCGCCACCGCCCGGTCTCGCGCGCGACCCAGTTCCGGATCTACGAGGTGGCGATGCCGCTCACGACGGCCGTCATGGCGCGGCTCGCCGACGAGGGCCGGCTCGACCTCGACGCGCCGGTCCAGCGCTACCTGCCGGGCGCCGTCGACTCGGGGTACCCGGTCACCGCGCGCCAGCTCGCGGCGCACCTGTCCGGCGCGCGCGACTTCCCCGGCGATGAGGACGCGCCGGCCCCGTGCGCGAGCGCCCGCGAGGCCGCGCGGCGGCTTCCCCCCGGAGTGTTCGTGCGGCCCTCCGGCCTCGCCTTCTCGCCGTCGCGAGCCGGCTACGTGCTCCTCTCGGCGGTCCTGGAGGCGGCCTCGGGGAAGGACTTCGCGGCGCTGCTCTCGGAGACCGTCGCCGCCCCGGCGGGCATGCCATCGACGATGCGGGACGATCCCAGGCGGTTCCTGCCGGGACGCACGCTCTTTTACGAGCGCGGCTGGTTCGGGCTGCTCTCGATGGCCCCGGACGTCGACGTCAGCTGCCGTTACGGCGCGGGCGGCCTCGTCTCGACGACGGGCGACCTCGCGCGCTTCGGCGCCGCGCTCGTCGGCGGCGAGATCGTCCGCCCCGAGAGCGCGCGGGCCCTCTTCACGCCGCAGCGGACGCGAACGGGGACGGACACGGGCTACGGGCTCGGCTGGCACGTGGACGCGGACGCGCGCGGACGCGCCGTCGCGTGGCACGGCGGCCGCGGCGTCGGCGGCCGCGCCGCGATCGTCGTCGTGCCGCACGCGCGGCTCGTCGTCGTGATGCTGTCGAACATCGAGGGCGAACGGCTCGACGAGCACGCGCGGCGCATCGCGGCCTGGTTCCTCGAGAGCGTCGAGGCCTCCGGCGGCGCGCCCGACGTCCTGCGCGCGAGCGGTCCGCCGGGGAAGAGCGCGGCGCCGCTCGCGTTCCGCGCTCTGCCGGCTCCCGGAGAGTAGTGCCCCGCCTGCGGTATCTTCGCGCCCGTTGACCGACCGGCGATCTCTCTGGAGCATCGCGAGCCGTCTCGTTCCCCGCCGCCTCAAGTCGCGCGCGAAACGATTCGTCCGCGAGGCGGGCGACTCGGCCGCGATCGAGCGGAGATTCGCGGAGCTGACGAACGAGATCGCCGCCCTGCGCTCCCGCCTCGCCGACGCAGAGACCGCGGCCGGCCAGTGGGCTTCCCTGCTCCGCCGGGAGGCGGAGCTGCCCCCGCCTCCTCCCCCGCATCTCCAGGTCCGGGTGGCCGGCAAGTACGCTCCGGGATTCTTCGACAGCGCGGCCGAGGCCTGCCGCGAGGTCGACGTCGCGCTCGGCGCCGCCGGCCGGCGCCTGGCCGATTTCGAGACGATCCTCGACTTTGGCTGCGGGCCGGGACGAGCGGTCCGGGTCCTGCGGGGCCTGGCGCCCGAGGCCCGCCTGTTCGGCGCCGACATCGACCCGGAGGCGATCGCCTGGGCCCGGGGCCACTACTCGTCGTTTGGCGACTTCTCGGTCGCCCCGCATCACCCGCCGACCCTGTACGCCGACGACCGGTTCGACTTCATCCTCGGGATCAGCGTCTTCACCCATCTGCCCGAAGACATGCAGTTCGAGTGGCTCGCCGAGCTTCGCCGCATCGCGAAACCGGGAGGCTTCCTGGTGCTGACCACGCACGGCGAGGAGCATTACGGGAAGCTCGACGCGGACGTTCGCGAGATCATGCGGACGCGAGGATTCTTCTACGGCGATTTCGGCTGGAACTACGGCCGGAGCGTCTCGCTGCCCGACTTCTACCAGACGGCCTATCACTCGCACGACTACATCCGACGCGAGTGGTCGCGCTTCTTCGAGATCGTCGAGATCCGGGCGCTCGGCCTCGAGAAGCACCAGGACGTCGTTCTCCTCCGCCGCCCGGGCTGAGATCCGCGGCGCCGGAACACCGCCGCCGAGCTCGACCGGAACCTTCCGTCGCGCCTTCGCCCAGGTGGCGCAGCGGTACCGGGTGCGCGGCGTCCCGCGTATGATCCATCCAGGTGCAGAGTCGCTCCATCGTTCCTGTACCGGTGCTGCGCGGTTTCGCCGCCCTCGTCGTCGGTGCGTCCCTGTGGAGCGGCGTCCGGGCGCTCGCGCGCGATTTCGACCGCGCCTTCCACGTTGGCGGAAAGAGCGTCTTTCCGGAGAGCATGGTCCGTCAACTCGACGCGATCCGCGCCCGCGTGCCTCCGGGCGGGACGGTTCTGCTCCTGTCGGCCTCGAGCACCGACGGAGCCTGGTGGGCGCGCGCCTTCCAGCGGGCGCTCTATCCGCGCAATGTCGTCGTCGTCCGGTATGAACCGCTGCCGAAGGCACAGCTCGCTCGCCTGGGTCGGGAGTGGCGCTTCGGGTGGGGCCTCTTGCTCGCCCCGGAGCCATCGCTTCTCGCGCTGACGGACCGTGAGGATCTCGGAACTCTTCCGGCCCTTCCCGACCGTGTCTGGCTCGGGAATCTCACGCCGTGACGTTCCGCTGGACGGACCTCCTCGTGACCGCCGCGCTCGCCGTCGGCTTCGCGGCGGTGGGCGAAGCGATTCTGCGCCGGAGATCGCGTGATCTGGTCTCCGGGAACGAGTCCTTTCTCGTCGGGATGGCCGCCTGCGGGGCGGGCCTCCTGCCCCTGTCCCTTCTGTTTCCCCGAGCCGCGTTGAGAGTCGAGCTGTTGGTCATGGCGTTATGCCTCCTGCTCGCCCTGTGGCGCCGCGCACGCGGCTCGCCATCGCCGCCCGCGCCCCGGCTACCGGCTGGAGCGAGAGATTTCGTGTGGCTCGTTCTCACGACGGCGGTCATCTTGGTCGCGGCCGATTTCACCGCGGTCAACCTCCGGTACGCGTTTCTGTGGGATGGATTTCAGATCTGGGCGAGCAAGACTCAGCTTCTCTACTACCGGGGAGCGCTCGACCGGCTCTGGTATCCCGGTGACACGTACGAGCTTCGGTACGTTCCCTATCCTCCGCTCGTCTCGCTTTACGAGGCGCTGCTCCAGGTCGTGCGCGGGCAATTCGATTTCGATTCCTTCAAGCCCGTGTTCCTGCCGTTTTACTACTCGCTCCTCGTGGCGACCTACGGGGCGGCGCGGGCCGTCCTCTCCGCCCGTCTCGCCGCCGCCGCCACGCTGATGCTCGCGCTCCTTCCACTGGCCTCCACCGGCACGGCCGCCGGCGCCTACGCGGACATGCCGCAAGCCGCTTTCGTCGCGGGCGTCGTCGCCGCGGCCTTGCGCCGGACGGATTCGCACGGGGGCCTACCCTGGCTGATCGGCGGCCTCACCGTCGTGAAGCCGGAAGGCACGATCATCGCCGTCGTCGCCTGCGTGGCGGTGGCCTATGCCTGGAGCATCGAGAAGCGGACGGTCCGTCGTCTGCCCTGGAGTCGCGTCGCGATCGTCGCGGTTTTCCTGGCATTGCGTCTCGCTTACGTGCGCTGGGCGTCGGTGTCGGACAGCGTTTACGTGCTGACGAGAGAGTCGCTCATGGTTGCCGCCGGCCGGATTCCCCACGTCGCTCGCCTTTGCCTGGTCAAGATGCTCAGCCCCCGCCGCTGGGGATTGCTCTGGCCGGCATTCTTGCTCTCCGCCCTCGTTCTGGGTCGGCGAGGCTCTGCGGCGGAGACCAGCCTCGCCGTCGCGACGGCCACCGCGGCTGCTTTGTTCGCGGTGATCTTTCTCTTCACGACGTGGCCTGTGGAACTCCACATCGATCAGGCGTATCCGAGGCTCCTCGCCCAGATCTCTCCCGCGGCGGTCGTCGCCACGTTCAGCGGATGGCAATGCGCTCGGCAGGCTGATATCGAGGTTCCTTGAATCTTCGTTTTCACCACGCCTCCTTCCTGATTCGTGCGGCGCTGCTGCTCCTCCTCCTCGCGCTCATCGACTACGCCCCGATCCTCGCCGGCCGGGTCCCATTCCCGGCGGACCTGCTCCTGCAGCTTCCCCCCTACGAGTCCGTGGCCGATCCGCGTTTCGCACCGCGCCCGCATGCCGAGATGTGGGATCTCGTCACGGAGATGTACCCGTGGAAGGCGTACACGCGACGTGCCGCGCTCGCGGCGACGTTCCCGATGTGGAATCCGCATCTCCTGCTCGGGACCCCGTTCTCCGGCGACCCCCAACCCGCGCTCTTCTATCCCCCGACGCTGCTCTATGCGGTGCTGCCGACGCCGCTGGCATGGGCCCTTCTGTTCCTGCTGCGCACCGCCCTCGCGGGTTTTCTCGTGGTCGTGCTCGCCCGTTCGCTCGGAGCCGACGGCCCCGGTGCGCTCGTCGCGGGTGTCGTCTTCGCGTTCTGCGGCTGGGTCACGGCCTTTCAGACGCGGCCGCATCTCGATACGGTGACATGGCTCGCGCTCGGGTTGTTCGCGATCGACCGTCTTCGGCAAAGGCCGACCGGACGGGCGATCGCTCTGACCGCCGCGGCATTTGCCCTTCCGGTCTTCGCCGGCCAGCCGGAGAGTGCGGCTCACGTCACTTTCGTGGGGCTCGTTTTTTTTCTCTTTCGTTTCGCGGTTCCCGAACGCGATGCGCCGAGCCGGGCGCGTTTCGCTGGCGCGTTTGCTGCTGCGGGGCTTCTCGCCTTGGCGCTCGCGGCCGTCCAGGCGCTTCCAACGCTCGAATTCATCGGGCAGCTCGACCGTGGACTCGACCGTCCTTGGCCGACGAAGCCGCTCCGGGAGATCGCGGCGTTCCTGTCTCGCGACCTCGGCTCGAACCCGAACTCCGCCGGCGTCGGAATCCCCGACAGCGCGGCCTACGCCGGCATGCTGACGCTGCTTCTCGCACCGCTGGCGCTGCTCCATCGCAATCGCCGCGACGCTTTCTTTTTTCTCGGCCTTGTCGTCGTCTGTCTCTCGATCGTGTACGGCCAGGGCCCCGTTTATCGGCTCTCTCTCCATACGCCGCTGCTGCGGGGAATTCCGAACGGGAGGCTCCTCGCCGTCGCCGACCTGTCTCTCGCCCTGCTCGCCGCCCTCGGGCTCAGCGCCCTGGTCGAGGACCTCCGAACCCGCCGCCGGCCGGGCGCCGTCTGCTGGGTCCTCGCAGGAGGAGCCTTCGTCGCCGCCGCCGTCGGCACGAGGGCGATCCTGGTGCACGGCCGGATCGGCTACGAGCCCCACCCTCTTCTTTCGTTCCGGACGATCCGGGGGCCCGCATCCTCCGCGGCGATCCTGCTGGCGTCCGCGCTGCTTCTCGGTCTCGCTCTCGCGGGGCGGCTGCGCGCGGAGCGTTTCGCGGTCCTCGCGGTGACCTTCGTCGCCCTCGATCTCATGAGCGCGAGTTTTTGTTTCGTGCCCTTCTTCCGGCCGGCCGACGTCTTTCCGCCCGCGCCCACGTTCGATTTCCTGAGACGCGACCCGGGCGTCCAGCGCGTCGCGGCCGTCGACACCGCCTACAGCCCCGGAGCCGAGCTCGCCTACGGCCTGGACTCGGCCGGAGGCTTCAACGTCATTCCGCGGCGCACCAACGCGATGCTCTCCACGCTCGGCACCGTCCAGTGGGAAGTCCCGCGCTTCCGCTCGGAGCGGATCGTCGGGACGCCGGGCCGACTCCTCGACCTGATGAACGTGAAGTACCTGGTCGCCACCGCGTCGAACCGAGGAGCCGCCACCCTCGCCGTCCGTCCGGAGCGCTTCCGGCTCGTCTTCTCCGACGCGACCGTCCGGGTCTTCGAGAACCGCACGGTCCTGCCACGGGCGTTCCTCGTTCCGGCGTCGGGCGTCGAGGTCCTGTCGTCGGAGAAGACGCAGCTCGCGCGCCTCCTGTCGGCCGACTTCGACCCGGCGCGCTCGGTCATCCTGCCCGAGGCCGTGTCGATCCCGTTTCGCGGCGAAGCGGACCCCGTGCTGCCTCCCGGCGTCTCCGAAATCGTGCCGGGCATCAACGACGTGCGCATGACCGCCGGCGTGGCGGAGCCCAGCATCCTGGTGCTCTCGCAGACGCACTATCCCGGCTGGCGCGTCGAGGTCGACGGATCCCCGGCCGCGCTGCTCCGGGCCGACTACGGCTTCGACGGGGTCGCGCTTTCGCCCGGACGGCATCGGGTGCGCTTTGCGCTCGTCCCGAATTCCCTCAGAATCGGGGCCCTGATGACCGCCGCCGCTCTCGCCTTCTGCGCCGTCCTCGTCCTGAAGGGACGCCGCGGCCGGTGAGCTTCCTCCGCCGGATCGGCCTCCAGGGCGCCAGCGCGCGGGAGCTCTACGACGAAATCGTGCGGCGCGTCGGCTTCGATCCGAACGCGCCGAACTGGACGCCCGAGCTCCGCGAGCTCCACCGCCACTCGCGCGAGAAGAAACTCCAGCTCTTCCCCGACTTCTTCTACACGCCGGTCTTCTCGCCGGAGGACCTCTCGAACGAGGTCTGGGCGGGCACGTTCCCGCACTGCGGGACGTGGGACCTCGACGCGCAGCGCGCGTTCCTGCGCGAGACGCCGAGCTTCGCCGACGAGCTCTCGACGCTCTCCTGGAACAGGCCGGAGTCCGATGGCGACGCCTCCTTCTACTGGGGCAACGGCCAGTTCAGCCACTCGGACGCTTCGCTCTATTTCTCCTTCGTCCGGCGCTTCCGCCCGGGCCGCATCGTCGAGGTCGGCGCCGGCCACTCGACGCGGCTCGCGGCCCGCGCGATCGAGGCGAACGGCTCGGGAAGGATCCTGTGCATCGACCCGCACGCCCCCGAGTGGCTCGCGCACCTCGACGCCCCCGTCGAGGTGCAGGCGATTCCCGTTCAGGAGGTCCCCGAGGAGACGTTCCTCGAGCTTTCGCCGTCCGACATCCTCTTCATCGACGGCTCGCACATCTCGAAGACGGGCTCCGACGTGAACCACCTCTTCCTGCGCATCCTCCCGCGGCTGCCGAAGGGCGTGCTCGTGCACGTGCACGACATCTGTCTGCCCTTCGAGTACCCGCGGTACTGGTCGCAGGTGGAGCTCTGCTACTGGAACGAGCAGTACGTGCTGGCCGCCCTGCTCGCGAACAGCCCGAAGTTCGAGATCCTCGTCGGCGTGCACTACCTGCAGAAGGCCGACCTCGAGTGCCTGAAACCCTTCGTCCCGAAGGTCGAGAACGTCACGCCGGGCGGCGGAAGCCTCTGGCTCCGCGTCCGCGAATGAGCCCGATCTAGAGAGGGCGGCCGGCCCCGTCGCCCTCCGGAGCGCGCCAGCGGCGCCACATCTTCCTCAGGATGCCGACCTCCTCCTCGGGTGCCGGCTCGGGAGTGGCCACCTCGGCCGCCGCGGCGGTTTCGGGCTCCGGCGCCGCGGCGGGCGGCACGAGGCCGAGCTCCACGCGGATCGGGTGCATCGCCGAGGCGTGGACCTCGTAGGTCCGGTGCGCGACGCACTGCTGACAGGCGCGGTGGACGCGGCCGTCGCGGATGTGCTCGCGCACGGATTGCAGGGCGGGGCCGTTCCACGCGGTGCCGACGCTGGAGTCGCCCGCGAACTCGCCGAGGTCCTCGTGGACGTTCATGTAACAGCAGACGCGCGCCTTGCCCGTCGCGGACAGGTAGAGCGTCGTCCAGGGATAGTGGCAGTACATCGGCGGCAGGCCCGTCTCGGGATTCACCGGGACGGCGGGCGGCTCCGGCGACGCGGGCGCCGCGGCCGCGGGAGGCGCGGACGCCGGCGCGGGTGGTTCCGCCGTCTGCGTCGCGAGCTGGGTCGGGAGCTCCGACGGCCTGGGCGGCTCGGGGAGGTCCCGGTTGTGGAGCGCCACGCGCTCGCCGTCGGCCGGCGCGGCCGCCGGCCACTCGAACTCCGGGTTGACGAAGCACTGGAACGTCGTCCCCGCCGGCTCCATGATCGCGCGCGCCCCGGCGACCGCGGCGTCGAACGTCTCCCTCGGCACGGACGCCAGGCGGAAGTTCTTGTAGTACGCCTCGTAGTCGCCCACCGTGTCGACGAAGTGGTGGAGCGGGTTGACGCCCATGAACCAGATCCCGAGCGGAGCGAGCTGCCGCGCGAGGTCCGGAAGCTCGTGGTAGTTGTCGTTCTGCGCGACGAAGTTGACGACGATGCGCGGGAACTCGGACTTGCGCCGCTCCTTCTCCTGGTGGATGAGCTCGAGGACGTGGAGCACCTTCGCGAGGCTCGCTCCGCGGAGCTTCTCCATCGTCGCCTCGGTCCCGCCGTCGATCGAGAACGTGAGCTGGTCGTACCCGGTCGCGACGAGCCAGACCACGTCGGCGGGGCGGATCAGCATCCCGTTCGTGATGCCGGAGGTCCGGCAGCCGTGGTTCTTCAGGACCGTGACGAGCGGCGCGAGCTCGGGATAGAGGAACATCTCGCCGTAGCCGAAGGTATGGACCTCGATCGCCGCGGCGAAGAAATCCTCCATCCGGGCGAGGATCGGCCACGAGAGGTCCCGGCCGTTCTTGGCCAGCGAGGGGTCCCACGAGAACCCGCACTTCTTGCAGCGCAGATTGCAGCGGGAGCTCACCTCGAGGAAGAGCTGGACGGGCTTGTTCGTCGTCTCGACCGATCCGGACGCGGCGTTCGCCAGATAGGCATCGAAGTTGGCGCGCTTCGCGGCCTTCGGATCGGAAGGGGCGACGGGAGTGACGGCGGCCTCCGCCGGGTGGGCTTCCACCCTGCGACTCTACTCCGCTCCGATCTTCGACGCCACCGCGGTCACGCCCTCGCGCGGCGCGTGCGCCTTCCATTCCACCCCGAACTTCTTCTCGAAGTAGGCCTGGTTCTTCTTCCAGAGCGCGTCGTACGCCTCGGGCGAGAGCTTGCGGAACGCGCCCTGACCCACGTGGTGAACGTACGCGTCCTCGGCGCAACAGACCCGGTAGCCCCTCGCGCGCATGCGGACCGCGAAGTCGTCGTCCTCGAACATGCCGACGCCGTAGGCCTCGTCGAGCGGCCCGACCTCGTCGAGCACCTGCCGCCGCGCGGCGACGCAGTACATCGCGGCAACGCCGATGTCGAAGACGCGCCCCCGGTGCTCCCGGGCCCGGCGCGCGGCAAACGCGGGCAGGCCGGCGAAGTCCGCGTATTCCGGCTCGACGCGCGCCTCGTTGCCGCAGAAGTTCGTCGTGGGACAGAGGAGGCCGAGCGTTGCATCTTTTTGGAGGTGGGCGACGAGGCGACCCATCAGGCCCGGCGGAACGACCGTGTCGTTGTTGAGCAGGACGACGATCTCGCTCGCCGCGAGCGCGATTCCCTGGTTGTTGGCGGCGGCGAAGCCGCGGTTCTCGCGGTTGGCGACGATGCGCACGCGCGCGTCCGAGGCCGCGACGCTGGCGAGGTATTCGGGCGTGCCGTCCGTCGACGCGTTGTCGACGACGATCACGTCGAGGCGCGGCCACGTCTCGCGCCCGAGCAGCGACTCGAGGCAAGCCCTCGTCAACTCGACGCCGCCGTAGGTCACGATCACGACCGACACGAGGGGAAACGTCGGGGCGAGGCCGTCGGCGATCGCCGCATACCGGTGCGCCCAGTCGTTCTCCTCGGCGATCCGCCGCCGCTCGGCCCGACGCGGGTCGTCCTTATGTTCGGCAAGCGCGCGCTCGAGCTGCGCGAGGAACTCGTCGTGGCCGCGCGCGAGGTAGGAGACGTCCGCGTACGGGAGGAGCTCGGTCAGCGCCGGCGCGACGACGGGCTTCCCGCCCCAGAGGTACTCGTAGAACTTGACCGGGTTCGTCGCCTCGGTGATGTCATTGACCAGGAACGGGATGACGCAGGCGTCGAAGTTCCAGAGCAGCGGCGGCATCTCGTCGTAGGGGCGCTGCCCGAGGAGGCGCACGTTCGGCTTCCCCTCGATGCGCTCGAGGTCGACGTCGAATCGGCCGCCCGCGAGGACGACCGTGCCCTCGGGGTGGCGCTCGGCGATCTTCTCGAGGAGCGGCGCGTCCACCCACGACGCGAGCGCGCCGTAGTAGCCGATGATCGGGTGCTTCGCGCCGGCGAGCAGGCCGTTCGGCCCGTAGCGCGCGCGGTAGTGCTCGGCGTCCATCGCGTTTTTCGCGAGGACGAGGCGCGGCGCCGTCGACTTCCACTTCTCCTCGAGGCGATCGGCGGACACGATCGTGGCGTCGGCCGAGCGGACGAGCCGCTCCTCGAGCGCGAGCACGCTTTGTCCGAAGCCGGGAAAGTTCGTCCACTCGTCCATGCAGTCGTAGACGACCTTCCAGCCGAGCCGCTCCCGCAGGCGCATCGCGAGCGGGCCCCAGAAGGGGATCTGGACGAGGCAGACCGCGTCGCCGATCGAGAGGTCCGCGGCCAGCGCCTCGAAGGCGCCCGTCAGGATGTCGAGGTCGGCGGGATCGAGCTCGCCGCGGTAGATGTCGAGGGACCGGCGCGACCGCAGGCGCAGCTCGGCGACGTTCTCGGCCTTGCGCGTCAGGTCCCATGCGGGGCCGCCGGGCGCGAGCCACTTCGACGTCGAGAGATAGAAGACCCGGTGTCCGTGGCGGCCGAACTGCGCCGCGAGCTGCTGCGGCCGCTGGAAGCGGAAGTCCCAGTCGATGATCGAGAAGACGATGGCGTCGTAGCGGCCGGCCGGCGTCATGGGCACCGCGTCCGTGCGGACCGCCGCGCCGGGCTCGGCGTGCGCCGACGCCTCGACCATGCCCGTCGACGCCGCGACCGGCGCGAACACCCGGCGCGCCCAGCGCGCGAGCGGCGGGGGCAGTAATTTCGACCCGGCCGCGAAGAGCGGCGTTCCGGGAGCGGTGGCGCGGCCCGCGGCGTGACGGACGCGCCCGAGCGTCTTGCGGAGCTTGCCGAGACGCGAGGCCTCCCACCGCGACAGCTCCGCGAGCGCGATGTCGAGGTGCTTCTCGCGCGCCTCGGAGACCGAGCGCTCCTGCGCGAGCTCACGCTCGAGAGCGCCGACGCGCTCCGCCATGATCTTCTCGCGCAGCGCGACCTCGCCGCGGAGAAACTCGATGCCCTCCTTCTGTTCGCGGACGATCCCGTCGAGGCGGCGGATCTCGCGGGCGCGCGCGGCGATGGAGGAGTTCGATGGCCCAATCTCCCCCCTCACCCCGGCCCTCTCTCGGGGGGAGAGGGAGGGAGTCCGAGCCGGGATCCGCTCGATCGCCTCGGCGAGCGCGCGATGCCGCACCTCCCACGTGTTCGCCCGCGCGACCGCGCGGCGCCGCTCGGCGAAACCCGAGGCAGGGTCCTCGCGGACGGCCTGCTCGAGCGCCCCGACGAACCCCTCGGGCTCGTCGTACAGACGCACGAGCTCCGACAGCGGCTCGAGCTCCGGCAGCCGGCGCGCGACGATGGGCTTTCCCGTCGCGAGATATTCGAAAATTTTGACCGGATTCGTCGCCTCGGTCAGCGGCGTCCGCAGGAACGGAATCGTGCCCACGTCGAAGCCCGCGGCCCACGCCGGCAGCGCCTCGTAGGCGACCTCGCCGAAGCGGTGCACGTTGGGCCGGCCCTCGAGCGGCTCGAGGGCGGCGCCCGCCGTGTCGCCGACCAGAGCGAACGACCAGTCGGGATGGCGCCGCGACGCCTCCGCGACCGCCCCTGCGTCGAACCAGGCGGCGATCGCGCCGTAGTAGCCGACGACCGGGCGCGGCAGCCTCGCGAGCGGGCTCTCGCCGCGGGGCGGCAGGCGCTCGAAACGCGCCGCGTCGCCGGCGTTCGGCAGGAGCAGGACATCCGCGCGGGCGTGGCCCAGCTTGTCGAAGAGCCGGCGGGAGGTGGCGAGCACGAGGTCCGCCTCTCCCACGAGCCGCCGCTCGTCTTCCTCGGTCGAGGCGCCGTGGGTGCCGAAGCCCGTGTGCTCGTCCATACAGTCGTAGACGAGCCTCCAGCCGAAGCGCTCGCGAAGGGCGCGGGCGAGCGGCTCCCAGGACGGGTACTGCACGAGGACGACGAGATCGTCGGTCAGTCCGGCGATCTCCCGCACCGCCTCGACCGCCGCCAGCGCCTGCGCCAGCGTCTCCCCGGCGACCGTGCTCGCGTAGACGTCGAAGTCGTGCTCGCCCGGCAGCCCGAGCTCGAAGACCCGCTCGAACCCGCGGACCGGTGCGAGCGTGGGCTCGCGGTCGAGCCCGAGGAATCCCGTCCTCGCGTAGAAGACGCGGTGCCCCGCGGCCGCGAACCGCGAGAGGAGCTGCTGCGGCCTCTGGAACCGGAAGCCCCAGTCGATGATCGGCAGGCAGAGCAGGTCGTACCCCTGCGCAGGCGGGACGGACGCGGCGCTCTCGACGGGTTCGTGCTTCAGCCCGAGTATCTTAAAAGAACGCGGGGTCAGGTTTTAACCTGACCCCTGGCGCCCTGTCGCGATCGCCAGAGCGCGCCGGCGGCTGAGACCGCCGGCAAAAAAAGCGGGGTCAGGCTTCAGCCTGACCCCGGTACCCTGGTCGTAACGGAGGGACGTGCTTCTCAGAACGACAGCCGCGCCCCGAACCGCATGACGCGCGGACTCTGCATCTCGATGATCTGGTTGTAGACGCCGGGGCCGAGGTCGACGCGCGCGTTGCGCTGGAGCACCGTGCCCTGGTTGAGCGCGTTGAAGACGTCGGCCGAGATCGTGATCTCGAGCGGGTTGACGGCGATGACCTTCTCGAGCCTCAGGTCGAGCTCGTAGATGTTGCCGTAGCGGTACTGCCCGAGCGACGTGAGGACGTTGTCCCGGGGCCCGAGCCCGTCGCCCGGGTCGAAGCGGTAGTAGTTGATGTAGGGATATCCCTCGCGACCGAAGAAGTTGCCGGCGACCGCGAACCCGGCCGGCAGCTGGTAGAGGGTGCTGACGTTGAACATCCACCGGGCGTTCAGGAATACCTCGTTGCGCGACCCGCTGGCCGCCCCTCCCGGCAGCGCCGCGATGTCGTTGCCCGCGCACGTCGACCCCGTCTGGATCGGAATCGTGGTGCCGGGCCAGAGCTCGTTGTTGCCCCCGCGGTCGCTCGTCGGGTCGTAGCAGGACCCGGCGCCGCCGTGCTGGTTCCAGTTCTGCCAGGTCGCGCTGCCGCGGACGAGCCACCGGTTCGAGAGCCGCTTCTGGAACGTCAGGTCGACGCCGTTGTAGGTCGTGTCCCAGTCGGGACGATCCGACAGCGTCAGCCCCGCGGGCACGTTCACGCCCGGCTTCAGCTCGTAGTACGGCACGTCGAAGGTCGCGCCGTTGAACAGCACCCCCGTGAGATCTCCGCCGACCTGGTAGTCCGCGGTCGTCAGGCCCGTCCGGTGCGGGTACAGCGCGCCCGTGTACTTGCGGTACGTGTAGGTGACGCCGACGACGAAGTCCTGGAAGAGCTCGTGCTCGATGCCGCCGATGATCTCCTGCGTCTTCCCGGCCTTGAGGTTCGGATCGATGAGGTTGGGCGAGATCGAGGAGCCGGGGTGGGCCGGGTCGACGCCGTAGTGCGAGACGAGCGTGTTGAGGTTCAGCTCGTTGCGCTGGATGACGTGGTCGCCGTTGGCGTCGTTCCAGTAGTAGTACAGGGCGGAGAGCGCGCCGGGATTGTTGAACGCGACCGCCCCCGCTCCCAGCTGGTCGGCGTACTGGGAGTAGCTCGCCCGCAGCAGCGTCTTGTGCTCCTTGCCGAGCGCGTAGGTCGCTCCGATGCGCGGCACGACGTTCTCCCAGGTGAACGCGGGCGAAGCGTCGGCCGTCGTGATCGCCGGCAGCAGGTCGGGGATCACCGGGTTCGCCGGCGTCGCCCCCGCGACGTTGTGGCCCTGCTGGTTGTCGTAGCGGACGCCCGCGTTGATCGTCAGGTCGCCCAGGGTGAGCGTGTCGGAGAGGTACCCCGTGTAGTACCGCAGGCTCGTGTTGAGGACCGCGTCGCGCGTCATGATCGCGACCGGCGAGGCGAAGTCGGCGAGGTCGCCGTAGTTGCCGTTGCCGGGCCACGACGAGACCGAGTCGACGTTCGTGTGGCGATAGTTGAAGCCGTACTTGAGCTCATGGCCGAGATTGCCCGTGTTGAAGAAGTACGACCCGTTGGCCGTCGCCTGCTGCTGGGGCCGGGTCGTCCCGGCGAAGAGATAGCTGCCGATGTACTGTCCCTGTTCGTTGATGAAAAGGTTGTTCACGTCCGTCCCGCCCTCCGGGGTCAGGGTGAAGCCGCTCGACACCGACGAGTAGGAGCCGGTGAAGAACAGCGAGGACGAGAAGATCTGCGACACCTCGCCCCGCCAGATCGTCGTCGGGCCGGTCTGGTCCCAGGACGCGGGCGGCGGCCGGTTGAAGCTGACGTTCCGGCCGAACTTCTCCTTGTTCCCGTTCGAGAAGACGCCCATGAGCGAGGTCGAGTCGAGGAGCTGCCAGTTGACCTTCGCGTTGTAGTCGATGAGCGTGGTGTCGTCGGGGTTGCCCTGCGCGTTGAACAGGTTGATCTGATTCCGCCCGTAGGCGCCCCAGGCGAAGATCTTGTCCTTCCAGATCGGGCCGCCGAGCTCGATGCCGTAGTCCTGCAGCTCGTTGATGCGGTTGCCGCCGTTCGTGACGCCCTCCGACTGGTCCTGCGCGGTGACGTTGTTCCACTGCAGGTCGTGGTTCGAGAGGAAGTAGCGGGCGGAGCCGTGCACGACGTTGGTGCCGCGCTTGGTCACCATGTTGAGCTGCACGCCCGGCGTCGCCGCCGTGACGTCGCTGCCGCCGGTCGAGGCCTGCATCTCCTGGAACGAGTCGAAGTCGTAGTAGCTCGGCGAGGAGCCGAGGGCGCCCATGTCGGTGATGGTGACGCCGTCGAGATTCCAGACGTTCTGGCTCACGTCCGTCCCGCGGGCCTGGTAGGTCGACTGCTGCCCGCTCTCGTTGCCGCCGACGTTGACGCGATCCATCTGGACGCCGGGGACGGTCGACAGAATCACCCACGGATCGCGCGCCGTCGGGATCTGGGCGAGCTGGGTCTGGTCGATGACCGCGCCCGTCTCGACCTGCCGGGTGTCGAGGAGCGCGGGCGCGCCTTCGACGATGACGGTCGCCTCGGTGCTCGAGATCTTCAGCGTCGCAGTCGTCTCGGTGTTCTGGCCGACGGAGACCTTCACGTCCGTGTTCGTCACCTTGCTGAAGCTCTGGAGCTCGTAGGTCAAGGCGTAGAGACCGGGAGAGAGGTTGACGAAGCGTGTCTCGCCCCGGGCGTCGGTCGTCTGCGTCTTCGGCGCGCCGGGGCCCGACAGCGTCACCGTGACGCCGGGCAGGCGGCCGCCCTGCTCGTCGACCGCGGTCGCATAGATGTTGCCGGTCAGCTGCTGCGCGAAAGAGAGCGGCGCGAGCGCGAGCGCGGCCGCGAAGGCCGCGACCCGGAAGCCCGCCGTCCTCGGGCGCGGTGGTCGGTGCGCGTTCATGCTTGCCATTCCTCCTTGCGCCGCTCACGCGGCGGCGCACCGACGCGATTCAGCAACGCAGGTGCCACGCCCGGTTTCGCATTCCGCGGTGCGCGGCGGTGCCGAGCGCACGACATCCGAGGACGGGCCGCGCGCGGACTCGGACGGCGCAACGCATCGCCCGGCGCGGCGGGAGGCGCGATTCAGAAGAGTGGAGGCGCGCTCAGCGCACCGGATCGGGAGCGACGCCGCGCGCGAGAGGACGAGCGTCGACGGGCGGGTGACGAGCCGGGGCCGGGGACGGATCTGCGGGGGCCGTCGCCCGCGGGCACTCCGAGAACTTCGGAGAATTGAGCGCGCCGCGCAGTGGGCCACCGTCGAAGCGAACGGCGGCGGCCCCGCCGGGACCACCGCCGCGAAAACCGGGCCGGAAAATTTTCGCGGGAGCCGGGCTCAGGCCTCCGCGGTCCGCGCCACGGGCCGCTCGCCGGATCCGAGCCGCCGCGCAAACAGGGCGTCGAGCGACAGCGGACCGGCGCCGTACGCACCGAGCCAGAGCAGGGCCACGATGAAGAGGTACTCCTCCATGCCGAGCAGATCGGTGAGCTCGTGGATGTCGCCGCGTCTCGCCGTGAGGATCGCGACTGTCATCGTCACGATCAGCGGCAGCGTCGCCACGCGCGTGAAGAGGCCGATCAGGATGAGGGAGCCGCAGACGAGCTCGGCCGACGCGGCGAGCCGGGCCTGGAGCTCCGGCGCGGGGATGCCGAGCTCCGTGAAGAAGCCGACCACCTTCTGGATGTTCGTGACCTTGCCCCAGCCCGTCTGCAGGAAGACGAGCCCGATCGTCAGCCGCGCGACCGTCGGCGGGAGCCAGCGCAGACGGTCCGAGACGGAGCGGACGAGACGGCGCAGACGCGCGGCGCGATCCGGCAGAGTCGGCATGGAACCTCCTTCGCTTCGAAAGCCTAACGCGGAGCGCCCGGTCCAAGCAGCCGCTCCGCCCGGATGAGCTCGCCGACCGACCACGCCTGGAACGGACAGCCCCTCGGCGTGTGAGGCGCCTCGCCGTCGGCGATTTCGGAGACGTGTCCGATCCCCGCCTCGTCGAGGTGGCCGAGCAGGGTCTCGAGGAAGCGCCGCCGCGCCTGCTCTCTCGCCGCCACCGTCGGTCCGTGAACCCGGAGCCACGCCTCGACGAAGGCGCCGATGAGAAATGGCCAAACGGTTCCCTGGTGGTACGCGGCGTCCCTCGCGGCGGGTCCGCCCTCGTAGCGACCCACGTACCGCGGGTCCGCCGGGTCGAGCGAGCGCAGGCCCATCGGCGTCAGGAGGCGCGCCTCGACCGCGTCGACGATGCGCCGCGCGCGGTCGCCGTCGAGCAGGCGAAACGGGAGGCCTCCGACCGCATAGATCTGGTTCGGCCGGAACGTGGGGTCGGCCGTTCCGATCGCGCCGTCCGGATCCACGACGTCGAAGAGGCAGGATTCCGACGGGTTCCAGAAGCGCTCGCCGAAGGACCGGAGCGCCCGGTCATGAAGAGAAAGCCAGCGGCCCGAGAACGCCGACGCGATCCGGAGCGCGTTGATCCAGAGAGCCTGCACCTCCACGGGCTTGCCGGCCCGCGGCGTGACGGGCTGCCCGCCCACCCGGGCATCCATCCAGGTGAGCGCGACGCCGGGCTCCCCCGACGCGAGGAGACCATCCGCATCCGCCCGGATGCCGAAGCGCGTCCCGCGCGAGTAGCCCTCCAGGATCGCCTCGATCGCCGACTCGAGGCGCCCGCGCGTCTCGTTGGAGACGAACCGGCCGTCGGCGACGGCTTCCGTCAGAAAGTCGTGGACCGCGACGACGTACCAGAGCGACGCGTCGACCGAGTTGTACTCGGGCGCGGTCCCCGCGTCGGGGAAGAAGTTCGGCAGCATGCCCTCCGAGACCGACTCCGCCCACTGCAGAAGGATGCCCTCGGCCTCGGGAAATCGCCGGGTCGAGAGGCACAGGCCGCGGAGCGCGATGAAGCTGTCGCGCCCCCAGTCGGTGAACCACGGGTAGCCCGCCACGATCGTGCGGCCCGCGCCGCGGCGCACGAGGTAGGCGTCGGCCGCCCGTTCGATGCGTCCGGGGAGGCTCAGGCGGCGGCGGCGCTCGGAGGCGCGCAGGGATTCCAAACCCTCCGCCGCGCCTCCGGCGTTCAGGATCTCGTCGGCCCCCTCCGCGCACGCGAGCCAGACCGCCTCGCGAGCCGCGAGGTCGAACAGGAACAGCGCGGGCGAGGCGAGGTCCTCGAGGAAGTCGAGGCCGCGGGACTGCTCGTCCGTGTAGAGGAAGTTCCGGTACCAATCCCGCGCCGGCTCGAACGAGCCGTTCGTCCGAACGAGCACCGCCGGAACGCCGGCGTATGGACGGAAGACGAGGCCGCCCCGCGGCGATGCCTTCGCTTCGAACCGGAACGTCGGATTCTCGTGGTGCAGCGCGTGGTAGTCGCGTCCGGAGAAAAAGGGCCGCACGTCGAGACGCGCCGGCCCCTCGCCCGCGAGCCGCCTCCACGACAGCGCGACCGCCGGGGCGCCCTTCGGAACGAAGAGCTCCTGCGCGACGCGCGTGCCGTCCGGAAGCGCGAAGACCCAGCGCGGCCACGGCGACGGCTCGAAGGACTCGATGCGGGACGCGCCGTCGGGCGCGGTCACGCCGGGCGCGTAGCGCTGGGACGAGAGCGCGAAACGGCCGGCGGCGGTCTCGACGAAGGCGTCGAAGCCGTTCACGAGGACCATGCGTCCGGTCGGCGGCGTCGTCGCCGCCAGGAGAATCGCGTGGTATCGGCGCGTCCGGACCCCGGAGACCGTGCCGGAGGCGAAACCGCCGAGCCCGTCGGCTTCGAGCCACTCGCTCGTGGGCGAACCGGTCACGCGAACGGCCTCAACTCGAAGGTCGAGATCCGGAACTCAGGAGAGGGTCACGCCCTCGAACATGCCCTCGGCCACCCAGTCGCGCAGCCAGCGGAAGAGCTGGTCGCCGGCGCTGCCCTGGAGGCGGCGCGCCGACGCGGCCACGGCCTTGCCGAACGGGCGGCCGCGCACGAGGTCCTGGAGGAACGCGTGCGCGGGCTCCGACAGGTCGAGGCGCCAGACCTCGTAGCGCTTCCGCCACACCGCGACCCAGGTCGCCTTCCGGCCGGTCTCGGGGTGGTCGTGGTTCTCTTCCTTGACGGATTGGAGGTAGGCATTGACCGGATGGCCGTACGCGCCGAGCCGGAAGGCCGCGATCGGGCGGAACACCGCGCCTTCCCAGGATTCCTGCGGGATCTTCGCGATCGCGTCGGCCGGCCATGCCGGCGACGCCGCCGCGTCGAAGACCTCGGTGACGGAGAGCTCCAGCCGCGCGAGATCCGCGACGAACGCCTTGCGCCGGACGCCCTTCGTCTCGCGGACGAACTCGGGGAAGTGCCGTCCGAAGCGGTTGAACGTGAAGCTCGTGGACGGATGCGCCCCGGCGTACCTCGTGACGAGCTCCGCGAACTCCTCGTCGCCGAGAAAGTGCGCCACCGCCGGGTAATCGCCCTCGAGCGCCTCGATCATCCGGAGCAGGTACATGCCCTGGTACACCCCGACGCGCTCGACCGGCGTGAGCGTCTTCGACGGCCGCACGACCCGCCCGATGTCCTCGGGGTCGAGCTCCGCGCGGGCCGCGGCCGAGACCACGGCCTCTTCCACCGTGCCCGGCTGCTCGATCACCGCCTGCATCCAGCGCTGGAGCCGCGGGAGGCCGAGGTCAAGAGGCGCGGGCAACGGTCTTCTCTCGTCGAGAATTCATTTCGGGGCGCCGGTGTGACGAGGCCTTCAGGGCCTCGGCGTGGACCTCGTCGAACGACGGGATGTCCGCGTCCCACTCCAGAAGGGTGGCGACATTGCCCGTGCGCGCGACGGATCGCGCGTACAGCTCCCACACCCGGTCGATGACGCGGTCGTTGTGCGTGTCGATGATGTGGGTTCCCTTGTTCGTGTGGCCCGCGAGATGGTACTGCGTCACGCGCGCCGGATCGATCGCGTCGACGTACGCTTCGGGATCGAAGCCGTGGTTGAACGCACTGACGTAGATGTTGTTGACGTCGAGGAGCATCCCGCAGTCGGCCTCTTCCATCAGGCGTCCGAAGAACTCCCACTCGGGCATCGAGGACGACGTGAATTCCGCGTAGGTCGAAGCGTTCTCGAGCATGAGCGGCCGCTCGAGAACGTCCGAGACGGTCTTCACCCGGGCGACGACGTGCCGCAGCGCCTCCTCATTCAGAGGCATCGGAAGCAGGTCGTGCGTATTGCGCCCCGCGACCCCCGTCCAGCAGAGGTGGTCCGAGATCCAGCGGGCGCGCGTGCGCGCGGCGAGAGCTTTCAGCTTCGAGAGGTGGTCGCGGTCGAGCGGATCGGCGCTCCCGATGTTGAGCGAGACGCCGTGCATCACGATCGGGTAGCGCTCGGCGACCTGGTCGAGCACCCAGAGGGGGCGCCCGCCGGTGTCCATGTAGTTCTCGGAGAGGATCTCGAAGAAGTCGATCTCGGGCTTCTTCTCGAGGATGTGGGCGTAGTGCACCGTGCGCAGGCCGATGCCGATGCCGAGATCGGGAAAGCCCCACCGGTTGCCCGCGCGCGCGTTTCTGGTTTCTGGTTTCTGGTTTCTGGTCACCGCAGCCCTGAAAAATTTTGGGGGCCGCGGAACGTGCCCGCAGCCCCCGAGATGATCGTCCGAATCGGGGTTACGCCGCCTTCTTGACCGGAACCGAGCAGCCGCCCTTGCCCTTGCAGGAGTTCTTGCCCGCGCAGCCGGAGTCGCCGGTCTTGCAGCCGCCCTGACCCTTGCAGGAGTTCATGCCCTTGCAGGAGTGCTTCATGTCGGCCGAGGCGCATCCGCCCTTGCCCTTGCAGGAGTTCTTGCCCGCGCAGCCGCCATCGCCGGTCTTGCAGCCGCCCTTGCCCTTGCAGGAGTTCTTGCCCGCGCAGACGTGCTTGTCGGACGCGGCCTTCGTGTCCTTGGCCTTCTCGTCGCCCGCCGTGGTCTTGGCGCTGCCGCTCCTGGCGAGCGCCGCGGCGCTCGCGAGGCCGGAGCCCGCGAGCACGCCGGCGATCGCCAACCCGATCGCCTTCGTGGTCAGGTCACCCTTCTTCATCCCAGTCTCCTTTTCGCCCCGACGGGGCCCTTCAGTAACGGCGAGCCGACATGGCTGCGCCGGGCTACGCGTGCGGTTCGGTGCGCCCGACTCGCGAGGGGGGCGCCAATGGCGCCGAATCCTAACAAAGAGCGCCCGACTCGGAGTCAAGATCTTTTTGCATCAGGATCCATCAACCTCATTACGGACGCCGGACGCCGGCGGATCTGGTCCGCCCGACGTTCTTCGATGCCAAGGGGGGCGACGGCTACGAGGCGGGTGGAAACCGGCCGGCCTGGACGTCCTGCAGGAAGGGAATCAGCGCCCGGAAGTAGGCCTCCTGGTCGTCCCACATGGCCAGGTGGCTGCCGTTTTCGAGGATGACCGTGCGCGACCTTGGCAGGAGACGGCCCATCTTCCGGATGTCGTCGGGATTCATCTCGTCGTAGCGGGCGCCGATGACGAGCGTCGGCACCGTGATCTTCGGCAGGTCCTTCCAGCGGTCCCAGTCCTTGAAGGTGCCGGTCACGACGAACTCGTTCGGCCCCTGCATCGTGTTGTAGACCTGCGGGTTGAAGTGCTTGAACGCCCGGGCGACCGGGTCGGGCCACGGGTCCAGGCGGCACACGTGCCGGCCGTAGACCTCCTTGAACATGACCGCCTGGTACTCGGGATTGTCGAAGTCGCCCTTCGCCTCGTACTTCTCGAGCACCGCGCGCACGCCGGGCGGCAGCGCGGCCTTCAGCTTGTTGACGTACTCGACGTAGGACGCGATCGAGGCCGTCATGCTGGAGAGGACGAGGCCCCTCAGGTGCTTCTGGTACTTCAGGGCGTAGTCGATCGCGAGCATGCTCCCCCACGACTGGCCGTAGAGGATGAAGTCCTCGAGCCCGAGCGCCTGGCGCACCTGCTCGACCTCGTCGCGGAACCGTTCGATCGTCCACAGGCTCTTGTCCTCCGGCTGGTCGGAGTAGAAGGAGCCGAGCTGGTCGTAGTACCAGAACTCGACGCCCGCCTGCGGCAGGAAGTCCTCGAAGCACTCGAAGTACTCGTGGGTGAAGCCCGGGCCGCCGTGGAGGGTGAGGACCTTGATCGGGCCCGCGCCGAGCCGCTTGGTCCACACCTTGTACTTGCCCCCGTCGATCGGGATGAGGCGGACGCCGCCGGTCTTGACCTCGGCCGCCGGCGGCGGCGTCGGTTTCGGATCCGGCGAGAGGCGCAGCGAGGCGAGCGTCGCGGCGGAGAGCGCCATGAAGGCGCGGCGGTCGAGGGAGGTCACGAGCTCAAATCTATCGCGGACGCGGCGCCCGCCTTTCCGGGCTTCCCCGGTTTTTGACATAATCCGCCCCGTTCCATGGATTTGACGACAACCGAAGACGGCGAGGTCACGATCCTGACCGTGTCCGGCGACCTCGTGATCGGGGAGCCGGAGACGACGTTCAAGAAGACGGTGACGCGCCTGCTCGAGGAGGGCAAGACGAACCTCCTCGTCGATCTCCAGGGAGTCGGCTTTCTCGACAGCTCCGGGCTCGGCGCGCTCGTGCGCGCGCTGACGCTCGCCCAGAAGGAGGGCGGGCAGGCCAAGCTCCTCCACGCGGGACCGCAGGTGCGCAAGCTCCTCCAGATGACGAAGCTCGACTCCGTCTTCGAGATTCACGAGGACCTCGAGGCGGCCGTCTCGAGCTTCTAGTCCCGGGCGCTTCCCGCGCACCGGACAGAAGACGTGGCGAAGGACCCCGAGGACCCCGAGGACGAGGCCGCCGTCGAAGAGAACGACGGCACCGCAGCCGAGGCCGAAGTCTCGGCGCTCGCCGAGCTCGCGCTCTGCGAGAACCTCTCCCAGACGTCCGGCTGGGCCGCGCGCTGGAGCTCGGTCATGACGGGCGCGGACGCGACCCTGCTCTGGGCCCCGGACACCGTCAATCCCCTCTTCCTCTGCATCGGCGCCGCGGGCGAGGGCGTCGAGAAGCTCCTCCGCCGGGCGGCGCCGCGCGAGACCGGGTTCGTGCACGACCTCGTGCGCGACCGCCAGGCGCTCGTGCTCGCCGGCGACGAGCTGAAGAGCGCCGACCCGTTCGTCAAAGGGATTCCCGCCACGCTCCGGGCGTGCCTCGCGGTGCCCCTCGAGGCCGAGGGAATCATCGTCGGGCTGCTCGCGCTGTTCTTCGAGGAGATGCCGGACGCCGACACGGCGCTCGGGCGCCTCGAGCGCTTCCTCGAGCAGGCCGCGCCGGCGCTCGGCCGCGCGCTCCGCTCCGAGCGCAAGACCGTCGGCATGCTGCACGCGATCGAGCGGCTCACGAACCTCTACGACCTCTCGAAGGCGTTCGGCTCGACGATCGACGTCGACGAGCTCTCGCAGCTGATCGTCCGGAAGGCCGCCGACTTCATCACGGCGGAGGCCGCCTCGCTGTGGACGCTCGCCGGGGAGGAGGTCGCGCTCGCGGCGACCGGGCTCAACGAGAACTACGACATCGAGCACCCGCCCGAGGCGGTCGGCGGCTCGATCGTCGGCGACGTGCTCGCCGACCAGGCCGCGATCCGCCGCAACCGCCTCCCGGCCGACGACCCGCTCTCCGGCGAGAACGACGGCTACACCGTCAAGTCGGTGCTGGCGATCGCGCTCGTCGAGGAGGAGACGCCGGTCGGCGCGCTCGTGCTCGTCAACAAGCGCGGCCGCCATCCCGAGTTCACTCCCGAGGACGAGGAGCTGCTGGCCGACCTCTCGCGCCAGGCCGTCCGCGCGCTGCGCACCGCCCGGCAGCACGAGGCCGAGAAGAAGGTCGAGGAGCTCGACGCTCTCCTCGCGGTTTCCCGCGAGATCACGGCGACGCTCGACCTCGACAAGGTCATGGGCATCATCGTCAACGCGACGGCGACCCTCATTCCGTACGAGCGCTGCGCGATCGGCATCTTCGAGAAGGGCCGGCTCCGCCTCGGCGCGGTCTCCGGCATGAAGGAAGTCGATCGCAAGGATCCGCACGTCCGCCGCCTCGACGACCTGCTCAACTGGGTCTTCCTCTCCGGAACCGACGTCGCGGTCGCGCAGACCGAGGACGGAGAGATCACGGCCGAGCGGCCCGAGACCGTCGAGAAGTTCCGGGCGATCTTCGCCGAGACCGGCCTGCGCACCTTCGTCGGCGTCCTGCTGAAGGACGAGGAGGGCAAGCTCGGCGCGCTCGGGTTCGAGTCCTCCGAGCCGCTCGCGTTCGACGACGAGACGCGCGACCTGCTCACGATTCTCGTCAACCAGGCGACGGTCGCCGTGCGCAACGCCCAGCTGTACCAGCAGGTCTCGCTGGCCGGGTTCCTGCAGCCGCTGCTCGACAGGGGCCGGAAGTTTCAGGCCATCCCGATCCGCCGCCGGCAGGCCTGGGCCGTGGGGGCGGGCGCCGTTCTCCTCGCCCTCGTGGTGATCCCCTGGAGGGTCCGCCTCGAGGGTCCGGTGCGGGTCCTGCCGGCGCGCCGCGCCGCCGTGACCGCCGCCGTCGACGGCGTCGTCAGCGAGGTCCTCCGCCGCGAGGGCGACCGCGTCGCGGCCGGCGACGCGATCGCGACGCTCCGGGACGAGTCCTACCGCGCCGCGCTGGCGGAGGCCGCGGCGGGGCTGGCGATCGCCGAGAGCGACGTCGTCCAGCACACGCAGGAGGGCGACGCCGCGGCCATGTTCGCGGCGCGGGCGCGGCGCGACGAGCAGCGCGCGCGCCGGGCGCTGGCCGAGGCGGAGCTCGCGCGGACGGTCCTGCGGGCGCCCGTCGCCGGCGTGCTGATCACCCCGCACATGGAGCAGCGCGTCGGGCAGGCGCTCGCGCGCGGCGCGGAGCTCGCGATCGTCGCGGACACCGGCGCGGTCACCGCGGAGGTGGCGGTGCCGGAGTCGGACGCCGCGCTGCTCCAGGCGGGACAGGCCGTCGCGCTGAAGATGAATCCGTTCCCGACCCGCGTCTTCCGCGGAAACGTCGAGCGCGTCGGCGCGGAGCTCCGACAGGAGGGCGAGGAGAGCTTCGTGGTCGCCGAGGCGCGGGTCGAGAACTCCGACGCCGTCCTCCGCCCGGGAATGCTCGGCACCGGGAAGATCGCCGCCGCGACGCGGCCGCTCGGGTACGTCCTCTTCCGCCGGCCGCTGCGCTATCTCTGGCTGAAGCTCTGGCCGCTGCTGCCGTGAGCGCGCGCCATCGAGGCGCGCGCCTCGCCGCCGCGGCGCCCCTCCAGTCCGGCATCAGCGCGCTCTCGGCGTTCCAGAAGGAGTCCACCAGCCGGCCGAGGCTCAAGGCGAATCTGGTCGTGCGCCGCGTCGTGCAGATGGGCGAGGCCAACTGGGTCGTCAAGAACCCCGACCGGACGCAGTACTACAGCTTCGACGAGAGCACCTGGGATCTCATCCGGCTCTTCGACGGAACCCGGACGCTCCCGGAGATCCACGACGCGTACCAGGCCCGCTTCTCGGAGCCGATCGCCCCGTCGCTCGTCCCCGAATACGAGGAGAGCCTGCGGAGCATGGACCTGCTCGAGAAGTCCTCGGTCGAGCGCCAGCTCGAGCAGCTCGCCTGGATCAAGGACGCCCGCCGCCGCACCGCCGAGCAGAAGGCGGAGGGCTTCGACATCTTCCTCATTCCCTTCCACGTCTTCGACCCCAACGAGTTCATGAACCGGACCCAGAAGTACGTCCGGTGGATCTGGAGGCCGGCGACCGTTTTCGTCTCGCTCGTGATGATCGCCCTGATGACCGGAGTGATCGTGCGGCACTTCGGTCCGATCTGGGAGCAGACGCTCGAGCTCTACGCGTTCCTCCGCAAGCCGTTCTGGGACGCGATCCAGTTCTTCGTGATCCTGTGCGGCATCGGACTCGTCCACGAGATGGCGCACGGCTACGTCTGCAAGTTCTACGGAGGCGACGTGCACGACATCGGCGTCGCCCTCCTCTACTTCATGCCCGCGTTCTACTGCGACACGACGGACGCGCTGCTCTTCCAGAACAAGTGGCACCGCCTCTGGGTCGTGCTGGCCGGCATGTACATCGAGGCGATCATCTGCAGCTTCGCCGTGGCCGCGTGGGTGGCGTCGTATCCGGACACGCTCCTCCACGAGCTCGCGTACAAGCTGATGCTCTTCACGGGCGTGTCGACGCTCTTCTTCAACATCAACCCGCTGCGGAAGGTCGACGGCTATCACGCGCTCTGCAGCGTCATCGAGATTCCGGAGCTGCGCGAGGACTCGATCGAATACCTCGGCGCGCTCTTCAAGCGCCACGTGCTCCGGCTGAACGTCGAGGTGCCGCCCATCTCGCGGCGCAAGCGGCGGATCTTCCTCGTCTACGCGCCGCTCGCTCTCGGCTTCACCGTGTTCATCATGGTGTTCATCGCGAAGCTCTTCTACAACTTCTACGCGAAGTACTTCCCGCACGTGGCGGGCGTGCTACTCGCGCTGACGCTGCTCCGCCTCTTCCGCAAGGACGTCCGCGCCTTCCTCCAGGGCGTCCGGCTGATGTACATCGACAAGAAGGAGCTGCTCATGTCCGGAAGGGCCCGCGTCGGAGTCCTCGTCGGCCTCGCGGCGATCCTCCTCGTGCTCGCGGTCCCCTGGGCGCCGTGGACGCTCGAGACCGAGGCGGTCCTGCAACCCTGGACCGAGGCGAGCCTCCAGGCGCCCGAAGACGCGACGATCGCGTCGGTCCGCTTCCGCGAGGGCGACCCGGTCGGCCGGGGCGACGTGGTCGCGGTGCTCGACAGCCCCGGCGCGGCCTCGAGCGTCGAGAGCGCCGTCGCGGTGCGCGAGGGCTTGCGCAAGCGGACCGGACGGGAGCTCGAAGCCGGGGACGCGGCCGCGCTCGCGCACGCGGAGCACCGCGAGCAGGCCGCGGAGATGACGCTCCGGAGCGAGGAGTCCCGCTTCGACCGGCTGTCGGTGCGGAGCCCGATCGCGGGGCGCATGCTGACCCGGCGGACGCAGGACCTCGCGGGCCGCTACGTGGCGTCCGGCGCGGTGATCGCCCGCGTCGGCGACTGCGCACGCCTGAAGGCCGAGATCCCCGTCAGCGAGCGGCTCCTCTCGTATCTGCATCCCGGCTCGCGCGTGACGATGCAGCTGCCGGCGCGCCCGACCCGACTCCTCCACGGGGAGATCGCGCAGCTCGGCGCAGCCGCGCACGAGCTGCCGCCGACGGCCGACGGCAAGGCGCAGACCCTCCGCGCCGGAGAGACGCCCGAGCGCTTCATCGCGGTCGTCGCGTTCGACAACGCGGACGGCCGCTGGCTGCCGGGGATGACCGGTCGGGCCAAGATCCTCCTCGGACGCCGCTCGTTTCTCTGGCGCTCGTGGCGCGTGCTGCGCCACTGGCTCCAGACGGTGATCTGGTGGTGAGCCCCGACTCGTTCGACGCACGGATGCGCCACCGTCATGGGATGGTGATCCGAACGCTCAAAGAGCCGCCCATAAAAAACGCCCCGCCGAAGCGGGGCGTTCGAACCGAACGGAAAGGGCTTCTACTGACCGCGCATTGACTTCGCCGAGCGCATCGACTTGGCGGAGCGCATCGACTTGGCCGCCTTCATCGACTTCGCCGAGCGCATCGACTTCGCGGCGCGCAGGGACTTCGCGGCCCGCATCGACTTCGCGGCGCGGAGCGACTTCGCGGCGCGCAGCGACTTCGCGGAACGCATCGCCTTGGCCGACTTCAGCGGAGCGCTCGGCTCGGGCGTCGAGACCGGCGGGTTCGTGCCCGGGATCCCCACGAAGCGGACTTCGGACTGATCCTGCCCGGTGGCCTGCTTGATCTTGGCCTTCTGGGCGTCGGTGAGCTTAATCGTGACATTCGCCATTGTTTTCTTCCCTCCTGCCGGTCCTTAACGCAAGGTCGGGGCCAGCTTTTTCCGGGCACTTCAGAATTCCTTCATCTTTGCTTTCAGCGACTTGAGAGCTTTCTCCTCAGAAGAAGCGCGAACTCGGTTGAAAAATTATTGGCCTGTCGGTTGAAAATTCCACCGGGCCGCGACGGTTACAGCCCGAACTTCCGGCAGAGATACTTGATCTGGTTCGCGTCGAGGCCGAGGCGCCGAGCGGCCTCGGCCTTTACTCCCCCGGCGGCCGCGATGGCATCCGTCAGCAGCCGGCGCTCGAAGTCCTCGACCGCCCCCGCGTAGCTCTTCGGGGCCGCCGTTCGCGCGGCCCGCCCCGGCCGGAGGGAACGGGGGAGATCCTCCTCGCCGATCTCGGGCGCCTCGCAGAAGAGCACGGCGAGCTCGACCGCGTGCGACAGCTCGCGCACGTTGCCGCGCCAGGCGTGGGCCTCCAGCCGCGCGAGCGCCGCCGCCGAGAAGCGCTTCTTCGGCAGCCCCTCGCGCTCGCACACGCGCTCGAGGAAATGCTCCGCGAGGAGCGGAATGTCGCCCTCGCGCTCCCGCAGGGGCGCGATCGCGATGGGAATCGTGTTGATCCGGTAGTAGAGGTCCTCGCGGAAGCGGCCGTCCGCGACCCGCGCCTCGAGGTCCTCGTTGGTGGCCGAGACGAGGCGGAAGTCCACGGGAATCGAGCGCTGGCCGCCGACGCGCTCGATCTCGCGGCTCTCGATCGCGCGGAGGAGCTTCGACTGCACCGCCGGCGAGAGCGTGCCGATCTCGTCGAGGAACAGCGTCCCGCCCTGGGCGAGCTCGAAGCGACCCGGCCGCGACGCCACCGCGCCGGTGAAGGCGCCCTTTTCGTGTCCGAAGAGCTCGGACTCCGCCAGCGACTCCGGCAGCGCCGACGCATTGACGGCGACGAACGCCCGGTCCTTGCGCGCGCTGCTCGCGTGGATCGCGCGCGCCACGAGCTCCTTGCCCGTGCCGCTCTCGCCCTGGAGGAGCACGCTCGCGTCGGAACCCGCCACCTTCTCGATCTCGCGGAGCAGGCGGCGCATCGCCGGGCTCCGGCCGACGAGCGCCGAGGACGGCGAGCCCGCGGCCGGGGACGCGCCCGCCTCCCGGCGGAGCTCCCGGTTCTCGACGACGAGGCGCCGGCGCTCGAGCGCGCGGTGGAGGATCAGCAGCAGCTCGGCCGTGTCGATGGGTTTCTGGAAGAAATCGAAGGCGCCGAGGGACACGGCCTCGAGGGCGTGCGCGCGCTCCCCCTCGCCGGACATCATCACGACCGTGGCCTCCGGGTCGCGGCGGCGCACGTGCCGCAGGAGGTCCAGTCCCTCGCGCACCTGGTTCGACGGCGGCAGGCGCAGGTCGAACAGATAGAGGTCGGGCTCCGCCTCGCAGAGGGCGCGTCCCTGGGGGCCGTCCCGGGCCGCCGACACCGTGAACCGGCCCTTGAGCGCCCAGGTCAGCTGCTCGAGGAGATACGGGTCGTCGTCGACGATCAGGAGCCGGCCGAGGGACGCGCTCATGCGGCCGCCCCGGGATCCGCGGGAAATGCCAGACGCACCACCGTGCCGCCTCCCGGCTGGGAGATGACGCGGATCCGCCCGCCGTGGAAGCGGACGATCTGGCTCGCCGTGACGAGCCCGAGACCGACGCCGTCCGGCTTCGTCGTGTGGTACGGCTGGAAGAGCCGGTCCCGCAGAAACTCGGCCGTCATCCCGGCGCCGTTGTCGATGATCTCGACGAGCGTCCGGGGACGCTTGTCGGTTCCGGCGGAAAACGACCGCACGAGCACGCGCCCCTCCGGCCCGGCGGCCTCCTGCGCGTTCTCGAGGAGACTCCCGAACGCGTCGCCCAGGTAGTAGGCGTCTCCCCAGATCGGGCGTACGGCGCCGAGCGCGAGCCGGACCGGCGTGCGGGCCGCGGCCTTCCCGCGCCGGGACGGCCGCTCGACGACCTCGCTCAGGAGCGCGTTGATGTCGAGCGAGACCTTCGCCAGGACGGCATCGCGCTCGGCCGAGAGCCGGCCGATCGTGCTCTCGAGGCGCTCGACCGACGCGGCGAGGAGCTCCTTGACCGTCTCGCGGAACTGCGGGTCGGCCCAGTGCTCCTCGAGATTCGAGAGCAGCAGGCGCAGCCGGAAGGAGACGTTCTTGACGTCGTGCACGAGCACGCGGTCGAACGTCGACCTCAGGCGGGTCGAGGAGCGGGGTCTTCCGGCCATGCCCGGAGCCCTCGCCTAGCGCGCGTCCGGCGCGAACCGAACCTGGACGGCGAGACCGGGGCGGAGCACCGTCTTTCCGGGGTCGCGGCGGACCCGCACGATCACCTGAAACGTGCCGCTCGCCGGGTCGACGGTCGGGCTGACGAACTGGACCTCGCCCGTCGTCTTCACGTCGGGAAAGCGGTCGGCCGTGACGGCGACGCGGTCGCCCACCCGCACGCGCAGGAGCTTCTCCTCCGGCAGGTAGACGCGGGCGAGCAGCGGATCCGTCGCGCTGATCTTGAAGAGCGGATCGTTCTTGTCCTCGATGACCTTCTCGCCGACGCGCGCGTACTTCTCGGTCACGACGCCGGCGAACGGGGCGCGGATGACGCAGTAGTCCCGCACGGCCTTCGCGCGCTCCCACGTGGCGACCGCGACGAGATACTGGGCCTTCTGCGTGTCGCGGTCCTGGGGACTCATGACGCTCGACGCCACGAGCGACTCGGCCCGCTCGTACTCGATCTTCTTGAGGTCCATGTCTTCCTTGGCCTGGCGGATGGCGGCGTCGAACTCGCTCGCCTCGAGCGTCGCGAGGACCTGACCCTGCGTGACCGCGCTCCCGCGGTCGACGAGGATGGTCGCGACGATCCCGGTGATCCGCGCGGCAACGGTCACCTCCTGATCGACCATCAGGTGCGAGGCGTAGACGCCGTCGTCCCCCCTGGGGGCGGCGGCGGCTGCGGCGGCGAGCAGCAGCCCGACAGAGAATCGCTTCTTCACGGTGTCGTTCGGACGCGGGAATGCTATCGTTTGAATCGACCCATGTCGATTGCGATCGCCGACGAAAAGCCCGCGATCGAGCAGAAGGGGCTGCGGGCGAACTTCTGCTGGACGATGGCCGATCCCTGGGACGAGCGGAGGCTCGCGGCCTTCCTCATGACCAAGCACCGGCGGAGCGACTCCGACTGGACCCGGCGCCCATCGCCGTTCTTCGCGTCCCTGGGACAGTCGACCATCGAGTGCTCGGTGCCCGTCGCGCGGCCGGAGGCGCTCGCCGAGCTCGCCGCGATTCTGACGGCCGAGCTGAAGGGCATCCTCACCGGCGCGACCCAGATCCATGCCCAGATGATGGCGGGCGCGGACTGGAAGTCGGTCTCGCCTCCGTAGTCGGAAGGCCGACGGCGGCGGTCCGGCGACGGGGCCGGAGGCCGAAATTGCCGGTTTTTCGTCGGTGATCGGCCGCCGGCGATGTGCGGCCGGTCCCATTTCTCCTGGCTCCAACCGCCGCTCGGCCGGTATACCCTGTCCCCGCCCCGGGGGTCTCTGACCCGGGCCGACCGCAGACAACGGGAAGGGGCTAGGAGGTGGCCATGATCTCGGTTCCCTCGCTTCGCCTGAACCAATTCGGCGTGCGCTTCTACGAGGCCCTCCTGTCGGGCGCCGACCTCCAGACCCTGGTCGGGTTCGAGGTCCTCTCCTTCGGCCCGGGCAGCCAGACGACCCGCGGTCACCACCCCAAGGCGACCGGCCGCGTCAACTGGGAGTTCTTAGAGCGCAAGATCTCGGCCTCCGAGCAGGCCTTTCAGCGGCCGATCATCAAGAAGAAGATCGACGAGCTCGTCGCGTACTACCTCCAGTGCGCCGACTCGGGAACCCTCCCCGCGATCCCGGGCAGCGTCCTCCTGGTCTCGGAGAAGCGGCTCGAGTTCGCCCCATCGAGCGGCCGGTCCGACGCCGGAGCGCTGAAGCTCCCGGAGGAGTCGGGGATCCTGCGGGCCCTCGACGGCCAGCACCGCCTGCTCGCGCTCCACCAGCTCGCCGAGAAGCACAGCCTGCGGGACTTCCAGGTGCCGGCGGTCGTCTTCGACAGCCTGACCGCCGACCAGGTCGTCGAGCTTTTCGTGACCATCAACAGCAAGCACACCAAGCTGAACCCGTCGCACCTGATCTCGCTCGCCGGCCGCCGCCTCTACCGCGACGACAACCTCGCCGCGGCCCACGACGTCATCCGGACGCTCAACGAGGACGAGGGCTCGCCCCTGAAGGGCTCGATCAAGGTGCTCGGCATCGGCAAGGGCTCCGTGACCCAGGCGTCGCTCGCCGACGAGCTCCGCGACGTGTTCGCGGCGATCGACACGGCGGGCGGCCGAGTCGCCCGCGAGTTCCGCGAGAACTCCCGGCGCTTCTTCCTGAACTACTTCAAGGCGGCGGCGCGCGCCTTCCCGACGGCGTTCGCCGGCCGGAAGTACTCGATCAAGAGCTCGACCTCCCTGCGCGCCTTCATCCGGATCGTGCCGTACGTGATCGCGATGGTGCGCAAGCGCGGCGGCGACGTCTGGTCCGCGGGCGAGCTCGACGCCGCCCTCCGTCCGTGGGCCGAGTCGATCGGCGACCGCCGTTTCGAGACCGACACGGTCTGGAAGGAGAAGCTCACGGGCGGGACCCGCTCGGGCGTCGAGATCCTCGCCCGCGAGCTGCGGCAGGGCTTGAACGCGTGACCCTCCCGGAAACGAAATGCGGCCGTTTGCGTAAGGATTAGGTAGAGGCACACGCAGAAATGGCCGCAGTCGGTGGCTGCCTGATGCTGCTGGTCGCGCTCGCGGTGCTCGCCGCGATCTGGGCGATCTGGCGCTACAACAACCTCATCTCGCTGCGGAATCAGGTCGCGAACGGCTGGAAGCAGATCGACGTCCAGTTGAAGCGCCGCCACGACCTGATTCCGAACCTCGTCTCCGCCGTCCGCGGCGAGATGCAGTTCGAGCAGGACACGCTCGAGAAGGTCATCCAGGCGCGCAACACCGCGGTCGCCGCGCGCGGCGTCGCGGACTCGGCCGACAAGGAGAACGCGCTCACGCAGACGCTGTCGCGGCTGTTCGCGCTCGCGGAGAACTATCCGAACCTGAAGTCGAACGAGCAGGTCAAGGCGCTGATGGAGGAGCTCTCCTCGACCGAGAACCGGATCGGCTTCGCGCGCCAGTTCTACAACGACATCGCGACGCGCTTCAACATCGCGCAGCAGCTGTTCCCGGACAACCTGATCGCGCAGGCCTTCAAGTTCCAGCCGGTCGAGCTGTTCGAGATCAAGGACGGCGCGGAGCGAGCCGTGCCCCAGGTCGACCTGAGCATCCGCTCCGACCGCACGAAGTCCTGAGGCCCGCTCGAGTCGTCCTCGAGCCGGCGCCGCGATGCCCCTGAACATCTACGACCAGCAGAAGAGGAACCTCGCGAACACGCGGCTCTTCATCGTGGGGTTCGTCGCGCTCCTTGCCGTGCTCGGGATGGGCGCCGACGGCCTCCTCTACGCCGGCGGCTTCTCCCCCGGCCTGCCGCTCGCGACGCTCGGCGCGGTCGCGGTCGGGGGCTTGTCGGCGTGGTGGTCGCTTCGCGAGGGCGACAAGGCCGTGCTCGAGTCGACGGCCGCCGTGCCGCTCGACCCCTCCGACCCGCGGCAGCGCGTGCTCGAGAACGTCGTCGAGGAGATGGCGATCGCGGCCGGCGTGCCGAAGCCGGCGATCTACGTCGTCCCCGACCCCGATCCCAACGCCTTCGCGACCGGCGCCGGTCCCGAGCGCTCGTCGATCGCGGTCACGCGCGGCCTCCTCGAGCGGCTCGACCGCGACGAGCTCCAGGCCGTCGTCGCCCACGAGATGTCCCACGTCCGCAACTACGACGTCCGGCTGATGACGGTCGTGGCCGCGCTCGCCGGCGCCGTGCTGCTCCTCGCGGACTGGAGCCGCCGCGGCCTCTGGTGGGGCGGGCGGCGGCGGGACTCCGACGGCAAGGGCGGCGTCTTCTTCTTCGCGCTCTGGTTCCTCGCGGTGCTGCTCGCGCCGTTCATCGCCCAGATCGTGTCGCTCGCCGTGTCCCGGCAGCGCGAGTACCTCGCGGACGCATCCGGCGCCGAGCTGACCCGGCATCCGCTGGCCCTCGCGTCGGCGCTCGAGAAGATCGCCGCCGCGGTCGAGCCCACGCGCTCGATCAAGCAGGGCATCGCCCACCTCTGCATCGAGGATCCGCGGGGCGGGACGGACGGGCAGCGGCAGGGCTGGTTCGCCGGCCTCTGGTCGACCCACCCTCCGATCGCCCGCCGCATCGAGCTCCTGAAGGAGATGGCCTACCGGGCTTAACGCGTTCGAGCCGGAGCGTGGGACCGCAGGCTCATTCGAGGGCGCTCGTGCTCCAGCGACGTTCCCTCTCTCTCGGTCGGGCCGCGAAGCGGCCCGCTCAGAGTCCGAGAAGCGGTCAGAAATACCGGCGCCCGTCGAAGAAGATCCGGAGGAAACCGAAGTAGCGCGTCTTCAGGGGCGGCACGGGCTGACCCGGAACGAGCGACTCGGCATCGAACGGCGTGTCGAAGCCGGCGCCGAGCTGCAGGTAGGTGGCGAAGCTGTACCGCATTCCGTACTCGCGCAGCGGCCGCAGCTCGAGGATCGGAAAGTCCCACTCGATCGAGCGGAACGCGACCGGCTCGAAGGCCGCCGCGCCGCCCGGCGTCCGGCCGACCGCGGCGACAAACGCGTCCCTGCCCCCGAGGTATCCGAACAGGTCCACGCCGACCTCCCGTCCCGCGACGAACTGGAGCGAGCCGATCGGCGTCGAGAGCTTCGTCTGCCACGGCACGAGCCCGCCGTCGGCCGCGACGATCGCCATCTTCTCGAGGAGCGCCGGATTGGTGAGCCCGAGCACGGGCGCGGCGAACAGCAGGTCTCCCGGGATCAGCCAGAAGGGCATCCGAAGACGGAAGTTCAGCGCCGAACGGGCCGGCAGACCCGGCACGTACTGGGAGAGCAGAGGGTCCGTCGGGCACGCGTTCCCGCAGCCCCCGCTCGAGCGCGACTGCAGGACGATGCCGCCCTGGACGAACACGAGACCGTCCCCCGAGTCTCCGAGGAGGGCGTCGATGCCGACGCCCAGCCGCAGGCCGACGTCCATCGACCCGACCAGGCCGCCCTCGCGGTTGGCGGCGAAGCCGCCGTCGGCGCCCTCGCCCTGGAAGCCGCTCGCGACGCCGACGAAGGGACCGATCTCCGCGCGAAAACGCGGCAGCGACGGATAACCCGGTCCCCGCGGCGGCCGGGGCGTCCGACGGATGACGGCGAGGAGATCCGCGGTGAGATCCGGAGGGGACGTCCAGCCCGGCATCGGAACGGCGTGGCAGACGCTGAACGTCCCCTCCGAGACGTCCTCGGGCAGCGCGATGGCGGCGGCTGTGCAGCGGATCGCCGAATCCTCCCAAAGGGCGTCGAGCACCTGGCGCAGCGAGACCCGCACCGCATCCCCCGCCCTCTCCAGATCGGGAGGGCGCATGTGGCCGTCGCCGTACAGGACCACCGGCTCGTTCTCCCACGTGTCCGTGTCGATGCCGTGCTCGTTGTAGTAGTCGTGCGTGCCCTTGAGCACGGCGGTCGGACCTCCCAGGCCCGCGATGTGGCCCGCCGCGAAGGAGTCCTCCAGGTAATGGAGAGCGGAGGCCTCCAGCGCCAGGATGAGCCGAGCCTCAGCGCCGCGCTCCGATGCGGAGGCACCGGGTGGCGGAAACAGCGCCGCGCGATGGAGCGCCGCCGCATGGAGCAGCGCGTAGAGCCCGACGACGCTCGGCGGGGAGCCGTCGCGCAGGACGTCGGCGAGATACGAGGCGGCGTCGTTTTCCGAGCGCGGCAGCATGTGGTGCGCGGTGTTGGCCCGCGCGCGGGCGCTGTATTCCCTGTCGACGCGCTCGAGGCGCAGGTCGCCGTTCATCTGCGCGTTGCGCCGCTCGCTCTCGTTGCGGGCGCGCGCGACCGCGTCGCCGGTCGTGTCCGCGATGGCCGCGACGTTCAGGATCCAGCCCGAGTCGAGGACGACCGCGAGCATCTCCTGCGGGGAGCAGGCGTGATCCGCGCTGATCGCGGGCCACGCCGAGAAATCGATGCAGCCGGGCCGTCCCGCCTGGTCGCCGGCGTCGGGGGATGCGCAGAGGCGCGCCGCGTGGCCCTCCCGCGCGAGGCCCCAGAGGTCATCGAGCGAACGCCGCCGCGCCGGGTCGAGCGTGTCGATCCCCTGGGCCGTGATCGCGCGGTGCTCGGAGTAGATCCAGGCCCGCGCGGACGCGGTGCGGAGAAGGCCGGCGACGAGGAGCGGGGCGGCGCGGAGGAGGAGACGGCGCAGTCGCGAGGTCAATCCAGATCGATGTCGCGAACCGGCTTCGAGGAGTCGCCTTTCGCCTTCTCGAAGAGCTCGGAGAACTTCTTGTTGAGGACGTCCTTCTTCGACTTCTCCGCCTCGACGGATGCCGCGAACTTCTTCTCGCGCTCCTCGTCGGCGCCCTTGAGCGCGCCGAGGGCGTCGTCGACCGTCGAGTACTTCCGGGGCGTCTTCGGCGCCTCGTGCGCGATGACCGCCTTCAGCTCGGGGTCGATCTTCAGGCGCGCGTTGCAGCACGGGCAGTAGAGCTCGAAGTCCACGGGGTCAGTCTAGCGCCGCGCCGCCCCTTTTCCGAGGCGTTCTCTCGCCGCGGGTCTTCTCTTCCGAGGCCCAGCCCTCGCTTCGCTCGGCCCGGGACTCGGCGCGGCGTTCTCTCGCCGCGGGTCACCAGCCCTTGAGGCGCCGCCGCTCGCGACGCTCCCGGCGGTCCGGACGGCCCGAGTCCCCGCGGGGCGAGAGCAACCGGTCGAGCCTCCGCGCCTCGACGATCTCGGGCGAGGGCGGCGGCGTGACGTCCTCGTAGAGTTTCCGCGCCTCGGCCTTCGGGATCGACCGGGCCGCGAGGCCGCGGACGACGAGCTCTCGGCGCGTCCCCCCCGGACCCGGCAGCGCCACGCGATCCCCCTCCCGGATCTCGCGGTGGGCCTTCGCGCGCGCGCCGTTGACGTCCACCTTCCCACCCTCGCAGGCGGCCTTGGCCCGGGAGCGGGTCGGGAACAGGCAGGCCACGTCCAGCCAGACGTCGAGTCTCAGACTCTCGGCGGGCCGCTCCGCGGCCATCAGGCCGTTCTCTGATCCTTCGGGCGCGCCGCCAGCCACGCCCGGAAGTTCTCCGAGGCGCTCGGAGGAACGGCGGCGGGGCGCGCGAGGAAGTAACCCTGTGCCGCGCCGACGCCCTCGGCGGCGCAGACATCGAGGTCCTCGGCGGACTCGACCCCCTCCGCCACGAGCGTGAACGAGAACTCCTTCGAGAGGTCGGCGAGGAACTTCAGGATCGCGCGGCGCCGCGGATCGCGCGCGATGCCGCGCGTGACCTCGCTGTCCACCTTGATCCACTCGGGCTGCAGCGCATGGCAGAACTGGAGCGCGCCGTAGCCCGACGTGACGTCGTCGAGCGCGATGACGGCGCCGAGGTCCCGCGGCACCGTCAGCGCCTGCGCGAGCTCGGGCGCCGACGGCAGCGTCTCGATCTCGACGAGATCGAGCACGAGCCGGGAGAACGGGATCCCCCGCCGCTCGGTCTCCTCGCCGAGGGCGACCAGCGCGTGCTCGGAGCGTCCGATCAGGCGCGGGTTGACGTTGAGGAAGAGGAGCGTCTCGGCCGGAAGAGATCGCGCGGACTCGAGAACGCACGACCACGAGAACCGCTCGAAGGTGCGGTCGACGTTCAGGGCCTCCGCCGCCGGAAACATGTCCGCGGCGAGCCGCGGGCCGGCCTCCTTGCCGCGGCCCCGCAGCAGGCCCTCCTGGCCGACGATCCCGCCCGAGTGGAGGTCGAAGATCGGCTGGAACTCGACGAAGAACTCCCCGGAGACGAGCTCGTCGGCGAGCCAGAGCGCCTCCACCTCGCGGCGGGCGAGGGGCAGCGTCTGCAGGCGGCTCATGGCGTCCCACTTGGTCTGCCGCATGTCCTCGGGGGCGACGCGCACCCGCTCGGCGAGCGGGCCGACGCCCTTCTCGAGATCCTCGAGGAACTGTTCGGGCGTACGCTCGACGAGGAGCCGCCGCGCCCGCCCGTACATCGGCGCGCGCGCCCAGCTCCGCCCGAACGCCGCGGCGACGGCACGCTCGGCGTCGAGCCCGTCGGGCCGGACGAAGACAGCGCGCGCCTTCCGCCAGCGATCAAGCCGGCCAAGAACCTGGCCGTCCAGAACGCTTCCGGATGCCTTCACCGGATCGATTGTAGACCCGGCGGCCGGACGCCGCTCACGACATCGAGCGGCCGGCCGGCTCGGGCGCCGCGACCGCGGCCCGGGGCGCGAGGAACTCGAGGCGCACTCCCTCGCCGAGGAGGGTCGGATCCCCGACGCCGCGGCCGAGCGCCACCTCCGCGTCCATGCCCTCGAGCCACGGGAGCTCCTCGACGAGCTGCGAGACGCGCCCGAGCAGCTCCTCGAGCGCGGGCGAGACCGGCAGCCCCGCGGCCTCGACGATCTCGGCGATGTCGTTGTCGGTGAGCGGCGTGATCCGGACGACCAGGGGTGCCGTGCCCTGCCCGACGTGGAGGAGCGGCCCGAAGCTCGGGTCCGAGCGGACCCCGAGACGGAACCCTCCGCCCGGCGCGGCGTCCGCGGCGGGGCCCGTCCGGATGCCGAAGTGCCGCAGGAGGCCTCGCGCTCCCTCGCCGCCGAGCTCGATGCGCCCGGACTCCGACTCGTCGAGTCGCGCCGCGACCTCCTGGCGCGCGGCCGTCGCGTCGACGTCCTCGAACCAGCGCAGGCGACCCGCGGGCCGGTGCCGGAAGGCGGAATACTGGACGGCCCGGGACAACGCCAGGGCCGCCGATTCCGGGAAGCGGTACGACGGGAACACGCGGCGAGCCTCGGCGGCACGCGCGTCCTCCTCGCGGTGCGCCGAGAGGCCCCCCGCGCCCCCGATCAGGCAGAGGAGCGCCGGCTTCTCCAGTCCGGTCTCGCGCTCGGCGCGGCGCACGCCGCGGCGGATCGCGCGGCCGACGACCTTCGGGTCGCAGTCCCCGATGCACGCGTGGATGGCGATCAGGGCGTCGACGTCGTCGCGCTCGAGCGTCGCCTGGACCGCGCGCTCGTAGGCGTCGACCGGGACGAGCGGCCCCAGGTCCACGGCGGCTCCCGGCGACACGACGAGACCGTGCGAGTCGCAGGCGTCGGCGCAGATCGTCAGGACGCCCCCCGAGTTGCTCGTAATGCCGACGCGATTGCCGCGGGGCAGCGGCTGGTTCGCGAGCAGCACCGCGACGTCGAACATCTCCTCGAGCGTGTCCGCGCGGACGACGCCGGCCTGGCGGAACAGCGTCTCGACGTTGGCGTCGCTCTGCGCGACCGCCCCGATGTGCGCCCGCGCGACGGCGCCGCCGGCGCGGCTCCGGGCCCCCTTCACGCAGAGGACCGGCTTGCGGTACGAGATCCGCCGCGCGAGGCGCGCGAAGCGCCGCGGGTTCCCGAAGGTCTCCAGGTACAGCAGCGCCAGGTCGGTCGAGGAGTCCTCCTCCCAGTACTGGAGCAGGTCGTTGCCCGACACGTCGGCGCGGTTTCCCGCCGACACGAACGTCGAGAAGCCGAGGCCGCGCTCCGCCGCGTAGTCGAGGATCACGAGACCCAGCGCCGCCGAATGCGAGTAGAAGCCGATGCGGCCGCGCGGCGCGAGCAGCGGCGCGAGGCTCGCGTTCAACCGCACGTCGGGATGCGTGTTCATGAGACCGAGGCAGTTCGGACCGATGAGCCGCGCCCCGTGCGAGCGGACGAGCGTGACGAGCTCGCGCTGCAGCGCGGCGCCCTCCGGACCCGCCTCGGCGAACCCGGACGTGACGACGAGGAGTCCGCGGGCGCCCGCGCGCAGCGCCTCCTCGGCCGCGCCGAGCACGTGGCGCGCCGGGACGGCGATCACCGCGAGCTCGGCCGGCTCCGGCAGGTCGCGGACCGTCGGGTAAGCCCGCACGCCGTGCACCGCGGTCGTCTGGTTGTTGACGGGATAGACCGTTCCCGAGAAGTTGCTGCGGACGATCGCCCGGAAGATGAGCGTGCCGATCGCGGCGGGATCGCGCGAGGCGCCGATCACCGCGACGGCGCGGGGACGCAGCAGCGGCGCGAGCGAGTTGGCGGTCGCGATGCGCTCGCGCAGCTCGGTGCGCTCCCGCACGTGCGACACGCCGCCGACCGGGAACTCGACGTGGAGGCTTCCGCCCTGCGCGGCCTGGTGGACCTCGAAGCCGGAGTCGCGAAAGACGTTGATCATGGCGTGGTTCTCGTACAGGACCTCCGCCTCGAAGCCCGTGAAGCCGGCGCCCGCGGCGATCCCGGCGAGCCGCTCGAGCAGCAGCGTGCTGATGCCGCGCCCCTGGTACGCGTCGTGGACGAGGAAGGCGACCTCCGCTCTCCCGCCGACGCCGACCGAGGCGTAGGTGCCGGTCCCCACGACGCGCGCCTCGTCGCCCTGGCCGACGATCGCGAGCAGGCACACGCGGTCGCGCGGCTCGCCCGAGCACATGAACTCGACCATCCGCCGCGAGACCTGCGCGATCGCTCCCATGAAGCGCATCTGGAGCGCCTCGCGGGAGACCGCCCCCATGAGGGCCTCGAGCGCGGGCACGTCGCCTCCCGTGGCCGTCCGCAGGAGCACCGTCTCGCCGTCGCGGAGCAGGACGTACTCGCTGAAGTTCCGCCCGTCGGCGATGATCTGGAACATCGGGGTCTCCTCGAAGTTATTGAGACCGCCCTGCCCAGTAGGGCCCGACGGCCTCGAGCAGGCGCTCCGCCGCCTGGCGGTTGCGCCGGGCGATCTCGTCGCGGTTCGCGACGGTGTCTCCGGACGGCTCAGGATCGTGGAACCGCAGCGGCAGCTCCTGGCCGGCCGCCTCCCGCCAGCGCCGCCGCCACGCCTCGGGAGTCTCCTCGGGCACCGGCAGATCGTGAACGAGCAGATACAGGAGCGCCCACACGCGCGCGGACGCGTGGAACGAATAGCCGCCGCCGAGCGTGAACAGGACGCGTCCCGAGGTGAACCTGTCGGCCCAGCCGAGGATCCGCCGGAACACCGCCTCGTAGTCGCGCGTCGTGAGCATCAGGTCGGCGAGGCGGTCCTCGAAGTGCGCGTCCGCGCCCGCCTGCACGACGAGCACGCCCGGACGGAAGCGCTCGAGCGCGCGCGGGACGACGGCGTCGAGGACCTCGAGGTAGCTCCTCCCCTCGGTCATCGGCTCGAGCGGCACGTTGAGCTTCAGGCCGCGTCCGACGCCGGCGCCGAGCTCGTGCACGTCCCCGGTGCCCGGGAACAGGAACTTCCCGGACTCGTGGAGCGAGATCGTCATGGCGCGGCCGTCGTCGTACAGGATCTGCTGCACGCCGTCGCCGTGATGCACGTCGACGTCGAGGTACGCCACCCACAGGCCGTGCCGCAGGAGGGCGCGGATCGCGAGCGCGAGGTCGTTGTACACGCAGAACCCGGAGGCGAAATTCCGCCGGGCGTGATGGAGGCCGCCGCCGAGCTGCAGGACCCGCTTCTCCCCCGCCTCGCAGACGCGCCGGGCGGCGGCCAGCGTCCCGCCGACGTGCCAGCGCGCGGCCTCGTCCATGCCGCGGAAGGCCGGCGTGTCCGGGGTGCCGAGCCCGTAGTCCCGGGCGTCGGGCACCGCCTCGCCGGCGGAGAGCGCCTCCACGCGGCGCACGTAGTAGTCGGAGTGGACCTCGAGGATCTCCTCGCGCGTGGCGGGCTCGGGCGCGATCGGACGGACCGGATGCCCGAGCTCGCGCAGGAGGTCGAGCGTCATGTCGACGCGGACCGGGGAGAAGGGATGGTGTTCGCCGAAGCTGTATTGGCGGTAGGCGGGATGGTAGATCACCGAGGCCATGGCTTCTCGGGCGGCCACACGACGTCGAACCCCGAGCCGCGCAGCTCCTCCGCGAGCGGCCGCGTCTCGATGGAGCCGACGCGGAGGACCACCCGCGCGCTCGTGGCGCTATCCGGGTGCGTGAGGATCGAGTGAACGTCGAGTCCGCGGCCGCCGAAGAAGCCGGTCAGACGGGCGAGCTCGCCGGGACGATCCGCGAGACGCACCTCGATGCGCCCCGAAGGCTTGTCGACGCCCGTCATCTTCAGGATCGCGTCGAGAAGGTCGAGCCCGGTGATGATGCCGGCGAGCTGGCCGCCCTCGAGGACCGGCAGGCAGCCGATCTTCTTCCGGCGCATCGTGCGGGCGGCGTCCTCGACGGCGTCTTCGGGGTCGGCCGTCTGCGGATTCCGCGTCATCACCTCCGAGACGGGGCGACCGGGAGACAGCGGCGCCGGCGAGAGCGCGCTCGTCGCGAGCCTCAGGTCCCGGTCGGTGACGACGCCGACCAGACGATCGCCCTGCTGGACGGGCAGGTGGCGGATGCTCTCCCGCTGCATCGTCCGGTACGCCTCCTCGAGCGTCGTCTCGCTCGAGACGGCGATGGCGGGACGCCTCATGATGTCGCGGACGAGCATGGACGGAGTCCTATGAGGGAGGAGTTACTCCTCCTTGCCGAACTGCTTGAGGTCCTCCGGACCCTCCTTCGTCGCCACCTTCTCCTTGCCCTGGACGGCGACGCGGATCTGCTCGACCACGTCGGGATTGGCGAGCGTCGTGATGTCGCCGGTGTCGAGCGTGTTCGAAATGGCCGCGAGGACGCGGCGCATGATCTTGCCCGAGCGCGTCTTCGGCATGTCGGGCACGATGTGCACCTTCCGCGGCCGCGCGATCTTGCCGATCATCGTCTCGATCGTCGCCACCACCTTGTCGGTGATCTCCTTCGACGGCGCGTACGCCGGCTTCAGCGCGACGTACACCTCGGGCACGCGGCCCTTCACCTCGTCCGCGACGGGAACGACGGCCGCCTCCGCGACCTCCTCGACGGTCAGGCACGCCGACTCGAGCTCCTTCGTGCCGAGGCGATGGCCGGCGACGTTGATGACGTCGTCGACCCGGCCGAGAATGCGGAAGTACCCGTCGGCCGGGAGCACGGCGCCGTCGGCGGCGAAGTACGGCCAGTCGCGCCAGTCCTTGCTCTGGGGGTTCTTGCAATACTTCGAGTAGTACTGCCGGACGAAGCGGTCCCGATCGCCCCAGATCGTCTGCATGATCCCCGGCCAGGGATTCCGGATGCAGATGTTGCCCGCCTTGCCGGAGCCGGCCGGGATGTCCTCGTTCTTTTCGTCCTTGATCGTCGGGTAGATGCCGGGCATGCCGGGGCCGGCGCTGCCGGGCTTCATCCGATCGATGCCGGGCTTGGTCGAGCAGAGGAAGCCGCCGTTCTCGGTCTGCCACCAGGTGTCGACGATGACGGCCTCGCGCTTCCCGACGACGTCGTAGTACCAGCGCCACACGTCCGGCTCGATCGGCTCGCCGACGGTCGTCATGTGCTTGAAGCGGTAGTGGTACTTCTTCGGCTCCTCGGGTCCCGTCTTTCGGAGCATGCGGATCGCGGTCGGCGACGTGTGGAAGATGTTGACGTCGAGCCGCTCGGCGATGCGCCACACGCGCCCCGCGTCGGGAAACGTCGGCACGCCCTCGTAGATGACGGACGTCGCGGCGAGCGAGAGCGGCCCGTACACGATGTACGAGTGCCCCGTGATCCAGCCGATGTCCGCCATGCACCAGTAGACGTCCTCCGGGTGGATGTCCTGGATGTACTTCGACGTGCCGGTGACGTACGCGAGGTAGCCGCCGGTCCGGTGCTGGCAGCCCTTGGGCTTGCCGGTCGTGCCGCTCGTGTACATCAGGAAGAGCGGGGCCTCCGCGTCCATGGGAACGGGGTCGACGCGCTTCCCGCGGTAGTTGCCGACGACGTCGTCGACGAAGAAGTCGCGGCCCTTCACCATCGGCGCGGCCGAGACGTACTTGCCGGGATACCGCCGCCACACCAGGACCTTGTCGATCGACTGCCCTTCCTTCTCCGCGGTCGCGACGGCGATCTCGGCCGCCGCCTTGTGGTCGATCATCTTGCCCGAGCGGTAGTACCCGTCCATGTAGATGAGGACGCGGCTGCCCGAGTCGGCGGCGCGCAGCCCGCAGGCCTCGCCGGAGAAGCCGCCGAAGACGACCGAGTGGACGATCCCGAGGCGCGCGCACGCGAGCATCGTGATCGGCAGCTCGGCGACCATCGGCATGTGGATCGTCACGCGGTCGCCCGCCTTCAGGCCCGCGAAGTCGCGCAGCAGCGCGGCGAACTCGTTCACCCGGACGTAGAGCTCCTGGTACGTGATGACCACCGGGTCCTCGTTCTCGAGCTCCGGCACGGCGATCAGCGCGGCCTTGTTCTTGTGCTTCGCCAGGTGGCGGTCGACGCAGTTGAACGACGCGTTGATCTTGCCGCCAACGAACCACTTCCAGAACGGCGGATCGCTGGTGTCGAGCACCGTGTCCCACCGCCGGAACCACGTGAGCATGTCCGCGTACTCTTCGAAGCACTTCGGGAAGTTCTTCTCGGCGAAGCGCTCGTTGACGGCGGGGTCGTTCAGATTGGCCTGGGCGACGAACGAAGCGGGAGGATCGAAGTACTCCTCTTCCTTCCAGTGGACCGCGATCTGGGCTTCGTTCGTCTCCGCGACCGCCGAGTTCGATTTCGCATCCGCCATGTTCTTGCCTCCGTGTGAAGCCGCCATCGCGGGCGGTTCAAGGGCTCGGGACGAGAGAGGCCTGAGGCCGTCGCGCGCGTCCCGCATCGGCGCCCGCGAGGGGCTGGCGCTCCTCTTGCAGGCGGGACTCCGTCATTCCATCCATCGCGATGCCCACGACGCGCGTCCTTTCGGCTCTTTCCCGCCTCGCTCGGGAACGGCGGTCATGTTATCGCCTCCCTCGGAGTCGGAATGGGTAATTTGCATCGGTCCGCTCCCGCGACGTCCGAGGGCGTGCTTGACTTCGGCCCGGGGTTCCCAAAGACTCTCCCCAATTTCGAGGTGCCGTAGAACCATGGCTTCCAGCCGGGTCGTCGACGAGCTCCTGAGCCGCACGGCTCCCGCCGGAAGGTGCTTCCGGCGGCTCGAAGACAATCCCGCCAACGAGCGCCTCCGCGACCCATCCCGTTTCCTGCGTTCTTCTGCGACGGCCGGGAGTTTGTTTCGCCGTTGAATTAGGGAGGAATCGATGGAACTAGCCGCCGAGAGTAAGTTCGCCCCGGAGGCAAAGCGGGTCATCATTGCCTCGTCCCTGGGCACCGTCTTCGAGTGGTACGACTTCTATCTGTACGCCACACTCGCGCCCTTCTTCGCGGCCCTGTTCTTTCCCCCGGGCAACGCGACGGCCGCACTGCTCTCCTCGTTCGTCGCCTACGCGGCCGGGTTCCTGGTTCGCCCCTTCGGGGCGCTGGTCTTCGGGCGCATCGGCGACCTCGTCGGCCGCAAGTACACGTTCCTGATCACGATCGTGGTCATGGGCTCCTCGACGGCCGCCGTCGGCCTGCTGCCCACGTACTCCTCGATCGGCTTCCTGGCTCCCATCCTCCTCGTCGCGCTGCGGCTCCTTCAGGGCCTCGCCCTCGGCGGCGAGTACGGCGGCGCGGCGACCTACGTCGCCGAGCACGCCCCCCACGGCAAGCGCGGCGTCGACACGAGCTGGATCCAGACGACGGCGACTCTGGGGCTGCTCCTCGCCCTCGTCGTCATCGGCGTCTGCCGCGTCAAATTTCCGGCGGAGGTGTTCAAGACGTGGGGCTGGCGCATCCCCTTCCTCGTCTCCGTCATCCTGCTCGCCTTTTCCGTGTACATCCGGCTGAAGCTCGAAGAGTCGCCCGTCTTCAAGTCGATGAAGGCACAGGGCAAGGGCTCGAAGGCGCCCCTGACCGACAGCTTCACCAAGTGGAGCAACCTGAAGATCGTCATCCTCGCCCTCCTCGGCGCCACCGCGGGCCAGGGCGTCGTCTGGTACACGGGCCAGTTCTATGCGCTGTTCTTCCTGACGCTGTATCTCAAGGTCGATTACCTGACCACGTACTGGCTGATCGGCATTTCGCTCGTCATCGGCACGCCGTTCTTCATCTTCTTCGGGTGGCTGTCCGACCGGATCGGTCGGAAATGGATCATCATGGCGGGCTGCCTGATCGCCGCCCTCACATACTTTCCGCTCTTCAAGGGCCTGACGCACTACGTCAACCCCGCCCTCGAGGCGTATGCGGTGAAGACGCCGGTCACCGTGGCCGCTACGGACTGCTCGATGCACATCTTCCCGACGCCGAAGACGCGCTACTCCGACTGCGACAAGGCGAAAGACTTCCTGACGAAGAACGGCCTGTCCTTCCACGATCTGCCGGCGGTCGAGGGCCAGACGGTCGTGACGAAGATCGGCGACGTCGAGCTCAAGGGCTGGAAGGAAGACGACTACAAGGCCGCCCTGAAGTCGACGGGCTATCCCGACAAGTTCGACAAGGCGGGGCTCAACTGGCCGATGACCATCCTGATCCTCGTGATCATGGTCGTCTACGTCACGATGGTCTACGGACCGATCGCCGCCTTCCTCGTCGAGCTCTTCCCGACGCGCATCCGCTACACGTCCATGTCGCTCCCGTACCACATCGGCAACGGCTGGTTCGGGGGCATGCTGCCGCTGCTCGCGACCGCCATCGTGGCGACGCAGGGCAACATCTACGCGGGTCTCTGGTACCCGATCATCGTGTCGATCATGAGCTTCGTGATCGGCAGCCTGTTCCTCCGGGAGACGAAGGACCGGGACATCCAGCAGGACTTCTGATTCGGATTCCCGCGGCGCGGGAGGCTCCCGCGCCGCGGTCTTGACGCAGGAGGAGGCGATGGCGAGAAAGAGACAGCGCGGGATGACCCGCCGACAATTTGCGAAGCTCGCGGGGGCTGGCGCCCTCGCCGCCGGCGGCCCGGCGTTTCTGTTCCCGGACCGGGCCCGTGCGGCCGGGAAGACGCTGAAGATTCTCCAGTGGAGCCACTTCGTCCCGGCGTGGGACACGTGGTTCAACGGCACCTACATCAAGGAATGGGGCCAGAAGAACGACACCGAGGTGATCGTCGACAACATCAACCTCGTCGACCTGCCCGCCCGAGCCGCCTCGGAGGCGTCCGCGAAGAAGGGCCACGACCTCTTCATGTTCCTGTCGCCTCCGGCGTCCTACGAGCCGCAGGTGATCGACATGTCGAACGTGTACGCCGAGGTCGAGAAGAAGCACGGCAAGAAGATCGACCTCGCGCACAAGTCCACGTTCAACCCGAAGACCAAGAAGTATTTCGCCTTCTCGGACGCCTACACCCCGGACCCCGGCAACTGGCACAAGGACTGGTGGACCGAGGCCGGATACCCGAACGGCCCGGACACGTACGACGACCTGCTCAAGGGCGCGAAGAAGATCCGGGACGCCTCGGGCCATCCCTGCGGGGTCGGGCTCGCGCAGGAGCTCGACACCTCCATGGCGATGCGGGCGATCCTGTGGTCGTTCGGCGGGGCCGAGCAGGACGAGGCCGGCAACGTCACGCTCAACTCCAAGCAGACGATCGAGGCCCTCAAGTACGTCAAGGACCTCTACCAGCAGACCGAGACGCCGGAAGTCTTCACGTGGACCCCACCCTCCAACAACCAGGCCATGCTGGCCGGCCGCGTCAGTTACGTCCAGAACGCCATCTCGGTCACGCGGCAGTCCGAGCGCGAGCACCTGCCCATCGACGCGAAGATCATGATCAGCCCGGCCCTCAAGGGCCCCGTGCGCCGGCTCGCCGCCGAGCACGTCATGAACTGCTACGTCATCTGGGAGTTCGCGGAGAACAAGGACGGCGCCCAGAAGTTCCTGATCGACTGGATCGACCACTTCCGGGACGGATTCCTCGCCGGGCAGTTCTACAACTTCCCGTGCTTCCCCTCGACCGTGCCCGACCTGCAGAAGCTGATCGCGAGCGACGACCGCGCGAACCCCAAGGACAAGTACAAGGTGCTCGGCAACGTGCTCGAGTGGGCCACCAACGTCGGGTACCCCGGCTACGCGACCGCCGGAATCTCGGAGGCCTTCAGCACGTGGGTGCTTCCCACGATGTTCGCGAAGGTCGCCCGCGGCGACGAGAGCCCCGAAGACGCGGCGAAGGCGGCCGAGGCGGAGTACAAGCGCATCTTCGCGCGCTGGAAGTAGACATCCTGGAGAGGTTCTCCTGTAGGCTCCGGTCGCGCCGCGCGGCCGGAGCCTTTGACTGTTCGGCGGGATGCGCAAGGACATCGTCCCCGATTCGGAGTGATCACTGAATGGCGATCGTCGAGACACGGCATCTCACCAAGGTCTTCAAGCAGGGCGAGCTCGGGGCGGTCAACGACGTCAGCCTGACGACCCACGAGGGCGAGTTCCTCGTCTTCCTCGGGCCGTCGGGATCGGGCAAGACGACCCTCCTCCGCATGATCGCGGGCCTCGAAACGCCCACGTCGGGCGAGATCCTGATCGGCGGCAGCGTCGTGAACCGCCTGTCGCCGCGCGAACGGCGCATCGCGATGGTGTTCCAGAGCTACGCGCTCTACCCGCACCTGACCGTGTACAAGAACATCGCGTTCCCGCTGAAGGCGCAGGGCGTGCCGAAGGACCAGCACCGGAAGAAGGTCGAGTGGGCCGCCGGCCTCCTCGGGATCGGGCGCCTCCTCGAGCGCAAGCCGCGCGAGCTCTCGGGCGGCGAGCGGCAGCGGGTCGCCCTGGCTCGGGCGATCGTCCGCGAGCCGGCCGTGTTCCTCCTCGACGAGCCGCTCTCGAACCTCGACGCCAAACTCCGCGCGTCCGCCCGGGAGGAGCTCGAGCGCTTCCACGGGAGCGTCGGCACCACGACGATCTACGTCACGCACGACCAGGTCGAGGCCATGGCGATGGGCGACCGTATCGTCGTCATGAACTTCGGCGAGGTCCGGCAGATCGGCACGCCCGCCGAGGTCTACGACGAGCCGGCCGATACCTTCGTGGCGACCTTTCTCGGCTCGCCGCCGATGAACCTCGTCGAGAGGGACGAGGTGATCGTGGGCTTCCGGCCGGAGCACTTCTTTCCGGTCTCGGTCCTCGCCGGCCGGGCGGCCATCCCGGAACCGATGCGGGCCGCGGACCGCGAGGGCCCGTACGTGCCCGTGGGTCTCCGCGTGGGCCACGAGGAGTACCTGGGCGCCGAGCGCATCGTCTACGGCTCGATCGAGGGCGGACCCTTCCACGGCAAGACGGTGGTGTCCCGTCTGGCCTCCACGCTCACGCTGCCGTTCGATGCGGGCGGCGTGCACGCCTTCGCCGTGTCCGAACGGCACCTGAAGTTCTATGACCGGTCGAGCGGGAAGCGCACGACACCCCGGTCCGTGGCATGGCGGTGAGCGACCGGAGGCGCCCCGGCGCGGCCGCGCCGAAGTGGATGCTGGGGACGGCGATGTTCGCGCCGTCGGTCCTCTACATCATCCTTCTCATCGGCGTCCCCTTCGTGCTCGCGGTGCTCTACGCCTTCAGCGACGCCCGCATCGGCAGCACCGGCTTCCATTTCGTCGGTTTCGAGAATTTCCGGAGCATCCTCCAGAGCCCCGGCTTTCGGAAGGCGCTCCGGAATTCGATCGTCTTCACGGTCAGCGCCCAGGCGATCGTCATCGTCTGCTCGAACATCCTCGCGATCGCGCTGGAGAAGCCGTTTCGGGGTCGCGGCTTCATCCGCTTCCTCATCCTCCTCCCGTGGGTCGCGCCCGTCTCCCTCGGAACGATCGGCTGGAAGTGGATCCTCGACTCGATCTACAGCGTGATCACCTGGGTGCTGGTCGCCCTCCATGTCTACAAGCCGTACAACGCCCCCATGTGGCTCGGTGAGCCCCACCTCGCGATGGCGTCGGTCATCCTCGTCCACTGCTGGCGCCTGATCCCTTTCTCGACGGTGATCATGCTCGCCGGCCGGTCGGCGATCTCGAAGGAAATCCCGGAGGCCGCGGCGATCGACGGGGCCGGATTCTGGCGGACGGCCTTCCAGATCAACCTGCCGATGATGACGCCGATCCTGTCGGTCGCGGTCCTCTTCGGGGCGATCTTCACCTTCACGGACATGACGGTCGTGTACATCCTCACGGCGGGCGGGCCGTTCGACTCGACGCAGACGCTTCCATCGCTCGCCTTCGCGACCGGCATCGCGGGCAGCGACCTCGCCGCGGGCGCCGCCATCTCGCTCTTCCTCGTCCCGGTCCTCGTCCTCGCCGCGTACTTCATGCTGCGCCTCGCGCATCGGGCGGAGGTCGTCTGAGCCCGGCGCGGCGGATCGCGGGCCGGGTCCTGCACGTCGGCGTCCTCGCGCTCTTCACCGGGGCCCTGGCGTTCCCGTTCTTCTGGATGCTGATCGCCTCCTTCAAGCAGAACATCGACCTGTACACGGTCGAGAACAATCCGTTCAAGTTCAACCTGCCGCCGACGCTCGAACACATCCGGTTCCTGTTCACGCAGACCCGGTTCGTGCGCTGGCTCGGCAATACGGCCCTCGTGGGGGCGATCGTCGTCGTCATCACGCTCCTGCTCGCGGTTCCGGCGGCGTACGCCCTCACCCGCCTGACGGGTCGGTGGGGGCAGCGCCTCGGGATCGCGATCTTCCTGACCTACCTGATCCCGCCGACGCTGCTCTTCATCCCCCTTTCGCGCGTGGTCGCGCTCCTCGGACTGCAGGACTCGATCTACTCCCTGGTCCTGGTCTATCCGAGCATGACGATCCCGTTCTCGATCTGGCTGCTCATGGGGTTCTTCAAGTCGATTCCCAGGGAGCTCGAGGACGCGGCCATGGTGGACGGCCTGACGAGGTTTGGCGCCTTCCTGAAGATGGTCGTGCCGATCTCCGTATCCGGGATCCTGACGGTCGTCATCTTCAGCTTCACGCTCGTCACCCAGGAGTTCGTCTACGCGCTGACCTTCATATCGCCCGAGGCGAACCAGATGGTCGGCGTGGGCGTGCCGATCTTCCTCGTGCGGGGCGACGTCTACTACTGGGGCGCCCTGATGGCGGCCTGCCTGATCGCGAGCCTGCCGATCGGCATCGTGTACAACCTCTTTCTCGATCGGTTCATCTCCGGCTTCACCGTCGGCTCCGTCAAGTAGACCGGCCGAACGGGGCCGGGGGGCGGCGGCGGGCCGCCTCCTGCGGTTGATGAATTTGATTCAGGGCTTTTTTCGGCGCCATGCTTAAGCTCCTGTAAAAAGCGCGTTAGGATACGCAGAACAGCCGGAGACGACGGCCATGTCGATGGGGCGCGGCTCGAACGGTGCGCCGGTCCAGCAGCGGAGGACGTTGAGCGTTCCTTCGCGACCTCCTGCCGCAGGCGTTTCCGATTTCCCTTCCATTCAGTTTTCGACCGGCGAAGGGTCCGTCCCTCGCGTGCTCAATGGTGTGAAGGAGAAAGGAGCCGGCTTATGAGGTCCACGATTCGTTCCGTTCTGGTGACAGCCTGCATCTTCCTGGTGGCGGCGGCGCTGTCGGCCCAGGCCACGGTATCGCTCGGAGGCGCCGGAACGCTGACGCTCAAGGGATTCATCAGCGCGACGGCGTTCGCTCAGAACCAGAACACGACCTTCGGCAACGGCCAGAACGCCGAGTTCCCGGCCGGCGCCCAGTGCGAGATCGACTGCTGGTTCGGGGGCGGGGACATTCGAAACACGCGCCTGACGCTCGCCTTCGACGGTCCGAAGCTCTTCGGCGATTGGAAGGGCGGCGGCACTGTCGAGATGGACTTCTTCGGCGGCTTCGCCAATCCCCTTGCCAGCTCCTTCGAGGGCCAGCAGCCGGTTCCCCGTCTGCGCCTCGGCTACCTTCAGATGACCAACGGCAGCACCACGATCCAGCTCGGCCAGAACTGGGCGCCTCTGTTCGGCAACACCGCCGTGTCGCTCTCTCACATCGCCTTCCCGCTCGGCTACGGGTCGGCCGGTGACATCGGCTGGCGCTTCGTCGGCCTCTTCGTGATCCAGAAGCTGACGGACAAGGACTCGGCGGTGCAGGCCGACATCTCGACCGCCATCATGTCCGGCTCCTGGAACGGCCCGGGTTGCGAAAGCACGAACACCAACTGCGAAAACTGGCAGACCGCCGGAAACTCCAGCTGGCCTCAGTTCGAGGCCCGCTTCAACGTGAGCGGAAAAATGGGCGACACGGCGACCTGGAGTGCGTACCTTGTCGGCCACTACGACGTGAAGGATCTCTCCGGGGCGGGCTTTTCCGGATGCAATCCGATTCCCCCGGCGACCACGAGCCCGTGCGGCCCGGGCCACAGCGACAAGCTCGACGGCCAGGCCGTCGAGATCGGCGCGAAGTTCCAGATCGGACCGGTCCTCATCCAGGGCAACGGCTACGACGGACAGGGGATCGGCCAGCAGTTCGGCGCCATCACCCAGTTCGGCAAGATCCGCAGCACGGGCGGTTGGGCGCAGCTCGGCTTCGACATCACGAAGAACTGGGGCATCTTCGGCTTCTGGGGCATCGACGACCCGAAAAACTCGGATGTGGCGGCGTGGGTCAGCCCGACCGCCGGCCGCATGAAGAACATGCAGTACGCGGGCATGCTCCGCTGGAAGAGCGGGCCGATGTCCTTCGGCTTCGAGTACATCAAGGACGATCTCTCCGTCGGCTTGCTCGAGAAGAAGGTCAACTCGACGCAGCTCGCGCTGTCGGGTCTCTACAACTTCTAGAAACAAGTTCCGAAACGACGAGGGCGGGAGCCGCGCGGCTCCCGCCCTTCTTTTCTTGCGGCCTTCGTCAGCGGGTCGGCGCGGTCGCCCGCACCTGCGCCCGGATCGCCTGCCAGGCCTCGCGCGCCTCCTCGACGGAGCCCTCGTCCTCGATGGTCGTGATGTCGCCCGGCTCCATGTCGAGCGTGACGGCCTTCAGCACGCGGCGCATGATCTTGCCCGACCGCGTCTTCGGCAGCGAGTTGACGAAGTTGAGCTCGCCGATGACCGCCACGGGCCCGAGCTCCCGCCGGATCGTCTCGAGGAGGTCCTGGCGGAGGCCGTCGGACGGCACATGGCCCTGTTTCAACACCACGAAGGCCGAGATGACCTCGCCCCGCAGGGAGTCCGGCCGTCCCGTGACGCCGGCCTCGGCGACCGCGGAGTGCTGCAGGCACGCCGTCTCCACCTCGATCGTGCCGATGCGATGGCCGGCGATCTTGATCAGCTCGTCGGCGCGGCCGGCGAACCAGACGTAGCCGTCCGAGTCGATGTGCGCCGAATCGCCCGTGCAGTAGACGCCCGGAATCTTCTCCCAGTAGTCGCGCCCGTATCGCTCGGGTTCGCCCCAGAGCGTCGGGGTCAGTCCCGGGAACGGCCGCCCGAGCACCATGATGCCCTTCTCTCCCGGTCCGCACGGCGTTCCGTCCATCGCGACGACCGACGCCTCGATGCCGGGCAGCGGCACCGCCGCCGAGCCCGGCTTGATCGGCAGCATCGCGATCCCGTAGGGATTGCCGAACACGGGGCCCGCGGTCTCCGTCTGCCACATGTGGTCGATCACCGGCACGCGGCCGCGGAGGACGTTCTCCTGCAGCCACTCCCACGCCGGGGCGTTCAAGACCTCGCCGGCGCACAGGACGCGCTCGAGCGAGGAGAGGTCGTGACGATGCGCGGGGGCCTCGCCGTAGCGCATCAGGAGGCGGACGGCCGTCGGCGAGGTGAAGACGCCGGAGACGCGGAACTGCTCGATGATCTTCCACACGGTCTCCGGATCCGGATGGTCGATCGCGCCCTCGTAGGCGAGCGTCGTGCAGCCGGCGAGCAGCGGCGCATAGACGATGTAGCTGTGCCCGACGATCCAGCCGATGTCGGAGGTGGACCACCAGACGTCGTCCGGCCGCAAGCCGAAGCACCACTTCGCCATGCTCGAGATGTGCACGGCGTACCCCCCGTGCGTGTGGACGGCGAGCTTCGGCTTCGCGGTCGTGCCGGACGTCGCCAGGATGAAGGCCGGCTCGTTCGATTCCATCGGCACGTAGCCGCCATTCTGGCCGTGCCCGCCCTCGAGGAACGTCTCCCAGGCGATGTCGCGGCCGGCCGTCATGGGCGGCTTCGCGCCGTCGCGGCACCAGACCACGACCTTCTCGACCTCGTGCGGCGCGCCGGAGAGCGCCTGGTCCACGATCGTCTTCAAGGCGACGTCCTTTCCCTTCCGGAAGGTCCGGTCGGCGGTGAAGACCACCTTCGAGCCGCTCGCGCGGATCCGGTCGCCGAGCGCCCCGGATCCGAAGCCGGCGAACACGACCACGTGGATCGCGCCGATGCGCGCCGCCGCGAGCATCAGCAGGATGGCCTCGGGCGCGGTCGGCATGTAGATCGTGACGCGATCGCCCTTGCCGATCCCGAGGCCGCGCATCGCCGCGGCGACGCGCTCGACCTGAGACAGGAGCTGCGCGTAGGTGAAGACCCGGCAGTCGCCGCGCTCGTTCAACCCGACCAGCGCCGCGTGGCCGCCGCGGCCGCGCGCGACGTGGAGATCGAGCGCGTTGAAGCAGAGGTTGGTCTGTCCGCCGTCGAACCACCGGAACGTCGGGGGATTCCAGACGAACGTCCGGTCCCAGGGCCGGAACCAGTGGAGCTCGCGGGCCGCCCGGCCCCAGAATTCCTCCGGGTCGGCGCGTCCGTCGTCGAGCCACCGGCGAACGATCGGGTTGACGAGCCTCATCGCACCCTCCTTCGAGAAGACGCGGCGATCGGCCTCTCCGCGGCGGCTCCAGAATGCTACTGCAGTCGGCCACGACCCTGATGCAGATGCGTCATTCCCTTCCGGCCCGCGCCGACTCGGACCCCGGGCGGAACGCTTCCGCCCCGATGGACGAGAGAGGGAATGCGGGACCGGATCCTCTCCGGAGCCGCCGGCCTCGGATCGGGATCGCTCGCGACGGGGTAGCATGACGCGGCGAGGCGCCGGAGGCTCATGCGGATCGCCTTTCTCTCGGACGTTCATGCGAATCTCGAGGCCCTGCTGGCCTGCCTCGAGCACGCCGATCGTGCCGGCGCCTCGCGGTGCGTCTTCCTCGGCGATCTCGTCGGCTACGGCGCCGATCCGGTTCCCGTGCTCGCGCTCGTCCGCGGCCTCGTCGCGCGCGGCGGGGTCGCGATCCTCGGCAACCACGACCAGGCCGTGCTCGAGGGGCCTTCGGCCCGGATGAACCCCGAGGCGCGCATGGTCATCGGCTGGACGCGGGCAAGACTCTCTGCCGGGGAGCTCGAGTTCCTGCGCGGGCTGCCCCTCTCGATCGAAGAGGGACCGCGCCTCTACGTGCACGCCAACGCGTGGGACCCGGAGCGCTGGGAGTACGTCACCTCGCCCTACGACGCGGGTCGGAGCATGCGGGCCACCCGCTGCCGGATGACCTTCTGCGGCCACATGCACACGCCGGCGCTCTACCACCTCGGCCCCGACGGCCGGCCGGCCGCGTTCGCGCCGGCTCCGGGGACGGGCATCCCGCTCGGGCCGCAGCGGCGATGGCTCGCGATCCCGGGCGCGGTCGGCCAGTCGCGCGACGGAAACCCCGCGGCCTGCTACGCGCTCCTCGACGAGGCGACCGACACGCTGACCTTCCACCGCGTCCCCTACGACGACGAGGCGCCGCGGCGCAAGATCCTCGAGGCGGGCCTGCCGCTCTCCTTCAACGTGCGCCTGGAGGCGGGGCGCTGACTCCCGGAAGAGCGCCGGCGCGCCAGCCGGGCGCCGCCATCGACGGGTACGTCCTCGAGGAGAAGATCCACCAGGGCAGCATGGCGGAGATCTGGCTGGTGCGCCGGCCCGACCTTCCCTCTCCCCTCGTGATGAAGATCCCGTTGTTCCGGGACGTCGACGACCCGGCCTCGCTCGTGGGCTTCGAGGTCGAGCAGATGATCCTGCCGACGCTGTCGGGGGTGCACGTGCCCCGCTTCCTCGCGGCCGGCGACTGGTCCGTCCAGCCCTACATCGTGATGGAACGGATCGGCGGCGCCTCCCTCCGGGCGCGCCTCGAAGACGCGCCGCTCGACCCCGGCGAGGTCGCCTCGATCGGCGCCCGGATCGCGGCGGCCCTGCACGCGATCCACGGCCAGCACGTCATCCACCTGGACGTCAAGCCCTCGAACATCATGTTCCGGCCGGACGGGACCGGCGTCCTCGTGGACTTCGGCCTGTCGCGGCACGACCGCCTTCCGGACCTCCTCGCCGAGCAGTTCCGGCTTCCGATCGGCACCGGCCCGTACATCTCCCCCGAACAGATCGTCCAGATCCGCAACGACCCGCGCAGCGACATCTTCTCGCTCGGGGTCGTCCTCTACTACTTCGCGACCGGCGAGCGTCCCTTCGGGAACCCCACTTCGATTCGAGGACTGCGCCAGCGACTGTACCGGGACCCCGTCCCCCCGAGCGCCCGCCACCGGCATTGCCCGCCGTGGCTCCAGGAGGTCATCCTCCGCTGCCTCGAGGTCTCCCCCGCCGACCGGTACCAGACGGCGGCCCAGCTCGCCTTCGAGCTGAGGCACACCGACCAGGTCGAGCTGACCGAGCGGGCCACGCGCCGGTCGCGCGCGGGCGGCTGGACGGTCCTTCGGCGGCGGCTCCGGCGGATCGGGGAAGAGCCCGACCTCAAGCGCTCCGCCGAGGAGCAGATCGCCCGGGCCCCGATCGTGGCGGTCGCCCTCGACCTCGAGCAGGGATCCGAGGCCCTGTCGGAGGCGATCCGCATGACCGCCCGCGGGGTCCTCCAGACACTGCCCGGCACGCGCCTCGCTTGCCTCACGGTCCTGAAGACGTCCCGGATCGGGATGGATCCGAGCATGCTCGACGCCGAAGGCCGGAGCATCCGAATCCAGCGACTGGTCGAGCTCCAGCATTGGACGAGGCCACTAGGTCTGGGGGTCGGCCGCGTCACGCACCACGTCCTGGAGGCTCCCGACCCGGCGGACGCCATCCTCGAGTTCGCCCGGACGAACCACGTCGAACGGATCGTGATCGGCTCGCGGGGCAGCTCGACCCTCCGACGGTATCTCGGCAGCGTCTCCTCGCGGGTCGTCGCGCAGGCCACCTGCACCGTGACCGTCGTCAAGGCCCCGGAGCACGCCCCCGCCACCGTCCCCGAGTAATATCGCATCACGATACGATCACTCCTCTTGACAAGAGCGCCCGGTAGGAATTGAATTTCGATTTAGGCACGGTCTTCGCTGAGACCTGCCCTCTTGCTCTTTGCCCTTCGGCGTACTCCTTGCAGGGTCGAGACCTGAATAGAGGAGGTGCCCATGGAGGTCACGCGTCGCGGGTTCCTGAGGGCCACCGGTCTCGGAACCACCATCGCCCTCGGCTTCGACGTCTCCCGGGCGAACGCCGAGATGCGCGAATTCAAGATCTCGCGCACGACCGAAACGCGCAGCACCTGCCCTTACTGCGCGGTCTCCTGTGGCGTCATCATCCACACCCTGGGCGACAAGGCGAAGAACGCGACCGCCGCCGTCGTCCACGTCGAGGGCGATCCCGACCATCCGATCAATCGCGGAACGCTCTGCCCCAAGGGGGCGACCCTCAAAGAGGACATCAACAATCCGAATCGCCTGCTCGTTCCGAAGGTCCGCAAGCCCGGCTCGGACCACTGGGAGGAGATTTCCTGGGACGACGCGATCGCCCGCATCGCGCGCCACATCAAGGACACGCGCGATAAGACGTTCGTCGCCAAGAACGCCAAGGGCCAGGTCGTCAACCGCACCCCCGGCATCGCGATGATCGGCGGCTGCACCGACACCAACGAGTTCAACTTCCTCCAGTGGAAGGTCATCACGGCCCTGGGGGTGCCGTACCGGGACAGCCAGGCCCGGGTTTGACACGGCCCGACGGTGGCCAGTCTGGCCGCCACGTTCGGGCGCGGGGCGATGACCAACGGATGGGTCGACATCAAGAACGCCGACGTCATCCTCGCCATGGGCGGCAATCCCGCCGAGAACCATCCGTGCGGATTCAAGTGGTTCATCGAGGCGAAGAAGACGCGCGGCGCCAAGCTCGTCGCCGTGGACCCGCGGTTCACGCGCACCGCGGCGGTCGCCGACCTCTACTCGCCGATCCGCGCCGGCTCCGACATCGCGTACCTCCTCGGGATCATCCGCTATGCGATCGAGACCGGCCGGTTCCACAAGGAGTACGTGCAGCTCTTCACGAACGGCCCGTACCTGATCGGCGAGAAGTACGGGTTCGATGACGGGCTCTTCACGGGTTTCGACGACGCGACCAAGACCTACGACAAGACGAACTGGGGCTACGAGGCGGACCCGAAGACGAAGGCGTACGCCGTCGACAAGACGATGGAGAACCCGCGCTGCGTCTTCCAGCTCCTGAAGAAGCACGTCGAGCGCTACACCCCCGAGACCGTCGCGAGGATCTGCGGCACGCCCAAGGAGACGTTCCTCAAGGTGTGCGAGATCGTCACGTCGACCGGCAATGCCCAGCGCTGCGGGACGATCACCTACGCGCTCGGCTGGACGCAGCACTCGACCGGCGTTCAGATCATCCGCGCGGCGGCGATGCTACAGCTCCTCCTCGGCAACGTCGGCCGGCCCGGCGGCGGCGTCAACGCCTTCCGCGGCCACTCGAACATCCAGGGCGCGACCGACATGGCGGGGACCTTCGAGATCCTGCCGGGCTATCTGAAGACGCCGGCGGGCCCGCAGCAGACGCTCAAGGACTACCTCGAGGCGGCGACGCCCACGACGCTCAACAAACAGGCGTGGGCCTCCATGAACTACTGGCAGAACTACCCGAAGTTCATGGCGTCGCTCCTGAAGGCGACGTACGGCAAGAACGCCACCAAGGACAACGAATTCGGCTACGCGTGGCTGCCGAAGGTCGACGGCAACTACTCCTGGATGTACATCTACGACGACATGTACCGCGGCTCCTCGAAGCGCCTCGGCGCCGACGAGCCGGCCCCCGAGGGCCTGATCACCTTCGGCATGAACCCCATGGGCATCGGCCCGAACGTCCCGAAGATGGTCAACGCCCTCTCGAAACTGAAGTGGCTCGTCGTCGGCGAGAACTACGAGATCGAGACGGCGACCTTCTGGAAGGCGCCGAAGGAGTACGGCGGCCCCGACCCGTCGAAGATCCCGACCGAGGTCTTCCAGCTCCCCGCCTCGGGCTTCGCGGAGAAGGACGGGACCTTCACGAACTCCGCGCGCTGGCTCCAGTGGAAGTGGAAGGCGGTCGATCCGCCGGGCAACGCCAAGACGGACCAGGAGATCCTGGCGCGGATCTTCCTGGCGGTCCGGGACCTGTACAAGAAGGAGGGCGGTGCCCTGCCCGAGCAGGTCCTGAACGTGACGTGGAGCTACTCGAACCCGGCCGCCCCCGACCTCGGCGAGGTCCTCAAGGAGATCAACGGCAAGGCGCTCGTGGACATCCCGGACCCGAAGGACAAAACGAAGATGATCCGCACGGCCGGCCAGCAGCTCGAGAACTTCGGGCAGCTCCAGGACGACGGCTCGACCGCCTGCGGCAACTGGCTGCACCTCGGCGTCTACACCGAGGCCGGCAACAACGCGCAGCGCCGCTCGACCGCCGATCCGACCGGGCTCGGCATGTACCCCAACTGGACGTTCTCCTGGCCGGCCAACCGCCGCATCATGTACAACCGCGCGTCGGCCGACGCCGAGGGCAAGGCCTGGGACCCGACGCGGCCCGGCATCGTCTGGAACGGCGAGAAGTGGGTCGGCGACGTGCCCGACATCAAGCCGGACTCCCCCCCGGGCGAGTACGGCGCGTTCATCATGAACGCCGAGGGCGTCGGCCGCCTCTTCGCGGCGGCGCTCAACGACGGACCGTTCCCGGAACACTACGAGGCGGTCGAGGCGATCATCCAGAATCCGCTCCACCCCAAGGTGACGTCGAACCCGGCGACGAAGAAGTTCTCCTCGGACAAGGACGTCTACGGCAAGCCGGACCAGTTCCCGCTCGTCTGCACGACGTATCGCCTCACCGAGCACTACCACTACTGGACCAAGCACACCGAGGTCCTGAACCAGCTCCAGCCCGGCTTCTTCGTCGAGATTCCGGAGGCGTACGCGCAGAAGCAGGGCATCGCGAACGGCTCGAAGGTGCGCGTGACCTCCGCGCGGGGCTCGATCGAGGGCGTCGCGATGGTCACGAAGCGCCTGCGGCCCCTGCAGGTCGACGGCAAGGAGCTCATCCAGATCGGCTTTCCGATTCACTGGGGGTACTCGGCCGGCGACACCGGCCACACGGGTCCGCTCGCCAACTTCCTGACGCCGTCGGCGATGGATCCGAACACGTGGACCCCCGAATTCAAGACGTTCCTCGTCAAGCTCGAGAAAGCGTAGAAGGAGGAGCGCCATGAGTCTCGACATTCGTCGCTCCTCCGCCTCGGTCTGGGGCAGCGCCTCGGGAATGCGCACGGCGCAGGTCGTCTCGAAGTACATCGACACGACCACCTGCATCGGCTGCAAGGCCTGCGAGGTCGCCTGCCAGGAGTGGAACGACCTCGGCCCCGTCGCCACCGAGCAGGTCGGCACCTACCAGACGCTGCCCACGCTCCACGCCGAGTTCTGGAACCTGATCCGCTTCAACGAGCGCGACTTCGACGGCGGGCTCGCCTGGCTGATGCGCAAGGACCAGTGCATGCACTGCGACGAGCCCGGGTGCCTGGCGGCGTGCCCGGCGCCGGGCGCAATCGTGCAGTACGCCAACGGCATCGTCGACGTGAACCCGGACCAGTGCATCGGCTGCAAGTACTGCGAGACCGGCTGCCCGTTCGACGTGCCGCGGTTCTCGGCCACGACCGGGAAGATGGCCAAGTGCACGCTCTGCGTCGACCGCGTCTCGGTCGGCCTCGAGCCCGCCTGCATCAAGGCCTGCCCGACGGGCTGCCTCCACTTCGGCACCAAGCAGGACATGCTCGAGCTCGCGAAGGGCCGCGTCCAGCAGCTCAAGGGAAACGGCTTCGCGCAGGCCGCGGTCTACGATCCGCAGGGAGTCCACGGCACGAGCGTCATCACGGTCCTCGCGCACGGCGATCACCCCGAGTACTACGACCTCCCGGTCGATCCCCATGTGCCGTGGGGCGTGAAGCTCTGGAAGACCATCGTGCGCCCGCTCGGAGCGATCGCGATCTTTGGCGCCGTCATCGGCGCGTTCGGGCACTACATGAACCACGGACGCAAGGGCGTCAAGGGCGCGGACGCCCACGACGCGAACCTTCCGGACGCATAGGAGTCATGATGAGCACCGTCGCTCCTCCCTCCCGCCGGCCCATGGATCCGGCCGTCCTCGTCGCCCGCGACCAGGAAGACGTCCTCGTCGGCAACGAGATCATCCGTCACAAGCTGTCCTCCCGCGTCCTCCACTGGGTCGTCGCCGTGACCTTCTTCGGTTGCGTGTTCACGGGGATGCCGATCTGGACGCCCGTCTTCGGCTGGATGGCCCATCTCTTCGGCGGCCTGACGGTCTGCCGCGTTCTCCATCCCTGGCTGGGCGTTGCCTTCTTCCTCTCGGTCCTCTTCGAGATCTTCGACTGGGCCTCCGACATGAGGTTCCGGTCGGACGAGAAGGGCTGGTGGGGCCCCAAGCTCATCCGCTACATGCGCTGGGAAGAGGTGGACGACGAAAACGTCGGAAAGTACAACGGAGGGCAGAAGTTCTTTTTCTGGACGGCGGGCCTCGGCGCGCTCGGGCTGCTGCTGTCCGGCCTGATGATGTGGTTCCCGCAGAGCTTCCCGAAGATCCTGATGCAGCTCGCGTACCTCGTCCACGACGCCACGTTCATCCTTTTCATGGTCGCGATCATCTTCCACATCTATCTCGGGACCGTCGCGGAGCCCGGCACGTTCCGCTCGATGACCCGCGGCACCGTGACCCGCAAGTGGGCGCGGCTGCACCATCCGGGCTGGTATCGACAAGTCACGGGTGAAGATCCGCGGCGCCCGTAAGACGACCGGCGTCGCCTCCGAGTTCGAGCGCCGCGCCGCCCGGGCGGAGACGCTGGCCTCCGGCGCCCCGTCGTCCGAGGAGCCGCTGCGCTTCGCGGCGGGCCTCTACCGCGCGCAGGGGCGGCTCGCCGGGTTCGTCGAGGCCGCCCACGCGGACGAGCCGCTGACCGGACACCTGGACCGGGACGTCGGCCGGTTCCTCGATCGTGTGCCGGAGATCCTGCGCTACGCCGCCGACGCCGGGCCGGAGCCGCTCGCCGAGGACGCGCGCGCGCGGCGGGAGGACCCGCTCGAGACCCGACGAACCCGCCTTCTCGTCTACTGGTCGGGCGACCGCTCGTCGCGGGAGGACTACCTCTCGCGCGCCGCGCTGCGGCCGTACGCGGAGACGCTGCGCGCGCTGACCGTGCCGCCTGGCCGGATGCACACGCGGGGCCGCTGCCCCTTCTGCGGCGGGCTCCCCTGGGTGGCGGTGCGGCGGGGAGGCTCCCAGATGGAGGGCGCGCGCCGCCTCCTCGCATGCGCCCTCTGTGGCGGCGAGTGGCCGTTCGACCGCATCCTCTGCCCGTCGTGCCTCGAAACGGACCCGAGGAAGCTCCCGTCGTTTTCCTCGGAGCAGCATCCCGCCGTCCGCGTCGAGGCCTGCGAGACCTGCCGGAGGTACGTGAAGTCGCTCGACCTCTCCGAGGACGCGCGTCCGATCCCCGAGGTCGACGACCTCGTCAGCCTCGCGATGGACCTGTGGGCCCTCGAGCAGGGCTGGGAGCGCATCGAGCCGGGGCTCGCCGGCGTCTGAGGTGGAGAACGCCCTCGAGCTCCTGCGGAGGGCGCAGGAGGGACTCCGGCTCCGCTTCGACGACTTCCGCCGCGCGCTCGAGCGGCGCGACGGCCCCGCGTATCGGCTGGGACTCGCCGACTTCCAGCACGCGCTCGACGGCTGGACGGCGGCGCAAGAGCGCGGGCTCCTCCCGGCGCTCGACCGCGCCGCGATTCCCGGCCGCGACGCGCGCCGCGAGCTGATGCTCGAGTTCGTCCAGCTGCGCGAGCTCACCCGCCAGCTGCGCGCCCAGATCGAGGGCGGTGCCCGCATGGCGGACGTCCTCGGGCTCGCCGAGAACCTGGCGCGGCGCTTCGACGCGCACGAGCGCGGCCTGCGCGACGCGTACTACCCCGCCGCCGCGCCGCTCCTGGATGCGACGGAGCGGAGCGCCCTCGAGGACGCGGCGCGGGCCCTGTCCTGAGTGCGGCCGACGCGGCCGCGGAACGATCAGCCGAGCTGCATGAACTCGGGCGGCGGCGTGTCGTCGCCCGGCAGGAGCGCCGCGTACGCCGCGGCGAGCCGCTCCTGCGGCCAGCCCAGGCAGACGCCCTCTCCCCGGAAGAGCGGCGGCGCGTCCCCGCTCTCGATCCGCGTGATCATCCCCTCCCCTTCGTCCGCGAGGACGAAGAGCCGCCACGCGGAAAGGGTCACGGCCAGCTCCCGTCTCCGGATGGGCGCCCGCTCGAGCCGCAACCCCCGCGGGCGCGTCAGGCCGAGATCGGGCGCCGCCTCCGAGGGGACTACGGCTTCGTCGGACACGAGAAGACCCCGGCGCGGCCGCCCTCGCGAACGACGAGATTCCCTCCCAGCCGCGCGGCTTCCGCGGCGCAGGGGCCGGTGACGGCCTCGGAAGAATCGCCGCACGAGGCCGTCCACTCGAGCTCGCCGAGGTAGACGCAGCCGCGCGCCGCGGCCCGGTCCGTGCTCGCGCGCACCGAGGGCGACGGCGTCGGAGCGGCCGTCGCGGACGCGGACGCCGCCGCGGCGGAGGCGGCGGCCG